>CAZQJS010000055.1:0-21672 GCA_964593725.1 uncultured Desulfobacterales bacterium
TTCCTGTTTTCTTTGCAATTTCAATTCCCCGTAGAGAGTCTTTGTAAGCGTTTTTAAGGCCCCGGAAATTGTCATGGATTGCAGGTGTTGCTCCATCTATGCTGACACTTATGCGCTTTATGCCAGAGTCCTTCATTCTGGCAGCATTCTTTTCTGTAATTAAGGTGCCATTGGGTGCCATTACCATTCTTAAACCGATTTTTGTTCCATGGTATGCAATATCAAATATGTCATCCCTTAAAAGAGGTTCACCACCGGTCAGGATAATTATGGGTTCTCCAACCTGCCTTATCTCATTGAGCAGTTTAAAGCTTGCCTCTGTGTCAAGTTCATTGTCATAGGGATGGTCTTCTGCCAGGGCCCTGCAATGCTTGCAGGACAGATTGCACCTTCTTGTAACCTCCCAGGCCACAAGTCTTAAGGCATTATTTTTTTTTCCTTGGGTACCCTTGGGATGATTCATATATTATTACTCCGGTCTGCTGTTGAGCTGTCTTGCAACATCAATGGCTGAGTAAGTTAAAATCAGGTCTGCTCCTGCTCTTTTAATTGACAGCAGTACTTCCATTATTATTTCTGCTGCATTAACCCATCCCATCATTTCTCCTGCCTTCATTATGGAGTATTCACCGCTTACATTATAGGCAGCAATGGGAAGATCAATTTCCTCTTTTAACCGGTGGATTATGTCAAGGTATGAAAGAGCTGGTTTAACCATTATGATATCTGCTCCCTCTTCAATGTCCATGAATGCCTCCCGAATGGCTTCCAGAGAATTTGCCGGGTCCATCTGGTAGGTTTTCCTGTCACCGAATTTTGGGGCAGACTCTGCTGCCTGTCTGAAGGGACCATAAAAGGCTGAAGAGTATTTTACAGCATAGGACATAATGGGAATATTGGAAAACCCCTCTTCATCCAGGGTCTGCCTTATCTCACCGACTCTGCCATCCATCATATCAGAAGGAGCCACCATGTCAGCTCCGGCTTTTACGTGGGACAGGGCAGTCCTGGCAAGGAGGTCAAGGGAGGCATCATTGTTTACATAACCTTTATCAATTACTCCGCAATGCCCGTGGTCCATATATCCGCATAGGCAGACATCGGTTATGACAGTAATTTCAGGCACACTTTTTTTTACTGCCTTGATTGCCTTTTGAACTATGCCGTCCCTGGCATAGGCCCTGGTTGCCAGGGGATCTTTTTTATCGGGGATGCCAAAGAGTATAATGGCAGGAATACCTGCGTCATGGGCCTGTTTTGCTATTTTAACAATATTATCACAGGAGAGTTGAAAATGCCCAGGCATGGACTCAATAGGATTTTTAACTGATTTACCCTCCACGGCAAACAGGGGAAGTATCAGATCGTCACATGAGAGCTTTGTCTCCCTGATCATTCTCCTGAGATTATTTGTGGCCCTTAACCTTCTGGCTCTGAAATCAGGGAAAAGCATGTTTTATATCTCCTTTTTGATCTCTTCATCGGTGAGATAACAGGCAGGATCAGAATCCCATGGGTCACCTTTGACTGATTCACCCCGGGCTCTGAAGTTGCCTGCACATATGTCAAGCCATCTGCATTGTGAGCATCGGCCCTTTACATGCAGTTTTTTCTCTTTCATCTTCATTAAAAATTCATTGGTGGTATCGGTCCAGATTTCTGAAAACGGCCTTGATTTAATATTACCAAGGCTTTTTTCCCTCCAGAACTGATCCGGATGAACTTCTCCATCCCAGCTTATGCAGCCTATACCCCGGCCGGAATTGTTGCCCTCATTCATTTTAAGGAGTTCAAGCACTTCAGCCGCTCTTTCAGGGTTCTCCTCCAGCAGCTTAAGATAGATATATGGACCGTCAGCATGGTTATCCACAGTGAGTATCTCTTTAAATTTCCCCTGGTCATGGAGCTGTTTTGTTCTCTTCAGTATCAGATCAAGGGTTTCCCTTGTTTCCACATGGGAAAGGTCTTCTTTGGCAATTTCAGAACCACGTCCTGAATAGACAAGGTGGTAAAAGCATGCCCTTGGAATATCCATCTTATCAAGGAGATCAAAAATACCCGGGATATCAGCAACATTGCGTTTGTTTATGGTGAATCGCAGGCCGACTTTGATTCCGGCAGCCTGGCAGTTCTTCACTGCTTCCATGGCCTTTTTATAAGCATTGTTAACTCCACGGAACTTATTGTGGGTATCTTCCAGTCCGTCAATGCTGATGCCCACATAGGAGAGTCCTATTTTTTTTAAAATCGCAGCTTTTTCTTTTGTGATCAATGTTCCGTTTGTGGAAATAACTGCTCTCATACCTTTTTTTACAGCATATTCAGCATATTCAACAAGTCTCGGGTGTATCAGAGGCTCACCACCGGAAAAAAGGAGAACAGGTACGCCAAAGCCTGCAAGGTCATTAATCATGGCAAGGGACTGTTCATGGGTAAGCTCATTGTCATAATCCCTGTCTTCTGATCTTGCATAGCAGTGGACACATTTTAAGTTGCATCTTCTGGTCATATTCCAGACAACCACTGGTTTTTTATCCTTTGAGAACTGCAGAAGATGTGATGGCAATCTGTTGGAAAGTCTTGAATATCTTAATGTGTCAGATGGCTCAACCGTTGCGCAGTATAGTTTTGAAATTCCAATCATAATTTTTTAAGGTATCTCTTTTTTAATAAGGTTTTCAAGGAATGGTTCATGGTTATTCAGAGCATTTTCAGTTAAGAAGAATCTTCTTTTTCCTGTTTTTTCCCTGATAAGATTTAAACCGTCATAAAACTTTTCATAAACCTGGGCTATGATCTCTTCACTGGTGGCATTAAAATTAATGAACTGTTCAATTAAGAAGTCAACAGCATCTTCTTCAAATATAATATTCAAGTCAAAGCTGTTAAATATATCAACTTCAATCTGCCTGACCTGTTCATGGAAATATTTTACCTTATCCACAGCATCACCAATTTCAGACACATTGCCGCAGAAATATTTTGCCACAAGTTCTGATCTGTACTTGGAAAGGGTTAAGCCATGTTTTAATGATAGGTTTTTCCAGTTATCAATTATGTATTCAGTTATATAATTTTCATAGGATGACTTTGCTTCCCTGAAAATTTTTTCAAGGGCAGTTTTCTGCTTACCTGCCAGAACCTCCTGCAGAGCTTTTACCGGGCTTTCAAGGGTTTTATCTGTTACTGCAAGCTGTTTTATATTACAGGAAGGAAGCTTTTCTTCGAATTCTAAAAGGGCATCTTCCACAACGCTGACAAGTCCCCTTGCACCTGTGTTTTCAAGATAGGCACGCTGGGCAAGAATTTTCAGGGCAGCGTCAGTAAAGACAAGATCAATGCCATAGGATGCAAAATCAAGTCTCTTTCCCAGCACCACAGGATTATTTGGCATCTTCAGGATGTCAAAGAGATCTTTTTCAGACAAACTGTCCAATGTGCATCGAATGGGAAGTCTGCCAATGAATTCTGACTCAAAACCAAACTTAACCAGATCTTCTGCCTTGACCTGTTTGAAAATTTCAGCATCCTTTTTATCTTTTATAAGGTCTGCCCCAAATCCAATGGGATTTTTGGAGATTCTCTCCTTAATTACATCTGTAAGTTCGGAAAAAGCGCCGCTTACAATGAAAAGTATGTTTGCTGTGTTCACACTTTTTCTGTCACGCTTTCCAGTTCTCTGGAACCGCTCAAGCTCCTGCATCATGGAGACAGGGTCATGGGGGACCTTAAGATCGACATCTGTCTCTTCCATGGGTTTAAGCAGTGCCCTCTGGACCCCTGTCCTTGAGACCTGGGAGCCTATGACATTACTGCTGGAAGCGATCTTATCGATTTCATCTATGTATATTATTCCGCACTGGGCAAGTTCAATATCGTTATCAGCCTCTTTTACAAGATCACGTACAAGATCCTCCACATCACCGCCAACATATCCGGTTTCGGAAAACTTTGTTGCATCAGCTTTAACAAAGGGCACACCAATCTTTTTTGCAATCAGTTTAATGATATATGTTTTACCAATACCTGTGGGCCCGAGCATCAGTATATTTGATTTGATATTACCAGTTATCTGTGTAAAGAAATCTTTATTTTTCTGTGAAAATTTTATTCTGTTAAAATGTGTACAGATTTTTGTGGCAAGCACAGATTTGGCTTTGTCCTGTTTTACAATATACTGGTCAAGAAAGGATATAAGCTCTTTTGGTCTGATATCAAAATCAATAATTTTATTTTTATTTTTGTTTTCAGTTGAATCGCCGCTTTCATCCTTATCAGGTTTAAGGGACAGGGGAGGGGAGACAATTCTAACATTTCCACCAAATTTTTTATTTAAAAACTCACCAAGCTCCTTTTCAATCTTTTTCGGGTCAGGCAGGTTTTTTTCATTATTTTCTTCCATGATTGAATATTATAAGTCTGTTTTGCCGGAATTCAAGATTTTTTAGCACTATTTCTGATTTTTTCTTTAAACAGCATACATTTTTCGCCTGAAGTCTTAAACACGATTGTGGATGGTATCTGTCTGCCCTTGAATTTCATTGCATGGCAGCCATATGGATGGTCACTCTCCCAGGTTATAAAAAAGTGCCGGCAGTTATGACATCTGATATTTTTATTGTTTTCCATGCAAATAAAAATAATAATTATTTGAGAATAATTCAATTATTTTTTTGGATTTATGTATATTAAAAAAGGCCTGGTATAAACCATATTGTTTAAACCAGACCTTTTTAATTTATGGTGCCGAAGGGGAGACTTGAACTCCCACGGGTTGCCCCACACGCCCCTCAAGCGTGCGTGTCTACCTATTCCACCACTTCGGCTAAGATCTATTCAGAACCTTTATCTGTGTCAGCCTTTTGTTCAACATTCACCTGATTGTCCATCATCACAGAAGCTGTTTTCTTATGCACTGACATATAGGCAAGGCTTAAAGATGTCAGCATGAAAATTATTGCAACTCCTGTTGTAATCTTTGTGAGTATTGTTGCAGGCCCTGAAGGGCCGAAAAGTGCCTGGCTGCCACCGCCGCCAAAGGATGCACCCATTGTTGCACCTTTGCCGCCCTGGAGCAGAACAATCAGTATTAAGATCAAACAGATAAATACATGTAAAGCTAAAATTATTCCAGTCATAAATCAGTTTTTAATTTTGAAAACCTATTATTTTAATAAATTTATCAGGATCAAGGCTTGCACCGCCAACCAGTGCTCCATCCACATCTTCTATGGCCATAAGTTCCTTAACATTTTCAGGTTTAACCGAACCGCCATATAATATCCTGATGCCTTTGGCAAAATCATCTGAAAACATCTGACCAAGCAGCGAACGCAAGTATTTATGGATTTCATCCACCTGGTCAGCACTTGCTGTTTTGCCGGTCCCGATAGCCCATATTGGCTCATAGGCGAGAACCAGAGTTTCAATATCATCGGAAACAAAGTCTTTTAACCCATTTTTAACCTGTTTGTCAAGTATTGAAAAGGTATTTTTTTCATCCCGCTCCTGTTCACTCTCTCCTATGCACATCACAGGGATAAGCCCTGCTTTGACTGCAGCCTTGATTTTCCTGCATACTGATTCATCGGTTTCACCAAAAAACTGTCTTCTCTCTGAGTGGCCGATGATAACATATTCAGCTCCTGTATCTTTAATCATCTCAGCTGATACTTCTCCGGTATAGGCTCCCTCGTTTTCATAATAAAGGTTTTGTGCCCCGGTTTTCACATTGGTTCCTTTAAGTTTTTGTGCAACCAGGGGTAATGATAGATGGGTTGGAGCTATCATTATGTCAGTTAAAGTAATGTCTTTTGAGAGCGCTGCCAGTTTTTCAGCAGTTTCAACGGCTTTGGAGCCTGTTTTAAACATTTTCCAGTTGCCGGCTATGAGAGGAGTTCTTCTCATTTTATGCCTCCTTTTCCCTAGAGAGATTTGCCAACCATTGCAGCAAGATCAACCATTCTTGTGGAATAACCTGCTTCATTATCATACCATGAATAGATTTTTACAAGATTGCCAATAACATCAGTACAGTCTGCATCCACTATGGATGAAAGGGGACTGCCATTGAAATCAGTTGATACAAGGGGCAGTTCTGAAAAACCTAAAATACCTGACAACTCATTTTCAGAGGCTGTTTTCAGAGCTCTGTTTATATCCTCTTTTGTAAGATTTTCTTTATTAACAATGGCAACAAGGTCAACCAGGGAGACATTGGGGGTGGGCACACGCACGGAAAGACCATTTAATTTCCCCTTGAGTTCCGGAAGTACAAGCCCCACAGCTTTAGCAGCACCGGTTGTGGTGGGGATCATGGACAGGGCTGCAGCACGGGCACGCCTCAGGTCTTTATGGGGGAAATCAAGTATTCTCTGATCCCCGGTATAGGCATGCACTGTTGTGATCATTCCGCTTTTAATGGTGAAGTTGTCATTGAGCACCTTGGCAACGGGTGCAAGGCAGTTAGTAGTGCACGAGGCATTGGAGATTATATTATGGGATTTTGGGTTATATTCTCCATGATTGACTCCAAGAACAATGGTGATATCGGGCTCAACAGCCGGTGCTGAAATAATGACTTTTTTTGCTCCTGCCTTTATATGTTTTGCCGCACTCTCTTTATTTCTGAAAATTCCTGTACACTCAGCAACAATATCAACACCTGCATTTTTCCATGGAATATCTCCAGGGTCTCTTTCAGCAGATACATTGATATCTTTTCCATTAACGTTTATACTTTTATTGCCGCTTGAAACCGGCAGGTTGAGCTGGCCATGTACTGAGTCATATTTCAGAAGATGAGCTATTGTTTCAGTATCAGTAAGATCGTTTATTGCAACAACCTCAACATCGGGATTGTTAAGGGATGCCCTGAAAACCAGTCGTCCGATTCTTCCAAAACCATTAATTCCAACTTTAACACCCATTTTTTCCTCCTTAAGATTATTATTTGGTTTAAACTATTCTCTTTTTTTCCCGTTGAGTATCCCGCTGGCAAGGGAGATGCTCTTTTTGCCGTGTTCAATAAGAGTTTCAATCATCTTTTCCATTGATTCGGATTTGTCTCTTATTGTAACGGCTTTCAATAGCAAGGGGAGATTCAGCCCGGAAATCACCTCAACCTGTCCTTCTTCCAGAAAAGAGTAGCTTAAGTTGGATGGTGTACCTCCAAACATATCAGTGAAAATAATCACTCCTTTTTCAGATTTGACCTTGTTAATGCCTTGTTTAATCTTTTTTTTCAAGGCTTCAGGGTCTTCATTGGCAATTGATGAAATTGATAAAACATTTTCAATCTTTTTGTCCAGGATAAACTCAACTGTTTCAGCAAGTATTTTGCCGAAGTTGCCATGGGTAACTGTTAATATTCCTGTCATATTGGTCTTATATCCCTGTTAATGTCCCTGTGTATTATGCCCGGCTTAAGGTTTTTTGAATTAATGTGTTCAAAAATCCTTCTTGCAATAACCACACTTCTGTGCCTGCCACCAGTGCACCCGACCGCGATTGTTAAATAAGCTTTATTTTCTTTTCTGTAAAGGGGTAAAAGAAAATCCAGAAGATCAAGATATTTCTTTAAAAAAGTTCTGGTTTCATCAAAGGAGAGGACAAATCTTTTTACATCTCTTGATTCACCGTCCTGATTTTTCAGGTTAGATTCAAAAAAAGGATTGGGAAGGAAGCGCATGTCAATAACAATATCAGCATCATGGGGCATGCCATACTTGTAACCAAAAGAGATAATGTTGATTTTCATTAAACTTTTATTTTGAATGCCTGTATGCACAATATCAAGTATTTTTGTTTTCAGTTTGTGCACATTAAAGTTTGTTGTATCAATAACAATATCAGCATTTTTTTCCAGAGATCTCATCATCTCTTTTTCAGCTTTGATACTGTCCATAAGGCTTTTATAGTGTCCCATGGGGTGGTGACGTCTTGTCTGGCTGAAACGGTTCAAAAGAGTCTCTTCACCTGCCTTAAGAAAAATTGTTTTTGGACAGAGCCCTTTTTTTTCAAGAAGTCCTATGCCGGAAGAGTAATTGGGCAGAAAATGTCTTGCACGCACATCCATCACAAAAACAAATCCCTTAATGCCTGGATCTTCTTTTACAGGCAGTTCAAAAAGTTTGGGCACAAGCTCCATTGGCATATTGTCCACGCAGTAGTACCCTGCATCTTCAAAAGCGCTTATGGCTGTGCTTTTACCTGAGCCGGAAAGTCCGGTAATGATAAAAATTTTTTGATTTTTCATCTAGAAATTTTCATCAGCCCCCTGGATAATCTCCAACACTTCCTGTTTTGATGCCGCATTGGCAAGATCTGTTTTAAACTGTTTGTTTTTAAGAAGTTTTGAGATTTGTGCCAGAACCTTAAGATGACCTCCTGTTGAGTTTTCAGGAGTTAATAAAAGGAAAAATATGTGCACAGGTTCAGCATCCAATGCATCATATTCAATACCCTGCTCACTTGATCCAAACCCCATAATAATGGAATCAATTGAGCTGAGCCTGCCGTGGGGAATGGCAATTCCATCTCCTATGCCAGTGCTTCCAAGTTGTTCCCGCTCAAGTAAAACCCTTGCAATCTCAGAGGTTTCTGCAGCAGTTGTATCTGCAACAGCCTGGGCAAGCTCGTCAATAACTCCTTTTTTATCCCGTGATTTCATATTCGGGATTATTCTTTCAATGGAAAGAAAATCTACAATTTTCATGTAATAAACATCCTTAACTTGATTCTAACCTGATACTATTGAGGCTGAATTACCCCCATTTTTCCATTTTTACGTTTATAAATCACATTCAACCGCTCTGTTCTGGCATTGTTGAATACAAAAAAATTATCTTTACCAGAGTCAAGAATAATTGCAGCATCATCAATATCCATGGGTTTTGTGTCTACTTTTTCTATTATGATATTTCCGGCAGCACTTGTGCTGTCAATGCCTGTATCAATATAATCAGCCCCGTCGTCATAATTTGTATTGTTTTTAATACTTCTTTTTTTCCCTGACATGTGTTTTTTAATTTTTTCTTTATTTTTCTTTATCTGGACTTTTAATTTATCAATCAAAGTATCAATGGAAGAGTATAAACTTTCAGACTCCTCTTTTACATGGATTTTTAAACGGTCACAAACAAGGGTTATCTCGGCAATATGTCTGATTTTTTCAACCGAGAGCACCACGTTTGCTTCTGCAGGGTTGTCGAGCATTTTGTCAAAACGGTTCAGTTTTTTCTGGATGTAAGCCTTTAATGAATCGGAAGGGTCGATTTTTTTAAAAGTTACTAAAGTCTGCATAATGCCTCCCTATAGTTGTTTACGTTTATTTGAAGGAAGAATCTTAAGCATCTTCCTATACTTGGCTACGGTTCTTCTTGCAATATTTATATTTGCATCCTTAAGGAGCCCTGCAATCTTTTCATCGCTTAGAGGATGGTCAGGGTCTTCATTTTTAACCAGGGTCTTTATTTTTTCCTTTACACTCTCAGATGCAAGTTCACCACCTCCGGACTGTCGTTTTATTGCACTGTTGAAAAAATACTTCAGTTCAAACAGACCCTGGGGAGTGTAGGCATATTTATTGGTTGTAACCCTGCTGATTGTTGACTCGTGCATTTCAATATCTTCGGCAACGTCTTTTAATATCAAGGGTTTTAAATAAGCAATACCCTTGTTGAAGAATTCTTCCTGAAATTTAATAATACTTTCCATCACAAGGTATATGGTTTTCTGACGTTGATGAATGCTTTTTATCAGCCATGAAGCTGACTGCATTTTTTCATTGAGATAATTTTTTGTATCCCTGGGAAGTTTTTTGTTTTGAGCAATCGCATCTTTATAAAATTTATTAATCTGAAGTTTTGGAAGGCCATCATCATTTAATATGATTTTATACCCGTTTTCATCTTTATAAACAAAAATATCAGGTGTGATATAGGATGATTCATCCGGGGAAAAAATCCTTCCAGGTTTTGGTTCAAGATATTGTATCACCTTAACAGCAGCTCTGATATCATCGTGGGATATTTTCAGATCCTTTGCAATGGCTTTGATATTCCTGTTCTCCAGATTTTTCAGATGATCGGTAATGATCCTGATAATTATGTCATTGTCAATGCCAAGATATTTAACCTGGGCCAGAAGAGACTCTTTTATGTTTCTGGCGCACACCCCTGAAGGATCAAAACCCTGGAGAATACTTAAAACTTTTTCAACTGTTTCAATTTTAAAGCCGCCCGTATCTGCAATTTCTTGTGTGGTGGAACGAAAATATCCGTCAACATCAAGGTTGCCAATTATCATCTGGCCTATTTCTTCCTCGGCTCTGTTCATGCCTAAAAGCATTAACTGCCAGCGCAGATGCTCTTCAAGTGTTTTTTCTCTGCTTGTAAAAGCCTCATAATTTACAGCTTCCTTTACTTCCCTTTCAACATGGACTCTGCCCGTGGAGTTATATTCATTAATATAACTTTCCCAGTCAGTATCCATGCTTACTTTTTCATCTATTGTAACTTCCTTTGTAACTTCATTTGTTGTGTCAGGTGCCTCTTTATCATCGGCACTGCCTGCATCATCATCAGAGTCGTTTTGCTGCTCCGCTTCCTCAAGGGCTGGATTTTGTTCCATCTCCTCCTGGATCATCTCAACAAGCTCCAGACGTGAAAGCTGAAGCAGTTTAATTGCCTGCTGGAGCTGTGGTGTCATTACAAGCTGCTGGGTCAGGGTTAAATTCTGCTGTAATCCAAATTCCATCTTAAAGTTTAAAATTGTCTCCTAAATAGTTCTTTTTTGCAATTTTACTTGATGTGATTTTTTCAGGATCTCCTGTTTCAATCACTTTTCCCTGCCTCATTATATAGGCAAAATTACATACACCAAGTGTCTCCCGGACATTGTGGTCTGAAATCAGAACCCCAATCTCTTTTTGTGTGAGTTGAGATATTATTTTCTGAATATCAATGACAGCAAGAGGGTCAATCCCTGCAAAGGGTTCATCCAGAAGAATAAACACAGGATCTGTGGCAAGAACCCTTGAAATTTCAAGCCTTCTTCTCTCACCGCCGGACAGGGAAAGAGCCTTTTGGTCTTTAAGGTAACCTATACCAAGCTCATCCATAATGGTGTCAGCTTTCCGGTTGATTTTTTTTGTATCTTTGTACAGAACTTCGAGTATTGCAGTGATATTTTGCTTTACAGTGAGTTTCCTGAAGGTTGAAGGCTCCTGGGGCAGGTAGCCTATACCTTTTCTTGCTCGTATGTACATGGGATACTCTGTAATGTTTTCGTTATTTAAAAAAACATCTCCTCCATCGGGCCTGATTAATCCCACAGCCATATAGAATGTAGTTGTTTTGCCTGCTCCATTAGGTCCAAGAAGCCCGGTTACCTTTCCTTTCTTGATTTTAATATTGACATTATCAACAACCTTTTTACCATTATATGTTTTTATAAGGCCTTTTAGTATTAAATCTGTCATTCTTCTTTATTTTTCTTTTCCGGGATAAAAACTGCGTTAACTCCACCTTCTATTGTAACCCTGCCATCTTTTTGAAAAAGTGTGATTTTTTCACCGGTTACAGAGTTCCCATCTGTTGTTATGACCTTTGGAGAGTTACCAGTAAGCACAAGTATTTCCGTGTCATATGTATAGACCGCTTGTCCGGCATATGCTTTCCTGGTTCCGGAACTGTATTTTACATTGCCCCTGGCAACAATTTTTTTTATTTTTTTTTTTGTTTCCTTATTTTTTCCATTGTCCCGGGTAAAAAACATTGTAATTGAGTCTGCATGGATTATGGAATCGTCCTTAGTTACAACAACATTACCCTTAAATTCAATGGTTGAACTCTTTTTTCTGGCAATCATGCTGTCAGAGGTCACATGGAGGGGAGTATCTTTTCTGAATTCATTCTGGGCTGATAAAGAGATGTCTGACAGGAAAAAAACTGCAGAGCATACTATAATAAAAAAGATCAATGTCCGGTTCTTTTTTTTATCCTTTATTGCCTGTTTCAAAAAACTCACCTTTAATATTGCCCTTAAGTTCAAGTACTGAATCCTTTAAATCCAAAACCAGGGAATCAGCCTGGATAGTTGAATTGTCTTTTGTTATTTTCACCTGGCCATCTGAATATATTATATGACTTTTTTTTTTATAATGCAACTTGTCAGTTTGGAGGGATGCGCCTTCAAATTCTATTGTAGTATTGCCGGAAAGTTCAATGTCATGGGTTTTGGTATTGAGATTTCCATTGGGTGCAGTTATGTGTACCTGGTTATTGTCTTCTGTAAAAATAGTAATCAGAACATCTTTCAATAAAGCTGAATTCTCAGCATTGATTATTTTGGCAGATGCTGCTTTCAAGGTCCAGTCTTTAATGCCATTGGTCAGGGAAGTATGTTTGAAATTGTTAAGAAGGATGTCTGCTGATGCATCGATTTCAATGTTTTTTATTGTGGGGTTGATAAAGACCTGGGTTTTGAAAACAACAAGGCTCACAATTACTAAAAGTATAATGGTAAGTATGCTGATAAGGGGCAGTTTAAGCCTGCCAGGGGCAATATTGTTAAATTTCATGATATGTATCTGTCAACTATTGTTTCCCACTTATTCTGTGCTTTCAGGATTGCATCACACACCTCCCTTACAGCACCATTGCCTCCCTGGTGCATGGTTACAATATCGGCATTTTTCCGGACATATGGGTGGGCATCCGCAGGGCAGAAAGAGAGCCCTGAACGTTTCATAACACCAAGATCAATAAGGTCATCCCCCATAAAAGCTGTCCTGCATGCAGGAATATCTGTATCAAGAAGAAGTGTGTCAAAGGCTTTAATCTTATCAACGGCTCCGTCAAAAACAAGGTCAATCCCAAGGTTTTTACAACGGTGATTCAGGGCATTGGACTTTCTGCCTGTAATTATACCTACCTTTATTCCGGACTCCATGGCAAGCCTTATTCCAAGACCATCCTTTGCATTGAAACTTTTAATTTCCTCTCCCTGATCAGTATATGTGATTCCTCCATCGGTCAGGACTCCATCAACATCAAGGAGCAGAAGTCTGATTTGGGAAAGCTTTTTATCGCTCTTTTTATTATTCATGGTCTGCCTGCCTGGATCATTGCACTTCTTATGCCAAGAAGCATGGTAAGTAATGTTTCAACATCATTGAGATGAATTGAGTTTGGACCGTCACACAGGGCATTGTCAGGATCAGGATGTGTTTCAATGAACAATCCGTCAGCACCTGCTGCAATGGCAGCCCTTGACAAAACAGGGACATACTCCCTGTTACCGGCAGATGCGTTGATTTTCCCCCCTGGCAGTTGAACACTGTGTGTTGCATCAAAGATTACAGGAACTTTCATTTGCCTGATAATATCAATGGACCTGAAATCAACAACAAGATTATTATATCCAAAGCTGGAGCCCCTTTCTGTTATGCCCACACAATCGTTTCCAGACTGGATGGCTTTATTTATTATATTGCTGCATTCAAAGGGGGAAAGGAACTGCCCCTTTTTAATATTAACTGGTTTCAAAGTTCTGCAGGCAGCTGTAATAAGGTCGGTCTGCCTGCATAAAAATGCAGGTATCTGTATGATATCAAGTACCTGCGATGCCTTTTCAGCCTGTTCAGGAAGGTGAATATCTGAGATAATCTTTATATCAAGTTCTTCTTTTATTTTTTTCAGAATCTTTAAACCATTGGAAAATCCAGGCCCTCGAAAGGATTCCACAGATGTTCTATTGGCTTTGTCAAACGAGGATTTGAAAACAAACGGGATATCAAGCCTGGATGTGATCTTTTTTAATGTTTCAGCTGTTTTAAAAGTTGTGTCCATATCTTCGATGACACATGGGCCTGCAATGAGCAGAAACGGGTTGGTGTAATCTCCCTGTGATTTTACACCAAGAGATTTTAGAAAGGTGTTTCTCATTTATATTTTATCTCCAGTATAGGATTTTTTGAAAATTATATTTTTATGGGCGCAAAAAGTCAATAATATAAAACTTCTTGATAAGTTTGCGTTAAGTTGATAAATTAACTGAATTTGATAAAATGGTATAACTGCGTGGAAAGATAGGAGTTGTTGATGAGGAGAGCTTTTTCTGTTTTTATTATTATTTTTATTATAATTCCCGGTACCTGGTTTCTTGTAAAAGGGTTTGAAGGGAAAAAACCTGTGATTAAAATGGAACTTCCCTCTGAGTATATCAACAAGTCAAGTGAGATGCTGCTTATGATTTCCGATGTGGGAAAAGGACTCAAAAGTGTCAGGGTATCTATTCTGAAAAAAAATAAAGAGACAATTCTGCTGTCAAAACAATATCCCAACCCGGGTATCATGGGCATTGGCATATTCAAAGATTCTTTTAAGATTCCGGTCAGGTTTGATGATGCACATGTGCCGGACGGTGAAGCAATGATTATCATGCATGTTGCAGACTATTCGTTCAGGGGGTGGAACAAGGGTAATTATACCTATATGGAGAAAAAAGTTATAGTTGATTCAACTGCCCCAAAGGTTGAGGTTTTATCAAAGAGGCATAATATAAAAACAGGCGGTGCCGGGCTTGTGATTTACAGGCTTTTTGAAAATGGTATTAAAAGCGGTGTCATGGTTGATGATAATTTTTTTCCGGGTTATTCCGGCATGTTTTCAGATAATAATGTCTATGCTTCTTTTATAGGGCTTGGCCGGGGACAGGGTAAGGGCATGAGAATGGCAGTTATTGCAGAGGACAAAGCCGGTAACACAACAAAGAAAGGCTTCCATTATTACATTGGCAGTAGAAAATTCAAAACAGATACTCTTAATATTTCACAAAGATTTCTTGATGAGAAAATACCGGGATTTCCATTGCAGGCCGGGGATAGCCACCTTGCCGGGAAATCATCCCTTGAAAAATTCATATTTATAAATTCAACTATACGCCAAAAGAATTGCGCCTTTATATTAAACAAATCTTCCCTGACAGCAAATAGATTATTGTGGAAGGGGAAATTTTTAAGGCTTCCGTCATCTGCAAAACGGGCAGGTTTCGGTGATAAAAGAATTTATAAATTTAAGGGGAAAGAGATTGGAAGAGCTGTGCATCTTGGTCTGGATCTTGCTTCGGTAAAAAGATCCCACGTCCCTGCTGCAAACTCAGGGGTGGTTCTGGCTGCTGAAAATATCGGTATATTTGGTAATTCTATTATAATAGATCACGGTTTTGGTCTATGTACATTGTATTCCCACCTTTCGGAATTCTCAGTAAAAAAGGGTGATAAGGTGGGCAAGGGTGATTTTATCGGTAGAACCGGTGCCACAGGTCTTGCCGGAGGAGATCATCTTCACTTTGGTGTTTTTGTCAATGATATTTTTGTAAATCCCCTGGAATGGTGGGATAAAAAATGGATTGACAATAATATTATTTCAAAGATTAACATGGTAAAAGAACAATTAAAATAGGAAAATTACTGACTCCCATGGGCGATTTTAAAATAAACAAAACATATAAAGAGATCAATAAAAAAATAGCTGCCGGTGAAGCAGTTGTTGTTACTGCAGAAGAGATAATAGGTATTGTTGAAAAAGACGGACCGGTCAGGGCTGCACAAAAAGTCGATGTGGTCACAACCGGAACATTTGCACCCATGTGTTCATCCGGGGTTTTTATCAATATCGGGCAGTCAAAACCAACAATAAGGACAACTGAAACATGGTTTAACGATGTTCCTGCATACTCGGCAATTGCTGCGGTTGACTGTTATCTTGGTGCAACTGCAACCAGAATAGATGATCCTTTGAATAAAAAATACCCCGGGGCCTTTGAATATGGAGGCGGCCATGTTATCCAGGACCTTGTTGCAGGGAAAAAAATCAAAGTCAGGGCTGAAAGCTACGGCACTGACTGTTATCCAAACAGAAAGATTGAAAAGACTGTTACTCTGGACGATCTTGTTAATGCAACACTTTGTAACCCAAGGAATGGGTATCAGAATTATAATTGTGCAATAAACAGATCAGATAAGATAAAATATACATATATGGGAACATTGAAACCTGAAATGGGCAATGCAAATTATTCAACTTCCGGTGAGTTGAGCCCCCTTTTTAATGATCCATATCTTAAAACCATAGGGGTTGGCACCAGAATATTCCTTGGCGGTGCCCAGGGATTTGTTACATGGAGCGGCACCCAGCACAAAAAAGATATTGACCGGACACTTGACGGCGCACCAGTAACCCCTGGTGCAACTCTGTTCTTAATGGGTGACCTTAAGGAGATGTCGCCTGAATGGCTTGTGGGCCAGAGCATTCGCGGGTATGGGGTCTCTTTGAGTGTGGGACTTGGTATTCCCATTCCCATTTTAAATGAAGAGATTGTAAAATATACTGCTGTATCAGATGAGGATCTTTTCACCCAGGTGCTGGATTATGGTTATGATTATCAGCAGGGAATATCAAAAAGTTATGGCCAGGTCAGCTATGCAGAGCTCAAGAGTGGAACAATAACAATAAAAGGGAGAAAGATACCAACTGTCCCGCTTTCAAGCATGGTAAAAGCCAGGAAAATTGCAGAAAGATTAAAGGCCTGGATTGAAAAAAGGCAGTTCAGCCTGGGAGAACCCCAGAAATTTTTTTAATTATTTATTTATCAGAAATACAGGTGAAGGATCAAATTGAGAAGTATTAAAATAAGAGAGAATATAGAAGTAATTATCATTGCAGTTTTTATTGCAATATTTATCAGGACATTTGTTGTCCAGGCCTATAAAATTCCATCTGGTTCAATGAAGGATACACTATTGGTAGGAGATCACCTCCTTGTCAATAAATTCATTTATGGAGTTAAAATTCCATTTACCAATGGCAAGACCCTGATCCATGTGAAAGACCCTGAACGCGGTGATATAATTGTTTTTAAGTATCCAGTGGATCCTTCCAAGGATTTTATAAAAAGAGTTGTTGGTATTGCAGGTGATACAATCTATATAAAGAATAAAAAATTATATGTAAACGGGGTTATGCAGCCATATAAAGATCATGTTAAATTCACTGATCCTGTTATTATGCCCGGCAGCCTGAATCCAAGGGATAATTTCGGGCCTGTAACAGTGCCTGAAGATTCACTGTTTGTCATGGGAGACAACAGGGATAACAGCCTTGATTCACGGTTCTGGGGGTTTGTTAAATTAGAGGCCGTAAGGGGTGAAGCATTGATTATTCACTGGTCATGGAAGCAGACAGGCTCTAAGTTCGGTGTAAGATGGGATAGAATCGGGAACCTGTTGATTTAATAATAAGGGACTTAAACAATAATGCGATTTGATAAAAAAGATATCCTTGATATTAATTCTCTTTCAACCAATGAAATTTCCATGATCCTTGATATTGCCCAGGGTATGAAAGAGATATCTGAAAGGCCTGTTAAAAAGGTTCCGACCCTGCGCGGTAAAACTATTATTCTCTTTTTTGAAGAGCCGAGCACAAGAACCAAACTTTCCTTTGACACTGCTGCAAAACGATTGTCAGCTGATGTTATATCTATTTCCAAATCCTCCAGCAGTATAGTTAAGGGAGAAACACTGATTGATACGGCCAGGAACCTTGATGCCATGAATCCGGATATTATTGTTATGCGCCATTCATCCTCCGGAGCCCCATATATTGTATCAAAAAGGGTGAAAGCTTCTGTTATTAACGGAGGAGATGGCATGCATGCCCATCCCAGCCAGGCACTGCTCGACATGATGAGTGTAAGGGAGAAAAAAAACAGAATAAAGGGCCTGAAAATTGCAATAATTGGTGATATTGCCCATAGCAGGGTTGCACGGTCTGATATCCGGGGGTTTTCAAAAATGGGGGCTGAAGTTGCTGTTTTTGCACCTGAAACCATGATGCCCAAGGATGTTGAAAGCCTTGGGTGTATAAAAGCAGGTAATGTTGATGCATGCATTGAAAATGCAGATGTTGTCATGATGCTCCGTATACAAAAGGAACGCCAGTCATCAATTCTTTTTCCCACGGAACGGGAGTATGCAGTATTATACGGCTTGAATAAGAAGAGATTACAACTTGCAAAAGATGATGTGATTGTGATGCATCCAGGCCCCATGAACAGAGGAGTGGAAATATCAAATACTATTGCAGATGGAGAAAATTCTCTGATCCTTGACCAGGTAACAAATGGTGTGGCTCTGAGGATGGCACTTTTTTATCTCCTTGCAGGAGGTTCCGGGAATTCTGGTAATTCAGGAGGCAGAAAAAAATAATGATATTAATTAAAGGTGCAAGGGTAATTGATCCGGGTAATATCAATGCTGAAAAAGATATCCTGATAGAAGACGATATTATAAAAGATATAACAGACCCTTTACCAGACGGAAGCAAGCTTACGTCAGATATCAGAATAATAAATGTTTCAGGCATGATTCTGACTCCGGGACTCATTGATATGCATGTCCATTTAAGGGAACCTGGGGATGAATACAAGGAGACCATAGCAACAGGGACAAAAGCTGCTGCCAGGGGAGGTTTTACAACCATCTGCTCCATGCCCAATACAAACCCTGTTAATGATAATTCTCAGGTTACGGAATTCATCATCAAGCAGGCCAGAAAAGCAGGGTATTCAAGAGTATTGCCTGTTGGTGCAATAAGCCGGGGGTTAAAGGGCAGGGCGCTTGCTGAGTTTGGAGATATGAAGAGAAGTGGGATATGCGCTGTAACCGATGATGGTCAGCCTGTTTCTGATTCAAATCTCATGAGAAAGGCACTTGAATATGCAAAAGGACTTGACTTACCGGTTTTGTCCCATGCAGAAGATTTAAATCTTTCCAATAACGGCTCCATGAACGAAGGCAGGATTGCAACCCAGCTCGGCCTTAAAGGAATTCCCAATGCTTCGGAAAGCGCTGCTGTTAAAAGAGATATAGAGATCGCACGTATTACAGGAGCAAAACTTCACATCTGCCATGTCAGTACAAAGGAGTCTGTGGATGCCATAAGACATGCAAAGAATGAAGGTATAAAGATAACCTGTGAAACAGCTCCACACTATTTTACACTCACCCATGGGGCGGTCAAGGGGTATAACACCTTTGCCAAAATGAATCCGCCTCTAAGGTCTGAGCAGGACAGGCAGGCAATTACCAATGGACTTGCCAGCGGGATAATTGATGTAATAGCAACTGACCATGCTCCCCATTCAGACCTTGAAAAAGATATTGAGTTTGATAGGGCAGCATTTGGTATTGTCGGGCTTGAGACATCCCTTTCACTCTCATTAAAGCTTGTGCACAATAAAATAATCTCCATGGAAACCCTGGTTGAAAAAATGTCGAAAAATCCAGCATCAATAATGGGTATTAAAACAGGTATTAAAAAAGATGCTCCCGCTGATATCACAATTATTGACCCTGATGTTGAGTTTGAAATTGATCCTTTAACTTTTTTTTCCAAAAGTAAAAACACGCCTTTTAAAGATTATCAGGTAAAGGGCGATATATATCTTACAATGGTTCACGGGAATATTATTTATGAAAAGTAATGGTGCAAAAATACTTGTTGTAGATGATGAACGCAGCATGGTTGGGTTTCTTGATGTGCTGTTGACCGGTGAAGGATATGATGTTTTAACTGCACGCAATGGCAGGCAGGCATTGAAATCAATTGAAAAAAATGATTTTGATCTTGTTTTAACTGATATGAAACTCGGGGATTTAAATGGTATTGATGTCCTTAAGGCAGCCAAGGAGAAAAATGCAGACATAATAGTTATTATGATCTCTGCCTATTCATCAACGGAAAATGCAGTTGAAGCCATGAATGCAGGTGCCTATGATTTTGTGCCAAAGCCCTTTGATAATGATGAGTTAAGACAAACCATAAAAAGAGCCCTTGAACTTAAAACTCCTGAACATGAAAAGGAGAAACTTTCATCAGAGCTTGAGGAGAATATTCATTTCAATAAGATTATTGGTAAATCTCCTGGTATGCTTTTGATTTTTGATAAAATTTCCCATATTGCAAAGACCAAGACCAATGTCCTTATTTCAGGAGAGAGCGGCACAGGCAAAGAATTAATAGCAAAGGCAATACATGATAAGAGTGACAGAGCTGATAAACCCTTTGTCTGTGTAAACTGCGGCGGCATTCCTGATACTTTAATGGAAAGTGAATTTTTCGGTCATAAAAAAGGCTCTTTTACAGGAGCGATCTCAGATAAAAAAGGACTTTTTGAAGCAGCCCACACAGGAACAATTTTTTTAGATGAAATAGGAGAACTTTCACCCCTGCTCCAGGTTAAACTTTTAAGAGCTGTTCAGGAGACCGTTGTAAAACCAGTGGGAAGTGTAGATGAAATCCCTGTGGACATAAGAATAATTTCTGCCACAAATAAAAACCTTGAACAGGAAGTAATAGATGGTAATTTCAGGGAAGATCTTTTTTTCAGACTCAATGTCATCCCCATAAAAGTGCCCCCCCTGAGGGAAAGAAAGGATGATATTCAGCTCCTTGCAAGACATTTTGTAAGGAAATATTCCAAAAAAATGAATAAAAACATTGTAAAACTTTCATCCTATGCTCTGGATTTTTTAAAAAACTATGATTTCCCCGGCAATGTGAGGGAACTTGAGAATTTAATTGAACGAAGTGTTGCTTTTTCCTCCACAAACATAATCCTTCCCGAAAGTTTAACTCTTTCCCTTTCAAGCAAGAGACGATGGATAGAAGGTGTTGGAAATCAACGGTTTGACACGGAAGATGTTGAACAGGGGGTTGATTTGGATGAGATACTTGCCAAAATAGAAAGTGCCTATCTTACAAAGGCCATGCAGCTTACCGGCGGCAACAAAAATAAGGCAGCAGATCTTTTGGGCTTAAGCCAGAGATCCATGCGTTACAGAATCAGCAAGCAGGATGAAAATGCTTCATAATAATATGAAGTCAGTAAAAGAGAGAATTTCCACCCTATTATCCATTACTTTTGTCCTGATACTGACTTTTATAGCCTATAGTATATTTTCTTTTGGTTCAGGCACTTCACTTATAAAAGTATGGCCAATTAATAAGGATTGTAGCTTTGTTACAAAGTCTCTATTGCATGCAATAGAGATATTAATATTACCATGACAGAAGCCAGTATTGATATAAATATGGTTAAAAAAATTATCAGGGTTTCGTCAAGTCCATATTGTGTTAATATGCACATAGGCATCTTTTGTTCACCATGCCCTACAGCCTATATGATAGGAGATCCTTATGTGATGAGGATAATAAAATTTGTGTTTCAAGACAATGATTTCGGAATTGATGTTCAATAAAACAGATGAGACTTTATTAGTAAAATGTTAGCTTATAAAAAATATATTTTAATACTATTTGGATTTTTATTTTCTATTTTTTTTATATGGCTTGCATTTAAAAATATTCCATTAAAGGATATTGTCTCATATTTTATTGATGTCAACTATTATCTCATCTTTTTATCTTTATTGGTAATATTCTTAATTCTTCTTTTACGGGCACTCAGGTGGCAAATACTTTTATCCAGAAAAGAGAAAATATTAAGAGTCTTTCATGTCATGATGACAGGTTTTATGTTGAACTGTGTCGTGCCAGGCAGGGCAGGTGAGATTGCGAGACCTGTTATGATTAGTAGAAACTC
>CAZQJS010000056.1:0-21171 GCA_964593725.1 uncultured Desulfobacterales bacterium
TAAAAAAATATGGTTTCTTGACACAATATGGTAAACCATTATAAATATAGTGTTTATAAAATTTTAAAGGAGCTTAAAAATGTTCGGTCTTGGAATGCCAGAAGTCCTACTTATACTTGCCTTGGCACTTATAATTATCGGTCCGAAAAAACTGCCCGATCTTGCAAAAACCCTTGGGAAATCCCTGAGGGAATTCAAAGGTGCTGCTCAAGATTTTAAAAACAGCATTAATATAGAAACCTCTATTACTGATATTGATCCTCCGGCAGAAGAGATTCAAAAAAATATTGATGAGGCTAATAAAGATCCGGAAGACAAGTTGGAAGAAAAACCGGAAGACAAGCAGGAAAAACCGCCAGCTGAAAAAGAGAAAAAAGATGCTGATTTACCAGCCTGTGATAAAACCAGTAATGATAAAATTGAGCCTGGTAATGCCAAAGACGGAGACACATCAAATAAATGAGCTCTGAAAGTAAAACCCCGTTAACTGAACATCTCACTGAACTCCGTGACAGACTTATCCACTCCTTTATTGCTGTTGGAGCAGGTTTTATTATTGCATACTGTTTTAAAGAAAAAATCTTTGCAATCCTGACAGCCCCCCTTGTAAAAGCAATGGGAGACAATAGTAAAATGATTTTTACAGGCCTTCCTGAAGCTTTTTTTACATACCTCAAAGTTGCATTGCTGGCAGGGATACTTTTTTCAACACCTGTACTTTTTTATGAATTCTGGATGTTTATATCCCCGGGGCTATACAGCAGGGAAAAAAAATTTATTCTGCCCCTTGTATTACTATCTCTGTTCTTTTTTCTTTTAGGTTCGTCCTTTGGCTACTTTATAGTATTTCCCTATGGATTCAAATTTTTCCTCGGCTTTTCCAATGAAACAATTCAGGCAATGCCTTCCATGAAAGAGTACCTGGGATTTGCAGCTAAAATGCTCCTGGCCTTCGGCTTTGTATTTGAACTTCCCCTTGTTATTACATTCATGGCCAGAATGGGGCTTGTCAGTGTTGATTTTTTAAAAAAAAATAGAAAATATGCAATTCTGATTTTTTTTACAGGCGCGGCTATTATTACTCCCCCTGATGTTATAACCCAGACCATGATGGCTATACCTCTAATTATTCTCTATGAAATCAGTATTATAGGAGCAAAATTTTTTCAAAAGGAAAAAATTGACAGGCAGGAGGAAGATGAATCGACCAAAGAGGACAAAGACAATTCCGATGGTATTGCTGAACAAGCCGAAAAAGAGTAAGATACAACTTGACACAAAAAGGTTTTTTGTTATAGAAAAGAGATGATTAAATATACTGAAGAATAGTGATAACAACTAAAGGAGTAATTTGTTATGAGCAAAAAATTATTAATTTTTTTAATGGCTATCGGTGTTGCTTTAATTTTTATTGCAACTGGCCTGCAAGCGGCCACTGAAGTTCCCGACACAATTAAAATGGAAACAAAGGGCTTCAAAAAAAGAAAAAAAGGAATTGTTCAGTTTTCCCATAAAAAACATAATGTGGATTATGGACTTTCCTGTGGTGAATGCCACCATGACAAGGATAACAAACCCCTGGATCTTAAAGCAGGTGATGACGTTAAACAATGTGTTGACTGCCATACAAAATTAAAGAAAACCAAGGAAGACAGAAAAAATATTATGGTCCTTGAAAATGCAATGCATAAGAACTGTATAGGCTGCCATAAAGACTTCAATAAAAAGAAAACCGGAAATGCAAGAAAAGGCCCGGCCCCTGCAAGCTGTGCAAAGTGTCATCCAAAGAAGAAAAAATAGAATAAGACTGTAAAGTTTATCACTAAATCAAAAGAGGTTCCCTTGAAAAAGAGAGCCTCTTTTTGTTTTATGACTATCTACTGACTATCTACTGACTATCCCTACTGACTATCCACTGACTATCTACACTGATTAATGATTGATTATTTGCTGTTCTGTTTAAATACTTTGTATTTTGCAGCCTGCTTTATAATACCATCTGCCCATAATGGTGTGGTCAGGGTGTGAATATGGGTGTATGTTGCAAAAACATTCCCTTTTGAGAACCCGTCAAGTTTATCAATTATTCCCTTTCCCCGTTCCATCTTAAATGCCATTTCATGGGGTTTAAAGTCAATATCAAGGATGGTGGAATACCTGAATTCATGTCCTCTGATTGTTTCATTCCTGGCATAGTAGGGGTTTTGAGATACTACTTTTACAGATGTATAACCATGCCCCACAGGCTGTTTTGACAAACCAAATTTAACCGGAAGAATATCAGCCATGGGATAAATCTTACCATCTATCTCAATACTTTGACCAAGATAGATAAACCCTCCGCATTCTGCATATATTGGAAGTCCCTTTTCTGCAGAGTTCTTTAACTCTTTTTTAAACTCAATATTAGCAGCAAGGTCAGCTGCGTGGGTTTCGGGAAAACCTCCGCCCATATATACAGCATCAAGGTCAGGTGGGATATTCTGCTGTTTAAGGGGGCTGATATATTCAATTTCTGCACCCCTTTCAATCAAAGCATCAATATTATCAGGATAGTAAAACTGAAATGCTGAATCTTTTATTATACCGATTTTCAGATCCTGGTCTGTTGAACAAATCTGTCTTTCCGGAAAATTGATTTCTTTATAATCTGCCAGAATTTCAGTCCGCAGCACAGGAGAATCTGTATTTTTCCCACCTGTATTTGCAATTTGACTGCACAGGGTAAAAATCCTTTTAAGATCAATATTCTCCTGTGCAACTCTGGAAAAAAGATCAATACATTTTTTTGATCCTGCATGTTCCTCAAAAGTCACAAGCCCCATATGCCTTTCAGGAAACCTGTCTCCTTTAAGCTTTGGTATGGAACCCAGGACCGGAATATTACAAAATTTTTCAATGCTGTTTCTAAGCTTACTTTCATGTCTTTTGCCTGCAATTCGATTAAGAATCACGCCCATTATATTTAAATCAGGGTCAAAAGCTTTACAGCCAAGAATAAGGGCTGCCATGGTACGTGTGGTTTTAGTACAGTCAACAACTAAAAGGACAGGCAGGTTCAGTAGTTTGGCAAGCTCGGCCGTACATGTTTTACCCTCTGTATCAATGGCATCAAATAATCCTCTGTTACCCTCAATAACGGCAATATCACAATTACTGGTTTGTGCTTTAAAAGAATTTTTAACCTGATCTTCGGAACAAAGATAGGTATCAAGATTATAACAGGAAGTGCCAGCTGCATAACTAAGCCAGCCGGCATCAATATAGTCAGGTCCCTTTTTAAAACAGGAGACCTTGTATTTTTCTTTTGTCCATGCAGTTGTGATCCCAAGAGAAACAATTGTTTTCCCGGAACCACCCCTTAATCCGGCGACAACCAGTCCTGGAAAAGTATTAATCATCGCCTGCATGGAAGATATGTCTGGTTACTCTTCACCCTCTGAAGAATGCTGTATTCCGGCACCTGCAAGGCCGTACATGGTTGTACTGCCTGAAGACCAGTATTCAAGAACCTGTTCATTAACCATATTATTAACAAGTTTTTTTATCTGTCTTGGTTTATCATCTGGAAAAACCTTATAAAAATCTTTAAGATAAAACTTTGTTTTAGTCTTTGATTTCTTTGTAAGAAAATCTACAACTGCTTTAGTTGCAGCCTCTTTATCATCAAGAAGATCACTCATTGTTTAACTCCCTTCTAAATAGGGTTTAAGCCGGAGCAGTTAACATGCTCCGGCTTTAAAATACTTAAAAATAATCAATTAGAACTTAAAATTTGTAGTCTGGCGCCAGCTCATGTAAGCCTGCTGGCGGAAATCATCAATCAGATGGTGTGTGAAATCAAGTTCACATACTTCAAAAAACTTTTCCCATCCAATTCTGTCTGCCCAGTCACCAAGTCTTTCATATTTATTAGCGCCATTTGCATAAGCATTAATAATACTGTTAATTGCTTTTGTCATGCTTGGCCATCTTGGTGTTTCATTTGGTAAAAATGCAACCACAACCTTTGAAAATTTAGGATCACTGATTCTGTTGGAAACTTTTCCACCAGCCATGAGAACAATACCATCACCTTCTGTATCTGCAAGGGGCATGGAAGGACACATTGTGTAACAATTACCACAAAACATACATCGTTCCTGTTTAACAGAAACTGATTTTACTTCTGTACCATCTGCAAGTTTAACTTTTGACGGTTTAATTGCTGCTGTGGGGCAGGCTTTGATAGCAAGGGGAATCTCACACAACTTATCAAGATACTCATGATCAAGCATTGGTGGTTTTCTGTGATAACCAAGGATTGCTATGTCAGAACAATGTACAGCACCGCACATATTAAGGCAGCATGCCATGGAAATTCTTAGCTGTGCCGGCAGTCTCATATCCTGGAAATCATTAAATACTTCATCCATTGTTGCTTTTACAGTTCCTGATGCATCTGTGGCAGGTGTATGGCAGTGAATCCAACCCTGGGTATGAACAATATTTGTTATACCAGCACCTGTTCCACCAATGGGGAATTTATAGCTTCCGCCTGCAAACTTTCTGCTTTTAAGATCGTTTTTCAAAGGCTCTAATTTATCCTTGGAATCAACCATAAACTCAATATTATTTCTGGTTGTAAAACGAACATGACCGCCACAATGTTTATCTGCAATATCACAAATCTCATTAATATGTGTTGTGCTCATTAAACGGCAGCCGCCGACTCTAACTGTATATACTTCATCTCCTGAATCTGCAACATGAACCAGGACTCCTGGCTCAAGGATTTCATGGTGAGACCATTTACCCTTATTTTTTGCAATTACAGGAGGATAAAAATCATCATATTTTCTTGGACCGATGTCAGTGATTCTGTTTTCCATCGGTTTTTCTGGATTGTAACCAGTAGAAATAAATGCCATTATAATTCTCCTTTTTTATCTAAGATGGTGTTTTCTGTATTCGTCAACGTCACGTTCCCAACCACCTTCAACCTCATCTTCCTTCCAGAAAATATACGGATTGGTTCTTGGATATGCAACATGCTGTGGAACCGCTTCAATACCAGTAGCCTCAAGCAGAGCCTGGAATCCCTGACGCATAATCAATTCACCAAGTCTTTCACGGTTATTTCCTTCTTCCATCCACCAGTCCCATACATTTTCAACGATCTCTGTAAGAGCTTCATAATCATTGTCAGGATTGACCTCAATAAATGGCACAAGAAGTGATCCCATCTGAGCACCATCAAGAATAGGAGCCTTTGCACCGCAAAGAATGGAACAACCTGTCTCTTTACCTATTTTAAGCGCCCTTGGCATAACATTGATGCAATGCATGCAGCGTGTACAGTTTGCATTGTCAATGAAAAGTTTTTTATTTTCAAATTTCATGCATTTTGTAGGACATAGACCTGTTACTTCTTTTTCAATATCAAATGGGCCCCAATCTCTGCTGCCTCGATATGCGCCTGCATTTGCAGGATAGGCAGGATCATTTTCAACATATTTATTAACTGCATCCTGATCTATGCGTATATCATCTTTCCAGGTTCCGATAAAGGACATATCAGAACGGGCGATTGCAGCAACACATCCGTTTGGACATGCATCAAATTTAAATTTAAATTTATATGGAAATGCCGGTCTATGGAGCTCATCCTGGAATTCATTTGTCATGAAATGACAAAGAGCCTGGGAATCATAGCATGCATACTCACACCTTGACTGTCCAAGACAGTCAGCTGGTGTTCTCAGGTTTGAGCCTGATCCGCCAAGGTCCTGATTATAGTCGTGTGTCAAAGTATAAAAAATCTCTTCAAGCTGGGGAGTTGTTGTACCAAGAAAAATAATATCACCTGTTGCTCCATGCATATTTGTAACACCGCTGCCCCTGAAATCCCAAAGCTTTGTAAGCTGTCTTAGATACTCTGATGTATAATATTTACCAGCTGGTTGATTAACACGCATTGTATGGAAATGCTCAACACCAGGGAACATTTTAGGTTGGTCGCAATATCTTCCTATAACACCGCCGCCGTAACCAAAAACACCAACAATACCACCATGTTTCCAGTGAGTTCTTCCATGTTTGTAAGAGAGTTCTAAAACTCCCAGAAGATCATCCACTGCATCCTGAGGAATCTGGAATTCAACACCCTCTTCATTCTTTGCTCTGACTTCAGCCTGCTGCTTTAAATCAGATACAAAGCTAGGCCATGGACCGGATTCCAATTGATCCAGTAATGGAGTTTCATGCTTTGCCATTTACTTACCTCCGTTAAAAATTAATTTTTCATTTTTCAGTGAAAATAATATTCCCACTTAATAGTCAAACTTTACATCTATATATTTTAGAGATGATCCGGCAGATCTTCTCCAATATTTTGTGCCTTATCCTCACCACTTTGGCAAAATATCCTTTATGGTATAAAATGTCTATTGCCTATTGTCAATAAAAAACCAAGGTTTTTATTATTTATGTTATAATCGTGTCAGGCACAAAAAAACTGCTTTTGCATGTTGTTCAAGGTTTTGTTTAATAATTAATGTCTCCCGGGTCTCCTGGTTACAGGAGTCCATGATCATGATAAAAATATTTAAAAAATGTTTCTGATCAAAACTTTTCATAAATTCAAGGAACAGATTGTAAAAATCATCTTTTTCTTTATTCAGGTTACTATCCTTTGCAAGGTTTTCTTTTAATCCGCTGATAAAACCTGTCACACAAGCTTTTACAACACTATCTGCTAAGAAAATATACTCTTTGGTCCCTCTGTCTCTATCTATTCTCATGCGTAATGTAAGGTTTAAAAAAAAGAACAAAAGCCCTAAAAAAATATTTTCTGACTCCATGAGGATATTATAGCCGCGTACAGTAACCAATTTCACATTAACAATACTGTTTTCAATTTTAACAACAAAATCTCCTGCTGCATGGTGCCAGGGAAAAATCTGTTTCAATGTTGTAATTCCATAACAGAGTGTTAAAATCTTTGATGCTTTCTCATATATTATCATTGCATCAGAGTTGGATATTAAAGCAAAAGAACCGTCATCCTTTAATATGCCGGTCCTGTTTCCATTCCGGGTTTTAACAATATGGAACTCTTCAAAGCCATCAAACCACTGTGCCAGAAAAAACCCTGTTTTTCTACTGCCTGACTGTATAAAATCCATGGCAAAGACAAGGGGAATAAAATCTTTTAAAACACTTTTATCCTTATTGCATTTATCACCACTCAGCTCTTTTAAGTATCTATATTCATTTTCAATTGTGGCAAGCCCTGCATCGGAAACAGCACCGTTTAATACAAACAAAACTGTTTCCTTATTTTTTAAAACAACACTTACTTTTACGGGATGGTAAAACGGGCCGTGTTTTTCAAGACAGATCTTAATGCTGACAATCTCTTCTGCCGATACTTTATATGATAAAGTATGATTAAGTCCTTTTTCTAAAACTTTGTAGTTATTATTCTTAAGAAACTTATGGGCAGCAAGGAAATAATCACCAATGGTATAAGATATTGTTTTCTCCGGGCAGGCATCTGTTTTACCACTTAACTGCATGTTCCACAGTCTGTCCCCTGGTCTGACAGCATCGGCTCTACCTGCAAGGCAGTACTCAAAAACAGAGCATGAATCTGTCATGATCTATCTATGGGCTTCAAGTTCATCAATGAGTGCCTGTGGTGTATCATAACCAAGTTCACGGGCTCTGTCACAATGTTCCAGAGCCAATTTGTACTCTTCCAATTCAAGATAGGCAACAGCTAAATTGTTATGGGCAATGGGGAAATCAGGTTGAATCCTGACAGCTTCTTTATTGGCTTCAATCCCCTCTTTAACAAGCCCTTTCATAAAATATGCAGTGCCCAAAGTTGTAAAAGCCTGGACAAATTTAGAATTATGAATGATCGCCTTTTTCAGCATCTTTATTGCTTCATCGACTTTTTTCTTATCTTCATCAGAGTCTTCTCCAGTGCACTGCTGAAGCAGAACAAAGGCAATATTGCCATACCCTTCAGCAAAGCCGGCCCGGGCTTTTATGGCATGTCTGTTATATCGTAAACATCCATCCAGGTCACCCCTCTGGAGGTACAGACCTCCCAGAAGAACATAGGCTTCAGCTAGGTTGGGGCTGCATTCAATGGCATCATGGAGCACATCCTCTGCCTCGTCATACTCTTTTTTCCCAATAAGTGCCACGGCAAGATTATAATGTGTTGTTCCGCACTCTGTATTTTGAGCTATTTTTGATCTCAAGTCAGCAATATGCTCATCAACGTTCTGGGGGAACATACTCCCTGTCTGTTGTATCTCTTCATTCATATGGTATCTTCCTTAAATTTTGTTTATTAACAATTCCAACTTTAAAAAGTTTAAATAATATAAAACAATTATTTGAATTCAGAACCCCTTATATCAAAAAAAAGAATTAATTGATATACCGCCAAAGAATAATAAATATTGAATAATTTCATCACTTATGGTAGCAGAATAAAATTAATGAAATATTATTTGCTCCAGGAGAAAACATTATGGAAAACGGATGCTATACTGCCTTGATCACTCCCTTTGATAATGCAGGGGAAATAGATAACAGAGGACTTGAAAAACTTATTGATTTCCAGATAGAAAACGGAATTACAGGAATTCTAGCTGCTGGTACAACCGGAGAAAGTCCCACCTTGAAATGGGAAGAACACAATCTTGTGGCTGCAAAAATTGCTGAACATACTAAAAACAAATGCAAAAGTATTGCAGGTGCAGGAAGCAATAACACGGCTGAAGCTCTGAATGCTGTTGAACATGCTGAAAAAACAGGATATGGATCGGTTCTCCTTGTTGATCCTTATTATAACGGCCCAAGTTCCCTTGAAATAAGAAAAGAGTATTATGAACCAATTGCCAGAGCTTTTCCCCAAATGGATATTGTCCCTTATATCATTCCGGGAAGAACAGGCGGCCAGATGCTGCCCCAGGATCTTGCCATCCTTGCAGACAGATACAGCAACGTATCTTCAGTAAAAGAGGCAACAGGCAGTATTGAAAATATGAAAGCAACAAGAAAATACTGCCATGATAATTTTGCAATATTTTCCGGGGATGATCCAATGACCTGTGAAATGATGTCAGATGCGGACATAAGAGCCTCGGGTGTAATTTCTGTGATGTCAAATATTACACCTGGATTTCTGACCAAAATGATTTCATTGCTTGATAAAGGTAAAACTGAAGATGCTTTAAAAATAAATAGTGCCCTTGCACCGCTATTCAGTATTATTACTGTAATAACACAGGAAGATACTGTTTACGGAAAAACCATGTGCAGAGCAAGAAACCCCCTGGCAGTAAAAACCCTTATGCAGATACTTGGTATGCCGTCGGGGTTCTGCAGGCAGCCTGTGGGTAAAATGACAAAAAAAGGATTGGATGTTGTGATAAAAGCTGCAAAGGAGGTATGGGAAGAAAACCCTGAAATATTTGAACCTGTTGCAGATTTTTTCAATGTTGATATTGATGAACAGCTTAATAACAAAGAGTTAAGAAAAAACCTCTATTACGATTATTAAAAAATATTAAAAGCCGGGTTACAATAACTGCCGCCCGGCTTTTACTTTTTCTTAACTCTTTTTGTATTTATAAATTTTTATTTCTCCTTGAGTTTAAACCCTCCGTCATCCTCTGAAAACATGGCAGCCTTCAGCCAGTCAAACCCAAACTTAAGAAGTTCAATATCATCGGCTTTAATTTTATCTATCTTTTCAGGCTCAATCTTATATCGGTCAAGGAATGAACTTTCAAATACAAATTTTTTAAACTGTGTCAGATTATAACAGACCATGAAAAACAGCTCCCTGCTTTTGGGTGTTAATTTCAATGATGTTGGCACTGTTTTTTTCCTGACAATCAAGTCCATCCATTTATCATCCAGTTCTTCACGGATTTCAATGCCCTGGTCCTCGCGCCATTCCCTTACTGTCCACTCTTTATCTTCCTTAAAACCATGGCAGTGCTTCTCTTTGATTGTGAAAAAAAATTCATCATTTTTTTCATTTTCAGGATTGCTTGAGTAGCTCAATGCACCAACCCCCAGGGGGTAATACCTGCAGGTGGTAGGTCTGTGTTCGTAAATAACACAGCCTTTCTCGTCATGGACAAAGGGACATGATTTTCTGTCATTATCCAGAAGTTTGAGTTTAACCACTGGCAATTCAGTTTTTTCAAGCATCTCAGGCTCTGTATAGATGGCAAGAAACTCTTCAGATGTTAATTCAAGCTCTTTACTCATTACCAGTATATCATAGGGAGTAAGCATTATATTAATGCCACGGCAGCAATCTGTAAAACACTTAACTCCCCTGTGGCAATTAAATTTAAATCTGCTGTCATAACCGAGCTGTACAGGTGGTATTTCAGCATTTTTCACCCCATCACTATTTTCTGTCATTATTAAACCCCTTAAACCTTATTATTTGAAAAGTTTACAACTTAGAAGATTTTTTTTCTATCCTGTCTACCTTTTCCCGGGCTTTTCCAATTTTGTTCAATGCTTTTGCAGCATATTCAGATGTGGGAAAATGTTCAACAAGATACATATATCTGTTTAATGATGCTTTATACTGACCGGATTTAAAATAAAAATCAGCAACATAAAGTTCATGGCCTGCAAGGTTATCAGTACACTCTTTCATCATTTTATCAACTTTGGCAATGTAGATACTGTCAGGAAATCTCTCTTTTAATCTCCTGAACTGTACAATGGCCTTTGCAGCAGGTCTGTTATCCCTGTCAATGGTATCCATCTGTTTGTACCAGCAGAGTCCCTGCCTGTATATGATACGAACAATGGCTTCATTTTTGGGATGTAGCTCTTCAAATTCCTGATAGGCATCAAGTGCCTCATCATAATTCTTAAGCTCATAATTGGAATCGGCAATTCTTAGTTCAGCTAAAATTGCATATCTGCTGAAAGGGTACCACTCTTTGAGTTGTGTAAATGCTTTTAAAGCATCCTTATAATCCTTATCCTCATAAGCCAGTGATCCTTCTTCAACTAACTGGGCAGCAGTTTTATACATGCTGTCAGGATCATCCTGAAATCCAAAAAAAGAACAGGCCTGCAAATTAAATAAGGTAAAAGGCAGTATAAAAAATAGAACAATTATTTTTTTCATGATCTACATATTCTCAATATAATGTTCTGCAGAGATGGCTGCAATTGCACCATCACCCACTGCAGTGGATACCTGCCTTAAAGGAGTAACCCTTGCATCCCCGACGGCAAAGACCCCTTTTACAGAGGCTGCCATATTGGAATCAGTAACAATGAATCCTGCTTTATCCAGTTCTACACTATTGCCAAGAAACTGTGTATTAGGTAAAATCCCAATCCATACAAAACATCCGTTTGCAGCAAGGGTTTTTGTTTCCTTTGTCTTGACATTTTCAATGGTGACATTCTCAACACTGAAAAACCCATCCATTCCTGTTACCACAGAATCCCATACAAATTCAATCTTATCATTGGCAAAGGCTCGTTCCTGGAGTATCTTTGCTGCCCTTAACTCATCTCTTCTATGTACAATAAACACCTTATCGGCAAATTTGGTCAGATAAAGGGCTTCCTGTACAGCAGTATCACCGCCGCCAACTGCAACAACAGTCTTACCTTTAAAAAACGGACCGTCACAGGTTGCACAAAAGGAGACACCCTTTCCAATGAATTTTTCTTCTCCAACATTTAAATGTCTGGGTGCTGCCCCGGGTGCGAGAATCACGCTTTTTGCACTGATTGTTTTATCATTGAGTTCAATTTTCTTATCCGTTCCTGAGAAATCAACAGATTTAACATCGGCTGTCTCAAGTTCAGCTCCAAAATTGAGCATATGGGTCTTCATTTTTTCACCAAGGTCAAACCCGCTTATGCCATCCGGGAATCCCGGGTAATTCTCTATCCAGTCTGAAACAATAATCTGTCCGCCCGGTGAAAGTTTTTCAAGAACAAGCACCTTTATCTTGGCTCTGCCAGCATATAGCCCGGCTGTGAGTCCTCCGGGTCCTGCACCGATTATTACAAGATCATAGTCTGCTGCCATATTAAAACCCCGCTATATTACTTTCTTAATAGATTCTTCAAGTTTTTCTTTGGCAACCATACCGGTTATTTTATCCACAACCTCACCTTCCTTAAAGAAAATAAGAGTAGGTATTGCCTGGATTCCATATTTACTTGGCACAACCGGATTATCATCAACATTGACCTTTACAAAATTCATTTTATCACCAAAGCTCTTTTCAAGGGCCTCAACAGTTGGCCCTATGGCTTTGCAGGGGCCGCACCAGGGTGCCCAGAAATCAACCATTACCGGCAATTTTGCCTTTAATACTTCTTCATCAAAATTGTCATCATTTAATTCTATTATACCAGCCATAATAAGTCAGTGTCCTTTACTGTTTTAGTTGTTTATACACCATCTGGATAGTTCCTTAAGTATATTAAGTTACCTTGATTTTGTCAAACTTTGATTGAAATGAAAAAATAAATATAATAATGTGCAAAATATCTATAACTTAAATTTTAAGGGGGGAGGCAATGAACAAAACAGCTGACAATAAAATAAAAATAGGCTCGCTAATATCCGGCGGCGGCACAAACCTCCAGGCAATCCTTGATGCCTGTGCTGAAAACAGAATCGATGCAGACATGCTTTTTACAGGTTCTGACAACAAAGATGCAAAAGGTCTTAAAAGAGCTGAAAAAGCCCATGTTAAAACCTTTATTGTTGATTACCCTGCCATAATTAAAAATTTAAAAAAAAAACCTGACTCAGCAGAACTGCCAGATGATTTTATCCTTGAAAAGATAAAAGTGAAACAGAAACTTTTTTCAAAGGATACTCCTTCTGAAAAAATTGATTTTTTCCTGAAATCAAGGGCAATTGCTGAAAAGGAGCTCCTTGATCATATAATACCCTATAATATTGATCTCCTTGTTCTTGCAGGATTCATGAGAACCATGACACCATACTTTATTGACAGGTTCTGCAACACTCCTGCACACCCGAAAATAATGAATATCCACCCGGCACTTCTGCCCTCATTTCCGGGAACTGACGGCTATGGTGATACATTCAGATATGGTTGTAAAATTGGAGGCTGCACTGTCCATTTTATTGATTATGGTGAGGATACAGGCCCTATTATCGGGCAAAAGGCCTTCAGTATTGACGATACCGATACCCTTGATGATATAAAAAGAAAAGGCCTTGAACTTGAGTGGCAGCTTTTCCCTGAATGTATTCAGAAATTTGCTGAATCCATGGACAATAAAGCTTAATTTGTATTGACTATTCCTTAAATAGTGATTATCTGTAGGAAACCCTGCCAGCAAAACAGGGTAAATTCATATCAACCCGGGGAGAATTTAAATGACAATCCTTATCATTGTAGTTGTAGCAGCATTAATCGCCACAGGTGCTTTTTTTCTCATTAAATCATTTTCCGGATCAGATGACCTTGCACAAGAGAAGACAGATATTTCACAGGCCGGCAACAAGGTAAATCCTGGAGCTGAATTTGAAAAAATCCTGACAACTCTCCTGGAACTCAATATATTGATCCGCACATGTCCAGGTCTTGATAGGAAAGTGCTGGAAACCATTGAATCCATTATTGATGATCTCAAGGCAACAATTCCGCCAATGATGGAAAAATATCCTGGAGAGACTCTGACCTATGAATTGAAAAAAATCGGTTCTGACCATCTTTTCAAAAGTGTAAAAGAGTATCTTGATCTTTCAGATGAGAGCAAAAAAAACCAGGCTTCAATTTTTAACAAAACTCTGGAGGACCTTAAGCAGGTCTCACAAAGGGCAAGGGATATTGCTGAAAAAAATGAAATTCAGGAATTTAAAACCATGGCAACCTTTCTTAAAACCAAATTCCAGACTGACCTTAAATCATAAATAAAACAAGGAGTAAAACATGGATGAAAAAATCAAAGCTGACCTTAAAAACACCATGGATCAGGCAAAGGCTCCTGTTCTGGCAGAAGTAACGGAAATTGCAGGCCAGGGTGCATTAACACCGGTTCAGCCCGTTGAAAACCTTGTACCGGTAAAACCAGGTCATCTTACCGATGAAAGTTTAAAGGCCATTGAAAAAGAAGCAGATGATTTCATAGCAAAAATTAAAAAAGACCCTTCAGACTGGCAGCTTGGAAATTTTGTATTTAACCTGGGGCAGAAAATCATGCAGGAGACCCAGGCCCAGGTAACTCTGTATGACAGAAAAATGGGTAATGTGTTAAAAAGTGTATCTACAGAGGAGAGTTCTGCAGTGGGTAAAAACATTCTTGCCATCAAGCTTGAGCTGGACAAAGTCAATCCCACAGTGGTTTCCAATACCAAATTCCCATTTCCTAAAAAAGTAATGGGTTTTTTTACAAAAACAATCTCCAGACTTCCCAGGGGTGATGAAATATTAAGAATCATTGCTGAAAAAAGGGAAACTGTCAATTCCACCATAGACGGCATTCGGGAACATCTCAGGAATGAGGCGGATAAGGTTATTTTCGATGCCTCGGAACTTGCAACCATATGTGATGCATTAAAGGAGATTCAGCCAAAACTCCAGGAAGATATTTATAAGGGACAGCTCATATGGAAAAAGCTCGGTGATCACCTGGCAGAGGTTACCGATCCCAGGGAAAAGGAAGCTGTTACAACATTGCTTAGCGACCTTGCCATGGCAGTAGTTGATCTTCAGACCATTGACAATTCAAACCTTCAAACAAGATTTGGAGGTGAAATGATGGTGAGAAACTCCCACCTGGTACAGCGTCTTGTACAACGTACCGACATGATCCTTGCAACTGCCGTGAAAAATGCCCTTGCTGTAAGGGTTGCAGCAGAACAGCAGATGGACACATTGCAACATCTTGACATGGTTCAAAAAGCTGCTGCAGAGACCATGAAAGATACGGCAAAGGTTATAGGTTCAGCAGCAGTAAAAGGGGCACAGATGAGTCAGAGCATGACTGTGAACATAGAAGCATTGGAAGAAGCATGCCAGACATATGAAGCCGCCTTTGAAGCCTATACCCAGATCTGCCAGGAAACCATCAATGTTGCTGCCCAGAGTTCCAATGCACTGGGTATAATGAATGAGAAATTCAGATCAAGAACTGATGCCCTGACCAGCAGGCGGGAAGGTAATGAAACAGATTAATTTCAAACAAGCCTTTAAAAGGAGATACCATGTTAGACCCTGCAGCTTCAAAATCATTTGAAGAAAGATTTGAAACAATCAGAAGATTAAATCCTGAACAGATTGTGGGAAACAAGGAGAAAAACAGCCTTACAATCATGGATATTAAAGAAGGCGGTTTTTTTCTGTTTGACAATAAGACTTTTTTCATAAGACAGATATGCCCCTACCATGAGACTTCTGAAGATTTTTCAAAAAAGCTTGATTATACAATTTTCGAAGTTAACTGTCTCTGTCTTGAAACAGGAGAAAATGTCAATTTTGAATGGGAATACGATGATGAACTTGAAGTGAGCTGTACACTTAAAAGGCTCTCCTTTAAAAGCCTTACAGATGAAAATGGAGAAGCTGTTGATGCAGATGATCTTGATCAAATTGTGGATGATAATGATCTTATAATGTTTGAAAATGAAAAATTCTGGTATGAGGATGACTGGCCTGGTTTATATATCTGTAAAAAAAGGGAAGAAAAAGTTTATATGTATGAATTTGAAAATGAAAAACATTCAAAATCTATAACCATTGAAGAGTGGAGTACAGGCAGAAAAAAACCAGAATATCAAATTTTTTTGAGCAGGCCTGCCAATCCGAAAGATATAACTGTTCTAACCAGAGGATAATACCAATGTATCTAAAAGAAATAAAAAAAACATGCCTTATATCTCTTTGCCTGGCAATGGCTTTTTTGTTTATAGGTCTTTTTTCAGGATGCCAGGGCAGACCTTCTTCTGCTCTTAAAAAGAACTTAAAAAACATTCCCAAAAGAATTAAAGCCGCAGAAAAAGCCATTGAAAAGAGCAGACAGGTATATACCGAGTTTATAAATAATAAAAAATTTGATGAACTTAAACCTGCCATTGCAAAAAAAAATCCTGAAAAGGCTTTTACACAGGCACAAGAGCTGCTTGACATGGCAGCCAGGCTTTATGTGCTGAATGTAAAACCTCTGCTAGGTAAAAACAGAAATGATCTTGCTGTAAAAGGACCGGTTGAATTAAACAAAATCAATGCGTTTATCATTGATGCAGAAAACAAATCACAATATCCTTTAAAAAAAGCAAAATATCTTTATGACATCTTTATTAACATTGACAATAAATACGAACAAGCCGTGTCAAACTATAATTATATCGATAAAACCATTAAGAATATCGAGTCTGGCCTGCTTATTCAGGCAAAAACTGATTTTCCTGAAAAGAGAGAAGGAATCAATGCAAAGTTTGCCTCCATTGCAAAGCTTGGAAAAAAATCACAAAACGCCATGAAAAGGTTAAATAATGAATATAATAACCTCAGGAACAAAAGAGATGCCGATTACGCAATCCTGGCTGAAAGCGTAAAGGATCTGAACGATTATTTCAGTCAAATCAAAATGTTGCAGGATACTTTTTCAAAAGACATTACGTCTTTATCAAAAAGTTATACAAAAATCCTGCAAGATATGAAACAGACCTATTCTGCCGTTGTAAAAAGGGAATCGTGGTATGATGACCAGAATTATTTTCCACCGGTTATTACCACCTTTAACTGCACTGTAACCCGGGAGGTCTTTGAATTCATTGAAACCAATACCAGTGAAACAATTGCAGAGATTTACCCGGGCTGGACAGGAATGAAAATACGCAACTTTATAGGCAGTACCTGGAAAAAACTTGGAATTAATCCAATGGATAACTGGCCAGGTCAATACAGGCACAACAGAGCAGTCTTCTGGTTTGACAGCTGGGAAATAAAATATCTCCATAAATACACCATTGTTGAAAACAATAAAAAATACGATACAGACTGGGTACCTGTTTCCGAAGATATATTTATGAAGAATTTTGAATACCTGGGCATGGCAATACTTTCCAAACCGCTTGGTGTATTTGAGGATGAAGCAGATACCATTGCATCTCCCCCTGGGATGGCTTTCATAGGGAACAAAGAGTATGGCAGGTGGGAAAAAGACAGCAATGGAAACAGTTTCTGGAGCTGGTATGGAAAATATGCCCTTTTCAGCCACCTGCTCTTTTATTCCACAAGGGGCCCGGTGCGCTACTCCAGCTGGAACACTTACAACAGCAGATTCAAAGGGCGTAAACCATATTTTGGCACAACTGCACGCGGTGGTGCTCTATATGGAACAAACGGCATCTATATAAAGAATTCTTCAAGATTTAAAAACAGATCTTTTTACCGCATGGGAGGTATTAAAAGGCCAGCGCCCTCGGTAAGAGGTGCTGGCTCATCTGTACGCGGCGGAGGCCCGAAAGCACGGGGAAAATAGAACAAGCGGTTATTTTAAGGAGATATATAATGAATTTTTCAACTATGTTTACAGGTTTTGGTAAAGGCTTTGTTTTTGTTGCCATCAGTGTTTTAATAATTTTCCTTGCAAAACTCCTGGCAGATCGCAGAACAACTGAATTTGATGATGATGTCCATATTGACGATGGCAATCTTGCAGTTGGCCTTCGCCGGTCAGGCCTGTATCTTGGAATTGCAATTGCCCTTTGCGCTGTTGTTACAGGGGATTCAAAAGGTTTTTATTCTGATATTCTGGCACTGTTTACAGATTCCGGCCTTATTCTCATATCTCTTTTTTTAAGCAGATATATTAACGATAAAATCATGCTCGGTCATATAAACAATGACCAGGAATGTATGCAGGGCAATGCAGCAGTCGGTATTGTTGAAGCATGTATGTATATTGCAACGGGATTTGTTTTAAACGGAAGTTTGACCGGGTTAAGCAACACCATGGTTGAAAGTATCTTAAGTACACTGGTCTTTTTTATCCTTGGTCAGGCAGCCCTGCTCATTTTTGGTTATCTTTATGAAGTCATAACACCTTTTAATGTCAGAGATGAAATAAAGAAGGGGAATCCTGCTGCAGGACTCGGACTTGGCGGCATTCTGATTGCATTGGGAATTATTCTGAGAAGCAGTATTGCAGGCCCGTCCACTGACTGGAGCATTGATATTGCAAACTTTGGAATCTATGCCGTATATGGTATTGTAATGTTACTGGTTTTCAGGCTGGTCATTGACAAAATTCTTTTCCCAACGACAAAACTCTCATTAGAGATCACTGAAGATAAAAACGTGGCAGCTTTGCTGGTAGCTGAAAGCGCCATAATTGCCGTGGCCGTTATCATTGCTTTTTCAATGTAGCTGTTTGATATATCCGGACCATGGTAAAACTGAAATTTAACTTTGCATCTCTCCTCCTCTGCGGATGTATCTTTGCAAGCGGTGCCTGCGGCATAATCCTGGAATATATCCAGGCCAGTATTGCTTCCATGATCCTTGGCAATTCCTTTGAACAATGGGCAGTTGTAATTGGGCTCATGCTTTTCTGGATGGGCCTTGCAAGCCTTTTACAGGTGCATATAAAAAAACAGTATCTGATTTACATGTTCATTGGTGTTGAAACAGGGCTTGCCCTTGTTGGAGGCTTTTCTCCTACTCTGACCTATTATTCCTACAGCTTAACATCCCACTATGTCCTTGTTCTCTACTTTTTTGTAAGCTTCATAGGTATTATGATAGGACTTGAAATCCCCATTATTATCAGAATAAATAATGATTACACAAGGGAGCTTAAGACAAACCTTGGAAATATTCTCAGTGCTGACTACCTGGGAAGCCTTTTAGGCGCATTAATATATGTATATCTGATCCTGCGGTTTCTACCCATTACAAAGGCAGCTTTTCTTACAGCTTTAGTCAATTTCACACTTGCCTTTGCAACCTATGTATATTTTTATTCAAAAAAACTAATAAAAAGCCGGTTTCCTGCACTGATAATGGTATTAACCCTTATTTTTATCAATTTCGGCTATATGAAAAGCGATCAATGGGATATCCATATACAGCAGCCCCTTTATGATGACCCCATAATTCATATCCAGACCACCCGGTATCAGCACATTGTGATAACCCATTATAAGCCCTTAGACGAGACAAGGCTTTTTATTAATGGTAATCTGCAACTATGCAGCCTTGATGAGGCAAGGTACCATGAACCCCTTGTGCACCCTGCCATGAACCTTGTACCCCAGAGAAAAAGAGTTCTTATTCTTGGTGGAGGAGATGGATGTGCCCTGAGAGAAGTATTAAAATATAAAGATGTGGAAAAAGTCCTGCTTATTGATCTTGACCCTGGTATGACCCGGCTTGCTGCAGAACAAGAACAGCTTACTCAGATTAACAATAATGCTTTTAAGGATGCACGGGTTATAACCATGAGCCTTTCAGGGATAACTGAATCAGGTATTAAAGAGATATACATGGAAAAGAGTAACTATAGAAAAAAACCAGGGCATTCCTCAGATACAAGTGAAAAAGTTGCTGAAGTACAAATTATGAATATTGATGCAGATAAATTCCTTGAAAAAATACCGGGATTCTGGGATGTAATCATTGTGGACATGCCGGATCCTTCCTCACCCGAGCTTACAAAACTGTATTCAAAGGCTTTTTATTCAAAGGCAAAACACCATCTTTCCATTAACGGATTAATGGTTGTCCAGGCAACCTCACCATATTTTGCAAAAGAGAGTTTTTTATGTATTGGCAGAACCATTGAGAGTGCAGGCCTTTCCATACTACCATTCCATGAGAACGTTCCGAGTTTTGGCGATTGGGGCTGGTATATTGCACGGCACCCCCAGATAAAAAAAACAAAACTTATGGGAAAAATTGCTGAAATTAAATTCCCTGTTCAAACCCGGTTTTTAACTGAAAATATTTTTAAAGCAGAGCTGAACTTTGGGAAAGGTATGTTAGAAACAGAAAAAACCGATATAAATACCATTATTAACCCGATTCTTCTTTCAATATATACCAGCGAATCCTGGCTCTATTAATAATATGTCTATGATATTCCATCTATCCATTTCACCAGGAAATCAAGCATAAGACCCGTGTTCCCAATCTGGCAGTAATTATGTGCATGGGTCTCTTTTGTAAAAACCTTAGCAGTCACGGATTTGGCGTTTGTCAATGCTTCTAATGGAAATTCCAAGCAAAGTAACATTATCAAGTTTAAAATAATCTAAAACAGCTTTTGTAGGCTCTTCCCATATCTTTATGAAATTTATGGTATCCCACAGGGAATATGAATCTGCTTACTGAACTCATAATACCTTCTTATTGGATAATACTTTTCCCCATCTTCAGCTGCAGCCTTATGTGCTAAATTTTGTATGGTTTTTCACCAAGTACCAACAGCACATTTCTTTTAATAAACAGCCCCTGTTCTTTTTTAATGAAATAGTTTGCGATATCAGTATCATTTATTCCAAAATCAATAAGAGCTGAAATCTCTTTTTTTACTGCCCTGGTCTGGACTGCATGATGAATATATTCCTGTACATTCAACTCAACCTTAACAATACGGGAACAAAGTATTTTCAGATTATTATTCTGAAATAACCTGATTATAAAATCACCAGGCAAAGTTCTATTGTGACTTATATCAATCAAATTTTCCAGGTCTTCAAAATAGCTGTTAATGTCTGGATTTTCATGTGCAATTATATCCTGTACAGATAATCTGCCACCCGGCTTACAACATCGTTTCATCTCACATATATTTTCCCTGTATTCATCAAAATGATGTAAAGCAGACTTACAGTTTACAATTGAAAAATAATCACTTTCAAAAGGGAGTTTCAAAACATCCTGAACTTTGAAAGATATATTTTTTAATTGAAATTCATTTGCATTTTTACGGGCAACCTCAACCATTTTTTGTGACAAATCAACGCCATATACTTTTTTAATCTTTTGTGCACAATAAATGGCATATTCTCCTGTGCCACATGCTACGTCCAAAAGTGTATCCTTTTTATTAAGGCCGCAAAATTCAGCATATTGCTGCATATATTCCAGATTACGTGTAACTGACCAGTTTGAAAAT
>CAZQJS010000057.1:0-20488 GCA_964593725.1 uncultured Desulfobacterales bacterium
TTGATCTCCATTGATACCAGTTTCAATGACAGATCTCAATAAAAGAATTACTTCACAACCTTTTCAAGGGGTTGATAATTGTTCAGATTATGATATTAACCTGTTACAGTATTGTGATATTGGAGGGCAGAAAAAGTGATCCATAACAGGATATTGATTTTTATGCTTAAATATCTTTTCTTATTTATTGTCATCACCCAGTCCACAGCCTTTGCCCAGGTGAGGTTAAGACCTGCTGCATGGGCATCTGATATTATCGGATCTGATCTGGATAATTTTTATCAATTAACCAGTAATATTTACAGGTCAGAACAACCAGGCAGTAAAGCGTTCAGACAAATTGAAAAATTTGGAATAGGAGAGGTACTCAACCTTCGCCAACATCACACAGATAATGATGAAACAAAGGAAACTTCCCTGGTTTTACACAGGGTGCCAATCAGGACCGGCAATATATCATATCCGCAGATTCTGCAGGCACTTCAGATAATAAAAAATGCAGAAAAACCAATTCTTATCCATTGCTGGCATGGCTCGGACAGAACCGGTGTTATCTGTGCATCCTACAGAATAATATTCCAGGACTGGTCTAAAAAAGAGGCCATTGACGAATTCAAAAATGGCGGGTATGGATATCATAAACGGATCTATTCCAAACTGATCAAAGTCATTGAGAAACTTGATATAAAATTTTTCAAAGAAAAATTAGGAGTTAAACATGACCATGAAAACCCAAACTGAAATTAAAAAAATTATGGTGCTCAGTGTTTCTGCCGGAGCCGGGCATGTCCGGGCTGCCCAGGCGATTATTGAGACTGCAGGCCTGAAATTTCCCGGACTGAAAATTATTCACCATGATGTGATGGAACTTGTTCCCAGGCTTTTTAAACAGCTCTATGCTGATTCATATATTAAAATTGTTGACCGCCATCCTGCTCTGTGGGGGTTTATGTATGATAAAATGGATAGAAGGGAGGATGATAATTCAAAACTTAAAAGGCTCAGAACAGTCATTGAAAGCTTTAACACAAAAAAACTTGCAAAGGAGATAACTACCCTGTGTCCTGACACAATCATCTGCACCCATTTTCTTCCGGCAGAATTAATTTCACGGATGATAAGAAAGGAAAAAATCCATATTCCATGCTGGGTTCAGGTTACAGACTTTGATATCCACGGCCTCTGGATTCACACCAATATGGCTGGCTATTTTGCTGCAAGCAGAGAAGTTGCATGGAGAATAAAGGACAGAGGCATCCCTGAAGATCAGATACATGTAACTGGAATTCCCATATCTCCTGTATTCAGCCGGGATTATCCCATAAAAGAACTTAAAGCAAAATTAAATATTGACCCTGGAAAATTTATTCTGCTTATGATGTCCGGCGGGCTGGGTGTTGGCGGACCCCATGAACTTGCCGAACGATTACTTGAACTTGATATCAACTGCCAGATAATATGCCTTGCTGGAAAAAATAAAAAGCTGCTGGAAAACCTTAATCAGCTGGCCCTGAAATTTCCAGGAAAGTTATTTCCCATGGGATTTACAAAAACCATTGAACAGGTGATGGCTGTGAGTGATCTTGCAATAAGCAAACCCGGTGGATTAACAACTTCAGAATGCCTTGCCATGGGCTTACCCATGATTGTTATTTCACCTATCCCGGGCCAGGAGGAGAGAAATGCCGATTACCTGCTGGAAAATGGTGTGGCTTTAAAGGCCCACGATGCTGCCGGGCTTGAATACAAAGTAAAAGAGCTGCTGAAAAACCCTGAACAACTAAAAAAAATGAGCCAAAACGCTCTTGATACTGCCATGCCAAAAGCTGCTGAAAAAGTTCTGAAAATTGTTATTAAAAAGGGAACAGAGCAGTGACAGGCAAAATGAAAAAATGGCAGAGATTATTAATGCTGGTTTGCTGGATCTGCCTGCTTGGCTTCCTTTTTGCCCAGGTTGAAATACAGATTGAAGGCCCTGACGGCTGGGCAGCTTCCCTGCCGACCTGGAGAATTGAAAAGGGGTGGTTCATTGATATCTTCTGGGGAGGCAGACCCATGACCGGCTACCATGCCTGGGTATTTGGTTTTATGTTCCTTATGCTGCACTCCCCGGTTTTTATTTTTTCCCGGTGGTCATGGAGGCTGGAATGCCGTATCCTTGCCTGTATTGAGATATTCTGGATAGTTGAAGATTTTTTATGGTTTGTCCTTAATCCTGCATATGGCATGGACAGGTTTACTTTTGAGAATGTATGGTGGCACAAGCACTGGTTTTTATCCATGCCTCTGGATTACTGGATATTTTCATTTCTTGCAGCAGTGCTTATGTATATTTCATACTATGGATTTGCTCTGCCCTGGAAGCATGATAATAATTTTATGGAGACAGATTAATGAAAACAATAATTTTAACAGCTATAATATTGCTCTGTGTGACTCTCTGCTGCTATTACATATTTTTCATGAAAAGCTGTACTTTACCTGAATTATCTGAAAAGCAGACTAATGATATCCATTCCATTAAACTATACAGGAATGGCCTTGCCTCAATCATTGAATTTACTAAAACCAGACCTGATCTCTTTCCCAAAAAACAATATAAAAAACCTGAAATGTTGACAAAAGATGCGCGCAGTGAAGCTTTGATGGTATGGAAGAGTCTCCTTGATTACTATATGGCTCTGGACTCTATTGCTGAACTCCACAGAGATATTGTTAAAACAAAAAAGGGAACAGAAAGAAAAATTTCATTTTTCATATCAAGGGCAGCGCTGCTGGCTGAGTATAGGTTTGCCCTGGATTTCATTCACATGGCTGAAAACAACCCTGCTTTGGATACACTGTTTAATGAACCTGCTCCTGACCTCGGCCTGCCCGGAGGCATATATGCTGATTTTAAATACCGGTTTTTAAATATTATGCTGGCAGGAGAATTTACTGCCTTTGAAACCATTGCTAAATATTATGGACCTGTGATTGATGATGATGAGTTTAATGCTTTCATGGAAGAGGACAAAAAAAGAATATTTGCTGCCGGTAAGGGTGAAGGACCTGAACTCACACTGAAAAACGGATTTAAGATAATTACAGATACTTCAAAAAAAGTATTATTTCCGGTTCAGAAAGGCATCTCAAGCTGGATGGGAAATACTAAGGTATACCGTAAAGACAGATACCTCATTAAAGAGAGCCAGATAAAGGAGTTCGAACGCCTGCTTGAACCTGGGGATATTTTACTTGAACGCAGGGAGTGGTATTTAACTAATGTTGGAATACCCGGATTCTGGAGCCATGCAGCACTGTTTATTGGGTCGGCTTCCCAGAGAAATGCATGTTCAAAGGATCCTGACACTCTGGCATGGATAAAAAAGCAGGGGGCTGATAACTTTGAAACACTATTAAGCAAGAACTATCCTGATGCATATAAAAGACTTTTAAATTTTCCGGATAAAAAGCATTCCCCCAGGGTTATCGAGGCTGTGGCAGCTGGTGTTATTTTTTCAACCCTTGAGCATTCAGCCTTGTGTGATTCCCTTGTTGTATTACGGCCAAGGCTTTCAATAAAAGAAAAAATGGCAGCAATATTCAATGCTTTTAAATACAGCGGCCGCCCCTATGATTATAATTTTGATTTTTTAACTGATTCAAGCCTGGTATGCTCTGAACTGGTTTATAAAGCCTATGAATTCAGCAAAGATACAAGGGGGCTTAAACTGCCGCTGGAAAAACTTATGGGACATATGGTCACTCCTGCCAATGCCTTTGCAAAGTTATATGCAGACGAGTATGGTACAGATAAACAACAGATGGATATGGTGCTTTTCATGGATGGTTATGAAAGGGATCAAAAAGCCATAAAATCAGATCTAAAGGCATTTTTAAAAACATGGAAAAGACCGAAGTGGCACATAATAACCCAGACAATAACGGGAAAATTATAGGACAATATAAAAGAAAAAAAAATAGACATAACAATGCCATGGTAAGCTTACTGATCGGCGCTGTCATGATCAGTTTTTCCGGTGTATGGGTGAAATTCAGTCAGGTCAGCCCGACATCATCTGCATTTTACCGGGTTATCTTTGGCGGAATTGTACTGTTTCTGTTAACACTTAAAAACAGAGAATTAAAATGGTACGGCACCCGCCACATGGTTTTATGTCTGTTTTGCGGCATGCTTTTTGCCCTTGATCTCTATTTTTACCATTCAAGCATTAAATATATCGGGCCGGGGCTTGCCACCATACTTCCGAATTTTCAGGTTATTATCCTTACATTTACAGGCATTGTTTTTTTCAAAGAAAAACTGCGCATGGTTTTTTTTCTGTCCATTCCATTTGCTTTTACAGGGCTTTTAATGATTGTTGGAATAAACTGGAAAGACCTTCCTGAACTGTATCAACTGGGAATTATCATGGGCATATTAACCGCCTTTTTGTATGCAGTTTTTTTATTATCCTTAAGAAAACTCCAGTCAGATATGCATGGCTCTTCTTTTTTCTATGTTCTCATGCTTATCTCTTTTACAACTGCCATCTTCCTTGGCCTTGAAATGGTATTATCAAGTGATACATTTGTTATTCCGGGCATGGGCAGTTTACTTTCCCTTGGTGCCCTGGGTGTTTTCAGTCAGGCCGCAGGATGGATACTTATCACCAATGCTCTGCCCAGGGTCAGGGCATCATATTCAGGAATAATACTTCTTGTACAGCCTGCCCTTGCCTTTGTATGGGATGTTCTTATTTTCCATCGTCCCACAACTTATATTAATTTTGCAGGAGTTGTGCTCACATTAATTGCTATATATATTGCAACAATAGGCCACAACAAAGTTAAAACATAATGTATTATTTATATTATATTAAAGGATGCTGTAAATGGAACAAATTAAGTTGAAGACTTCCCCAAAACCCAGGAAAGGCAGGCCCCATGAAATTTATTGCTGATTTACATATCCATTCAAAGTTCTCACGTGCCACGGCAAAAAATCTTGATCTTGAACATATTTATATGGCTGCCATGACCAAGGGGGTAAGGGTTGTGGGAACCGGTGATTTTACTTACCCTGAGTGGATAGACGAGATCGAACAGAAACTCAAGCCAGCTGAAGACGGCCTGTTCAAACTTAAACCAGAGCTTGGAAGAGAGCTTGATAAAGAGATACCTGAACTTTGCCGCAATAAAGTAAGATTTATTCTTCAGACCGAAATCAGCAGCATATACAAAAAAAATGACCGGGTAAGAAAAAATCACAACCTTATTTTTTTCCCCACAATTGACAGTGTAAAAAAATTTAATCTCCGCCTGGATAAGATCGGCAATATCCGGTCCGACGGACGGCCCATACTCGGGCTTGCAGCTGAAAACCTCCTTGAACTGATGCTTGAAACAGATGATAATGGTTTTTTTATCCCTGCACACATATGGACACCCTGGTTTTCAATGTTCGGGTCAAAATCAGGTTTTGATTCCATTGAAGAGTGTTTTGGAACCTTGAGTAAATATATTTTTGCAGCCGAAACAGGGCTTTCCTCTGACCTTCCCATGAACTGGCGTGTTAAAAATCTCGATGGCTTAAACTTTGTTTCAAACTCTGATGCCCATTCTCCCCGGTTCCTGGGCAGGAATGCATCTGTTTTTAATACTGATCTTTCATATTTTGCCATCAGGGATGCCCTGGAACAAAGAGATCATAAATATACCGGCACAATTGATATGTATCCTGAACAGGGCAAATACCATTATGACGGCCATAGAAAATGCAATGTATGCCTTAACCCTGTTCAAAGTATTGAGATGAATGGAATATGTCCTGAATGCGGCAGACCAATGACTCTGGGAGTTTTGCACCGTGTCCAGGACCTTGCCGGAAGACCCGAGGGGTTTGTTCCTGAAAACAGACATGGCTATCAGAACATTATACCCCTTTGTGATATATTATCGGAAATTTTTCAAGTCGGTCCCAATACAAAAAAAGTAACCCGGAATTATAACAGAGCAATTGAAATTATCGGCCCTGAGCTTGAAATCCTCCTTGATAAAGATATTAAAGAGATTGAAAAGACCAATATTCCCCTCCTTGCCCGTGCAGTTGAAAAAATGCGCCAGGGTGATGTAAAGACCTTTCCTGGATTTGATGGTGAGTTTGGAAAAGTCAGAATATTTGATGCCCATGAAATGGAAAAGCTTAAGGGGGACAACCTTACCCTTTTTGGAGGTGCGCCTGTTAAGAAAAAAAAGAAGAAAAAAACTGAATCGCCTGGAATTCTGCCTGAAACAAATGATAAAAAACAGAAACAGTCAAATAAGAAAGAAAAGAAAAAAAGACAAGGACTTAATAATGAACAGAAAAAAATCGTCCTTGCAAAGGGGTTTCCCCTTATTGTTGAGGCAGGCCCCGGAACCGGTAAAACCAGGACCTTAACAGAAAAAATAGCCCGCCTTATCACCTGTGATGGAGTATCCCCTGATTCAATACTTGCCTTGACATTTACAACCAGGGCTGCAAAGGAGATGGAACAGCGTCTCGCCCTGCTCGTGGAAAATAAAAAACAAAAATCTAAAAATGTATGCACAACAACATTTCATGCTTTCTGCCTTATGATTTTAAAGGAGTTTACATCCTTTAAGTTTGAAATAGCAGACAATGACGTAAGAGAAAGCTTGATAAAGGCAGCATGCAAAGATACCAGGATTAAACCCTCCCGGGCAGACTTGTGGATTCAAAAAATAAAGCAGAGCCAGGCCGGACCTGAAATCCCTGAAAAGAATGGGAATAAAGATTTAATAAACATCTTTAAAAAGTATGAAGAACTTTTAACAAAAAACAATCTTGTTGATTTTGAAGATTTGATCACCCTTGGGATTGAATTTTTCCAGGGAAATGGTGAATCTGCCATTAAGATCAAAAAAAGATTTACACATATTTTTGTTGATGAGTACCAGGATATTAACAAAGGTCAGTATATCCTGGTAAAAAACCTTGCCCAAAAAGGAGAAAACCTTATGGTCATAGGTGACCCTGACCAGTCGATCTATGGCTTCAGGGGATCGGACAACAAATATTTTAACAGATTTATCCATGACTTTCCCGGCAGCCGGAAAATTACCTTAACAGAAAACTTCAGGTCAACCCAGACAATTTTAGATGCTTCATTTCAATTAATTACAGATCAAGACAGACCATCTTCAAAAACCCGGATCTTTTCCAATCAGGAAGGGGGCAGACAGAAAATAATCATCATGGAAACAGCCAGTGACAAAGCAGAAGCAGTTGCCATAGGAAAAATGATTGAAAGCCTGATGGGCGGAGTCTCTTCTCTATCAAGTGCAAGGCAGACAGACTACAACGAAAAAGAGTACTCCTTTGCTGATTTTGCCGTTCTTTTCAGAACCAGAAAACAGTCAAAAGTATTTGAAGAAATCTTTGAAAAAGCTAACCTGCCTTTCCAGTCTGTTAACACGGAAAAGAAAAAACCCAAGGAAGAGAAAAACTCCCATGAGCTTATAATAGATGATCAGGACCTGCTGGCAATAAAGGCTGAAAAAATTTCTCTCTTAACCATGCATGCCTCAAAGGGCCTTGAATTCCCGGTGGTTTTTGTGGCAGGATGTGAGGAAGATTATATCCCTTTTTCAAAAAGCTTTGACAATATAGAAGATATTGAAGAGGAAAGACGTCTCTTCTATGTTGCCATGACCAGGGCAAGAGATATTTTATGCCTTACCCATGCAGAAAAAAGAGTGATTTTCGGCAGGCCTGCCCAGAGGAAAAAATCAAGGTTTCTGGCAAGTATCCAGGAAGAGCTGAAACAATATCAGAAAAGCAATCTCCAAAAAAAGAAGAGGCCGGCCCTGTACAAACAACTGGAGCTGTTTTGACTGTAATTTTCACCATTTGAAAGCATATAAAAACAATGAAGATATAAGTAAGGGTATATTATTGGTCTGAGAGGAGAAAACCTTCAATGAACTGATCAATATCTCCATCCAGCACCCTGTCCACATCACCTGTTTCAATATTTGTCCTATGGTCTTTAATCAGCCTGTAGGGATGAAGAACATAGGATCTGATCTGGCTTCCCCAGGCAATATCATCCTTGCCGTCATGGAGATCCTGCATTTTTTTCTCCTGTTTATCTTTCTCAAGCTGATACAGTCTTGATTTCAGAACTTTCATGGCAATATATTTATTTCTGTGCTGGGAAGGTTCCTGCTGACACTGAACCACCACTCCTGTTGGGATATGTGTAATCCTTACTGCACTGCTTGTCTTATTTACATGCTGGCCTCCTGCTCCGCTTGCCCTGTAGACATCTATCCTTAAATCTGCTTCATCAATATCGATTTTAATCTCATCCTTGATCTCAGGATATACAAAGACTGAAGCAAAGGAAGTGTGGCGCTTGCCGCCGGCATTATATGGTGAAATCCTGACCAGGCGGTGCACACCTGACTCTACCTTTAAAAACCCGTAGCAATTATGCCCTGAAACCCGGAATGTAACCCCTTTTATCCCTGCCTCATCACCTGGCTGGTAATCAATCACCTGCAGGGAAAATTCTCTCTTATCCACCCACCTTGAATACATTCTGAACAGCATTTCCGCCCAGTCCTGGGAATCTGTACCACCTGCACCGGCATTAATGGAAACAAGGGCATCCCTTGCATCATCCCCGCCATTGAGCATTATGTTCAAAGAAAACTGTCTGACCTGATTTTCAAGGGCAGCAATCTGTTTTTCAACCTCTTTCAAAGACTCTTCATCAGACTCTTCCCTGGCAAGCTCAAGCAATACATCACTATCTTCTATACTGCCTGCGATGGTGTTACACTGTTCAATAAGTTCTGAAATCTCTGTCCGCTCTTTTAAAAGCCTGGTTGCTTTTTCCTGATCATCCCAGAAATCCTCTTTTGCAATGAAAAATTCCAGCTCTTTTAAGCGCTTCTCTTTTGCAGGCAGGTCAAAGATACTCCTTGAGTCTTTCTATTTTATTGTATAAATCTTTTATTTTCTGTTCCTGTTCCGTAGACATAATCAAGTATCCCGTTTATTTCAATAAATTTAAATCTGCTTTTTAATTTCCTTGTCTTGCATTATGTACCCTGTTTACCACAAAACCACCCATAACTGCAATACAGCAGAAAATGGCAAATATATCCCCGAACTTTGTGTAAAATGTTTTCTGGCTTAATATAGGTAAATCGTGTACAAGGCCTGCTTCCACAAAAATATCAGATTTTTCATAAATTTTTCCAACAGGACTGATAAAACCGCTTATGCCTGTATTGGCAGCCCTTGCAAGGCTTCTCCTGTTTTCAACAGCCCGGAAAACAGCCGTGGAAAAATTCTGCTCAGGTGCTGAAGAACGCCCAAACCATGCATCATTGGTGATTGTCAGCAGGATATCCGCGCCTTTGTTAACAAAATCCCTGGACAGAGCCGGAAAAATAATCTCAAAACATATGAGTACACCAACCCTTGTATTGCCAAACTTAAGGGGGGCTGTGCCGCTGGCTCCCCTGGTAAAATCCCCGGACTGGGCTGTAAGCTTACCAAGAAAGGAAAAATATTCACCCAGGGGTACATATTCGCCAAAGGGAACAAGATGAACCTTGTCATACTTTCCTGTTTCAATGCTGAAACGGTTGAACATATAAGCTCTGTTATAATACTCTGTCCGGTCATCCACCAGCGTTAAAGCCGGGCTTCCAATCAGAAAATCAGTCCCTGCTTTTCTTATACAGGCATCAACCTTATCTGATAAGGCCCTTGAAGCTCCGTAATAAAAAGGCAGGGCTGTTTCCGGCCAGGCAATGAGATCTGGTTTTTTTTCAGATACCTTTAAGGATAAAAAACAATACCTGTTTAAGGTCTCATTTACATAGTTTTTATCCCATTTCACATCCTGCCTGATATTACCCTGAACAACAGCTATTTTCCTTGTGGGTGCCCCGGCAATTGACCTGTTTATCGTTTTTATTCTTATCATGCCATAGCTCAATACTGCTGTGACAACCAGAATAATTGCAATTACAGATATAAGAACTTTTTTCCTGTCTTTCTTAAGATTTATTACAACCAGAGCTGCCAGGGCATTAATTAATATGATCAAAAATGATATGCCATATACGCCTGTTATATCAGCTGCCTGTACAAAAAAAAGATTCAAATACTGACTATAACCCATATTGCCCCAGGGAAAACCTGAGAATATACTGGACTTGATATACTCAAACAAGACCCATACACCTCCTGCAACCAGGGGCATGGACAGGCAGTTGAAATCAAAAAAACCAAGAACCAGGGCAAAAAAAGCAAAATAAAGGGCAAAATAGAGGCACATCAATATAAGAGCTGAGATTGCAACCAGAGAATTAAGGTGTCCATAGGTATGCATGGTTGTAAAAAACCAGTGTATCAATGCCAGGTAATGACAAAAACCTGCAAACAGCCCTGCAAAAAATCTATCTTTTTTATCTGTCTTTTCAAGCAATATTAAAAGGGGAACCATTCCCAGAAATGCAACAGGATAAAAATTGACGGGGGGAAATGCCAGGGCCAATAAAAACCCGCTCAGGCAGGCAGGAAAAAAATAAGCAGGGAAAGATGGAAATGCAACTGTTTTTCTATGGTTAAAACTTTTCATCTGCTGTCAATACCTGCCTGTCAATATTTATTAATTTTCATACCTGCCTGCCTGGATATTCAATGAAATATACAGGATAAAATTTTGTTTATTTACTATCATATATTAAAATATATGCAACAGGAAAAATATGATTTTTAAAAGCTTTGATCAAAAGCTCTGAATTGACAAATATTTGGAATGTATGGGCAGGTTTATCGATTGATCCGGCTTATTCCCGGTCTACACCTGTTTTCGCGCAGCCTGGATCTGTTCAGCCATTTCGTCGGTTTGCAAAGGTTTTTTCAATATTGAAAACAGCCTGGTTTCGCATACTGCCTTGTCGGTTATGGTTGAAGGATCTCCCGTACAGATCATTATCTTTGTATCCTGATCCTTTTCCCTGATCTTTTGAAAAAATTTAATACCATTCATCTCCGGCATCTGAAAATCAGCAATAATTACATCGTATCTTCCCGGTGAGTTTTCCACTGCTTTCAGAGCAGCTAAAGGCGAATTATATGAATCAATTTCAAACCCATATTTTCTTTTCATGAGTTTACTGTAAATATCTGTAATGGCGGTTTCATCATCTAAAAAAAGTATCATTCACCACTCCTTTTCGTAAAATAAATCCCTTGACAGATTTTATTCGTCTTTTATTTGTCCTTGAATTAACCACGATATGAACCATAGAAACAATATAGTGCCAACCATACAGAAAAGTCAATAAAAATAATTTTTTTTTAATATCGTAACCTGATATTTTCCAGGGCATCCCTGGCAGCTTCCTTCAGCTCCGGCGAATCAGATGATTTGATTGTATTTTCAATTAACTTAATATCTTTACTGGTGCCTGCCTCGCCAATTGCATAGAGTATATCACCCTTTACATCCATGGAGACGGAAGGATATTGTTTCCACAGGACAGGGCATATCTTATTTGCAAGTTCAATATTTTTCTCTGCAAGTTCCTCAACAACAACCATTGCACCAAGCCGCACTGACCATATCCCATGGATCACAAGTTTAATAAACTCCGGGAATATCATATTTTTTGCAATCATCTGCCGGGTGAGCCACGAAGCCTTCCCGTTTTCAAGGATTGTTCTCAGGTTTTCGGCTTTCAGGCCTTCAGGGTCCCGGTCTGCAAGGACATGGGTAATCTCTTCCATGGCAATGGTGCCTGTCCACCTGAACTCCTCATCTAAAACAAGGCAGGGAACAGACATAATTGAATTCCGGGCTGCTTCCTTTGTAAAAAGAGCTGCATCAATTATTGTTACATCAATATTTTTGCACGCATGGGCCATTGCCGCCATATTATTGACAAAGCCGGCACAATGGGGGCATTCCCCGGCAACAAATAATTTCAGTTTAACAGGAATTTCAATTTTTTTAAGGTCTTTTCTGACCTTTTGTGACAATATACTCTGACTTGATACCAGCTCCGGCAATAAAGCATTTAAAAACGGTTCAAGCTCCTGTGCAAGTGGAACAGCAGCATACTTTATATTTTCGGCTATTACTATTTCAGGAAGATGGTTATCTTTTTTTTGCTCTGTTTTAACCTGAATATGGGGGGATAGATCACTTAGCTCAGAAAGAAAATTATTAATACTTTTATCTTCTTTCTGCCCTGATTCAATAAATTTGATAATTATATCGTGTTTCTGCCTTAAACTGAAAGTTTTTATTAATGCCTTTTCTTCACTGCTGAACATGTGCATGGCCTGCTATAGTTTGTCTTCTTTGATAAGACCTGCCCTGACAAGCTTAATCTGCATTGACTGATTATTAAACGGTTTAATAACATAATCATTACACCCGCTTTCAATGGATTGTCTTACAGTCTCTTTTTCAGACTTTGCAGTTACCATTAAAATCTTAACCTGTTGTTCTTTTTCCACAGATTTTTCTTTTTCAATATTCCGGATTCTTTCCAGAACATCCAGTCCACTTATATCCGGCATTGAAATATCAAGGGTAATAAGGTCATATGAGTCGGTTCCATCAACGGCATTAACACTGAATTTTTCAATTGCTTCCCTGCCGTTTTCAGCCTCTTCACACACCCCATACTTACCCAGAATTTTAATCATCTTCTTTCTGCTGACAACTTCATCATCAACTACAAGCACCTTCATTTTGTCCTCCGTATGTACAACAGCTTATGTATTATATCGAAAAACAAATAGTGTGCAAGTTAAAAATCACTGATCCCTGCTCACAATTTCTGACTTATTATTCGTAGACCTTCCAGTGTCAACGACTCTTCCACGTGATCTATTTTTTCTGAAACACTTGAAATCAAGGGAGAAAGCCCACCGGTTGCAATTATAACCGGAGAAGATCCCATCTCTTTTGTCATTCTTTCCACCATACCATCCACAAGGGAGGCATACCCATATATTATTCCGGATTTTATACTGTCTATTGTATCCCTGCCTATAACCTTGTCAGTGGGCTGGAAAATTTCAACCCGTGGGAGCCTGGATGCTTTATGAAAAAGAGCCTCTGAAGAGATTGCAATGCCCGGAGAGATTGCTCCTCCCATATATTCACCTTTTGATGATATTACATCAAATGTTGTTGCAGTACCAAAATCAACAACTATCATGGCTGTTTTATATTTATCATATGCCGCAATTGAATTAACTATCCTGTCTGCTCCGACCTCATCGGGGTTTTTATAAAGAACCGGCATTAATGAACGTACAAGACCGGGGGTTATCCACAATGGTTCAAGATTGAGATGCTTTTTGCAGAAAGCATTTAATATGGGTACAGCAGGCGGAACCACAGATGATATCAGCACTTTACCTATCCTTTTTCCCATGACAACCTTACTGTCTGCAAACAGTGCCTTGACCAGCACATTAACTTCATCCGCAGTGGTATCCCGTATGGTTTTAATCCGCCAGTCCTCAATTAAAACATCATTTTTAAAAATTCCAAGAACTGTATTTGTATTCCCGACATCAATAACTAATAACATGTATCTACCCCTATTCAACTTTTACAGTAAAAATTTCAGGTCTGGCACTTATCATTATTAATTCAAGGGGCATATCTATCACTGCATTTCTAACATATACACCCGGCTTTAATCCTTTGACATCAATTGTAACCTTAATCTTCTCCCTTGCCTCCCTGCGATTCAGCATATCATGTCCTCCCTTAATTGTTAAACTGATTTTTGAAGGGATTACACTCTCTTTTCCCCTGGTGTTTTTAAGCTCCACAGGTATATCATCAAATACCTTAGTCATCTGTTTTTTTTCAAGGGGAATAAACACTGTTACTATTGACGGATCTGATTCCGTGTTAAGCTCTTTTAAATCAACAGGAATTTTTTTCTTGAAACTCTCCCTGGCATTGGTTAAATCAACAGGTTTTGTCTTAAGACTCTTTATGGATTCTATAATTGACTGAGGGCCTGTAAGAGTTACTGCCGGGGGTTCTATCCTGGCAGAAAGGGCCACATAGCCCGGGGCCTCAGCCCCTGTGTACGGCACAGATACGGAAAAACTCTTCACCATTTTTTTTTCAAGGCTTATACGTATGTATGATGGCTTAACACTCAGTATCTCGACCCCACTGGGAATGAAAATTCTCTTTTTTAAAACCGGAATAAAGTATATTCTTGGATCAATCCTTACTTTTTCCCCTGCAGGATCTGATGCTAAATCAGAATACAGATCAACAACATATTTAATATCCATACCTTTTATTAATTCAATATGTTTTGGCGTGCTGCGGACACGGACTTCAAGTTTTTCCACAGATGGTGAGGTCAGTATAAGATTCCGGGGAATGGATGAAAACTCAACAGGTAAAAGCAGGTCGGTCTCTTCAGGTTTTGAATGACAAGCCATGGTCATGACCAGGCCGATAATAATCAATACACAAAAGAATGTATAAAATATTCTGCCTGTTTTGAGTGTTCTATGCACTTTTAATGGAATCTAATATATGTAAAAAAGGTTTAACCTTTGCCACATCATGGACTCTTACAATATGCCCGCCATTTAAAAAAGCTGCTGCAACAGATGCAAGGGTACCTGTTTCACACTCTTCTGATGCAGGAGTTATATTCTCTGTTCCCTGGTTCCCCTTTCTGCTCAATATCTTCTGAATAAATGATTTTCTTGAACTTCCGATGAGCAATGGAAAGCCTAACTTTTCAAATCGGCTGAGCTCCTTGAGAATAACCAGATTATGTTTAACTGTTTTTCCAAAACCTATTCCAGGGTCAAGAACTATATTCTCTCTTTTTATTCCCCGGGTTAGTGCAAACTCAACTCTCTTAACAAAATAATCAATGATCTCTTTAATAAGGTCGTCATATTCAGGGTTAAGCTGCATAGTCTCAGGTGTTCCCTTCATATGCATCATAACTACAGGTACACCCCTTTCAGCAGCAAGGTCTGCAACCATGGGATCCTTTTCAAAGGAACTTATGTCATTTATTATGGAAGCTCCGGCATCAAGTGCCTTTTCTGCAACATCTGATTTCACAGTATCAATGGAAATGGGAATATCGATCAGTGAGCTGAGCTCTTTAATCACCGGAACAACCCTTTGTATCTCTTCAGCTTTTGAAACCGGTTCTGCAAAGGGGCGGGACGACTCTCCTCCTATATCAAGGATATCAGCCCCCTGTTCTGCAAGTTTTCTGCCCTGGGTCACGGCTTGTTCAAAATTAAAAAATTTTCCGCCATCGGAAAAAGAATCAGGAGTAACATTCAGTATGCCCATTATGCATGGACTTTTACCAAGATTCAGCTTAAATCCATCCCATTCAATGGTATATTCTTTCATTTTCAGGTCTTTTCATCCATATCTTTTTCATCAATATCACCTTCGTCCATATCTTTTATGTCTTGAGTATCCCCGGTATCTGTATTTATATCCTCTGCCCTTTCTTTATCTGCAGGAATATCTGAAATATCTTTTTTTTCAACATCCTGCTTTGTTTTCTTTTCTGTTTCCTCTTTTTCAGGAAATACAAAGTCAGGTTTCATTTTTCTTACAAGATCATCAAGTTCTTTTCCCATGACAGTCTCCTGCTCAACTAACAGCCTGGAAAGCGCATGGAGGATTTCAATATTACTTTCCAGAATATCCCGGGCTTTTTCATAGGACATGGATATAAGAGAAGATACTTCAGCATCAATTTTCCTTGCTGTCTCTTCTGAATACTCTTTTGCCTGGGTGATCTCCCGGCCAATGAATATATTATCATTGTGCTGTTCATAGGACATTGGTACAAGGGTTTTGCCCATGCCGAAAATTCTGATCATCCTGTTTGCAAGGGTTGTTGCCTGTTTTATATCATTGGCAGCACCAGTGCATATTCTTTTAAAAATCAGCTCTTCTGCAACTCTTCCGCCATAGGCAACGGCAAGTTCGCTTTCAAGCTGTTCCTTGTATTTGAAATCAGACTCTTCGGGCAGAAACCATGTAAGGCCTGCTGCCCGTCCTCTGGGAATAATTGTTATTTTGTTCACTGCCATGGCATGGGGCAGAAACCTGGCCACCAGCGCATGGCCTGCCTCGTGATATGCTGTTGTCTTTTTCTCTTCTTCGGAAATAACCTTGGATTTTCTTTCAAGCCCCATGACAACCTTATCCTTAGACTCTTCAAAATCCATCATATTTAATTTTTCATGACCTTTTTTAGCAGCCAGAAGTGCAGCTTCATTGACAAGGTTTTCAAGATCAGCACCGGAGAAACCAGGGGTTCCCTTGGCCAGAATCAAGGTATCAACATCATCATCAACAGGAGTTTTTTTAATATGAACTTCAAGGATTCCCTTTCTTCCCCTAATATCCGGCAGATCCACATAGACCTGTCGGTCAAACCTGCCAGGGCGCAGTAAAGCCGGATCAAGTACATCTGCTCTGTTGGTGGCAGCCATCAGGATAACACCTTCATTGGATTCAAATCCATCCATCTCCACAAGAAGCTGATTCAGGGTCTGTTCCCTCTCATCATGGCCGCCGCCCATGCCTGCGCCACGCTGACGGCCCACGGCATCAAGTTCATCAATAAATATTATACACGGAGCATTTTTTTTACCCTGGATAAAGAGATCCCTCACTCTGGATGCACCCACACCAACAAACATTTCAACAAAATCAGAACCGCTGATTGTAAAAAAAGGAACCCCTGCTTCTCCGGCAACCGCCCTTGAAAGCAGTGTCTTTCCCGTACCAGGGTTGCCCACAAGCAAAACTCCCTTAGGGATACGGCCTCCAAGCCTTGTATACTTTTTGGGCTCCTTCAGGAAATCTACAATTTCTGTGAGTTCCTCCTTTGCTTCATCTATACCGGCAACATCCTCAAAGGTTACTTTTTCCTTTTGATCATCCATTAAACGTGCCCGGCTCTTTCCAAAGGACAGGGCTTTGCCTCCCCCTCCCTGCATCTGGCGCATGAAAAATATCCAGACACCAATTAAGACAATCATGGGAAGCCATGATATGATTATGGACATGAGCATGGAGGATTCAGCTGGTGGAGATGCCTTTATTGCCACTCTATTCTTCCGTAATATTTCAATCAGTTTTGCATCATTGGGAGCATAGCTTTTATATTCTTCCCCGCTGAAACCTGTAATAATAAGATTCTGCCCCTGGATATTAACATTTTTAACACCCTTTTTTTCAACCATTGCCAGGAATTCTGAATAACCTATCTCTTTTTGAAATCCCTGCTGATGGTTAAAAATATTATAAAGCATTACCATCATCAACACTATCACCAGCCAGAGGGATAAATTTTTATAAAATTGATTCAAAATGATTCCTTTCCTAATGTAATTTAAGTATCACCTTTAAAAGACTTATAAATCGGTCCAATCAATAATAATAAACATAATTTTAAATTTAACAAGTTTAACAGATTATGAAAAGACCTATATTTGTCTTATCAATTATCCTGATCTTTTTCTCTTTTTTCCAAGCTCCCTTAAGGGCCTGGATTCCTTTTTAAAGTATAGACTTTTTTTCTGCTTAAACACTCTTATCTGATGGGGAAGATCAATACTTTCTCCAAAAGTTTTTGATAAAGACAATTTTACAATGTCCTCAATGTGAACATAACTAATTTTTTTCAATCTTTTATTGATCTTTTTAATGGCCTTTCTAATTACTCTTTTCCTTAATGCACCATGGCAGTTTGTTATGGCATCAATGGATAACTCAATTGTATCAGGACACTGATTATCAGGTGCTATACTCTCTAATGCCTGATTAAAGCAAAGATCTGCCTCCTTTTCCATCCAGTCATTTTCATCCTTTATTATGGTTGACAGACGAATAAGCGACTCTTTGATCCTTGGATTATATTTTTCCTCTATTAAAGGGAATAAATAATTTCTCACTGAATTTCTCAAATATATATTGTCCTGGTTGGTTCTGTCAGTCATATACTGCTGCCCTTTAAACTCAAGGAATTTAATAATATCATTTTTTGTAATTCCCATGAAAGGGCGGACAATACAGTTTTCCCTTACTGGAGGAATTCCTGAAAGCCCTCTGGGACCGGTGCCCCTTAGAATATTCATTAAGATAAGTTCTGCATTGTCGTCCCGGTTGTGCCCCAGTGCAATTTTTGAATACCTGTGCTCCCTCTGAATATCCTTTAAAAAAGAGTATCGTGCATTTCTTCCACCCTCTTCTGTAGATAAACGATTCTTTCTTGAAAATTCTGCAACATCTATTTTTTTTATATGGCATGGAAGTCCGAATTTGTCAGCAAGGCTCCGTACAAACGCCTCGTCCCGATCCGCTTCTCTGCCCCTTAACATGTGATTTAAATGGGCAACTGCTATGTTTAATGAAAATTCTTTCTGCGCATCAAGTAAAAACAGCAGCAAAGCTACAGAGTCAGGGCCGCCTGATACTCCTGCAAGCACATGATCGCCGCTGTCAAACATGTGAAACTCTTTAACCTTACCATATGCACTTTTCATAAAAGCCTTATATGGTTTACTGTTTTTTTCCATGGTTAAATATATGCTTTATGTCTTGTCAGACAAAAACAACTCTTCTCTGGATTCAGGCAGGATGCCTGCCTTTATTGTTTCGGAAAAAAAAAGCTTAACAGCCTCTTTCCCTTTTTTCCCAAGCTCTTTTGTAAACCCATTAACATAAAGATCAATATGCTGCTGTATGACATTGCCATCAATTTCCCGGGCATGTTTTTTTATATACTCAAATGCTTTTCCGGGGTTTTTTTCTGCATGCTGAATGCTTTTTTTTATCAGAATTTCGATTTTTTCTCCAAGATTCCTGTCCATCTTTTTTTTTACGGCAATACACCCAAGGGGGATGGGCAGCAAAGTTTTTTTCTCCCACCAGGTTCCAAGGTCGCAAACCAGATTAAGCCCTGAATTCTCATAGACAAATCTTCCTTCATGGATAATCACACCAAAATCAGATTCTCCTTTTAATACATGGGGCATGATCTTTTCAAAGGACATTGGAATAATATGGGGATGAACTCCTTTTCCAGACCCTTGTCTTAAGTCATTCAAAAAAAGCATTAAGAGATGATATGCAGTGGTTCCAAGGCCGGGAACAGAAATAAGAGGTTCATTGATATCATATATTTTCCTTTTTGTCCTGCTGATAATAAGGGGGCCGCAGCCCCTTCCCAGGGCAGATCCAACCTCTAAAAGCCGGTATTTATCCCGTACTGATCCAAAGGCTGCAAAGGAGAGTTTTGTAATATCATGGACAGTGTTCAATGCTTGTTTGTTCAGGGTTTCAACATCGGCAAGGGTTATATTAAACTCCATTCCCTGAAGATCAATAAGATTATTTGCAATACCATTGAAAATAAATGTATCATTGGGACAGCTTGAATATGCAAGGCTCAATTTATCATTTTCTATCATTTAGAAACCCTAAATCAGATCTCATTTACAATGCCTGAAATCAAGGCATTGACTTTTACACCTGCCTTTTGTGCATTTTCAATAATCTCTTCCACTGTTGCTTTTTCCGGATTATCAGGATCATTTATATTTGTTATTGTGGCAATCCCGAGAATTTTCATGCCTGCATGGACACCTGCTATTGCCTCCATCACCGTTGAAAACCCCACAGCATCTGCTCCAATGCTCTTTAAATATCTGGTCTCAGCAGGGGTCTCAAGGCTTGGCCCGGCAAGTCCTGCATAGACCCCATGCTGCAGCCTGATATTTTTTGCCCTGCCAATCCTGGTGGCAAGCAGCAGCAGGTCTTCATCATACACCCTGGTCATATCGGGAAATCTCAGTCCCCATTTTTCTTCATTGGCACCTGTTAAGGGATTATGACCTGTCAAGTTAATATGATCATTAACAATCATGATATCACCCGTTGAAAAATCAAGGTTAATCCCACCCGAAGCATTACTTAAAATAAGATGTTCAACATTCAGCTCCTGCATCAATCTTATGGGGAATGTCACTTCTCCAGGGGTATATCCCTCATAAAGATGAAATCTGCCCTGCATGACAATCATTGATTTTCCACCCAGGGTCCCCAGCAAGAGCTTACCAGTATGACTTTCAACGGTTGATACAGGGAAATTAGGAATTTTTGAATATTCAATTTCAAAATTGATTTCCATTCCAGCTACCACACCAGCCAGGCCAGTTCCAGTCAGAAGTCCGATTTTACATGGAATCTTTACATGATCTGTTATGAATTCTTTTGCCTGTAACACTCTTTTTCTTATATTTTCCATATCCTCTTTCTGTTTTCCTGCCTGTTCCTTTTTTTAAACCTCTTTTATGAATATTTTCTACCTGCAAGGCAAATAGAAGTCAACTTTTAAAAAAAGAATAACAAAATAAAAAAAT
>CAZQJS010000058.1:0-20092 GCA_964593725.1 uncultured Desulfobacterales bacterium
CCACTTTTCTTGAAACATTGAGGAGACTTGAAATAACTCCCTCTTATAGTCGGCCTCGAGTCAGTTAAGTTGGTCGGTCCAACGTTTTACAATTAATAAAAAAGATTCTCGCACTATTTTTTCTCCAAAAAAGCTTATACAGTACAATTAAAAGATAAACAATTTATATATAGATCGTTTCAGCTCATATGGTTTTATTTTAGCATGCTTTTTAAAGATTCCCAATGTTGAATTCATAATTTATCATATGCGTATTTGATCAGATCAGCTGTTGTTTTCCAGGATATACATTCATCAGTGATGGAGACTCCGTATTTCAGAAGTTTTTTATCTCCTTTGCATTTCTGATTTCCCTGGAACAGGTTGCTTTCAAGCATTAAACCAATAATGTTTTTTTTATTGTTAATCTTCTGGTCAAGAACGCTTTTGAAAACAAAGGGCTGACCCTGAAATTTCTGACCTGAATTATCATGGGAACAGTCGATTATAACCTTATCCATGAGATTTTTCCTTTTTAGTTTCTGACTTACTTTTTCAATGGAGACAGGATCGTAATTGGGCGTGGGGCCTCCCCTTAAAACAATATGACCAAATGGATTACCTTTGGTACTGACCATGGATGAATATCCCCTGGGGTCAATGCCAAGGAAGTGCTGGGGGGCGTTTGCTGCTGTCAATGCATTTATGGCGGAATCAAGGCTGCCGTCTGTGCTGTTTTTAAATCCAACCGGCATGGAAAGGCCGGAAGCCATTTCACGGTGGGTCTGGGATTCAGTTGTCCTTGCTCCTATTGCAACCCATGATAAAAGTCCTGCAATGTATTGAGGAGTTATTGGGTCAAGAAGTTCAGTGCAGGTGGGGACCCCTTTTTTATTTATTTTAAGCAGAAGTGTTCTTGCTATTTTTAATCCTTTGTCCATGTCATATGTGGAATTAAGATCCGGGTCATTTATCAGCCCTTTCCAGCCAATGGTTGTTCTTGGCTTTTCAAAATATACACGCATCATAAGATTGATCTTGTTCTTTACATTATTTCTCAGAATTTTTAATTTTTCAGCATATTCCAAGGCAGCATCAGTGTCATGGATGGAGCAGGGCCCTGCAATTATTATGATGCGTTTATCTTTTCCAAGAAGGATATTTTCCACATCTTTTCTTCCCTGAATAACGGTTTGTGCAGCATTTTTGCAGATTGGTATCTCTTTTTTGATTAAAGCAGGTGAGATAAGGGGTTTGAACTCTTTAACATTTAAATCATAGGTCTGGCTCATGGCTTTTTTCCTTTGAATCAGGTTTTTAAAATAAAGCCTTTGGCCAAAAACAAAAAAGCCGCAGGCTTTGACTGCCCGCGGCTTGTAAAAATAATTTCAGCACAAAACAGGCAGACCAGTGTAAAAAAAACGGGTGTAATAAAAATAAAATCTGTCTGTTGTATAAAAATTCATATTTCTATCCTTTGAAAATTAAGATAAAACATATATTGTTTTTTATGTCAATGATAGAAAAATTTTAATACTATTTTGCAGGATAAAAAATGATTGACTTAAGATCAGATACAGTTACAAAACCCGGCAAAGAGATGCTTAAAGCAATGATTAAATCGGAAGTGGGGGATGATGTCTATGGAGAAGACCCGACAATTAACCGGCTTGAAGAAAAAACAGCACAGATGCTCGGCATGGAAGCTGCTGTTTTTGCATCATCAGGTACCCAGACTAATCTTCTTGCGCTTTTAACTCATTGCGGCCGTGGTGATGAATATATTGTGGGTCAGCTTGCACACACATATAAGTATGAAGCCGGTGGAGCAGCAGTGCTTGGAAGTATACAGCCCCAGCCCCTGGATTTTGAAAAGAACGGGACATTGGATTTAAATAAGATCAGAAAATTTATTAAACCCCTTGATTTTCACTTTGCAAAAACCACACTTTTATGCCTTGAAAACACAACCTCGGGCCTTGCCCTTCCCATGGATTATCTTGCCAGAGCAAAAGAGTTTATACAGGATAATAATTTGAAATTTCATCTGGATGGAGCAAGAATCTTCAATGCTGCCATCAGGCACAACATAGATGTCAAAGAGATATCAACTCTGTTTGACACGGTTTCAGTGTGCTTTTCCAAAGGTCTGGGCGCACCTGTTGGTTCAGCCCTTTGCGGCCCGAAAGACCAGATCAGGGAAGCAAGAAGATGGCGTAAAATGCTGGGCGGAGGCATGCGCCAGGCAGGAATTCTTGCAGGTGCATGTATTTTTGCCCTTGATAATAATATTGACAGACTTAAACTTGATCATGACAATGCAGAATACCTTGCAAAGGGGCTGGAAAAGATTGAAGAGCTCACTGTCTCATATGATACATGCCAGACCAATATGGTTTTTGTCACACTTTCCAGAGATTACAGGGATATGACAGGCTTTTTTAAGGAGAAGGGAGTTTTACTGCCAGAGGGAAAAGAGCTCAGGCTGGTATGTCATCTGAATATCAGCACAAGTGATATTACAAAGGTAATTAATACTTTTAAAGCATATTTTTTAAGTCAGGTGGGCAATGGGACCAAAAAAAGAAAAAGTTCTTGAGCTTGAAGAACGTATGAAATCCCTTGGCCTTGACAGGGAGGACATTGAAGAAAAATTTATCAAATCCTCGGGCAGAGGAGGGCAGAAGCTCAATAAATCTTCAAGTGCTGTGTTTTTAAAACATATTCCTACCGGCCTTTCAGTAAAGTATGGAAAAACAAGGTCTCTTTATTTAAACAGGTATAAAGCTTTAAAACTTTTAACAGATAAATTTGAGCAGATAAAATACGGAACAAGTTCAAAGGAAAAGGCAAGAATTGACAAGATAAGAAAACAGAAGAAAAAGAGGAAAAAAAGGGCACGTCAAAAACTTAATTGAGTAGAGGCAGGAAAAAATGCAGATTGAACTTATACATAATGAACTCAATAAATACGCCAATAAAGAGTATGCAGCCCATCATCAGGTTTTTTTTAAAACAGGCCCTGGACAATATGGCCAGGGTGATATTTTCATGGGAGTCAGGGTGCCCATGGTCAGGAAAGTTGCAAAAAAATTTAAAGATATTGACCCGGACACCCTGGAAAGGCTTTTACGATCAGAAATACATGAAGAAAGAATGGTTGCCCTGGTTGTCATGGTGAACCGCTTTTCCCTTAAAAGCTCAGATAATAAAACCAGGGAAGCTGTTTATAATCTCTACATTGCAAATAGAGGCAGAATCAACAACTGGGATCTGGTTGATATCTCAGCTCCCCATATTGTGGGATCTTTTCTTTTTAAAAAAGATAAGGATATTTTATATAAGCTTTCACAATCTGATGTTTTATGGGATCGAAGAATATCCATAATGGCAACTTTTTACTTTATCAGGCAGAATAAGTTCCACCATACCTTGAAAATAGCAAAGACCCTGCTCAATGACAGGGAGGATCTGATCCATAAAGCAGTTGGATGGATGTTAAGGGAAGTAGGAAAAAGAGATATCCATGCTGAAGAGGCATTTTTAAAAAAAGAGTTTAAAAAAATGCCCCGTACCATGCTGCGTTATGCCATTGAAAAATTTCCCCGGGACCTGCGCCAGTATTATTTAAAAGGTTAAAAAGCACCAAGCTGGCATTGTTTGATTTTAATCCCTTTTTTTTCACAGGCCGATGCTACATCCACCTTTTTTATTTTAAGCTTTTTTGCAATGTCCCAGCATCCAAGGCATGTAATACGATTATCTTTAACCTCTCTGTCAAGTTCTGCATCAAGGGCATTTGAAACCTGAACATTTTTATCAACAAGTTTATGGGATGGTTTGCCTTCCCATCCAAAAAGGCCAAGCTGGCAGCAGTTCAGCCTCAGTTCAAGCAGATCAGCCTGGATGCCTGCGGATTCAGGGGTAATGGACAACTCTTCTGCAACTGCATGGACCATGGGGCAGGGTATGTTCCCGTGCCTGGCATTTTTTTTTAATTTTTCTTCAACGGTTTTATCAATCTTTTTTCCCTGGTGTTTTTTTGCATAGTGTCCTGCATCTTCGTGGGTCATATCAGCCTCCGGTTTGACTCAGGTTATGTGTTAATATATTATTCTTTAACAATAATACATTTTTTAAATCTTTCAAAGGAATTATTATGCTTGAAAAAATTGAAGATAGAGATTTCCACATGATCTATATTGCCTCATGCGGTGAAGGAATCAATGCATACAATCTTGTTCAAAGTACATTGATACAGTTTCCAGATAATAATATTATTGTTGTTAAAGTGCCGCATATCAGAACCGAGCGCCATGTAGATGAACTCATTGAAAAGGTGATCGATACTGAGAGCCTTGTTGTGCATACCATTGTGAATTCAGATTTAAGGCAGTATATTACCCGCAAAGGTATTGAAGTGGGTCTTGTTACAATTGATCTTATGGGACCTGTTATTTCTAAAATTGAGACATTTCTTGAGAAAAAACCTCTGGAACAGCCCGGACTTTACAGACAGATTCACCAGGTAAACTTAACCCAGGTATCTGCAATAGAGTTTGCCCTGGCCCAGGATGATGGTGTTAATCCTGACAATCTACCCAAAGCTGAGGTGATCCTGGTGGGGCTGTCCAGGGCCGGAAAGACACCCCTTTCAATGTATATGTCGGTCATGGGATGGAAGGTTGCCAATGTTCCTTTTGTTCCTGGTATACCAATGCCTGATATTTTAGACCGCATTGACAGGAGGAGGATTATTGCACTTGATATAAATACAGATCAGCTCTTTGCCCATAGAAAAATGAGGCAGGAGAGCCTTGGCGTATCAGAAGTCACAGCATACGCCCTGAAAAATGATATTAAAAAGGAGATAAATACTGCAAGAAAATATTTTATCTCCAAAGGATATTCCATGGTGGAAGTGAGTAATAAGCCCATTGAAACAAGTGCTGAAGAGATCATTGAAATAATCACAAGACGTTTCAGGAACAAGGCCCATAAAGTCGATTAAGTTCATCTTTTTCCTTTAAGTAATCCAGGCATTTGGCCGATATGGATCTTAAGAACTGTTTTTGATTTTGTTTCTCATTCCTGTATTTATTAGAGATAATTTATGAAAAATTTTATTTTAGCTCTTATTATTCTGATATCAACGCCGACAGCTGTGATGTCCCGTGATTATGTGGTCGATTTTCTATCGGAGAATTACCAGGAGGAAACCGATGATTTTAAACACCATCTTCAAATATACCATTCAATTGAAATCAACTCCATTGCAGGCAGGAAAATCCTCATTGTCAAGGGCAAAAACTACAGGTACAGAACCTGGCTCAGGGAGTATATTGCAAAAACAAATAAGATGATAATTAAGATACCTGATGATAATAACAGTGACTTTATTTCGTCAAAAGCATTTCTCATCGATGTCACAGCCATTTATCCAGTTAATGAAAAGTTTTGGAAAAATAATGGTTTAAAAACAGACCTTAAAGCAATTACCGGTGAAAAGCATATTCTGATTGTTGACAAAAATATTAAAAGGCAGAAACTGTTAAAGCAGATAGTTACCGACCTTGGATATCCCGTGACCTGCGCCATGGATTCAAAAGAGGCATTGATATTGTTTAAAGTCCAGCCAGATAGTTTTCTTTTGGTAATTGCAAACTATGGAACTTTTAATTTGAAAAAAGCACAATTTATAAAACAGATTGCCATACTGTCTCCGGCAACACCAGTGATTATAGGAGGCACATATAATAATAAAAACGTAAATGATAAATTGTCAAAGGACTTTGCAAACCTTGACAATGTAATTGTACGGTCAATTATTCTGAAAGATCTGAGCAGGACAATAATCAATATTTTAAATCAGGATGCCAGAATTTAACCCATGAGATTTTTAAAAATATTTATATCCTTTGTAATGCTTTGTCATGCTCTGGGGATGACAATGCCTTCATCAATGGACCTTTATGCAAATGATATTGAATATTCTGAAATAAAGGCAGGTTTTGAAAATTTTATCCGTTGTGAACTGACACGTACCACCGCAAAAAATTTCTTTAAAGGAAAAACCTTTACAATCACCATGGTCAATCTGTTTGACCTTAAAAAAGAGGGTGATATTATTATTGTATCAGGTGCTGTTGAGTGCTGGGTCGAGGACAGGCACAGGACATTGTTTGCAGCAGTAGGTGTCAAGGAGATATTTGACAAGAAAAAGGTCTCCTATCTTGTTATACGGAAAAAGGATTTTACCATCCTTGCAACCGAACTTATAAATTATCCTTACAAAGAGAGGTGCGGTTGGTCACAATACCGCGTGGATATTAACTAGTGTGCAGCTATTGGGTTTTCTTAAACCCTGAAAATGTCCAGTAAAGCCCCCAGCCTGCAATCAATGGAATAATGCCTGTGAGTATAAACATGACAAAACCATTGTTCCATGGCTGATAATAGAGGGCTGAGACAATCGGGATAAGGATTGAGAGAATAATTCCAAACCGTGCCGGCACTGAAACAGAGTTAATTGATAACTTTTTTTTCCCAGGACTTTTTTGCTCCTGTTTGAACATTCTTGGAAGAATGATTATACCAATTATGATAACTACAAGTGTAAGTATTTCAGTTATAGATGCCAAAAAAGTCCCAATCTGTTTTAATTTCAATTATCTGCTTTAAACCAGAGATCCATGCAATTGTCAAGGAAAATAGCTGTCATGAACCATTGATGTCTGTATTCCGGCCATGTTTTAAAACATCAATCATTGTAAAGAAGTTTGTATTGTGCTGCCCGTTTGATGTGCATTTTTCATGGAGAAATAATACTGCATCAAGTGATCCGCTGACATAGATATCCCGTCCGCAGATATTATGTTCAAATTTAAACCTGCATGTTTTATCAGGAGAGGTTAAGGTGTAAGTATGAAAACCATGCCCTTTCAAGTGCTTTTCAGGGATTTTCCAGACATTTTTCTGTATATCAGGGTCTCTTTCCTTTTGAATGTCTTTATTGGAAAAATTAAGGCCAAGCCTGTTAAAGTATTTAACCATTGCCTTGGCAGTGCCGCTTGTATCTGCCTTGCCTTTCTGATGGCTCTCTTTAATTTCAAGGGTAAAACCTTTAAAAAGATCTGGAAAGGTATCTGCTGCATATTCCATCATTGCCTGGAATCCTACAATCTGTTTTGCCATATTGGGTGCTATCACAGCCAGAGTATCTCCTTTTTCAATATCTTTTTTAAGCTTTTCCCTGTCTCCTCCGGTGGTTCCCATAACAAAGGGCAGTTGATTTTCAATGTAAAACTGTGCATTGAGATTAACCGAGGAAGGATGTGTAAAGTCAATGGTATAAAATCTGCCGGATTCTGATTTAACAGTTTCAATAATATCCCTTGCATCAGGCTTAATAAGGGTGAATTCAAAACCATTTATTTTAATGGTTTTATCTGTAATTTCAGGGCCTGTCAGGGAGTAGGGCACAAGGGTGAATCTTTCATCCTTGAGCACATGCTCAGCTATTGTCAAAGCAACATTTCCGGGAAGACCATTTATCATTAATCCTGTTTTTTCCATAATTCCTTAATCTTTTAACTGGTTAATAAGTTTGGTTAATTTTGGTATTTTGTTCCTGTCTATTAAATTTATATGCTTTTTTAAATTTGCAAGGGCCTGGGGAATAAAAGCTTTAAACCAGGATTTGTTTTTATTAACTGACAAAAAGCCAAAGGCCCCAAGCATCTGCAAATTTCTTGCAACCATGCAATATTTATAGCAATGTTTAAAAAGTTTTTCATTAAAATTATTTTTTATTATAAATTCATCTTTAAAGTAATTAAAGATTTTATTTTGAGTTGTGCTGTTAAGTTTTACATAAGGGTCAATTAAAAGTGAGGCAAGGTCATACTCCACAGGACCTTTCCGTGCCGATTGAAAGTCAATGAAAAAAATATGACCATTTTTAAACATGATATTTCTTGACTGCATGTCTCTGTGCATAAGCCCTTTAAAGGAAGAATCTGTACAGTTGTCTGCAATGAATTCGAATTCCTCAAGAAATGTATCAGGCCTGATATTTTTTTTAAGGCAGGTGTTAACAAATGAGTTGATAAAATAGTTACACTCCTTTTCAACTACCATCTCAGGTGTGTATTCATGGGTCTCAAATGCCCATTGCTTTTTAAACCCATGAATACCGTTTTTTGAGAATAAAAAGAGTTTGTCTGCAACCTTTTTGTATATTGACAGGATTTTTTCTTCATTATTTTCTATACGGTTTATTATTGTTTCAAGGTGAATATCTCCTAAATCTTCCAGGATTGCCATGCCTGAAAACGGGTCGTGAATATAAATCTCAGGTACTGGCACTCCCTTTGAATAAAGATGCCTGCCAAGCATTAGAAATGAATCAAGCTGACATGTAGTTTCAACTTTTTCTGCCATGCCCGGCTCTTGTGAATCATGGGCAGTAACATTAATACCGTGGTATCCTGCAATATATGTTTTTTTTTCCAAAAATATTCTGAACCATTCTCTGTCAGAACCGTCGCCTGCAAGCTCTTTCAATTGTATGGCATTGATCCCTGGTTTATTTTTCAATAAGAAAGTTACAAGGTATCTGAGGCATGCATGCTTATAGGTTTTAAGAAGCCCGATATCCTCCCAGAAGGATAAAACAGTATTTTCAGGCACAAAGGCGTTAATGGCATAATCATCATTGATCAGGCCCTGGTAAAAGTCGATAATGGAGAATTTATCCCTGTCAGGCATTAATTTGAGGATTTCCGGTGATAGTATCTGGATGCCTGTGAAAGCATAGGGATTATTTAAAGAGTTAAATGATTTGATCCTGAAAGTTTTATCAATCTCTATCTTATTAAACCTGTCAATCTTATGAAGTACCAGGCTTGCAGGGCATCTTTTTTTTTGATGGTTTTTAATAAACAGTAAAAGATCCATGTCAAACAGGATATCACTGTTTATAACAATAAGATCAGAATCCCCTGTACGCTGCATGATATTTTTGACAGCTCCGCCTGTATCAAGAATTTCAGGTTCATACACGGTTGTGACAGTTACAGGATAGGTCTGTTGCTGAATGTAATTTTCTATTATCCGGTGCAGATGATGGGTATTAATAAAGATTTCAGAAACATCTGCTTTAATCAGTTTCTCAATTGTGTGTGCAAGGACAGGTTTAAAGCCAATGGGAAACATGGGCTTTGGTATGACTTCAGTGTATGGCAAAAGCCTTTTACCAAAGCCTGCAGCAAGTATGAGAGCTTTCATTTTTTTTGGAGCTCTTTTTTCAGGAAGTCAGAAGGAGAATAAAATCTTCAATGGTTTGTTTGATTTTTTTCAACCGGGCTTTCTCTGCCGGATCGGCAAGACCGCTTTTAAGACAATATTCTGCAGCATTTATAAAATTAATCTTTGACAGTGATTCCTTAAGGGAAATTTTATTTTGTTTATACATTTTCAATCCCATGGACTGAATTTTTTTAATTCTCTCTTTGGGTTCATGGCTTTCCCCGGTATATTGTTCAAAATAGGTGAAAACGGTTTTATAGGACTCAAGAAAAGGTAATAAAAATTCTGCAAAGCATTTGATCTTTTTAAATCCAGAAGAAGTAATATTGAACGAGTCAGAAAGTGATTTGTCAGGGAGTATGATCCCGTCGTTTTGAAAAGCCTTGAGACAGTCTGATAAATAAGTTTCAAGATCCATGTTTTCATCATAGGGAAATTCATCCATGAATATATTTTGAAAAAATTTATATCTTTCAATCAAGTCAAGGATTGTAAACTGAAAACTTTCCCTTTCAAGGATGGAGGCTGCAGTATAGGCCGCAGGTATAAAAAATGCCAATGAGTTGTTTTTATAATAATCAAGAATGGGCCGTTTATTATTTTTAACTATAAAATAGGTGTTATCTGTGATCTCATCTTCATCCTCATCTGCAAGTTCCAGAAAATTTCTGGAGATAAAGAGAGTGATAACATGGCTCAGGGAGCTGTCAGGGTCAATATTCAAGGTATCTGCAAACTCAATATTAAAAAAGGCAAGATAGTTCATATAAGTTCTGGTTTTGAACAGGATCTCTTTTTTTAAAAATTTTCCTTTGTTTGCATTTAAAACAGCACTTGCAATTATAGCATGGGGTGTAACAATGGATATTGAATTGATGGAATTGACAAGTTTGTAGCCAAGATCCTGGATAAGCGCCTTTGCCTCTTCTGTTCCGGGGTAAATATTGGAATCGGTCTTATTGGCAATATAATCCTTTAATGATATGGGATCGTCAAATTTAATATAAACCTTGCCGTATTTTTTCTTTAAGAGTTTACGGGCCTTTATTATCTGGGATACGCTTTCAGGGTCTTTTTTACCGCCTTCAAGTTCTTTTAAGTATGCATCTTCTTCAAGAATCCTGTCATAACCAACATAGATGGGGATAAACATAAGATTGCTGCATGCATTGCTTAGATAAGCATTGAACACCATGGATAATAATCCAAAGGTGGGAGACAGAAGCTTGCCTGATCTGCTCCTGCCGCCTTCAATATAAAGTTTGATATTGAAACCTTCCCTTAGAAGTTTGTTAATATATGCATCAAATATCTTTTTATAAAGTCTTGCCCCTTTAAAGCTTCTTCTTAGAAAAAAAGCGCCTCCTGCACGGAATATTGGTCCAAGTGGCCAGAAAGAGAGGTTCTTACCGGCTGCTATATGGGGAGTAGGCATTTTATTTAAATACATGACATATGGTATGAGCAGGTAATCAAGATGGCTTTTATGGCAGGGTACAAGGATCAAAGGTGCTTCTTTTGATGCTTCTTTTACCTTGGCAAGTCCTTCCTGGTCCACCACCACGCCTTCAAATATATTATTAAAAACCCAGGTCAGTATTTTATGCCCTGCCTGTATAGCTTTAATATTATAATTTGCTGCTATCTCTTTAATATAGGCAGCAGCTTTTTTACGGGTCTGTGCAAGGGTTTTGTTCTCTTTGGATGCATAGTCAGCCAGGTACTCCTGGAGATATTTGTCCGTGAGAATATCCTCCAGGATCTCCTGTCTGGTCTTGATCTGGGGGCCGATAATGCTTCTGATCTGGCTGTTTGCAAGGTCAACAAGGTGACTTCTGAGCATATGGGTCTGAAATTCCGTTGCAAGGGATGAAATCTCAGGTCTATTAAGGAACTCTTTTAAATCAACAGGATCTGATATTTCCACACTGATTTTATGGGGTTTTTTTAAAATTGTATAGATCTGTCTGATTTTTCTGGGTCTCTCTGTTGTGCCGAACAATATATCTGAAAGATTGATTTTTTTTCTGGTGGGGTTGGATCCAAAAACTATTGCTTCAGGAAGAATATATATATTTGTACTGTTTTTTTTCTGCATTTCAATTAATAAAGACAACGGGTCTGGAGATGATTTAACAAAACGCTGGTAAAAAGCATTTTTTTCAATAAGGAAAAGAAAGCCTGATTTGGTTTTTAATAGTTGTCTTGTGATATATCCTGATGTATATGGGTTCTGGTTTTTAAAATGATGGAAAAAATAGTCAGTCCTGGCAAGAATCATCCTAAGATACCTTTTCACAGGCTGGAGAAAAATAAATTTAAAGTCAAAGCCTATTGACGGGTATGAAAATCCATGTTTTTTTAAAATGGTATGGAAAAAGAGAAAATCAAGCAGGCTCTTATATTTGGAAGCATAGATTACTATTCCTTTGTCCTGTAAATCTTTTATCTTTTTAAGATTATTTTCATTGATAACAATTCTTGATAAAAAGGGTTTAAATATGAATCTGGTTATCATGCCGGAGTTTTCAGGGTACAGGCAGGTGAAATAGTCATGTGTTTCTAAAAGAAGAAAATCAATAAGCCTGCGGAGTTTAAGTCTGATGTTTTGAACTTTATTTTTCAATTTATTATGTGATTTCATCTGGTTTGCCTTTTGAATTAATTTTAAACAAAATAACAAATCAATTACTTAATGGCAATATTTATACCTTATATTTTATGATTTTATCTTGTTTTACCCTGATTGATATGTTAATTTTTAAGGCATGACAGACAGATTGGATTTAATAATTTTATCGTTTTAATAAGCCTTTAGTTTTAATAATAACAGTGAGGAGAAATTATATGAAAATAATTATTGGTGGTGCAATTGCAGTTCTTCTTGGACTTGTGGGAATCGGAGTATGGTTTTCAAGTCTGGTTGGGATTTTAAAGGGAACTATTCCGATATTGTTATTACTTGGCGGAAGTCTTGCTCTCTATCTTGGATTTGATGAACTTAAAGACACCTGGAAAAATGAAGAGGGTATTGACTCTGAGTCTTCAGATGAAAACGACAGGATTGCAGCCCTTGAAAAAGAGCTTGATGCTTTGAAAAAGAAAGATGTGAAAAAGAAAGAATAAACAGGTTCTTATCTTAAATATTTAATACCAGAATATGGAAGGGGATATAAAGTTTTATTTTTATATCCCCATTATTATTTTTCAGCAGCCATTGCACACGACATGCTTTTATCTGATTGCCGATGTTGCAAGTTTGTCTGCCACCTCATTCCCATGAATACCTGCATGGCCTTTGACCTTTGTAATCTCAATCTGGTTAAATTTTGCCAGCAGATTTTTAATTTCATTTATAAGACTCTGGTTTACATGGGTTTTCCAGTTTTTTGTTAAGACTCCGAGGCAGTAATTTGAATCAGTATAAACCATTACAGGCAGATCAAACCGTTTTAATTCTTCAAGGCCCCGTTTTATGGCTTTAAGTTCTGCTATATTATTTGTTGCATTCCCAATGGACTCTGAAATCTCTTTTGTTTTATTTTTAAATACCATGTAAACTCCAATGCCTGAAGGACCGGGGTTGCCCGAAGATGCACCGTCGGTGAATACAGAGATCTGATTGGAATTTTCAGACTTTTCCCTGGTTTTTGTTCTGGTTGTTTTCTTTTTTTTCCTCTCTGATGCTGGCACTGCCTGGGATACGGGTTTTATATTCTCTTTTTTCACAAGGTATTCATAATCCTGGGTCAAACCGTATTTTATTAACAATTTATTGTTTTTTTCATGGAATGATTCATGGTCATTCATAGCAACCCAGACCTTATTACCTTTGAAACTCATACGTTTCCAGAGTCTTTTATCATCTCTTTTATATTCATTCATAAAGATAAAACCGTTTTGATATATTATTAAAAAAAGAAAGATCCTTTTGCCAGGATTGCTCGATTCTGTCAAGGTTTTCCATGTTTTCTATTTTTTCCCTGAGCTGTCTGCTGCCAAGGATTAAATCCATGGGAAGCCTGTTGTATTCATATTCATAGGGTGGAGGCTTATAGTTAAAATCCCTGCTGTGGAGCTTTAAGATCTCTTGAAAAAAGATCAGGGAACTTTTGTATGGTTTATAAATTCTGTTATTATAAACATGGATATAAAAACCTCTGCACGGCATATTTTTCCATTTCCCGGCAACTGGTTCAAAGACCACGGGCCGTATGCGGGCTCCCTGAATTTTTTTTGACACATTGTCTGCAATTTTGTCATTGTCAATAAATGGAGCTCCGAATTGTTCAAAGGGCCTGGTGGTGCCTCTGCCTTCTGATATGTTTGTGCCTTCAAATATTACCTGGCCGGGATAGACAATACATGCTTCAGGTGTTGGAAGGTTTGGGGAGGGAAGAACCCACGCAAGTCCAGTATCTGAATAATACATGTTCCGCTTCCATCCTTTCATGGGTATTATTTCAAGGTCGCAGTTTATATCACCAACCTGGTTGAAAAAAGATGTAATCTCCCCCACAGTCATGCCATGGCGCATGGGTATCGGGAATCTGCCCACAAAGGACCTGTATCTCTCTTCTAGTATATTTCCCTCAATATTAAGACCGCCAATTGGGTTAGGCCTGTCCAGAACAATAACTTTTTTCCCATACTCAGCTGCTTTTTCAAGGCAGAAGGAGATAGTATAGATAAATGTGTAAACCCTGCAGCCAACATCCTGCAGATCAATTAAAAGGCAGTCAATGGGATCAAACATCTCCTTTGTGGGGATCCTGGTCTTTGAGTATAAACTGAAAACCGGTATATTAAGTTTTACGTCCCGGGTATGGGATGATTCCTTCATATTATCCTGTTTATCAGCATAAAATCCATGCTGGGGAGAAAACAGGGCCTTTAACCGGCCGGGGAACAACCTTTGGATTATGTGTGAGGTGTGGATGAACTCGGAATTCAAAGATGCGCCATTGCAGAGCAGGCCAAGTTTTTTACCTTCAAGATAACCGGGAGGATTGTCAGCAAAATTTTCTATTCCTGTTAAGACTCTTGGTTTCATACATATTTATTATCACATTGATTGACAAAATATCAAATAGTGACTAAAAATGAAGTTTTATATATGACGGAGTGCTTTTACAATGAAACCCAGGACAAACAGATATATTGATTCCATTAAAGCCTATGAACCAGGCAAGCCGGTCAAAGAGCTTGAAAGGGAGCTTGGCATTAAAAATTCAGTCAAGCTTGCTTCAAATGAAAACCCCATTGGTCTCTCTTCTAAAGTTGCAGATGCAGTAAGGGAAAATCTTCTTTCCATGAACCGTTACCCGGACCCTGTGGCCCATGATCTTTCCAGTGCGCTTGCTTTAAAACATAAGGTTTCAACCGGAAACATTGTGATTGGCAATGGTTCCGATGAGATTATTTCCCTTTTGGCCAATGCCTTTCTTGATAAAGGGGATGAGGCGTTAATGCCCCTTCCGTCATTCCTCATGTATGAAATATGCGTTAAAATTGCAAAAGGCATTCCTGTCATGGTACCCCTTGCAGATTATAAGATCGATTTTAATAAAATGGTTGAAAAAATTAATGAAAAAACCAGAATAATTTTTTTAACAAACCCTTTTAATCCAACAGGTACAATATTTACCAGGGAAGAATTCATAAATTTTTCAAAGGATGTGCCAGAAGATGTTTTAATTGTTGTTGATGAGGCATACATTGAATTTGCCGGGCATACAGGTTGTTTTAATTCACTTGAACCACCCCTGGAGGATGAAAGGGTTGTCTCATTGCGTACATTTTCCAAGGCTTACGGACTTGCAGGCTTCAGGTTGGGGTATGGGGTAATGGATATTCAATTATCTGAAATCATACATAAAATACGTCCTCCTTTTAATGTAAACTCACTTGCCCAGGCAGCAGGCCTTGCAGCATTACACGATGATCGTTTTTTAAATAAAAGTGTGGAATCCATCTTAAAGGGTATTGATTATCTTAAGGCCGGACTTGATGGAATCGGTCTTGAATACTGCCCCACCCATGCCAATTTTATCATGGTCAATGTTGATAAAGATAGTTACCAGGTCTTTAATGATCTTTTAAAACTGGGAGTAATCGTAAAATCCATGAAATCATATGGATTTGATAACTGGATAAGGGTCAACGCAGGTACAATTAATGAGAATAAACTTTTCATAGAAGCATTAAAACAGGTGATTTGATTTCATGGATAAACTGAAAACAGAAAAAACCATCATTACCATTGACGGCCCTGCAGGAGCGGGGAAATCCACAGTTGCAAAATTACTTGCTGCAAAGCTTAATTACGTTTACGTTGATACCGGCGCACTCTATCGTTCAGTTGCCTTTGAAATAACAGACTCTGACACAGATTATAAAGATAAAAAAGAGCTTAATCGTTTATTAAACAGCATTGATCTTAGGTATGAGATAAAAAACAGCTCCTTTATATTAATGTGCAATGGAAATGATATCTCCCAAAAAATAAGAACAGACAATATCTCAATGCTTGCTTCAAAAGTATCTGCAATTCCTGAAGTAAGATCAGCACTCCTTGGGATTCAGCACAGGATTGGCCGTAAATATGATTCGGTTTTTGAAGGAAGAGATATGGGTACTGTGGTTTTTCCCAATGCCCGGTTTAAATTTTTTTTGATTGCAGACCTGAAAACCAGGGCAAAAAGACGTTTTGGTGAGTATTCAGAAAAAAAAAATGACCAGACACCTGATCTTGGCAGCATTGAAAAAGATATGGAAAAGCGTGATCATGCAGATTCAACACGCAAAGAATCCCCCCTTAAACCCGCATCTGACTCAATAATTATTGATTCAACTGACCTTTCTGTCCAACAGGTGGTGGAAAAAATCAATGGTTATATAGAAATTTCTTGATTTTACCAGGTTTATTTGGTATTTGATTAGGTTGTATTTTAGTCAGTATAAACTTAAAACAGGCCAGGGAGAAGTTTTTATTAACCAACAATAAAGATAGAATAAACGAGAACAAAAAAATGGACAATAACGAAGTAGAATCTGCCAAAGAAGAAAATGAAGAGAACAAAGTTGAAGAAGAAGTGAAATCTGACCAGACTTCTGACCAGACAGTGGATGCCGAAGAGGCTAAAGAGTCTTCCAAAGAGGAACAATCAAAAAAAGAACCACAGACTAAAGCATTTCATCTGGACGATTATGAGATTTCCGGTGATGAATCCATGGAAGAGCTCATGAAAATCTATGAAAGCAGCATGAAGCAGTTCGAAGAAGGTCAGGTTGTAAACGGTACTGTAATAGCAATTCATAAAGCCTTTGTTCTGGTGGATGTCGGATACAAATCAGAAGGGCGGATTCCAATTCAGGAGTTTACTGACGAAAATGGTAACCTTACTGTTGAACGTGATGATGTTGTTGAGGTTATGATTGAGTTCTGGGATGAAGAAGATGAAATTGTCAAACTTTCCAGAGATAAGGCTTTAAAAGTTAAAGTCTGGGATAGAATCAAGGAAGTTTATGATAATGATGAAACCCTGGAAGGAGTGATTACTGCCAGAGTAAAAGGCGGTTTCTCAGTGGATGTTGGTCTCCAGGCATTTTTACCAGGTTCCCAGGCAGATTTGAGGCCCATCCGTAATATGGATGAAATGGTGGGACAGACCTATGAGTTTAAAGTACTTAAACACAACAGAAAGAGAAATAACATTGTATTGTCCAGACGTGCAATACTTGAATCTGAACGCAGCCAGTTAAGATCAGAAACCCTTGCTTCCATTGATAAAGAAAAGGTTATGGAAGGGATCATTAAAAATATTACAGAATATGGTGTTTTTGTTGATCTGGGTGGAGTGGACGGACTTTTACATATCACAGATATATCCTGGGGACGAGTTAAACATCCTTCCGAGCTTTTTTCAGTAGGGGAAAAAATTAAAGTTAAAATTCTCTCCTATGACCTTGAAAAAGAACGTGTTTCCCTTGGCATGAAACAACTTACTCCTGACCCCTGGACCGTTGCCAAGGAAAAATACCCTGTTGGTTCAAGGATTCCAGGGAAAGTTGTCAGCCTGACAGATTATGGTGCATTTATTGAGCTTGAAGAGGGTATAGAAGGTCTGATTCATGTTTCTGAAATGTCATGGACAAGAAAAATCAGACATCCTTCCCAGATTGTTTCCGTGGGTGAAGAGATTGAAGCTGTTGTTCTGGATATTAAACCTGAAAGCAGAAGAATTTCCCTTGGAATTAAACAGACCGTTGAAAATCCATGGGAAGTAATCAGCCAGAAGTATCCAGTCGGTACAGTTATTGAGGGAAGTATTAAAAATATTACAGAGTTTGGTCTCTTTGTCGGTATTGACGATGATATTGATGGTCTTGTACATATCTCAGATATATCATGGACAAAACGTATAAATCATCCTTCTGAAGTTTATAAGAAAAACGATATTATCCAGGCTGTTGTCCTTGATATTGATAAAGATAATGAAAGATTTTCCCTGGGCATTAAACAGATTCAGCCTGATCCCTGGGAATCTGTGGGTCAGAGATATGAGGTGGGAAAGGAAATTTCAGGTACAATTACAAATTTGACGGATTTTGGTGTATTCATAGAGCTTGAAGAGGGTATTGAAGGCCTTGTCCATGTATCTGAGATATCAAAGGAGAAAATCAGCAGCCCTAAAGATCATTTCAATATTAACGATACCATCACTGCCAAGGTAATGAATATTAACAGTGACGAGCGACGTATCGGATTATCCATCAAAAGACTGGAAGATGATGATGAAAAGGATTTTGAGGATTTCGCAAAAAATATGAAGCCTGCAACTTCACAATTTGGTGAAATGCTGAGGGATAATTTAAAAGAACAGCTTGAGGCAAACGGGAAAAAAGCTGAAAAAAAGGAACAGGAACCAGAAGAAAAAGAAAAAGAATCGACAGCATCCAGTGATCTGAGTGATAAAAAAGATGATGACAATGCGGATGACAAACCTGTTGATGATGACAATGCAGATGACAAACCGGTTGATGATAAAGACGTTGAAAACATTGAAGAGTCATCTGAAGAAAATGATGATAAAGATACTGAGAAGAAAAGTTAATCAAGGTTTGATTGACAATATAAGTGTAAAATAGGTTAAAAGGCCGGATATCAACAGTATTCGGCCTTTTTTTATGGAGATACCTTTTTTTTAAGGAGATTAATCCATGTTTTCAAGAAGGCACCCCTTTTTATTTTATAGTTTAGTTATGTCTTCCATATTTGCTGCTCTTATCCTGGGTATGGTCTTAATCATTTCCACAACCTCTCTGGTGGTTTCCAGGAATATCTTATCCTCACACAAACATGGTAATGTTGGAATAGTTGAAGTTACAGGCACTATACTTTCATCAAAGAACACCATAAAGGAGATCAAAGAGTTCAGGGAAGACGATTCCATTAAGGCCATTGTTTTACGTATCAACTCTCCCGGAGGTGGTATCGGCCCTTCCCAGGAAATATATACCGAGGTTATGAGATGCCGCGGTAAAAAGCCAGTTATTGCTTCCCTTGGATCTGTTGCAGCTTCCGGGGGATATTATATAGCATCTGCAGCAAGGAAAATTGTTGCAAACCCGGGGACCATAACAGGCAGCATTGGTGTCATTATGGAATACGCAAATGTCCAGGAAATATTAAAAAAGATCGGCCTTTCACCAATTGTCATAAAAAGCGGTAAGTTTAAAGATATCGGGTCACCGGTAAGGGATATTACTGACAGTGAAAAAGAGTTTCTTCAGAATTTTGTGGATGAACTTCATATGCAGTTAGTAAATCATACTGCAAAGGGCAGGGGAATTGAGCCAGGTGTTATGGCAAAGCTGGCCGATGGCAGGATCTATACAGGCCAGACTGCATTGAAGCTTAACCTTGTTGATCAACTTGGCAATCTTGAGGATTCAATACAGCTTGCAGGAAAAATCGGAGGAGTAAAAGAGAAAATCATACCTGTCTACCCTGTTCCTGAGAAGATAAGTTTTATTAAGGAGCTCACACGGTCATTGGTCAAAGATCTCAATATTACCAGCTCCATATCTGATAATTTCAGGTATATCATCAATTAATGATATGACACTGGAAGGTGTTCCTGCAAGTTCTCCGCAGTCAATTACCATGTCCACCTTTTTTTTAAACAAATCATATATAAAGGTTGGATCCTTTAAAGCTTTACCTTGGGCATTGGTAACACTTGTGGAAATGATGGGGTTGCCAAGTTTTTTTGCAATAATGGTTGCAATCAAATTATCAGGGACCCTGATACCTGCTGTTCTTCTTCTGGTAAGCATTATTTTGGGTACCATCTTGGAGCCTGTAAGGACAAAGGTGTAAGGCCCTGGTAAAAGCCGTTTCATATTTCTGTATGCGAAATTAGATACTTTTGCATATTTGCTGATATCCTTCAGGTCCGGGCAGATAAAACTAAAGGGCTGTTTCTTATTGCGCTGTTTTATTCTATACACCCTTTCAATGGCCTTCTTATTCATTATATCGCATCCAATACCATAAAAAGTATCAGTGGGATAGATAATAACCCCGCCTTTTTTTAAAATATCCACTGCCCTGTCTATATGCCTGGGCTGGGGATTTCTGGCATTGATCTTTATATACATAATTAAAAGTTTTATTAGTTTTTCAGTAAATAAAAACCCCAACTTAAATTTAAAAAGGATAAATGTCAATAAGGAACATAAATGTGCAGCAATTCCCGGTCAAAAGTTATTTTTAAGATTAATAAAGGAATAAGTGAGG
>CAZQJS010000059.1:0-18814 GCA_964593725.1 uncultured Desulfobacterales bacterium
CAAAAAGTAATTGAGACGATGCCTGATTATGTTGATAAAATTGTTATTGTTGATGATTTAAGCAGAGATGGCACTGTTGAAATTGTAAAAGGTATTATGCTGCAGAACAGCCAAGTGGTTCTTATAGAGCATGGTTTTAATAGTGGTGTTGGAGCTGCCATAGCAAGTGGATATAAGTATGCAAGGGATAATGGCTATGATATTGCTGTTGTAATGGCAGGTGACGGGCAGATGAACCCGGATGATCTGGTGGGCTTGCTTGAGCCTGTGGTTGATGGGAAAGCTGATTATTCAAAGGGTAATCGGCTTTTTACAGGTGAGGCATTTCAGAAAATTCCAAAGATCAGGTATTTTGGAAATTCTGTTTTGAGTATGCTGACAAAAATTGCTTCGGGTTATTGGCATATTGCTGATTCCCAGTCAGGATACACTGCAATTAATAAAAAGGCTTTGAATGCAATTGACTGGGATCAGATGTATAAACGATATGGGCAGCCCAATGATATTCTGGTGAGATTAAATGTTGAAGACTTAAGAGTAGCTGATGTCCCTGTTGAGCCAGTATACAATGTTGGAGAAAAGTCAGGTATTAAAATACATAAAGTGATTTTTACAATCGGGTGGCTGCTTGTGAAATTGTTTTTATGGAGAATGAAGGAAAAATATATAATACGTAATTTCCATCCCCTGGTTTTTTTCTATTTTCTGGGATTTTTGTTCAGTTTTACAACTTTGGTATTATTTTTCAGAATATTTATAGAATGGTATTTCGGCGGGCATATACCGCCCATTAATGCTCTTGCTGCAATGTTTTCTTTTATGAGCTCTTCCCAGTTTATTTTGTTTGCCATGTGGTTTGACATGGAAGCAAATAAAGATCTAAAAGTATAAACTGGTGTTTGTAAAAACGAGTTAAAACCATTTGATTGGTTTTAACTCGTTTGGCCTTGATTAATATCTGTAAATGTCTGATTTATATGGACCTTCAATGGGTACGCCAATGTAATCAGCCTGTTCCCGGGTGAGTTTTGTAAGGGTTACTGACAGGTTGCCAAGGTGCAGCCTTGCAACTTCTTCATCAAGTTCTTTAGGTAGAGTATAGACCTTTTTTTCAAGGTTCTCACTGGCAAGTTTCATCTGGGCAAGCACCTGGTTGGTAAAACTGTTACTCATGACAAAACTTGGGTGCCCTGTTGCGCAGCCAAGGTTGACAAGACGTCCTTCGGCAAGGATAATAACTGATTTGCCTGATTCAAGGATCCATTTATCCACCTGGGGTTTAATATTGATTCTTTTGATTTTTGGATTTTTTTCAAGATAGCTCATCTCAATTTCATTATCAAAATGTCCGATGTTGCAAACAATGGACTCATCCTTCATTTTTTCAAAATGCTCACCCTTGATCACATGGAGGTTGCCCGTTGCTGTCACAAAAATATCTCCAAGTTTTGCTGCCTGATCCATGGTTACAACTTCAATGCCGTTCATGGATGCCTGCAGGGCACAAATGGGGTCTATTTCAGTCACAAGAACTTTTGCACCGTAGTTTTTCATTGATTCAGCACAACCTTTTCCAACATCACCATAGCCTGCTATGACAACAGTTTTGCCTGCTATCATTATGTCTGTGGCTCGTTTGATGCCGTCGGCAAGGGATTCTTTGCATCCATATAAGTTATCGAATTTCGACTTTGTAACCGAATCATTTACATTTATGGCAGGGAAAAGGAGCTCATTGTTTGCAGCAAGCTGATAGAGTCTATGCACACCTGTTGTTGTTTCTTCAGACACACCCCTGAGGTTTTCCCCAAATTTTGTCCATTTGCCGGGATATTTTTTAAGGTTCATTTTCAACCTGGCTAAAAGTGCAATTTCATCACTGCTTTCCATCTCTCTATTGGCAAGGGACGGGTTTTTTTCTATACTTGTACCCTCATGGATCATCATAGTAGCATCGCCGCCGTCATCAACAATGAGGTCGGGACCGCTGCCGTCAGGCCATGTCAGGGCCTGTTCCGTGCACCACCAGTACTCATCAAGTGTCTCTCCCTTCCATGCAAAAACATTGGCACTTTTTTTATCTGCAATGGCTGCTGCTGCGTGGTCCTGGGTTGAAAAAATATTGCAGCTTGCCCATCTGACATCGGCGCCAAGCTCATGGAGTGTGTCAATCAGCATGGCAGTCTGGATTGTCATGTGAAGGCTTCCCATAATTTTTAAGCCTTTAAATGGTTTATCTGGGCCATATTTTTTTCTCAGAGCCATGAGGCCGGGCATCTCTTTTTCCGATAGCTGCATATCTTTGTGGCCTTCTTCTGCAAGGCCTATATCCTTAACTTTATAGTCAAGGCCTGGATCAATATCAATCATTGTTATTTCCTTTTTTATAATCCTGCTTTTTCTTTAATAAGGTCAGCCTTGTCAGTTCGTTCCCAGGTAAAGTCAGGGTCTTTACGTCCAAAGTGACCATAGGCAGAGGTTTTCCTGTAAATGGGTCGTTTAAGGTCAAGTTCGCTGATGATTGCACCAGGTTTCAGATTAAAGACTTCTTTTACAATATCAACTGCTTTTGCTTCGGGTATCTTTCCTGTTCCCATGAAATCGACCAGAAGAGAGACTGGCTCTGCAACACCAATGGCGTATGCCACCTGGACTTCACACTTGTTTGCAACTCCGGCTGCCACAAGATTCTTTGCCACATACCTGCCCATATATGATGCTGATCTGTCAACCTTTGATGGATCCTTGCCTGAAAAACATCCGCCTCCGTGGCTTCCCTGGCCTCCATATGTGTCAACGATAATTTTTCTGCCAGTAACTCCACAATCACCCATGGGGCCGCCTATGACAAATTTACCCGTTGGATTGATAAAGAGTTTTGTATCACCATCCATCATTTCAACTGGAAGAGCTTTTTTTATAACTTCCTTTATTATGGCATCCTTTAAGTCGGCATAGGTTACATCAGGCGAGTGCTGGCTTGAAATAACCACAGTATCAACTCTGGTTGGGCTGCCGTCAACATATTCAATTGTGACCTGGGATTTCCCATCGGGTCTTAAGAAATCAAGGGCTCCATTCTTTCTTACCTGGGTAAGGCGTTTAGTAAGCTTATGGGCATAGATAATCGGCATGGGCATCAGTTCAGGGGTTTCATCGGTTGCAAATCCAAACATCAAGCCCTGGTCACCTGCACCCTGTTCCTTATACAGGCCGTCACCCTCGTTCACACCCTGGGCAATGTCAGCTGACTGCTGGTCAATGGAAGTAATAACAGAGCATGTCTGCCAGTCAAAGCCCATTTTGGATGAGTTATAACCAATGTCTTTGATTGTGCTCCGTGCAACACCGGGGATGTCAACATAGCAGCTTGTTGTGATTTCTCCTGCAACAACAACAAGGCCGGTGGTAACCATGGTCTCGCATGCAACTCTGCCTTCAGGATCTTCGGCAATAATTGCATCAAGGACACTGTCAGATATTGCATCAGCAATTTTATCAGGATGTCCCTCGGTTACACTTTCAGATGTAAAAAGAATAGAATTTTTTTCTCCCATTATAAAAACTCCTTTACTATTATCGGGTTTTAGTTTATTTATTAATCAGTATATCAAAATATCTTGATATAATAACATACAAAATAAATATGTGTCAATTAAAATATATTTTATATTAATAATATTCAGACAGGAGTAGAGATGTCAGAAACAATTAAGAGAAAGATAACAGGAATTGGGTCAGCCCTGGTTGACCTGCTGGTAGATGAGACAGATCAGTTTTTAAAAAGTATTGGCAAGAAAAAAGGAGGAATGACCCTGGTTGATGATGGCAGGGAAATAGAAGATATCCTTGAAAAAACCTGTAATAAACCAACTGTTGTGCCTGGTGGCGCTGCATGCAATACCATTATGGGTATTGCAAAACTTGGGGGTGATGCTGAATTTATCGGCATGCGGGGCAATGACAGGTATGGGGATACCTATGAAAAACAATTAAAGCAGAATAATGTGGATTCCCATTTTTTCCTTTCTGATATATCAACCGGTAAGGTCCTTTCCATTATTACCGGGGATGCTGAACGCTCCATGATCACATACCTTGGTGCATCGGCACATCTGGAGCCTGCAAAGATAACGCAGGATATGTTCAAGGATACAAAGATTGCTGTCATTGAAGGGTATCTGCTATTCAACAGGGAGCTCATGATGGCGGCTCTTAAGGCGGCTAAGGAAGCACAGGCTTTAATAGCTCTTGACCTTGCAAGCTTTGAAGTTGTTGAGTCGTCAAAGGATATTCTACAAGATATCATTTTTCATTATGTGGATATCCTGATTGCCAATGAAGATGAAGCCAAAGCCTTTACATCCTTCAGGGATATTGCAAAATCCCTTGAAAAAATGTCACAGAATACAGATTATGCTGTAATTAAGGTTGGTGAAAAGGGCAGTTTTATATCCCATGGCGGCAATATCCATAGAATCAATCCCATGGAGGCAGCCAATGTCATTGATACAACAGGGGCAGGGGACTTATGGGCAGCAGGGTTTCTGTTTGGGCTTGCCAATGGGTATTCAATTGAAAAAAGCGGACAAATAGCGTCTGCCTGCGGGTATGAGGTTGTTCAGGTCATGGGAGCCCAGATATCTGACAAGGGCTGGCAGAGAATAAAAAAGCTTTTATAACTGCCTGCAATGATTTAAAAGGTACCGGGTTTCAGATGCCAGAATGCTGTTGCTGTAAGTCCTTCATGTTTTTTGATAATCAGATCATTTTGTGCAATGTTTTTAAGATAAGTCATGATTATGGTTTCAAGTTCAGCATCACTTTTATCAGAAGTTTTTTTGAAAAATGTAAACTGATTTTTAAATTCTTCCTGAACACTGATTGTCTCTTCCCACTCTATTTTATCAAAGGTTAATTCCGGGAAATAACCAAGGGAAAATAATAGATTCAGTTTAAATAAAAAATTCTGGGGTTTGTCCATTAAAGGCCGTTCCATAATTTTTTCCCACAGGGCATCAAGGATGTCATGTTTTCTTTTTTTTGCCCATCCTTTAACAGCGCATCCATCCTTTGATGCTGCCATCATTTTGAAAAATGATTCTGGTGTGGAAAGGGCAGGGGACATAAAAGCAGTGACAAGGTCAAATTTTTTTGACCAGTTTAATTGATTAAGATCAGCCTTATTCCAATCCATATGCAGATACTTAATTCTCTTTTCAAGATTCTTCGGCATATCCTGTTTGCACCGTTGAAGCATACCCTTTGAAAAATCAAGGGCAGTGACAAAGCAATGGTTTTCAGCAAGTTTTCTTGAAAGCAGACCTGTACCGCAGCCTATTTCAAGGACTGTGCAGTTATCAAATATCAGTTTGCTGGATTTTAGAATTGCAAGGGTTTTCTCCATCTTTCTGGATGTGATTTCCAGATTTTTTGTATTATAGGAAGATGATATATTATCCCAGTATTCAGGAGTTGAAAAGCCTTTGTGAACCTTATATGTATCATTGTGCTGATTGTTTTCAAAATTAACTTTTTCTCCATTTAAATGTTGAGGGTTTGAAGTTTTAAATTGATCTGTCCAGTGATTGATCCAGAACTCTCTTGTAAAAATATTATTGGTCATTGATATTTCCTGTGGGTATAATGATTAATATGCATGGTGTAAAGTTATTTTATTGCATGGGAAAATGAAATGCAATAATTTTTAATAACCAGATCTCCCATGTAAACCCAGGGCTGCACACTCTCCTGGTGTCTAATAAAATTATTCTTTAATATCAATAAGTTACAATAATACAAATCATGGCACCTCTTTTGCTACCATATTAAATTTAAGGTTAACATACCTGTTTTTTTGATTAACTTAATTTAATTCAGGAGGTAAATATGTCTGAAAAAAACACCCATAAAACCTTTGGTGCATTGTCAGGAGATGAACTTGATACCAGCAGTGTTCTTGAAGGAGCAGAGCCCTGGGAACCCGTTGAAACCAAGCTTGTACTGGGTTCATTAGCCTGTGCTCTTATTGCACTGATTATCGGCCTTGCCATTGTACCCACATCAATATTTCATTAAGGGAGATTCCCATGTCATTTTTTTCCGTGTTCAATAAAAAAAAGAAAAGAAAAATGGTGGAAATGATCCTGGACCATGACGGGAAAAACTGGATAGTTTCCAACGGGACCATAAAGGTTTCTGCCCCTTCACTTGAAAGCCTTGACAAAAAAGTGGAACAGGCAATGGAACAGGAATTGGAAAATCAGAAATCCATAGATATTTTCATGAGTTTTAACAATGAAGTTATCCCCATGTGGATACGACCCTATATGAATCACTATTTTAACCGTATTCTGGAGCTGCCGCTCCAGTATCAATCATAAAGGAGTAATATATGGCAAAAACACAACGATCCTGGTATTCAGGAATGGCGACCACTGAAGACTGGTGGGCAGTATGGCTTGGACTTGCATTTTTCGCCCTTGGTCTTCTGACTTTATCCGGCATTGACCTTGTGGGCTGGATTTCATATCCTAAAATCTGGGTGGCAAGCCTGCCCGACGGTGCAGTTGCCAAGAAAATCGTAACAATTGACAAGGCTTTTTATGCCCTGGGCGGCAAATACAGCCTTACAGCAAAAGGTTTTTATAAATCACTTGGGCCTTTGGGTTCAATTTTTGTAACTTATATTGTTTTTACCATTGCCACCACCATTGGTGCATATTTTCAAAAATGGAATATTAAAAAATTTTTGATCGGGTGGACAATTATATTTTTCCTCACTTATATTGTCTGGTTTATTGGTCATAATGCTTTTTTTGCAGCATCAGCCGTGGACTTGAAAAAAAGCCACTTCCCACTGGACACATTTACACTCTCCCTGGGTGGAGGAGCATCTTTTATTTTAGCCCTGATTGTGGGTCTTGTCATTGGCAATTTCATAAAACCCCTGGCAAATTATTTAAGTGAAGCTGCCAAACCTGAATGGTATATTAAAACAGCCATTGTTTTCCTTGGTGTAAAAGTTGGATATCTGCCCATAAAAGCTGTTTTAACAGGAGCAAAATTAGGAGCCCATGGCGCAGAAATCGGCCAGCAGATGGCACATCTCACCTTTGAACTCTTTACAGCAGGTGCTGCTGCCACAATTGTGGCATACCTTATTTTCTGGCCTGGTGTATACACAATTGCACGTTTAATATTTAAACTTCCCCGTAAGACTGCTGCTGTTCTGGGCTCAGCCATTTCCATATGCGGTGTTTCCGCAGCAGTTGCAACAGGTGGTGCAGTACGTGCCCGTCCGGTTGTATCCATCATGGTTTCAGCTCTGGTTGTAGTCTATGCTGTGATTGAACTGGTTGTTTTGCCTGGATTTTTCACCCATGTATGGCCTGGAACAGGAGATCCCATTGTTGCCGGATCTGCCATGGGTATGGCAGTAAAAACAGATGGTGCTGATGCAGCAGCAGGAGAACTCCTTGATGAATTCATGCGTGCCAAGGTTGAGCAGGAATCCAATGGAAAGACCGTATGGATGCCCGGCGTTATTACAACCAGTGCAGTAATGACTAAAATATGGATTGATATGTTCATAGGTCTCTGGGCATTTATCCTGGCTCTTTTCTGGGTGTATAAAATTGAAAAACATGAAGGTGACAGAGTACCCTTTTCTGAGGTCTGGTTCCGTTTTCCAAAATTTGTTCTGGGATATTTTGCTGCATGGTGGATATACCTTGGTATCTTTTTTGGACCGGGGCAGTCAGGAACAACACCAGAAGGCCTTGCCATACTTAAAAATGCCAAAGTAGGTGCTGTTGCTGTTGAAAAAGGCATGCGAAAGCTCTTTTTTATGTTGACCTTTATGAGTCTTGGGATTATTACTGATTTTAAAAAGCTTGCTGAAGCACAATTCGGTAAAATGGTATGGGTATATTTTGTTTCATTATTTTTATTTATTATCCCCGTTGCAATAATTGTAGCTTACCTGTTCCATCACGGAATGCAGATTCCAAATATGGCAGGAGCTGTTATAAACTGATAATTTAAACCCTGTCCCGGCTCTGGTCTGTTCCGGTGCCGGGACAAAATATTTGAGGATATAATATATGGAATCAGGAGATATGTTTGCTTTATTTTATCTGGCAGCAGGATGTGTCACCATATATCTTTTCTGGAAACGGCGCAAAAGTGTTGCATCCATTGATAATAACCTGCTGCCTGAATTGCCAGGCCAGGATTTGAAAGATTTAAAAATTCTTTTGAAAACTGCCTATGAAAGAATGCTCTACCTGGGCGTACTCTTTTTTCCCATGTCATTTGCAAGTTTTAACGGGCAGGACAGGATAGATACTATTTTTTTTATTCTGCTCATTTGTCTGCTGTTCATATCCAATATAATGCCGCGCCATAAAATTGTGAAGCTGCTTAAGGACAATGGCCTTTCTCCTGACGAACTGCGCCAGAGGGGAATAGATTTGTAGAACAATAGTTGTAAACTTAAGTTTACACTCCTCCGCACACAAGGATCCATATGTAACATACAGGCTTGTTTTTCCCCATAAAATTATTTATTATCAATAATATATAATTAAAACTAAAGGCAGACAATATATGGGAGGCTTAAATCTACGTCTTAAATTTATAACGGGGCTTGTCATGTTTGCTCTGGGACTTGGACTCTGCATCACCATCATAATCTATTTCCATTTTAATTCCATATTAAAGTCTGAAATCAGCCAGAGGTCCAGGCTTGTTCTTGCCATGTCCAATGCCATACAGGAGTATGTGAAAAACCAGCTCAGACCTGAGATGTTCAATACACTGCCCCGGGGCAGGTTTGTACTCAAAGCCATGTCTTCATCATATATATCCCGGGAAATAATGGCACAGCTTAATATGGAAGATATGTCAGGATACCACTACCGCCGTGTATCCATGCGCCCCCGCAATCCCGATTCTGCACCAGATAAATTTGAATCAAAACTTATTCAGATGTTTGACCGGAATAAAAAACTTAAAACCTGGGAAGATAATACCCTTGTACAGGGGAAAAAATATCATCTGGTTGCAAGGCCTGTTACATTTACAAAATCATGCATGCAATGCCATGGTGATCCAGAGGATGCTCCAGTGGAGCTGATAAAAATATATGGCAGCAATCGTGGATTCCATTATACTCCGGGCCAGGTCGGTGGTGTGGTGGTAGCAGGTTTTCCAGTGGATTTGATTAAAACTCCGGTAATGAACGCAACACTTAATTATCTGGGTCTATATCTATTGGGAATTACATTGTTTGCAGGTTTGATAAGCCTGTTTTTTGACCACCTTGTAATGAAAAACCTCCATGAGCTCACACGTATTTTTAAAACAAGATTTTCAGGGGATCAGGAACAGAGTATTATTGACAGGCTGGGGCAAAAGGATGAAATAGAGGGATTGATTGAAGGTGTGGATGAATTGGCGGTCTGCCTTTCAGAAGCAAGAAATGAATTGGAAGACTATGCCACAAACCTTGAAGAAAAAGTAAAGGAACGTACCAATAAATTAAATGATGAAGCAAAGAGGCATTTGTCTGATGTGCATCTTTTTGTAAGCCTGCTTTCAGGGCTTACCGAATCCCAGAATATACTGCAATTGATAACCAGTGTGCTTGAGGAAGTGGGAAACAGATTTAAAGCACATCAGGTTATATATTATTGCACAGTTGTTTCAGATCAGTTTTATACATGGAAACCCGATTGCGATATTGAACTGCCGGGAGAAGATATTAAAAAAATTTTATGGACAAATGAAATTATTTTTAAGGAAAATAAATTATATATCCCTGTTAATTCCCCTGAAACCCATTGGGGTATTTTATGCATCTCATGGGCAAATTTTCCACATGACCAGATCCTTGATTCAGATGTGCTGCTTGCCATGGGGATCCAGATGGGTATTTTATTGGAAAATATCCAGGCTTTTTCCAACATACGGCTGCAAAATGACATGCTCCAATCTATTTTTGAAGGAATTTCAGATCCCCTGCTTCTCATTGACAAAGATTGCCATATAATAATTGCAAACAAAGGAAGCCGCAAAATTCTTGGGAAAACCACACGCAGGGACCAGACAGAAAAACTTAAGGCATTTCTCTGCAGGGGGACACGCCCTGATTTTTCATGCAATATACTTGACCAGGTAATCCAGCAGAATAATCTTATCAGAGAAGAGATTAAAACCCTTGAAAACAAATATTTTTCCGTTGAATTATATCCTTTGCCAAAGCAGTCCCAGCAGGCATTGAAAATTGTTGTTTATGCAAGGGACATTACACTTGAAAAACAAATGCTTGAGCAAATGCAGCAGACCGAGCGTTTAAGCGCCATTGGCAAGCTTGCAGCAGGAATCGCCCATGAAATAAACAATCCTCTGGGCGTAATCCAATGCTATACTGACCTTGTGAAAGATGCAGTTGACAGCCCTGATATTATTGAAGATATAGCTGTTATCTCAAGGCACACAAAAACAGTACAAAAGGTAATTCAGGATCTGCTTAATCTTTCAAGACCCAAAGAAATCCTTTCAGGAAGGTGTAATATTAATAAGGTTGTTTATGATATCCTTGAAATATTTAAGGCCCAGGGTTCATCAAAAAATATCAGGATATCTCTGAAAATCCAGGACAATCTTCCTGATATTAAATGCGATGCAGCAATTCTTGAACAGATTTTAACAAATTTATGGCTGAACGCCTTTGATGCACTAAAGGACCAGGGAGGACATATTATCATCCATACTGGCCGGGAAAAAAACGGGCAGATGGTGGAATTATGCATGGAAGATAACGGGGTTGGCATTGCAGACAATGTAATTCCCCAGATATTTGATCCTTTTTATACCACAAAGGATGTGGGCAAAGGCACGGGCTTAGGCCTTTGTGTCGTATATGGATTTATCAGGGAACTTGGAGGGAAAATTGATGTAAAAAGCGATGAGACCACACGGTTTTATATATACTTTCCCGTTGCAGACAGACCAGGGAGAAATATCACATGAAACAATTTTCACTTTTGGTTGTTGATGATGATAAGGATTTTCTAAGGGGCATTATCAGAACCCTTAAAAAAAAATTTAATTCAATGGAGATCCTGGGGGCTGAGTCCGGTTCCAGGGCCATTGAAATCTTAAAACAAAAAGAAATAGGAGTAATGCTTTCTGATTTAAGAATGCCTGAAGTTTCAGGCCATGATCTGCTGATAAAGGGAATTGCCCTGAATCCCATACTTTGTGTGATCATGATCACGGGCCATGGCACTGTTGAAAACGCAGTCACTGCACTTAAAAACGGAGCATGGGATTTTCTTACAAAACCTCTGGAAAAAGAGGCATTATACCATAAGGTTGAAAGAGCTATTGACCACTATTTTCTGGCCAGGGAAAATAAACGATTACACCATATAATCCATGAACTCAGTTACGACCAGCCCCTGGCCTGGGAAAGCCCTGCAATGAAACAGCTGGGAGAGAAAATTTCAGCCATTGCTGTGACAGACTATACCGTGTTAATAACCGGAGAATCAGGTAGCGGCAAGGAACATATTGCAAAGGCAATACATAATATGTCCCGGCGCTGTAAATCCTCCTGCCATGTGCTCAATTGTCCGGCAATTCCGGAGCAGCTTCTGGAAAGTGAGCTTTTCGGACATGTAAAAGGAGCTTTTACCGGAGCTGAAAGGAACCGTGAAGGATTTTTCCTGTCAGCAGACAAGGGCACCCTGATCCTGGATGAAATCGGTGATATAAGCACCGGCATACAGGTAAAGCTATTGAAATTTTTACAGGACAAGACTGTGAAACCAGTGGGATCAAGCCGGTCCAGAGTCACAGATGTCAGGATAATTGCATTGACAAACCAGGACCTGGAGCAAAAGATCCTTGAAGGCAGATTCAGGCAGGATTTGTATTATCGATTGAATGTACTTTCCGTTAAAGTACCGCCCCTGAGAGAAAGAAAGCAGGATATACCCATGCTTGTTAAAAAATTTATTTTAAAAACCTGCCAGGAAATGGGCATTGAACCCGTGGAAATAGATATTCTGGCATTGGGGTTTCTTTCAAGGCAGACATGGGCAGGTAATGTCAGGGAATTGCTGAATTATGTCCGCCGGCTGGTGGTTTTTTCCAATGGGAATCCCATTGACCTTGCCCTGATTAATCAGATAGAAGGAAACCTGGATCAAACCTGGGTGCCGGGGTTAAAATCTCCTGTTTTATATAAGGATGCCAAAAAAGAGGTCATGGATGCATTTTCAAGGGATTACATCATAAGGCTATTAAGGCAGACCAGGGGCAATATATCAGAAGCTTCCCGCATAAGCGGACTTGAAAGGGCATCCATCCAGAAAATAATTAAACGCCTTGACATAGATATTGCCCGGTTTAGAAATTAAATCTCTTAAAAACATCACATATTTAATCCCTCAATATCTCCTTCAATCTCAAGATAGATATCTTTTAGTTTTTCAATGGTGAGGCTGTCTGGTTTCCACATTTGCCTTGCATCTGCTTCTAAAAGTTTATTCAGAATATTTTCAAGGGCATAGGGATTGACTTTCTGCATCCACTGCCTGATTTCAGTATCAAGAACGGTTTTTGCAGCAAAGCTTTTGTACATATAGTCATCTATCACTCCAGATGTTGCATCCCACCCAAAAATAATATCCATTGCCTTGGAAATATCACCTGCTCCTTTATAACCATGCGCTTTTAATCCCTTTATCCATTTCGGGTTTAAAATGCGTGACCTTAATACATGATTTGCCTCTTCTTTTGCAGTGCGTGTCCTGATATTTTCAGGATCAGAACTGTCTCCGGTAATGGAAAAAGGAGATTTTTTCTGCACTGATTCAACTGCTGAAATAAGACCGCCATGGTATCCATAAAAATCAGTGCAGGTCATCATGTCTTTTTCCCGGGAGTCCTCGTTTTTTACTGTGACACTTATTCTTTTTAAGGCTTTTTTAAATCCTTTGTTACTTTGCCGTCCAAAAATCCCCTGCCCATAGGCATAGGAAGACCATTGAATAAAAATATCTCCAAGGTCCCTTGATGTTTTCCATTTTTTTGATTCAATAAGTTCTGTGACTGCGGTTCCGTAGCTGCCGGGAGCTGCGCCATAAAGCCTGAATGTTGCTTGTCTGAACGCTTTATCCATGTCCATGCCATCCTGAACCAGCTCTTTTATATCCTTTGTTACATGGTTTTTAATCATATTGGATTCCAAAGGTTCATTAAGGACTGCAACCATCTGAACTGCCTTGTCAATGAGTTCAACCAGAAGGGGAAATGCATCCCTGAATATTCCGGAAATTTTTGGCAGGACATCAATACGCGGCCGGTTTAGTTGTGAAAGCGGTATTACTTTAATATTTCTGACATTGCCAGATCCTTTCTGCCATACAGGTTTTACTCCGAGAAGATAAAGGATTTCAGCCACATCATCTCCCTTGGAACGCATGGTAGGACTTGCCCATAGTATGATCCCAACACTGTCAGGATAACAATGAAATTCTTTGAGATATCTTGCAATCAATGAATCTGCAAGCAGTTTTCCTGTTTCCCAGGCACCAGGGTTTGGGATTTTTTGGGGGTCAACAGAATAGAAATTTTTTCCTGTGGGCAGAATGTCTGCCATGCCGCGGCTTGGAGCACCCGAAGGACCGGGAGGTACAAATTTGCCCTCAAATGCTTTAAGGCAGTATAAAACTTCATCCTTTGTGTCTGAAATTCTGGGTAAAAGATTGTTTACTGCATAGTCAAGGGCTTTAAAAACATGGGCATCACAGACCCCCAAATATTTTTCCATGGTTTTTTCCATGGGGTTTTCAATGTTTTTATTCTGTTTGAGAACTAATTCCCTGATCATGGAAAGAGCAATGGCATGGGCTTTTTTTAAAATATCTGTGCCAGTAAGATTATTTGTTTTATCAATGATTTTACTTGTGTTTTCAATGACCTGCTGGTGGTCATAACCAAGGGCATTAATGATGGAGGATCTCAGGGACGGAACTTTTCCATTGGCTATCCTTGTAAACTGCACCAGTGTCTCTGCAAGGTCTTCATCCATTGGTGGTGTACCAAGAACATGCAGTCCCTTTGTAATGGTTGTATCACTGATTTCACCAAGGTAACCATGGACTTGTTCAATAAAATGATTAAAATCAGCCAGGGCGTCGTGTTTATTAATATTTAAATCTTTATCAATATTGGCCCTAACTGCTGCTTCCCATATCAAGGGAACCATTACAGATTGTTTTGAAGGATTTACAATTGACATCTCCTGAAAATCACTTACCATCTGTCCAAGCTCTGCAAGTTCATCATATAGATCTGCATTTACAAGGGCAGGGGGAAGATGATCCACAATACAGGCAGATGACCGCCTTTTTGCCTGGGTGCCTTCGCCAGGGTCATTTATGATGTAAATATATATATTGGGAATATCCATGATTGCAAGATCCGGGTAGCAATTGTTGCTTAATCCCACAGCCTTGCCTGGCAGCCATTCCAGAGAACCATGTTTTCCCACATGGAGTATGGCATCAGCTTTGAAAATATGTTTGATCCATCTGTATTGAGCAAGATAATGGTGGGGAGGGGATAGACCAGGATCATGGTATAGTTTGTCAATTTGCTCAAGATATCCCCTTGGCGGCTGTATGGTGAGAAATATATTTCCATTTACAATGCCTGGAAACAATAATTGGTTGTCATGGACAAAAAGATCTCCAGGCATTTTCCCCCAGTCATCTGTCATTTTTTTTGTTGTTTCCCCGGGAAGTTTTTTATGCCACTTGATATATTGATCAGGACCAGCTTTTGCCATGGTTTTGTAAGCCATTTGTTCCGGAAGGAGCCAGCGCTGGTCACAGGTCATTGCTCCAAGCAGCTTTTTTGCAAGCATATCCCCTGATTTATAGGTTTCTTTGATGTAATATCCTTTTTTTTTCATTTCACCAAGCAGGGTATTGATGCTTGCAAAGGTGTCAAGACCTGAAGCACATCCGATTCTGTCATTGCGGGGCGGGTAATGATGGAAGACAATGGCAATTTTCTTGTTTTTGCTGGCAATACGCCTAAGTGCTGCAAAGTTCATGGCAAGGCAGATTATTTTATCAATGCGCTCAGGTATGGGAACATACCGGTTTACAGCAGAACCTGTAACAGGATCAATATCTGAGAACTGTTTGGCGGCAACAACCATACCAACAATAACTCCGTCAAGTTCAGGCTGGGCAACACCAATGGTAATATCAACAATATTAAGCCCTTGACTGGTTTGCTCCCATTCTTTAATACTTCTGCCCGTGGTCATTGCCTGGATAACAGGTACATCAAGATGTGACATAAGATTTTTATATGATGGATCTGCCATGGACAGACTGAACATTACAGGGTTAATCAACACATCAATGCGTGGTGATCCATCAACCATAAAATATTGCTCAATAATTTCATCAACACCTTTGCTTTTAATACGTTTATCCCTGAAGCGGGTATGAAATACACAGATTACATTGGTACCTGCTTTTTCTGCCCTGTGAATCAGGGCATCAATGTGATCCTTGTTTCCAGTTGTATAAAAATTCTGGTAAAACCAGATACCAATTGTTGGTTTCTCAGGATCAAGGGTCTTAAAATAATCATCAGACTTCTGGATATGACCCATTTTGGGGTGATAAATACCATCCGTTGGCAGCTTTACAGGTTCCTTCCGGGGAAGGGTTTGATCAAATACCTGATTGTAAAGGCATATGAGCATCTGTTTCAGATTGTCTTTCCCACCATAACGATAATATTGATTCAGGGTTTTCCAAAGACCTGTATTAAGCCCACTGGAATATTTTTGAACCATTTCCATGGATTCTTTGTTACTGCCTGTGGGTTGTACATGGAAAAGGGGAGTTGGAATATTATTGTTCTGACTTTGTTTGATTTTTTTGATCAGTTTTTCCCACCCGGGAAATGAACGGCTTCCTGACATGAGTGTAATAATTACTACATGGGCACCAAGAGACTTTTCAATGAATTCACTTGCTTTGTCCTCTGAATTTTCAAGCTGGGTTCTTGTCCTTGCAAAGAGATTTAAAGGCGCAACACTGTTTTGAAATTCTGAAGCCGCAGAACTGAGGTTTGGGATCTCATTGGATGTTACACTGAAATAGACAATATTGAGCTTTTCCATGAATCATCTTTCTTTATGTTGATTTTAATTCATAAATTTTTAAAACTTAAATTCACAACCAATGGTGAATGTTCTGCCTGCTGCGGGATAAAAATAGTCTTTTCCTGAACTTGTATATGCATACCCGTCATATTCCTTGTCAAGAACATTATCCATACCAAGAAAAATTTCATATCTTTTGGATTTCCATCTGATTAGAGAATTTACAAGACCATATCCTTTGTAAAAATTGGAGTTTACATTATCCATGGCAAATTTGTCCTGTGCCATAAGATTAAGATTTAATACAAGCTCGCCTGCATCAATTTTCATAAGTTGGAAACCAACATCAATATTAATGCGATTTCTTGGAACCTTGGTTACCCGGTTGCCATTAATGTTAACCTGTTGTTTTGTATAAAAGTCGGCAGAATATCGGGCATTGGTATAGGTATAGGATATGGAATATGTGACTTTTTCAACAGGTTTGCCGGAAAGCATCAGCTCAAACCCTTTCATGGTTGCCTCATTTATATTCTGCCGACCCATATACTTACCTGTGGAATCATAGGCTGAATCAAGCATGTCTTCTATGACTATCTGGTAAATATTCGCATCAACACTGAGCCATTTTGACAATTGGTATCGTGTTCCTGCTTCAAACTGGGTAAAAGTTTCAGGTTTAAGCTCATAGCCGTTTTTTGCAGAATATGAACCGCTGGCATAATAATCATAAATTGCAGGAGCTCTGTACGCCTGACTATAGCTCCCATAAAGGCTGAATCCGGTGGAATATTGATAGTTTACAGCTATTCTGGGATTGAGTTTATCGTATTTAGGTGTAGAATCATAAATATATTTACCACCCTTTGTAAAATCATATTCTGCATCATTGTCATACTTGAAATAATCATATCTTAATCCTGCTGTCAGGGTCAGATTGTCAAGGATTGAAAATTCATCCTGGGCAAAAAGTCCCATCATTGTGCTTGAAAAATCACCGGTTTTCTTGGTATCAATTTTTGTATAGGGCAGAGTTGGATCCTTGGCAGCAGCCTTGATAGTAAAAAGATCAATATTGTCATTGTCATAATCAAAACCTAGGGATAATTTGTTTGCCATGGAACCAATTGGTTTTTTTAATGTGAAAATATTTCTCATGCCTGTTATATGTTCCTTAAACTCCTTTTTATAAGGAGTTGAGGTTGCCATTAAGTAATTCCTATAGGTTTTATCCCGGGTTTTATAATAAAAATTGCTTTTAATGTCATAGGCATTTTTTTTAACCTCAAGACTGATGCCAGATATTATGTCAGTATTTTCGGTGAGGCTGTAATCTGTTGCCTGTTTTCTGTCCTGATCTTTTTGTGCTTTGGTAAGTTTTTTTGCAAGGGATCTTTCCTTATCTGTTACATTTATATATGTGCCTATTTTTATGTTGTCAGATATCCAATACCCTAAATCAGTATTTACATAAAGATTGTCCAGCCAGGTTTCATCCCTGTATCCGTCAGTATTTTTCTTTTTTACATTGAAATTGTATTCAAAATTGTTATTTGTCCCATAAACAAGGGCAGAAATTCTTCTATCCTTGTGGGAACCAGTAGTTACACCAATGTTCCCGCCAAAGCTTTTTTCAGGTTTTCTGGTAATGATATTGATAATTCCCCTTGCAGAGTTTCCTCCGTACAAAGATGACATCGGACCTTTGACAACTTCAATTCGTTCAATGGTCTCAACCGGGATGGATTCATAATCAGTGTACCCGAAGTCTCCAAGATTCATGGGAATCCCGTTTACCAGAACCATGGCTCCTGGAGTCATACCAATATGGGTGCCCCTCAGGGAAAGCTTTGGTTCAAGACCCGAAGCATTGGTATAAAAAACGCCTGGAATTTTTTTAATCAATTCAGCCATGTTCTTAGCGTCCATTGCCTTGATGTCCTGTTTGTTGATAACAGAGATATTGGATGGGGCTTTCATTATTGTATTTTCAGTCTGAGTCGATGTGACAACCATCTCATCCAGTTTTAAAGGTTTTTCTTCTGCATATGTCGAAATGACAGAGAGTATGCAGCAAAGTGAAATAAAAAAGGGTAGAGTTAATAAAAGTAATCGCCTGTTCATTTTTTTCTCCAGTAATTTTTGCCTTGCCGGAGATCAAATAACAAAATCCCCGGACCATTTGTTATTAAATGATCTGGGGATCCCTGATTTCTTCCTCAGATAGAAATATGTCTTTCCCTTGTCCACGGGGGCAGACTTACAGCTTGGTTTCAGGCAGGTCTTCTGACTTTCGGGTCATCCTAGTTGCTGTTCCTTCCCGGCAATATATGAGCCAGTGGATTTATTACAGCGTTTGTCTCCGATTACAGCGGCGGGTCCGTCCCTGATTTTCACAGGGTTCCCATATTCTCCCGGTAACGGGCACCTGAAACTTTTTACAAAGATTTAAAGGAAAAAAAGAATAAAGTCAAATGAAAAAATATTTACCTGGAATATTTATTGACAATCATGACCAATGTTCTGGACAATACCAATGGACTAAGCCTTAAACTCATGTTTCTATATCTGCCTGCTTCTGTTTTTTGCTGTCTGGATAATATCCTC
>CAZQJS010000060.1:0-18667 GCA_964593725.1 uncultured Desulfobacterales bacterium
GAGATGCTGGCTGATCTTGAAAAAGAAACTGTTGAATTTGTTCCCAATTATGATGAGACCCTGGAAGAACCAGTTGTTTTTCCAACTAAATTCCCGGCCCTGCTGGTGAATGGATCATCGGGCATAGCCGTGGGCATGACAACAAATATTCCTCCCCATAATCTCAGTGAAGTTGTAATGGGTATTATTGCACTTCTTGATAATCCTGATATGGATATACTTGAATTAATGGAGTATATACCCGGCCCTGATTTCCCAACCCATGGATTTATTTCAGGAAGACAGGGGATAATTGACGCCTATACCACAGGCAGGGGAGTTATCCGCATGCGTGCAAGGCTTGAGGTGGAGGAGAATAAAAAGACAAAACAGGAAACCATTGTTGTAACGGAACTTCCTTACCAGATTAACAAGGCAAAACTTGTTGAAAAAATTGCAGCCCTGGTCAGGGAAAAGGTGATAGAAGGTGTTTCCTATGTAAGGGATGAATCTGACCGTCACGGCATGCGTATGGCAATAGGTTTAAAAAAGAATCAGATTGCCGATGTTGTAATAAATCAACTTTATAAGCACACCAGTATGCAGGCAAGTTTTGGAATAATTTTCCTTGCAGTTGTCAATGACAGGCCGGAACTTCTGACCTTAAAGGAGATACTTGAATACTTTATTGAGCACAGAAAGAACGTTATCAAGCGCAGAACAATATTTGACCTTAATAAGGCAGAAGCAAGGGCCCATATTCTGGAAGGCCTCAGAATAGCTCTTGCCAATCTTGATGATGTTGTCAGGCTTATCCGTGCTTCTAAATCCCCTGATGAAGCAAAATCAGCTTTGATGGAAAAATTTGATTTGACCAGGATTCAGGCCCAGGCTATACTTGATATGCGCCTTCAGAAGCTTACAGGGCTTGAAAGGGAGAAGATAGATCAGGAGTATGAAGCACTCTTAAAAGATATAACATGGTATAAAAAGATTCTGAAAAGCTCTGAGATTGTAAGAGATATTATTAAAGATGAGCTCAAAGCCCTGAAGGATGAGTATGGTGATGCAAGACGTACGGAAATCGTGGAAGCTGCCGATGAAATCAACCTTGCAGACATGATTACAGAAGAGGACATGGTTGTTACCATCACAAAAAGCGGTTATATTAAACGCAATCCAACAACCCTGTATTCAAAACAGCATCGCGGGGGTAAAGGCAAGACAGCCATGGGTACAAAGGATGATGATTATGTTGAACACCTTTTTGTGGCATCTACCCATCATACTTTCATGTTCATTACCAACATGGGCAAAGTCTATCAGACAAAGGTTTTTGAACTGCCCATTGCAGGCCGGTCAAGTCTTGGCAAGGCCATTGTGAATATTTTAAATTTTGATGAAGGTGAGAAGCTTGCAACTATTCTTCCGGTACCTGAGTTTAAAGAGGATATGTTTGTTGTAATGGCTACAAAAAAGGGCAGGGTAAAAAAGACAAAGCTTATGTCCTACTCAAGGCCAAGATCAGGAGGCCTTATCGGCATCAAACTTGCCGATGGGGATGAATTGATTGCAGCACGTATTACAAATGGTAACGATGATATTGTCCTTGGTTCCAATGGCGGCAAGGTTATCAGGTTTAATGAAAATGATGTCCGGGAAACAGCCCGTGGTTCCATGGGAGTCAAGGGTATGAATATAGATTCAAAATCTTTTATTGTGGGTATGGAAACTTTTTCCCATGGAAACACTCTCCTTTGTGTTACAGAACATGGCTTTGGGAAACGTACCTATATTGAGGAGTATAAGACCCAGAACCGTGGCGGCAAAGGTGTATTTTCCATTAAGACCTCCAAGAGAAATGGACAGATGGTCTCTCTTTTATTGGTGGATGATAATGAAGAAATTATGATGATAACTGATAAGGGCAAACTCATCAGAACACCGGTAAAAGATATGTCAGTCATCAGCAGAAATACCCAGGGAGTTAAACTTATCAATTGTGATCCAAAAGAGAAACTCATTGCAGTGGAACGGGTTCCTGAACAGGAAGAAGATGACACAGAATAGGTTTCATCTTTTTAAATGAATTGATGGGAAAATGGCAGAAAAAGTTCATAAATGTGCAGGGCACAGGCAGAGACTGAAGGAAAAGTTTCTTGCAGGCGGACTTAGAGGTTTTCTGGATTATGAAGTAATTGAACTTCTTCTTATTTTAAATACTCCCAGAAGGGATTGCAAAGAGAGTGCAAAGGCACTCTTAAAAAAGTTCAAAACATTGCAGGCAGTACTTGAGGCAGATATCCATGATCTCAAGCAGGTAAAGGGTGTTGGCAGTGCAAATGTCATTGGGCTTAAACTCATAAAGGAAGTTGCAGAACGTTATCTTGAAAAGAGAATAATTGCAAGGGATGTTGTAAAGAATATAAAGGATTTGATAAATTATTTACACCATGCAATAGGGAATAAAGAAAGAGAAATTTTTGCCGGAATATTTCTTGATGCAAAAAACAGGGTAATTGCTTCTGAAATTTTATTTAAAGGAACATTAACCTCAAGCTCTGTATACCCAAGGGAAGTGATCCTTAAAGCATTGCAGCACAAGGCTGCAACATTGATTTTTGCCCATAACCATCCCTCGGGGGATGTCTCACCATCAGCCGGGGATATCGCCGTAACCAGAAGGCTTGTGTTTGCATTGAGTTTTGTTGGGATTAATGTTCATGAGCATTTGATTACAGGCGGTGATAACTATTACAGCTTCCATGAAAATGGATATATAAGTAAATTTAACGAGGAATTTGATAATAGTAATGGATAAAACTTTTTCTGTGGGAAATGCTGAAACACCAACCGGGTCCGATTGTAAGCCTGATTGTTACGGGGTAATTACAAAAGTTTTCCCCATGACTGAAACAGGCCTGAGACAGAGTCCGGAGTATTGCAGGTATGAATGCCCGCATAAAACCGATTGTCTGAAAAAAGCCCTTGCAACATCCAGGGGCAGAAAAGTTGAAGAAGAATTGCTGGAGCGGGGAGACAGGGCCGGCACAATAGGATTTATTGAGAGATGGTCAAGGAGAAAACAGCTTGACAGGCTAAAGGAGCGATAAAATGAGATCGGTCAGGGATATTGAAGTTGCAGATAAAAAGGTGCTGGTAAGGGTTGATTATAATCTTCCCATGGATGAGAATTTAAATATTACCGATGATAACCGCATTAAGGCTACACTGCCTCTGATCAAATATCTCATATCACACGGAGCAGGCATTATATTGATATCACACATGGGCAGGCCGGGGGGAAAGAGGGTCCCTGCCTTATCCCTTGCACCTGCTGCACTTTGCCTTTCCAGACTACTGGGACAAAAGGTGGAGTTTCTGGAAGAGTGTGTTGGCAGTGCAGTGGAGAACAGAACAGAACACCTTAAAAGCGGCGATATTATCCTGCTTGAGAATCTGCGATTTCACAAAGGTGAAAAATCAAATGACCCCGTATTTGCCAGAAAACTTGCAGGCCTCTGTGATGTTTATGTGAATAATGCTTTTTCTGTCTCCCATCGTGACCAGGCATCTGTCACCGGCATTACAGCATTCGTGCCTGTGTCAGCTGCAGGTTTTCTCCTTGAAAAAGAGTTGAAATCATATTATAATTCGGTTGTAAACCCTGAAAGACCGCTTGTGGCAATTATTGGCGGGGCAAAAGTGTCAGGCAAACTTGAAGCGTTGCAGAATATGCTGAAATTTGTGGATAAGCTTATTATTGGCGGTGCAATGGCAAATACCTTTCTTAAAAGCCAGGGAGTTGATATAAAAGGATCATTGGTTGAAGACGACCTTGTTGATACTGCCGGTCAAATAGTGAAGACTGCAAGGGAGAAGGGGGTTGAACTTCTGCTGCCAATTGATCTCACAGCAGCAGAAAAATTTGATAAAAATGCACCAGCCAGGACAGTACAACTTGATAATATACCAGATAAGTGGATGGCACTTGACATTGGACCAAAGTCAGGTGATCTTTTTGCAAAGGCAGTTGCAGGTGCAGGTACAATAGTCTGGAACGGCCCCATGGGTGTTTTTGAAATGGATAAATTCATTAATGGTACTAAAATGGTTGCCAGGGCTGTTGCAGAATCAAATGCTTTTTCCATTATCGGGGGAGGAGATACCGGACTTGCAGTCAAAAGATGCGGAATTGCTGATAAAGTAAGCTATATTTCAACAGGGGGCGGTGCTTTTCTTTATTTGATGGAAGGAAAAGAACTGCCTGGTGTGAAAGCCCTGGAATAGACTATTTTAAAATAAGGACAAAGAACAATGGGTTTTAAAACACGAAATGAGCTGAGTTGGGAAGAGCGGCTTCGAAGATCCTATTATGAAGTCCTGCGTGATGAGCTTGACCATTTTATTCTGCAGTACGCCCTTGTGGATTCCTACAATAATTTTATCCGCCAGAAAATGCCATACCCTTTTGTAGAAACACGGGAGCTCAAACCCAGGGCAAGAATTCCAAACACTGAATTTGAAGCCCAGAACTCATTTTTATTGATTTTTTTTGAAGAGAGTATCAGTACAATTCATAAAAAATATATCCGTTTCTTTGATGTCAATAAAACAACAAAGGCAAATCTGCTGGACCACCATAACTTTCCAATGCTGGACAAGTTTGATAAACAGATGAAGTGTTTTGAAACAGAAGATTTTTTCTCTTTTTTAAAATCCATGCTGCCGGTTGATTACGCACTGCTCATTCAGCGTAATACATTGAAGAAAGTTAAATATGCCCTTACACATTTTCATGTTCGTATTGACTGGCCCATTGCAGAGGCAGCAGAAGACCTTGCCATATATTTAAGGTATATCTCCAAGGACTTATACGAGAACGGTGATAAATATGCTGAAGATCTTCAAAAAAAGTTTTTTGAATATTATGGTGTTCCGATAATGGCTGGCGGCAGAAGAACAGCAGCCATAATTGCTTCCCAGTATTTCAGCAGGTTCGGGGGTATATCCACTGTATATGTAGGGTCAAGTGAGTCAAGGTCTCTTTTAACCATGGGAGACCAGGGTGTGTCAAAGAATATCCTTGTTAAACTCTCCTTAAGCAGAGTCAATGAAATAGTAAAACAGACCTCTGTGACAAAGAAACAGTTTCTGAAAAATTATGTTGTTGCCCGGGACAGTAAATCATATATATCGATCTTTAATGTCAGATATGCCCGTACAATACATGCTCTGCCCCCTGAAGGCGGGAAGCTCAGGGAGATGAATCCTGATATCAACTGGCTCACAGTATCGTCCGAGGCAATTCTGCCAAAACCGTTTGTGAAACAGTATGCACCACTGCCCTGTAAAATGATTTACTCTTAAGGTGTTTTAAATGTTTCTGCCTTAACAGACCTGGTTTTTTACTTAAGATGCCTGATCATGGCAGTTTCATCACAATCAGGGAATTTAATACAGAACATGCAGTCTGACCATATTTTTTTGGGAAGCTTTGAAAGGTCAACAGTCGTAAAACCGAATCGTTGAAAAAAAGTGGATTGATATGTAAGGACAAACAGTTCTGAAACATTAAATACAACTGCCTCCTGAATACATCTGTCAACCAGGAGTGTGCCTGCACCTGATTTTTTATACTCTTCCTTTACTGCAAGAGATCTGATTTCTGCAAGGTCTTCCCAGCAGAACTGCAGTGCACAGCATCCTATTATTCCATCTGTTTTTTCATCCACACACACCCAGAAATCCCTCAGGTGATCGTATAACTGACTTAAAGGACGGGCAAGCATGGCTCCCTTGGCATCATAATATCTCAATAATGAATGGATGGATGGTATATCATTTATTCCTGCTTTTCTGATCATGATTTTCAAGTTTCCTTTATTAGAACAAGAGCCTTTACAACATTGGCACGTATTTCCGGTTTTTCAAAGATTCTGCCAGTATCAGGGTCCATATATATCATTTTTGTGTTATCCGGGATATCAAAAAATTGATACTCTTTTTCAGAAAGGACTTTTTCCATGAAACTGATCCATATGGGAAGTGCTGCCGCAGCTCCTGTACGGCCTCTGCCAAGGCTTGTTGAGTCATCATTGCCCACCCATACTCCTGCTGCAATATCAGGGCTGAATCCAATGAAAAGAGCATCTCTGCAATTGTCTGTAGTACCTGTCTTACCGGCAATACTCTTTTTTATAAAGTCTGCTTTTCTCCCTGTTCCTTCACGTATGACAGCTCCCAGCATATCGGTCATGATTGCAGAGTCCTGCCTTGACATAACATTTCTCTTTTCAGGCTTTGCAGTGTACAGGATTTTATTTTTGGAATCTGTAATTTTCCTGATTGCAAAAGGTTCTATCCAGGTACCCATGTTGGGGAAAATTGTATAGGCAGAGACAAGCTCCATTAAAGAGAGTTCAGAAGTGCCAAGCGCCAGGGAAAGATCTGGCTTTAATTTTGATCTTATACCGGCTTTTTCAGCAAACTTAATCATTTCATCTATGCCAAGTTTTTCAAGCAGGCGTACAGCACAGGTGTTTTTCGAAAGTGCCAGGGCTTTTCTCAATGTAATTTTACCAAGATAGGAGTTTGAATAGTTTTTAACATTCCATTGAGCTCTTAAAGGTTTTCTCTCCTGCCCCCCCGGATAGGCAAGGGGCGTGTCAAGGATTATGGAGTTCTGGGAAAAACCCATCTTTATTGCAAGGGCATATATCAGGGGTTTAAAAGCAGAACCAGGCTGTCTTAAAGCCAGGGTAGCCCTGTTAAAACTACTTGTTTTAAAATCAGTTCCGCCAATCATGGCAGAGATTTTTCCTGAAACAGGCTCAATGGCTATAAACGCACATTGAGGGTCTTGATGCACAGGAGAGGAACCAGAAGATTTTTTTTTATTCTGCTTTTTTTCAAATTCAGATATGCTCTGCACGGCAATATTCTGCATATCCATGTCCAGGGTCGTATATATATTTAATCCCTGGGTATAAATATCTTGTCCATGGAATCTGTTTTTAATAATTGTTTTTACATGTTCCAGGAAAAATGGTGCAATGGTTTGTCCCTGGTCTGGCTTATGGATTATCAGATGTTTGTTAAGAGCAGCCAGATATCTTTTTTTTGAGATTTTATTATTTTCAAGCATCTGTTTTAAAACAGTTTTTTTCCTTTTTTCCGCAAGTTCCGGGTTGTTAAGTGGTGAGTAAACAGAGGGTGCCTTTGGTATGCCAGCTATCAGAGCTGATTCTCCCAGGGTTAATTCCCTGGCTTTTTTATTGAAAAAAGTGTTTGCTGCAGCTTCAACTCCATAGGCGCCATTGCCAAAATATATCTGGTTTAAATAGAGTTCAAGAATCTCTTTTTTTGTATACCGCCGTTCAATCTGTAAGGTCAGGACAGCCTCTTTTATCTTTCTTGTCAATGTTTTTTCAGAGGACAGGAAAAGGGTCTTGGCAAGCTGCTGGGTTAATGTGCTTGCTCCCTGTTTCAGGCTCATTGAGGAAATATCTGTTATAATTGCCCTGAAAATGGATTTAAAGTGAATACCTGGATGGGAAAAAAAGAGCCTGTCTTCTGTTGAGATAAGTGCATCAATCAGGTCAGGAGCAATATTATCCATTACCACGGGAAAACGTTTATGAAGATAAAACCGGGAGATCAGACGACCATCATTTGAGAAGACATTTGTTACTGCAGCGGGTTTATACTGTTTTAAGGAATTGATCTGGGGAAGATCGTGGATAAGGCTGAAAAAGAATCCTGCACAAATACCTGCAATGATTCCTGCTGCCGCAACAGAAAAAATAATGAAATCACTTTTTTTTATCTGCAATATTGTTTAAACTCTATCCTAAAAATTTCTGGATCACTTTTTTAAATTCTTCATCTGTAAAGGGCTTATGAAGAATTTTATTAATACCTGACTTTTCAAGGATGGAACTTGTAACCTTAATATCCCCTTTTTTATCCTCGATAAAATCACTCTGGGTTGTGATCATTATAACAGGAAGAGCTTTACGTGTAAATTTCTTTCTGATTTCCCTTGTAAGTTCGACCCCGCTTATATTGGGCATGTTCAGATCAGTAATTACCAGATCCGGTTTAAGTCTGTTTATTTCAGGTATGACATCCTCTGGTGCATTGAAAAGGGTTGGTTGATAACCAAGTGCAGTGAGTTTGTTCTGGTATAGTTTCAGCATCATTTTTGAATCATCCACAACAATGATGCCAGCAGAACTGACCTGATCTGGTCCACTTTGTACAGGGCTGCTTTCAGCAATCTTGCCTGCAAGCTCATTTAACCCCTTTGAATTTAAAATAGTGATGAACTGTTTTCTGGTATTGGAATCGGCATTTTCAACAAGATGGGTTTCTGCCTGTTTCAGAAAGGATTCTTCATTTAAAAGAAAATTATATATATTTGTTGATTCAGAATCAATCAATGCTGAAACTGCATATTGTGAACTCTGGCTCTCTTCCCGCACAATATTTTTCAAGCCTGCTACCAGGGCTTTTGAGAGGTTCTTATCTATTGCCCGTGCTGCACTCATTCTTACACTTTCCACAGGATCCTGGAGCCCGTGGGCAAGGCATATTGCCGATTTTTTTGAAGGCAGGCGCTCCATGGCTTCATAGGCAGCCTGTCTGATGTTGGCATCCTTTGGCTGGGTATTGATTATGTCTATTATGGAGGAGACAGCTGTTGTATCACCTATATAGCCAAGAGTTGTAATTAAATGCACCATATAGTCAGCTTCAGCGTTTTTAAAGGCGTCTGTAAGTATGGGAACAGCTTTTACTCCGAGTTTCATGATCTGATCAATGGCTGTATCCCGGGCTATGGTGTTCTGTGAGTTCAGAAAACGGGTAAGAATACCAAGGGAGTAAGCATCCTGTATCTCTGCAATGGCTTCAATGGCCATTTTGCTTGTTTCTTCATTATCTGTTACAAATGCTGCAAGCATATCAACGGCTTTTTTACCGCCTATTTCAGCAATGGCAAAAATGGCAGCATTCTTAACTTCTCCATGGGCATGATCAATCAATGGCGAAAAAGCAGAAAGGGTTTCATCAAGCCGCAGCATGCCAAGGGATGTTATTGCCTGGACAAGGATCTGAATATCTTCTTCTTTTGCGATTACTTTTTTCAGTGCAGAGGCTGACTCTGTTAATGCAAGCTCTCCTGCAGCCTTGATAAACATGAGTTTTGCAGGGTTGTCCTTATCAAGGATATATTTGATTACAAGTTCATTGTTTCCATATGATTTATCAAGGATCAGTTCATACAATGATTCCTGTATCTCCTTATTGGAGATTTCAAGTCTTGTAAGATATTCAAGTAATGGATAGGCCACTTTTTCAGATGCCTTTGCAAGCTCAAGAAGGGCTTTTTTCTGGATATCTGTATTGGCCGTTGAATCCGAGGCAAACTGGAGCAATGCCTTTGCTTTAATAATGTCTTCCTCGGCAAGGCAGAATTTCAATTCATCAATAAATTCAACAGGATTTATTTTGGACATACTATTCCTCTTTTTATTTGAATTGATAGAAAGTTGACTGCATATATCTCTGGGATTTAAACAGGTCTGTAACATTGGCCAGGGATTCGGTGGAACCGATTATTAAATAGCCATCAGGTTCAAGTGCCCTTGCAAGGTTGGTATATATTTTTTTTCTATCTTCAGCAGTGAAATAGATCATTACATTCCGGCACAGGATAATATCAAATTTTCCTACACCGGCAAACGGTTTCATAAGGTTCAGTTTTTTAAACTGCACCATGATCCTGAGTTCATCTTTGATTCTCCATTTATCGTTTACCCTGGTGAAATATTTATTCAATTTTTTCTGTTCAAGTCCCCTTGACACTTCAAATTTATTGTACACACCATAACTTGCCTGGGCTACGGCAGCATCTGATATGTCTGTTCCCAGGAGCTTAATATTGTACTTATCAGTGGAAATCCCCATTTCATCAAGGGTCATGGCCACACTGTAAATCTCCTGCCCTGTTGAGCTTGCAGCACTCCAGAGTTTTATTGACGGCTTTAGAGGTGATTTTTTTGAACGTTTATCTATGAGATCCGGCAGTATCTTATTTTTTAACAGATCAAAGGGTGTGCGGTCCCTGAAAAAATAGGTTTCATTAGTTGAAATTGCATCTATTATTTTCTCTTCAATTTTCTTTGTACTGTCTGTTTTTGCCTTTGAGTACAGCTCTTCAAAAGAGGAGCATCCATATTCGTTTATCAGGGAATTGAGTCTTGTTTCCAGAAGATACTCTTTCCCAGGCTCAAGGGATATCCCTGAGACCTTGTATATATACTCTTTAAAGGTCTGAAATTCTTTTGGCGTGACTTTTATTCTTGCCATATTACTGCAGCCTGATTTAAAAAGGTTATATGATATTCACTGTTTTTGTGATCTCATGTGCAATTTTATTCAAAGGTGAAATTACATCAGCTAAACCCAGTTCCACAGGTTTTTTAGGCATGCCGTATACTGTACAGCTGGGTTCATCCTGGGCAATTATCAGACTGCCCGAGTTTTTCATCTGTTTAAGCCCTTCGGTCCCGTCCGATCCCATGCCTGTCATTATAACACCAGTTGCCCGCCCGACATAATACTGGGCTATGGACATGAACAGATAATCAGCAGATGGTTTACAGCTGTTCATTGGAGGATCATCTGTAATTTTCAGTTTCCGGGATATCCCGTCCGGACCTGCAATGATTTTCATCTGCCTGCCCCCGGGAGCAATGTAAATCTTACCTGTTTCAATAATTTCTCCATCCCGGGCCTCTTTTACCTCGAGCTGGGATTTTTTATTTAAACTGTTGGCAAGGGATTTTGTGAACATTGGAGGCATATGCTGAACAATCAGAACAGGGGCTTTAAGGCTGGCCGGCAGTGCTGGTATCATTTCTGACAGAGCATTGGGGCCTCCTGTTGATATCCCGATTCCAATAATTTCAGAAGGTATTGTTCTGTTTCGTTTCCGGGTGCTTTTAAAGACAGGCTGTGCCAGGGCAGGGGCAGGCCCGGGCACTGACCGCAGCGAAGTCTTTGTCTGTCTGCTTTCTGGTACCCTGTTTACCAGCTGCTGTTTTTTTAATGTCTCAATAATGGGGCAGATTGCCTGTTTAACCTTTTCAAGGTTTTCAGCCATGGAGCCCTGGTCAGGCTTTGGGATGAAATCAAAGGCCCCAAGTTCAAGCGCTTTGATGGTCATCTCGCTGCCCTGCCTTGTAAGTGTACTCAACATTATGGCAACAGGAGGGGATTCCATCTGATTCAGCTGCTCTAGTACCTCAATTCCACTGACTTCCGGCATCTCAATATCAAGGGTGAGAACATCCGGTTTCAGGGTTTTTATTTTTGACAGGGCTATTTTTCCGTTATTTGCAACCCCTGCAATCTCAACTCCAGGGATGGTTTTTAATACATCCCCCACAATTTTTCTGTAAACAATGGTATCATCAACTATGAGAACTTTTAACATATCAATTACTCTTTCAATACTTCATCAATATTCAGGATGCCTATCAACTTATCTTCGGTCTTAAGAACACCGTCAAAGAATTTACCCTTAATACCGTTCAGGTTTGAAGGCGGTTCTTCTATTTCATCTTCAGTACTGGAAACAACATCACTGATGGAATCCACCAGCAGACCAATGTGCTCATCATTGGAATTTACAATAATATTCCTGCGATCTTTTTCTTTTTTTATTTCTGACAATTCAAGTTTTTTCCCAAGGTCAATTGTGGTTACAATTTTACCCCTTAAATTTAAGATACCAACAACATAATCCGAGGACTGCGGAACTTTTGTGATGTCAAAATGTTTGTTAATTTCCTGGATATTCAGGATATTAATTCCACACAGTGCACCTCCCACATAAAATGTGGCAAGCTCCATATTTCTTTTTTTATCTGCTTTATTATCTTCTGCCATGGCAAGTTCTCCTCTGACTGAAAGAGATTTAGATTAATTTTATATATTCAGGTACTGCTTGATGATTTTCATCAGCTTTTCGCGGTCAAGCTTTATCTCATACTCATCAATACCAACTTTTTTTCCCTTTTGGATGTGTGATTCACTGGCAAGGGATGTAAGGGCAATGACTGTATAATGTGAATATTCAGGTGTCTCCTTGATTTTTTTTGTAAGTTCAAAACCATCCATATTGGGCATTTCAAGATCTGTTACAATTATATCAATATCATCTGACCGCTCCTTGAGAAGCTCCCAGGCAATCTGTCCGTCTTCTGCCTCAAGAACAATAAAACCTTCATCGGTCATAAAAGATTTAACCTGATTTCTGAAAAATGCCGAATCTTCAGCAAACAAAATTGTTTTCTCTTGTCCCTGCTCCAGGAGCTGTTCTTTTATCTCAACATCTTTCTGAAACCATTCCGGATTCATCTCCTTCATGAATTCAAAAATATCCAGGAGAAGGGTGGTTTTTTTATTGATTATCATTGAACCGCTGATGCAATCCTGTTTAAGAGTGCTCTCATCAATTTCAAGGGTGATTTCAAGGGCATCCACAGGCGGAGTTACCATGAGGCCAAGCTCTCTCTCCTTGACCTTAAATACTATTACCTCCTGCTGTTCCCTTTCCGGAAGAGGTTTCACATCTGCAGCCTGGGAAATCTCATAAAGGGGCAGAGCTCCTCCCCTGTACTGAACCACCTTTCTATTACCCACAACTTCAATTGTTGACAATTCAATCCTTTCAATTCTTTCCACAAGATTGAGAGGAGCTGCAAAGTGCTCGGTTTCATCATTCCTGAAGGTAAGTAATGCTACCCTTTCGTTAATGCTTGTCTTTTCATCCTCCACCGATTGCTTCATGGCCTTTTTCTTGGTAATGGCTGTGAGATCAGCCATCTGGGCAAGGCTGGAAATATCAAGGATCAAGGCTACTCTTCCGTCACCCATGATTGTCGCTCCTGCATAGGCAGCACATTTTTTCAAGTGCCTGCCCACGGGTTTAACAACAATCTCTTCTGAATCAAGAAGCTCATCCACCACAAGTCCGTATTTAAATGCCCCGGCAGACACCACAGCAATATTAATGGCACTTGCCGCATGATAACGTCTGTCTTCCTTTTGTCTTTTGGATGCCTCCAGTGCAGGGAGGTCTGTTCTCAGTTCATCACTGTCTTTTTCATCGTTATTCTTTTCACCTGCATCCTCATCAGCATTTTCAAGCTGCCTGGACCGCCTGTCTGCAAGGTTCTTTCGCCGGTCAGCCAATATTGTGTCATCTTCAGGGTTAATAAATGTTTTTTCAATGCCAAGGACTTCACTTAGGCTTAAAAGCGGAAGCAGCTCTCCTCTGAGTCTTACAACGCTTGCATCACCAACTTTTTCCACCCTGGTTTTGATTTCTCCTGCAGGAATTCTTAAAAGCTCGTCAAGGTTGACCTGGGGGATGGCATATTTTTCATCTCCCACTGCAGCTATCTGGCTTGGTATTATGGCAAGAGTCAACGGCAGCTTGATTTGTGTGGTAGTACCTTTCCCGGGTGTTGAATCAAGCTCTATGATGCCGCCAAGGGTTTCAATGTTTGTAATTACCACATCCATGCCAACTCCCCGGCCTGAAACATCTGTAATCTCTTCTGCTGTGGAAAAACCAGCCATGAAAATAAGCTCTATTTTCTCTTTATCAGACATCTCAGCAATCTGATTTTCAGTCACAAGCCCCTTGGTCAAAGCAACATTGGAAATTATTTCAGGGTCAAGGCCCTTACCATCATCTGAGATTTCAATATTGACCTGGCCTGCCTCATGGAATGCCCTTAACTGGATTTTGCCCGTGGTATCTTTGCCTTTCTGTTCCCTTACCGTGGGAGTTTCAATACCATGGTCAACGGAATTCCTTATAAGGTGGGTCAAAGGATCATTGATTGATTCAAGTATTGTTTTATCAAGTTCAACTTCCTGGCCTTCAATCTTAAGGTCAATTGACTTTTTTAAATCTCGGGACATATCCCTAACAATGCGTGTGAATTTAGTGAATATATTGCCAATGGGCTGCATTCTGGTTTTCATGATGGCTTCCTGCAGTTCAGAAGTGATCATATCAATCCGCTGGCTGGACTGCTCAGTTGCCTTTTCATTGGAAGAATTAACACCCTGGAGCAGCTGGTTCCGGCTTAAGACAAGTTCACCTGCAAGATTCATAAGTGTGTCAAGAAGATTTACATTTACCCTTAGTGAAGTCTGTGGTTTTGATGAAACAATGGCACCGGTATTTTTGGCTGCAGCAGGTTTTGCTGTTTTAACCTTTTCTTTTTTCTCTTTAACTTTTTCTTTTTCAACGGTTTTTTCAACTTTTACTTCTGCCCCAGGCTCTTTTTCTTTCTTCAATGGTTTTTCCGGTTCTTTTTCAGCCTGATCTGTTATTGTAACAGGCTCTGCATCATCCATTTGTCCTGAGCGTATAATCATATCACTTGTAACAAGATGTATATAGGCATCATCAACTTCAAAAAGAGTGGATGCCATGTCATATTCAATTATTGACGAGAAAAGGATTTGAAAAGGAATCCTTGTGGAAAAATTGTCATCATCAAGGGTGCCGATTGATGTAAAATCAATTTTTGAATCTATGATAACGCCGGTTTTTTCAATATTCTGCATCACATGGAGGGGGTTTTTATTTTTAAGCTGAATATCGTTGATCAGATCGTATTCAACAATAAAAATATTTTTCCCTTCATTCATGTGCTGCTCTATTTCGTACAGGGAAATGTCAGTGAACAATCCGTTATCTGCAAACTTTATGTCAACAACCTCTGCTACGGCCTCACGTTTTTCATCATCCATTGAGGCTTCAGTGATTTTTGACAGTAACTCAATATGTTTTGAAACATCTTCATCATTACTTTCACTGATATTATTCAGCATCTCTTCAAGTTTATCAAAACCATTGAGTAAAACGCTTATTTTGGCTGAATCAGGTATAAGTTCCTTTTCCCTGATTAAGCCCAGGACATTTTCAAGACTGTGGGAGAGTTCTTTGATTGTGACAAGACCCATAAATCCAGCTCCACCCTTGATTGAGTGTGCTGCCCTGAATACATTGTTCACCAGGTCAACATCAATATCAGCACCGTTTTGTTCAATGGATAATAAATCGCTTTCTATATCCCCAAGATGGTCCAGGGATTCATCAACATACATTCGTAAGGTTTCATCGTCTTCAAACATTATTATTCTCCTGAAAAGTTGAATAGTTACGAACTGAATTAAAGTATTATGAAAAAAGTTTACAGAAAAAAAATGGAAAAGTCAAACTAAAGATGAAAAAATTAATTGATTTTTCGTATTATATCCATTCTATCGGCATTGGTTTCTATTTTAAGAATAGCACGGGTGTTTGGTTTGGCATGGGATATGGGGTTATGGTCAAGATCAAACATTTCAGAGATCTGAAAAGGGATAAGTTCGTTGCGGGGCGAAAGAACTTCAATATGGTCGTTTTTCATCAGACTGTTCCTTATGTCGAGAACATACTCATTATCCTGGTGTTTCTTTGATATTCTGCCAATAAAGCTGTGGATTCTGCCTGCATGTTTATTTACATAGTTTGGAATAATCTGATCAGGAGAATTTAAAAAAAAGCCTGTGCAGTACTCCCTGTGGTAAACATTGTCAAGTTCCTGAACCCATTCAGGTTTTACATTATATTTTTCAGGATCGCGGCAGTACGAGTCAATAGCCCTTCGGTAAGTCCTGGTTACAGAAGCAAGATAGTTAATACCCTTCATCCTCCCTTCTATCTTTAAAGAAGTCACTCTGCTGTCTATTATTTCAGGTATATGGTGAAGCAGACAAAGGTCTTTGGAGTTAAATATATATGTTCCCTGTTTATCTTCTGCAATGGGATAATACTCATTGGGCCGCATCTCTTCCACGATGGAATATCGCCACCGGCATGGATGACTGCATAAACCTCTGTTGCTGTCACGCAGGGTATAAAAGCTGCTGAGAAGGCAACGGCCGGAATAGGAGATGCACATGGCACCATGTATGAATATTTCCGTTTCAAGGATTGATTTTAAAGAGATTTCCTTTATTTCCTCAAGGGAGAGCTCCCTTGCGAGATTGACCCTTTTAATACCTGTATTTTTCCAGAATTGAACTGTGTTTAAATTGGTTGTGTTGGACTGTGTTGAAAGATGAATATCAATTTCCGGAATAATCTGCTTTGCTGTAAGAATGATTCCTGGGTCGGAGATAATTACAGCATCGGGTTTGATTTCTTTGATTTTATTTAAAAATGATTCAAGCCTTTTTTGTTCATCATTCCTGGAATAGATATTTAAAGCAAGGTAAACTTTTTTCTTTTTCCCATGGGCATATTTAACAGCATCAAAAAGCTCCTGTTCTGAAAAATTACCGGAAAAATTTCTCAGGCTGAACTCCTTACCGGCAAGATAGACAGCATCGGCTCCAAAGTGTATGGCAGTTTTTAATTTTTCAAAATTGCCGGCAGGTGCGAGCAGCTCAGGTTTTATAATTTGTTCAGGCATGGAATCATTCCTTGAGTGGTACCCCCGGCAAGAATCGAACTTGCGCACATGGATTAGGAATCCAATGCTCTATCCACTGAGCTACGGGGGCATATGATTAAAACATCAGTCTTATCAATATTCATCACCTAAGTTTATTCAACCAATAGTTTCTGGCCGGGGTAAATCTTGCTGTGTTCTGTCAGGGAATTTAAAGCAAGAAAGCGTTTTAAACTCATATTATGATTCCGTGCTATCAAAAAAGGGCTGTCTCCTGATTTGACCTGATAATTTGATTTTCCTTCTGCAATAACAGGTTGTACAGGTTTAGATGAAGGAATATAAAGTATCTGGTTTATATGGAGATGTGTACTTCTGATACCACTTGATGCCATAATTTTTCTGGTGGTTGTATTATATCTTCTTGCAATTATCCAGAGGTTGTCTCCGCTTTTTACCCTGTACTTTATTTTTTTACCAGGTGGTATGATTACAGGTTTATTACTATTACGTGCAATCCTTGCCCTGGCTGGAGAGTAGGGCACTTTTAACCTTCTGCCTGCAACAATAAAATGCCTTCTGCCTATATTATTTAATGATGATATTGTTCTGATGGAAGTATGGTATCTTCTGGCAATGCTTGATAAAGTTTCTCCTCGTTTTACGCGGTGAAAAGCATATCTTGGTGGTGCTGAATATGAAGTTTTAATCTTCTCAAGCTTTGCAAGAAACAGTTCTGCAGAATCAGAAGGTATTTTAAGATCATAATCTTCCGGAGGCAGCAGGGCAAATCTGAGCTCAGGGTTCAATGATTTCAGAACCTCAGCTTTAACTTCAATCTCCTTTGCAATATCGGCAAGCCTTACCTGTTTATTTATGGTGAAGATTTTATACTTAACAGGTTTTATGTCCTCATCCATCACTATATTATATTTTTTAAGATTGTTCACTATGTGCAGCGTAGCCAGGAAACGGGGTACATACCTTGAAGTTTCCCTGGGCAGCTGCTGGTACAGATCCCAGAAATTGTCCAGATAATTAATTCTCTGTTTTCTGATGATACGTAAAACCCTTGATTCTCCGCAATTATATGCAGCAAGGGCTGTTGTCCAGTCTCCGAATATTTTGTGTAATTCCTTTAAATATGAGATGGCTGCATCAGTGGATTTTTTAGGGTCAAGACGTTCGTCAATGTAATAATCTCTTTTAAGTCCGAATTTATAGCCTGTGGAAGGTATGAACTGCCAGAGACCAAGGGCCCTTGCCGATGAAAATGCCCTGATTTTAAACCCGCTTTCAACCAGAGGCAGCCAGGACAACTCCTCAGGCAGTCCTGCCATTTTAAGCTGAGCCACCATATATGGCCGGAACCTGACTGAACGTTTCAATGATTCAATGAAAAATTGTCGTTCATTCTGGGTAAACCTTTGAATCTGTCTTTTAACATGGCGGTTCATTGTGATTGGAATTTCGTCATGTTTTCCATTAACAACAATATGGCGGGAGGCATAAATTTCCAGAATTCTCTTTGAAATCATATACCTTAAGTCATCCTTCTGTCTGTCAATTTCCGGTGGCAGGTCAGAGTCTATTTCCAGAATGGTTTTATATGCTTTATCAAGATTGGCAAGAGCATTTACAAGATCTCCCTTATCCCACATTTTCTGGGCAGTCTTATATATCTGCAGGGCATTGTCAATGCTGTTTTGATTTTTTATGAGGAGAGAATCCTTTTCCTTATCATGCAGGGTCCTGTTGCTGACATTTTCGGGATCATTATCTTCAGTGCCGGGGATATTATTCCCGGCGATGGTCAGATCCTGTTTTGGGTCAGTTGTTTTATCTGTATTATTGTCAGAAGAGTTTAAATCATTAATATCTTTATCAATGGATTTGGTGGAATACTTAATATTGTCTTCCGGTTTTATGGTATTGGAAATAAAACTAAGATGCTGGCATGCACCTAGAAATATTGACAGAAAGATGATTAAAACTAAGTTTATATTTTTCATTCAATTGCTTTCTTAAATTTATTAATCAAAATTAAATATTTAAGGGGTAATGTATACAATCTGCCACTTAATGTCAAGCTGTTCAGCAACTCTCCGGCAATTCCCGGTCAAAAATTATTTTTAAGATTAACAAAGGAATAAGTG
>CAZQJS010000061.1:0-18400 GCA_964593725.1 uncultured Desulfobacterales bacterium
CCTCACTTATTCCTTTGTTAATCTTAAAAATAATTTTTGACCGGGAATTGCTGTAAAAACTCCATGTGCCTTTACTGAATTTTAAAAAATATTAATATATCATGAAAAAATTGCTTTTAATATTGTGGTGTTTATTGTAATAAAGTAAAAAACAAGGGGTGCTGTATAATGGAGTATATGGTAAGTGCACAGATTCAAAGGCAATAACAAACGTTAAATGCGACAACAGGTTTAATATCGCACTGCCCCATGAAATTCTTATAAAGTAAAACAGGAGTGGATCATAAAAATGGGTATGCCGTTAAACAAAAAAAAAGTAATCATCAGAATAATCGCAGCATCTGTTTTACTGCTGTGTGTTTACAATTATATGTATGCTTCAAATAATATTATTAAAGTTAAGGACAATAATCAAATCACGCTAAGGCATGTATGCTATGTATATTATCAGGGTAAAAAGCTCCTTGAATCTGTTGGTATGGAACGATTTTTACAAAGAGGCAAACAATTGAAATACTACAGAATATACACGCCCGGAAAAGAACATATTTCTTTTGATATTAATGGAATTACTCTTAATATCCAAAACGGAAAGTATGGTTTTTTATCGCTATTATCCGGGGACAGCTTCAGTGGAACATTGATCCCGAGCTCTGCCTACACCGTTGAAATAACCAACAAAAGAGTTAGTGTAATGAACAATATAGAAACCGGGTCATACCTTAAAAAAATGACCGTTGGCAGAGGCTATAAAGCTGAGTTTGATATAGTAATACATTTTAAAAAAAATATAAACTTTTCAAAAAATATGCTTAAAATAACAGTAAATTATCCAGAGATTGGTTTTCCCATGACCTTCACTGATATGGAGAGAAATATGAAAAAATATGGCCCACTTCTCTCAAACCCGCAATTTGCCAATATGGCAAGATATGCAATTTCCCAAAAAGAGACCGATTATTTTACAGCACATTTTATCCCGGTCAATACTTCTGAATGCCCATCCAGACAAAGTTACTTTTTTTCAAAACACTATTATTATAAAATTTCACTTCAAAACGTTAAAACCAAGAAAAGACAGGTTGTGGATTATACACCTGAACTTAACAGTGACGGTTCCTGGACCCTCACAGGTGCTGATGTAAAATGCGGGGTTGCCGGCGCTGGAAATGGCTCCTCGGTCAGTTCGAATTCTGATGGTTCCATTATTGCCGTTGGTGCACCTGGAAATGATAAAAAGGGGATTGGAGCAGGATATGTCAGGGTTTATCAAAACATAAGGGGTGTCTGGACCCAAAAAGGCAAAGATATTATTGGTAAAGCTGCTGGGGAACATTTTGGTGAAGCAATAAGCTTAAGCTCTGACGGCTCTGTTATTGCTGTTGGTTCGCCTGGAAACAGTGCACATGGCAGGAGCTCAGGCTGTGTCAGGATTTACAGAAACAAAAAAAAATCATGGGTACAGACAGGCGATGATATCAATGGTGTGTCTGAAAACGATCAACTTGGCCATGCAGTAAGCTTGAGCTCAGATGGCACGGTGGTAGCTATTGGAGCTCCCTTTGCAAAAGATGTTTTTTATAAAACCAGCAGCCAGGTGTCTAAACATGTTTTTGGCAATGTAAAAATCTATAAAAACATTGACAATAACTGGGTGCAGATCGGCAGCGATATTGTGGGACAATCCTTTGATGGTATATTTGGCTTTTCAGTGGCTTTAAGTTCTGATGCGTCCACTGTTGCTGTGGGAGCGCCCAGCAAAAATACACAAGGATATGTAAAAATTTTTAAGAATAAATTTGGTGTCTGGGGGCAGATAGGTAAAAATATTACAGGTGGTTCTCATGGTGACTCCTTTGGCTGTTCCCTGGATTTGAATGTTGATGGCTCCATTATTGCTGTAAGTGCTTTGGGAAAATATGTGAAAATTTTTAAAAACAATAACAGGACATGGACACAGATTGCAAACAGCATCCATAATCAAAGCGGATATGGCAGGTTTGGTGAGGCAATTGATTTAAACTTTGACGGTTCAATTGTTGCTGTTGGAGACTCAATAAGTAATGAGAACGGTTCTGAAGCAGGGCAGGTAAGGGTTTACAAATACCATGCAAGTGCTGGCCGCTGGTCCCAGATAAAAAACAATATTAACGGTCATAAAGCAGGCAGCCTGCTTGGAAGTTCGGTATGTTTAAACGACGATGGTTCTGTTGTGGCTGCTGGAGCCCCTGGCAATAGCGGGTCTGTCAACTCCACAGGATTTTTGAAGATTTATCAGCGCAGAAAAGACAATTGTGTACAGTTCCCGGATATTGGCGGAGAAGCAAAAGGTGATCAATTCGGCCACAGCATCAGTCTTAGCGGTGATGGCTCCATTGTTGCCATTGGAGCCCCCGGAGATGATGACAATGGCGAAGATGCCGGGTATGCAAGGGTATATCAAATTACCGGCAACCTTGACATTGATAAGGAATAATAAAGGAACCACCCATGGCTTTTAATAAAGACACAGACTCTAAAAAAAAATTATTACCTTTAATTCTAGCTTTTTTTACGGCATGCCTTTGTATTGTTTTTTTAATTTTTTATTTTTCCCTTCAAAAAGGCAAACCTGTCAGCAATGAATCATCTGAAGCTAAACCAGTCTCTGAAGAGAAACGCAGCACACCTGCTGCACAAAGGACAATATGGTATAATTATACCAATTCCAATAATATTAATGATATAATAACAGATAATCATGAAGTGTGGTGTGCCACAAACGGAGGAGTTGTCCGCTGGAACAAAAATCATGATGCATATATCATTTATACTTCGGCAAACGGCCTTGCAGGTAATCATATCACCGCCATAACCATGGATAATTCCAGGCAAATCTGGGTGGGTACAAGGGATAACGGCGTGGGGAAATTCACTGGAACCCAATGGATAACCTATACAAAAAAAGATGGATTGGCAGACAATTCCATCCTGTGTGCAGCCATTGATAACTCAGGCAATATATGGTTTGGCACAGAACACGGCGGGGCATGTAAATTTGATGGGGAAAAATGGACATCTATTACAAAAGAAGATGGACTTGCAGACAATAAAGTTATGTCTATTATTTTTGATGATTCCGGCAATATATGGTTTGGCACAAATGCCGGAGTATGCAAATTCACTGGAACTCAATGGACAACCTATACAAAAAAGGATGGATTGGCAGATAATTTTATCCAGTGTGCTGCCATTGATAATGCAGGCAATATATGGGCCGGGACAAACAAGGGAGCATGTAAATTTGATGGGAAAAAATGGAGGGTTTACAATGACCTTAAAGGTATGACAAAAATCATCTATTCCATTGCTGTGGACAAAGCAGACAATGTATGGCTTGGAACATCTCAAGGTATCTGTCAATGTAATAAAAAGGGTTGTATGATATTTAAAAAAGGAGGCGGTTTGAATCTGGCCTGGACCAATACAATTAAAATTGACAAATTTAATAATATATGGGCCGGGACAGTTAAGGGTTTAGCAGAATTTGATAAAAAAAAAATGGACAGCACATAAAACAAACCACACAATAGCAAGGAATGAGGTCAGAAGCATTGCTGTTGACAGCTCAAATAATAAATGGGTTGGAGCCATTGAGGGTGTTAGCAGATTCAATGGTAAAAACTGGTCGATTATTGGAGAAAAAATACCACACAACTTTATATCAACAATCGTCATAGACAAGTCAGACAATGTCTGGGTTGGAACCGAATATAATGGCATACACCGATTTAACGGCACCATATGGAACTCCTACACCATGGGCAGCAATCTTGCGAGTAATAATGTTAAAGCCGCTGCCATTGACAGCAGGAATAATATCTGGATAGGAACAACAACCAAAGCTGAAAACACAACCTATAGTAATCTGCATAAATTCAACCAAAAAACCTGGGAAATCATACCCATACCAATAAATAACGGAATTATGGACGATTTCATAACTTCCATTGCTGTGGATAAAAAAGATCATATCTGGGTTGGTATAGAATATGGCGGTGTATCTGAATTTGACGGCAAAACCTGGACAACCTACACTGAACAGGACGGGTTAGTGGATAATCATGTAAAAACTATTGCTGTTGATCAATTAAACAATGTATGGATCGGGACATTCCAAGGCGTAAGTAAATTCAATGGTAAGACATGGCTGAACTATACAATTGAAAACGGATTAATTGACAACAGTATATCAGCCATTGGAATTGACAAATCAGGTGACAAGTGGTTTGGGACAGCAAAGGGTATGAGTAAATTTGATGGAACTTCATGGACCTCCTTTACTACTGAACATGGGCTGGCAGACAACAGGGTAACAAGCATTGTGTTTGATAATGACAATAACATGTGGATCGGGACACACGGCGGGGTAACAAGCTTTTGCTATGAACAATCTATTGCCGGTTTCTTTTGTAAAAATAGATAACAACCAGTAGTTTGGCTTTTTTTTCTCCAAGGCTTCTGCCGCCATGGGGGACACAGGAGTCAAAATAGACATTATCTCCCTGTTCCATGATAAATGTCCTTTCCCCATAAACAAATTCAAGCTTTCCATCCAGAATATAAATAAACTCTTCGCCCTGGTGGGAGTACATTTTTTTTATGTCAAAGGGGGAGTATATGATAAACGGCTCCATGTTTTTGCCTGGTTTTTCTGCACCCAGCACCTCATAATCATACCCTGTAAGTTGTGATGTGGCATTTATTATACTGCCTTGATCTTTTTTTTTAAACACTATTCTTACATCTTCCAAAGGTTCAATATCCTGACCCAGGATATTTGTCACTGCAACTCCCATGGCACCTGCAATTTTATTGAGTGTTGAGTAAGGAGGTGCCTTGTCAGATCTTTCCACCTTGGAAAGATACCCCTTTGTAAGCCCTGTGAGCCTGGCAAGCTCTTCCAGGGTAAGCTGGTTCTGTTTACGAAGTTTGCGAATATTTTTACAGATTATTTTTTCGTCCATACAATAATCCTTTTACAAGGCCTTTTTTTAATTGCCATATACAACACCTGGGAGCCAGGTCACAAGACATGGCCAGACCGCAATAATAATAAGTCCAATGAGCTGCAGAATCACAAACGGGATAATCCCTTTATAAAGATCAATTGTCTTAACCTCCGGAGGGCAGACCCCTTTTAAATAGAACAGAGAGGGTCCAAATGGCGGTGTCATGAACGATGTCTGAAGATTCACTGCAAACATGATGCCGAACCAGAGGGGATCATACCCGTACTCAACAACAATTGGTGCAATAATGGGTATATGAATATAGGTGATCTCAATAAAATCAAGGAAAAAGCCAAGAATAAAGATAAAAATCATCACCATGGTAACAAGCTGCCAGCCTGAAAGATGCATACCTGCGATGAATTCCCTTAAAAGATCGTCACCGCCAAGACCCCGGAACACCAATGCAAAACTTGTTGCGCCCATTATTATGATAAAAACCATGCATGTCATCCTGATGGTTCCCCTGGCAACATTATGAAGTAATTTAAAGGAGAGATTGCCATTGACTGCAGTGAGAATAACAGCGCCAATTGCTCCCATGGCTCCTGATTCCGTGGGGGTTGCAATTCCGGCAAAGATTGTCCCAAGAACAGCAAGGATCAAAAAAAGCGGCGGCAAAAGTGCCTTTACTATCTTTAATATAAAAGCTCTGTCAAAATCAGCTCCCTTTTTGTGGGCAGCAGGCACATGTTTTGTCCCGAAAAATGTTGAGATAAAAATAAAGAAACAATATAAAAAGACCAGAATTAACCCTGGAATAACTGCTCCCACAAACATATCCCCAATGGGTACTTCCATTACAGGCCCCAGGAGAAGCAGGACAATACTGGGGGGAATGATCTGTCCCAGGGTTCCTGAGGCTGCAACGGTCCCTGACGCAAACGCCTTGGAATATTTATATTTAAGCATAATGGGCAAAGACATGAGTCCCATGGTCACAACAGTTGCTCCCACAATGCCTGTGGAGGCACCAAGTAAAGCTCCCACAATTACAACAGAAATGGCAAGCCCGCCCCTGACATTTCTGAACAATTCCTCCATGGTTTCCAAAAGTTCCTTTGCAAGGCCTGATCTTTCCAAAGTCAGGCCCATGAAAATAAACAAGGGAACAGCCATGAGCATTGTATTGCCCATGATCCCCCACATGCGCAGGGGCAGAAGGTCAAAAAAGGAAGGGTCCAACCCGATAAGGCCAAAAATAAAAGAGACCCCCATCATGGTGAACGTAACGGGAAACCCTGACATCAAGGCAATGGTCAACACCAAAAAAAGCCAGGCAGCAAGATAATCTGCAATCCAGAAGGGTAAATAATCAATCAGCATAATAATCTTCCAGGGGTTTTCCCATGAGTATGAACAGGCTTTTTATAAAGAGTGAAAAACCCTGAATCAGCATTAAAAAATAGCCTGCCGGCAATACAGCCTTTAACAGGAACCTTGCCGGGATACCTCCCGGATCAATGGATACCTCTCCCACATTATAAGCAACAACAACCCATGGAATGGTTGTGCTTAATACAAGATAGCATGAAGGAATAAGAAAAATAATAACGCCCAGAAGATTTATCAATGCCTGTTTTTTTCTGTTCATCATGGAATAGAAGATATCCACACGCACATGGCCGTCATGGAGCAGGGTAAACCCTGCTCCCATGAGAAAAATAAAAGCAAACACATGCCATTCAAGCTCAGCCATAAACACAAAACTTATATTAAAAACATAGCGCATCACCACATTGGCAAATATAACCAGAATAAAGAAAAATACTGCCAATGTGACAATATAGCTGCCAATAAAGTCATTAACCCTGTCGCATGCCCTGACTGCCATTTTAATAATTTTCATAATTTTTATGCCATGGTATTCCAATAAACTTTTTCAGACATCTTTCCCCAGACAGCTGTTTGTGCCTGGAATGCTTTATAATCTTTATGTACTTTTAATGCAAAGGGGTCTTTATTTGCCTCTTCTTCCACAACATCCTTTGCAATCACCTTTAATCTCTTCAATACATCTGCCGGATAGACCTGTACATCCACATTGTGTTCTTTAACCAGGGTATCCAGAGCTGCTCCGCTTTGTGCATCAAATGCAGCAAGAGTCCTGACATTGATATCAGCTGCTGCGACATCAAGAATTCGCTGGAGGTGTTTTGGCAGGTCATTGTAAGCTTTTTTATTGAAAAAGATATCCAGGGTGGGACCTTGCTCATGCCATCCAGGAGTATAGTAATATTTTGCAACCTTATAAAGTCCAAGCAGTATATCATGAACAGGGCCTACAAATTCAGCTGCATCCACAACACCTCTTTCAAGGGATGGAAAAATTTCAGATGGCGGCACAAACACGGTTGTTACACCAATCTTGGAAAGAACCTTTCCTGCAATACTTCCAATACGCATCTTAAGGCCCTTGAAATCTTCCAGGGAGTTGATCTTTTTTCTGTACCAGCCGCCCATCTGCATGCCGGAATTCCCAATGATCCTCGGGACAAGGTCAAATCTGTCATATAATTCATTCATCAAAGCCTGGCCATTGCCTTCATAGAACCATGCATTGATTGACTGGGCATTCATGCCAAAGGGTATAGAACCAAACCAGTTAAAAGCTGTTGATTTGCCTGCCCAGAAATAGGGAGATCCGGTTCCCATCTGTACTGTTCCCTTGGAAACTGCATCAAAGGCACCAGGAGGCGGCACCAGCTCTCCTCCGCCATAGAGCTTTATCTCGAACTGCCCCCCTGACATCTCCTTTACATTATTACAAAAGGTTTTTACACCATCAAACATGATTCTCACCTTGGGGTTCCAGAATGAAGTTGCCTTCCACCTGATTTTGGGAGATGCAATCACTGCCGGAGCCTTAATGGTTACTGCTGCTGCCGCAGCTGCTGCTGTTGCTGTTCCTGCCTTTTTTAAAAATGTACGTCTTTCCATGATCTCCTCCTTATAAAGGTATTAATATAATACAAACTTAAAACAATATCTTTATACTTAAACCACTATTGGCTGGCGCTGCCCGTCAGTCTGAAACAGGCAGGATATTTTCAGCAAATGGTATAATATAACCCTTTCCCTTTAAACTGTTTATGTATTTTTCAATATTATCAACATATGTAAACCCAAGATTTTCCACCTTGTTTTCTGATAAATCTGAAACAAGGGAGACATCAAAATTCTTAAGGATATCAATCAGTCTGAAGGCAACATAGGATGGCATGTCAAACTTTTTTAAAAGGCTTTTCCCCAATTGCTCAGGGTTATTTTTATATTGAATTAAAGCCTTTTCAAAGGAGAGGTTGCCAACCCCTTGTTCTGCACTGGCAGCAAAGAGAATTCTGCCCTTTTCTTTTACTGCATTTACACCATTGAAAAGTGCTTTTGATGCCTGGTAAAGCTGGCCGTCGGTTCTATGGCCTCCTGCTGATATCAAAGCAAAGTCACCTTTTTCTTTTATCTTTTCAGTACATGCAAGGTTTAGTCTGGTGCATGAATTTTTAAAAGTTTTATCCATGGGTCCTGTTTCAGCATGGAATATATCTCCCTTACCATTCACAGCAACAGCAGCACAGGCCGATGTTTTTCCCTTAAAAAACATTTCTGCTGCATCTTCCATGTCTTCATTAACAGGATTGCCTTTTAACTGCCCCGGCCTTACCATGGGATGGGAAAAGCCATCTTTTAAAAAGGCCAGGGAGTGATTCTGCTGTATGGAATCATACCCTGCAATACCCGGAAGAATATATTTCCTGCCTCCGCCAAATCCTGCAATCAAATGGTGAAGAACTCCTCCGAAAACAATTACATGGTCTGCATCATATGCTTCCTTTGTAATAAAAAGTTCTGTTCCCCTGCCTGTTCTCCCTATATATACAAGCCTTTTACTCTCTTTACCGGCAGAATTCAGTATCTCCATATTTTTTACACAAAATTCTCCTGCAAGGGATAAAAACTGATCCTGATCAAGGGGTGAATGGGTTCCAAGGGCAATAATGATTTTAATTGAATTTTCAGGAACGCCCAGATTTAACAAAGCCTTGGCAATCACAGGTACAAACAGGTCACCCCTTGCCCAGAGCCTGGTATTATCCGGCACAATAATTACAACCTTCTTATTCTGTATGCCCCTCGGGCATGATTTTTTTATCCCTTCTGAAATACTCTCCTTTATATTTCCATGGTCAAGGCCTGGAACATCCCTGCCCAGAAGAACATTAATCACCATATCATCTGAAATTTCTGCTTTCAGTACATCTCTGCCCTTTTTAAGCTCTAATTTCATGGTGCTTCTCCAGTTAATACAAATTGGTTGAATATTTCAACAGGATGTCTGACCTTTATCAAATCATCATCTGCAAGATTTCCTGAGAGATTGATCCTGCACACAGGACAATCAGTGAGCCAGATTTCAGCCCTGGTTTTTTTTGCATTTTCAACCTTTTTATCAACCATTTTTTTTGAAATCTCAGGATATTCATAAAAAAAAGTCCCGCCTCCGCCGCAGCATTCATCACGGTCATCTGCTTTAATATATTCAATACCGGAAATGGCTTTCAATACTTGTTCACTGGTGTCAGGCGCTTTTAAACCATTTTTCAAATGACAGGGCAGATGATAGGTAACCTTTATTTTTTCTCTCTTTTCTGCTTTTTGAACCTTTTTTTCCGGCAGAATACTTTCCAGATTCTTAAGAAGAAATGACATGATATCCATGACCCTGGAGGATATTTCAAGGGCACTGGAGGCATCCTTGTTTCTATTCTTCAAAAAAGAGGGATATTCATTTTTCAATGCAGCCCCGCAGGTGGGGCAGTCCACAATAACTGCCCTGATATCCTTTATGTTTAAACATTCAATATTGGTTAAAATATTGTTTTCAGCCTGGTCCAGGGCACCGTGGAAAAGCATGGGAATACCACAGCAGGTCTGCTTTGCAGGAATAATGATCCTAAACCCCATCTGCTTTAATATATTTATGGTTGCAAAACCTGTTTTATCAAAAACATAATTTGTGGCACACCCTGTAAAATATACCAGGGTTCCTTTACAATCCTTTTCAGGTTCGATCACTTCCGGAAGCGCCTTTCTGAACGGTTTTCTGTTAAACTGCGGCACACTTTTCAGGGAAATATTTCCAAGATTATACCTTTTAAAAAACGTTTCAGGGATTACCCTCCTGGCAAATTCCCCAAGGCCTGCTGCAAGTCTTATCCTGTATTCCCGGGCAAGGAGAAATACAAGGCTTTTAATGGCTGCTCTTTCACCATGGTCATGAACCATGGCTGCTCTCATCTTAATGAACTTTAAATAGTGGTCAATGCCGGAAGGGCATATTGCAGTACAGCTGCCGCACATAAGACATTTTGAAATAATTTCTTTTAAATTAACAGTGGATTTGATCTTCTGATCTGAAAAATAATTGATCAATTGCAGCCGTGCCCTGGGTGAGGCATGCTCCTGGCCTGCAGCCTTGTATGTGGGGCAGACAGAAAGGCAGAGCCCGCATTTATTGCAGTTTTGCAGAACCTTTGGTTTTAATTCCATGGCAGACAGTTTTTCATTTTATACAAATTTCCCGGGGTTGAGAATCCCATCCGGATCAACAGCTTTTTTTATAACTGACATGAACTCAATGGAATCATCATTCATCACAAGGGGCAGAAACCGTGTTTTAGCAAGGCCGATTCCATGCTCCCCTGACAGGGTTCCTCCCATGGCAGCAGCAGCTTTAACAATCTCTTCAAAAGCCTTTTCAACCCTTTCCCACTCCTCCTTATTGCCTTTGTCAGCAGGTATCATGGGATGCATATTGCCGTCTCCTGCATGGGCAAGTATTCCCACCTTAAGACCGTATTTTCCTGCAATGGCCACTGTTTTTCTGATCATGGAAGGAATCCTGCTTGCAGGAACAGTTATATCTTCTGAAAAAATATCAGGTGCAAGCTTTGCAAATACTCCAAAGGCGGTTCTCCTTGCCTCCCATAATTTATCTCTCTCCCTGTCTGATTCTGCTGCCTGCACTGAAGTTGCTCCGTTGGATTCAACCTTTTCAATGATCTTTTTCATCTCTTTTTCGCATGCCTCTTTTACACCGTCAATCTCAATCAGCAGGGAGCCTTCTGCATCCCTGGGCAGTCCCAGGCCGGCAGAATCTTCAATGGTATTAATTGTCAATTTATCAAGGAGCTCCATGGCCACAGGCAGAATTCCAGCACCAATTATATCGGCAACAGACTTTGCAGAATCATCCAGATCATCAAAGGTGACAAGGATAGTCTTTACAGCCTCGGGCAGCGGAACCACACGCAGGATAACTTCGGTCACCATGCCCAGTGTGCCCTCAGAGCCGCAGAAGAGGCCGGACAGTCTGTATCCTGTAACATCCTTTACATTTCTGCTCCCAAACCTGACTATCTTTCCCGATGCCAGGACAACTTCCATTCCAAGTATATAGTCGGCAGTGACTCCATATTTTAAACACCGGGGCCCTCCGGCATTCTGGGCAACGTTCCCTCCAATGGTGGAAACATGCATGGAACCCGGGTCCGGTGGATAGAAAAATTTAAAAGGTGCAAGGGCTTTTTGAATATCAATGTTTACAACCCCGGGCTGCACAATTATATATCTATCCTTTGTATTAATCTCAATGATCCTGTCCATTTTTGAAAAACATAAAACAACTCCGTTCCTGGCAGGTATAGAAGCTCCGCAGACACTGGTGCCTGCACCCCGGGCAGTAACAGGGATTCTGTGTCTGGAACATATTTTCAATATTTTTGAAACTTCATCACAGGTTTCAGGAAACAAAACTATATCAGGCATGGCTTCTTCATGATAGGCATCATAGGAAAAACAGATTAACTCCTCCTTTTTTGCCAATAATCTCTCCTGTCCCACAATCTCTTGGAACTGATCTGTAATTTTTTTATCAACCATCCATATTCCCCTGGAAAAATTTCAACTAATATTGTTTATAAATACAATCATTATTAATATGTTTTCTATTTGTCAACTTTTTTATTTTATTATTTTATAACACAAATACATGAGTAACAATTTATACAATATTAACAAGCTGTTATCACAAATCTAAAAAATCAATGCACATACAGAAATTTCCTGTTATGAAATATATCCGGGATTTAAAAACCTTACCATTGACATTGCTATGGTTTATCATTAGATTTGCTCCATGTTCCTTCCCACAACACAAGAGGAGTTAAAAAAACTTGGCTGGAATCAGCTTGATATCATCCTTGTCACGGGAGATGCCTATATTGATTCTCCCTTCATGGGCATAGCCCTGATTGGCAGGGTTCTTCTGGACAAAGGCTGGAAAGTCGGCATAATTGCCCAGCCTGAAATGACTTCGGACAGGGATATAACACGCCTGGGTGAACCCGGCCTTTTCTGGGGCGTATCAGGTGGTGCCATAGATTCCATGGTTGCAAACTATACTGCTTTAAAAAAAAAACGGAAAAAGGATGATTACACTCCCGGTGGCATTAATAACAAACGCCCTGATCGTGCAGTTATTGCCTATACAAACCTTATTAAAAAGTATTTCAAAAGAACATGCCCTATTGTGCTTGGCGGAATTGAAGCAAGCCTGCGCCGCATAAGCCACTATGATTTTTTATCAGATAAAATCAGACGATCGATACTCTTTGATGCCAAAGCTGATTTTCTGGTGTTCGGCATGGGTGAAAAAACTGTGGTTGAGCTTGCTGCTGCCCTTAAAAACGATCTTGACACTGAAAACATAAGAGGACTTGGCTATATTTCAAAACAGGGCAGAAACAACTATATTAATCTTCCCTCCTTTGAAGAGGTTGCATGTAACAAATATCTGTTCATGGAAAGTTTTAATCTTTTTTACAAAAACAATGATCCGGTAACGGCAAAGGGGCTTGTTCAAAAACATGGCAACCGGTATCTTGTGCTGAACCCGGCTGCAAAACCTCTTTTAACAAATGAGCTTGACAAGGTTTACAGCCTTGATTTCAAAAGAGAGCTTCACCCTTTCCATAAAAAACAGGGGGATGTAAAAGCTCTTTTAACAATAAAGTTTTCCATAACTTCCCACAGAGGATGCTATGGTCAGTGCAATTTTTGTGCAATTTCCGTGCATGAAGGCACAACTGTTACATGGCGCAGTGAAAAATCCATTATAGAAGAAGCTTTGACACTTTCAAAATTAAAGGATTTTAAGGGCATTATCCATGATGTTGGCGGTCCCACTGCAAACATGTACGGGTTTGAATGCAGGAAAAAGCTGAAAAAGGGAATCTGCCAGGATAGAAAATGCCTTTTCCCCACTGTCTGCAAAAGCCTTAATCCTGACCATTCAGCCCAGAGAAGACTTCTTGGTAAACTTTTAAACTTACAGAAAATAAAAAAGATCTTTATTAGCTCTGGAATAAGGCATGATCTGATAATGGATGATGAAAAACATGGCCGGAATTATCTTGAAAAAGTTATAACATACCATGTTTCAGGACAGATGAAGCTTGCCCCGGAACACTCAAGTAAAAAAATTCTAGACCTCATGGGCAAACCCCAGATTGCATCCATTGTAAAATTCAGGAAAGAATTCAAAAAAATAACAGAAAAAATCAAAAAAAATCAGTTTTTAACATATTACTTCATTGCTGCCCATCCAGGCTGTACAGTAAAGGATATGAATGAACTTAATCATTTTATTGAAAAAGAACTTAAAATAAATCCCCGCCAGGTGCAGATATTCACACCCACCCCGTCAACATATTCAACCCTAATGTATTATACCTGTATAAACCCTTTTTCAGAATCAAAACCCTTAAAACTGTTTGTGGAAAAAACCCACAGGGGAAAAGAACTTCAGAAAAAAACGATTGTAAAATAACCTTAATTCAGTTCCATTTATTCATCAGGTTCAAGATGTATCATTACATCAATAATTTTTAAATTATCCTTAAGCAAAGCTTGTTTTACCTCTTCAGAAACTTTATGCCCCTCTGACACTGTAAGAAAGCCGTCCACTTCCAGGTGCAGATCAATGTATATTGAACTGCCAAGCTTTCTTGTTCTTATCTTGTGACAACCCTTTACAGCCCCGTGATTCTTTACGACCCTGTGAATATCCGCTATTTCCCTGTCTGACACCCCTGTATCAATGAGTTCATTTGTGTTGCTGAATATGACCTGTAAAGCAAGCTTTATAATAAAAACTGCAACAATAACAGCTCCCACACGATCCAGAAACAATAGTTCCGGATTAACCAGAGATGCTGCAACAGCAGCCAGAACAGGTATGGATGATAATGCATCCGTGCGATGGTGCCAGGCATTTGCCTTAAGGGAGGATGAGTTCAGGTCCACTCCTGTCTGATAGGTTTTTCTGAATAAAATTTCTTTAAAAATAATTGATATTATGGGGGCAATAATGGTAAACAATTCCAATTTTTCACCATGGCGGCTGTTCATGGTAATGATTGCATTATAACCAATACCAAGCCCTGCAAACAGCAGGATCAAACCTATGATTATGGTAACAAATGACTCTATTTTTCTATGCCCATAGGGGTGCTCACTGTCAGGTGGTGCTGTCCAGTACTTTACACCCAGTAATATAATAATATCTGTTGACGTGTCTGACAGACTATGGGCTGCATCAGCCACAACCGCCTGGCTGTGGCCAAAAGAGCCCAGTATGAATTTAACAGCAGACAGAACAATATTCAGCCCCAGGCCCCAAAGGGTAATGTTTCTTATTCTGTGTTTGTCCTCCATGGTACTATTCTAACAGAACCGTATCATTGTTGCACCATGCCAGGGAAAAATTTTTCAGATTACTATGATTTTACTTGCGAAAACCACGAAAAAGAACTATGGAATTAAAATCAACCATACAAAATAACAAGGAGTGCAACCATGGCAATATTGGCAAACATATATCCAGACAATGAAATCAATCCAGCCATCCACAATTCAGATAATACCAAAGCAAATCTTGGGTTTTGTTTTTCCGGCGGGGGCTCAAGGGCCCTGACATGCGCCTGGGGACAGATGCTTGGCCTTAAAACCCTGAACCTTCTTAACAAAGCACGCTATATTTCTTCTGTCTCGGGCGGTACCTGGGCTTCTTCAATATATCATTTTTTGCCGGACAATATCAGGGATGATGATCTTTTTGGAGCATACCATCCACCCGAAGAGCTGTTTCTTGAAAATGGAGACAACAGGTTTAATGTAAATAATCTTGACCAATACAGCCTTGGCCAGGCTCCGGCCGGCATGGGAATTGATAAATTACTGGAGGCTGCTGTTATTTTTCTCCTTTTCCATTCCAGTTCAGATTATAAATGGCTATGGGCTTTTATTGTGGGAAAGTTTATCCTGGAACCTTTTGGATTAAGAGCTGAAGGGAAAGAAAAATGGAGCTCTTCAAAGTATTTTTCACTTTCAGAAAATTATGCAGAGAACAATTTTCCAAGCAATGCTCCTGACATCAATGATTTCTTTTTCCTGCGTTCAGGAAGGCCATTTCCCATCATGAACAATAATATAATGGAAAAAACAGAAATTAAGGAAAAAGATTCATCAAATATTGTACAACTTCCCAATCAGGTCACACCGGTCTCCAGCGGTGCCCGGGGCAGGACACCTGATTCTGCCATTATAGGCGGCGGATCAGTCGAGTCATATGGCAGCAATTCAACCCTTGACCAGAGTTCTGCCAATGAATCCCCGGTCAATATATCAATTTCTCAAGCCTACTCCCTTATTGACATTGTCAGCACTTCAAGTGCTTTTTTTGCTGCAGCAATTGCAGACCTTGTAAAGACAAATTTTCAGGATTCTGAAAAAAAAGAAAAACTTATTAATAAAATTTCTGAAAACTTAAATACAGAACATAAAAAGAACCTGATTATCATGGCAGAAAAAGAGCTTTTACTAAATCTTTCCCTGCCTGAATTTATTGAAACAAAACTTGAAAAAATCATTGTTAATAAACTCTCACTGGATAATATTATTCCAACCTATAACTACTGGCCCGTTGGAAAGCAAAGCAGTAATCAGGAGATGGGATATACAGATGGCGGCACCCTTGACAATACAGGAGTGCTTGGAATGTTAGCCCAGACAGACACAGAAGAGAACAACATGGAGCCAATAAGCCTGGTCGTATTTGATAATTCTTCAACTCCCCTGAAAAAAGCAGAAAACGGAAATATTATTGCCGCAGATCAGATAGCGCCACTATTTGGAATTGATTTTAACACGGAAGACGGAACATATAAGCCTTTTACAGAGTCCCAGAAAGACCCTGGCAGCTCTGAATTTAAAGCAGTCAGCCTGATAACTGTATTTGATAACAGTCCAGACTCTGATAATAAAACTCCCTTTACCAGCTTGGTAAACGGCCTTTATGCTGCATGCTGCGGAGCAGGCCCGGGCGAAAAACCCGACGATGAGAAAGTTAATACAGATCCTGCCTTCCATCAGATGGAGCTGAAAACTGTCCAAAACTCCCTGGCAAATATCTCTGCCGGAAGAAAGGTGAATCTTTTCTATGTCCAAAACTCAAAAATTCTGAACTGGCAAAACAGGATAGGAGATCCCAGTCTTAAAGATGAAATAGCAAAAGGTCAGAAAAGATCAATTGGTCCCTTTGCAGATTTTAAAAATTTTCCATACTACAGTACAAGCTTTAAGATCGGCCTTGAGGCAAAGGAATCAAACACATTGTCACAAATGTGGGCATGGGCAGTATGTGACGATGCAAGCCCAATGAAAGCCGCCCTGAAAAAATTTGGGGGACACAATACTTAATTATCAAGGGAAATCTTCATAAAAGCTTGATATTATAGAATAATATGTTTACAAACAAAACTGAACAGCCGGAATATTGTTCTGGATGATCCAGTTAATTTTCCAAGCTTGTGAGTTCAAAAATGAACCTTTTTATATAATTTAAGATTCATACACCATGAAAAAAAGATACAAAAGTAATAAGAGCCCCTGGTTCCGATGTGAAGTGTGTCTTAAAACTAACAGGAAATAATTCCTTGTTTTCAGCCTGGATATTTCATGCATTATCCGGGTTCGGGTGTTTTGCGCACAATAAATATCAAAGTGTTTCCCCCGAGTATTACCTCATTCTTCAAGGTAAGATCATACCTGTTTTTATGATATGATCTTCCAGAGGAAAGAGCTGCAGCAATTTTCATCAAAAGAACAAATGGCAGCAGAAAATACTGTTTTAGTTTTATTTTATCCCGCAGTATTGCTTCTGTTTTAAGATTATTAATAGTGAAAATAAGATCAAGCAGTGTTATGGTTAATGGTGAATTATGAAAATTAAAGAGGTTTCTGCCGCACTCATTATAATCCTCTATTGTCTTTGGTTTAGTTAATGATCCCTTTATAAAATACTTTAATCGTTTTTCAACATTAGAATAGTTTGGGATGCTGAATATACCAATACCACCGGGTTTTAAAACCCGGGAAAATTCTTCAACTGCCCTGAAGGATCGGTCATATGTTCCAGACCATCAACACAACATACATAATCAAATGATTTGTCAGGCATGTTTATATTTTTATTGAGATCTGTGAATATGCACTTGATATTTTTTAATCTGAATATCTCCGGCTCTATCTCACCACAAGTAACCTGAAAACCAAGTTCATCAAGTTTCATTGACAGATGCCCGTATCCAGCTGGAGCATCCAGAATGGTTCCCCTGGGTTGGTTTGAAAGCCAGTTAACAATGACTTCATGGATAATAGTCCGGGCTTTTGGTGCAACTATCTGATTATTTGAATTATCAATCATAAACTCCCCTGCCCGAATATTAAATAAAAAATGGCAAAATATTTAAAAAAATTATGAAATTCAGATAGTTACCAACAACCAAAAAAATATTTTGCAATGACACTTGTAACACAAAGACCATATAATTTTCAAGATGTAAAATAATCAGACAGCAATTCCCGGTCAAAAATTATTTTTAATAATAACAAAGGAATAAGTGAGGCCTGGATATGCTTTTTCCGTTTAGGTTTCATTTGAAACAGATGCACTCCAAAAGCATATCCAGGCCTCACTTTGCCCGATCTTATGCCTTAAAAGACAATATAACATTATTTGTTATTCCCAAAATATATACAGGATTTGCCATTAAGCCTGTTCGCATAAATATTTATAATAATTATTGACTATTTTCTCCAATTATGGGGTGTTAAATCAGGAGGTAGTTATGATTAAAGTCTTAATTAATAAAGAACAGCAAAAAGAGCTTGAACACTTTAGAACATCAGCTTCATCGAAAGATTCGGAGAAAGCCTTAATGGTACTGCTC
>CAZQJS010000062.1:0-18388 GCA_964593725.1 uncultured Desulfobacterales bacterium
TATGAGCCCAATGAAATGGGATACTATCATTGGAAAAACTGCTGAACAATCATACTCAAAAGATGAACTGATATGAAAATTTTATTTATAGGAACTGTTCAATTCAGCTATGATGCCTTGGTATGTATTCTGGAAGAAGGTGCCAATGTGGTAGCAGTGGTGACCCAAGACAAGGCAGGAGCTAATTCAGATTTTAAGGAGCTTGGTCCATTATGCAAAAAGAGTAATATACCCTGTATTAAAACTTCCAATATAAATTCAAAAAAGATTTTCAAGTGGATTGCCGAATTTGCTCCTGATATTGGCTTTTGTTTTGGCTGGTCGCAATTGATAAAAAAAGAGCTTATCGACCTAATGCCCAGGGGTATTATTGGTTTTCACCCAGCCATGCTGCCTGCAAACCGCGGCCGTCATCCATTAATATGGGCATTGGTTTTAGGCAATATGGACTATACAGGAGTTACATTCTTTTTTATGGATGAAGGCGCTGATACAGGAGATATCCTCTCCCAGGAAAGAGTGGCAATTTCTTATGAAGACAAAGCCATTGATCTTTATAAACGTGTTACTGATCAGGCATTAAAACAGATCAGAGAATTCCTGCCCCTGTTAAAGTCAAGATATTATACAAGAACAGTCCAAGACAGTTCCAGATCTAATACATGGCGTAAAAGAACTGTAAAGGACGGCTTGATTGATTTTCGTATGTCCAGTCGGGCAGTATATAATCTTGTCAGAGCGTTGTCGTACCCATATGTTGGAGCCCATATTGAATATAGAGGAAGGGAAGTGAAAATCTGGGAAGCATCCGAAATATGCGATAATACTTATGAAGAATCTAATTTGGAACCTGGAAAAGTACTCGATGTTAACAAGAAAGGTATTATTGTAAAGTGTTATGATAATGCAGTATTAATAGACTCATCACAATTTATAATAAAACCTCTGGCAGGAGAATACTTATAATGGTAGATGTTATGGTCATTGCTGTACACCCCGATGATGAAACTCTTGGTTGTGGAGGTACATTATTATGGCACAGATCCCGGGGAGATAATATCCATTTATTGATAATAACATCCATTTACAATCACGATAATGGAAACAGAGCATATACAATTGGAAGTGATGACAGAAAACATGACCTGCCGGATTATATGAATTTCTCCGATCAAAATACCAGCTATTCAGATGAAAAAATCAGAACAAAGTCAAAAGAGATAGCTGCCATGATAGAGAACTACAGATTCAGCAGTGTCAAGGAGTTAAGAGTCCCAACTACCAATGTTTTTTTGCAGGAGGAAAACGTTCTGGTGCAGAAAGTTGCTTCACATTTTAAAAAAATTCGCCCCAATATATTATATATACCTTTTCTCCATGATGCCCATGGCGACCACAGAGCGATTTTCCCAATATTAAATAGCTGTATAAAAACATTCCGGTATCCTTTTATTGAAAAGATATATATGATGGAGACAATCAGTGAAACTGAATATGCTCCTTCCCTACCTGGGTATGGTTTTATTCCAAACCATTTTGTCTGTATTGATGAATATATAGAATTAAAACTTGCGATCATGGCAAATTATAAAAGTGAGGTACAGGTAGACCCCTTACCAAGAAGTATTGAAATGATAAAGGCACAAAGCCGGTTCAGAGGGAGTGCAGCCCATTGCAAATATGCCGAAGCATTCATGCTTTTAAAGGAAATAGTAAGATGAGAAAAATACTTATATTTACTTCGACCAGGGCTGAGTATGGGTTGCTAAGAAGGGTTATAAGAAAAATCCAGAAATGTGAAAGGCTTGATTTGGAGCTACTTGTAAGCGGAACGCACCTTGTTTCCAGGCATGGCAGAACTCTTGAAGATATACACAAAGATATAACCATGAAAATTAAATGTATTGATATTGGATTACAGGATGATTCTGCCATGGGAATTCTTAACTCCATGGGAAAAGCCATGGAAAAGTATGGGCACTATTTATATAATTTATCGCCTGATATACTATTGCTTTTGGGGGACAGGTATGAAACCTTCTGCTGTGCTGCCGCAGCTCAGATCTGTAAGATTCCCGTGGCCCACATACACGGTGGAGAAAGGACAGAGGGTGCTGTTGACGAGGCTTTTCGTCATTCAATAACCAAAATGTCCCATTTGCATTTTCCATGCTGTAATGAGTATAAACAGCGGATTGTTCAAATGGGTGAAGACCCAAAAACCGTTCATAATGTGGGATCCCTTGGGGTGGAAAACATCAGGAACATGGATTTGTTAAGCCTTAACAAGCTTGAAGCATTACTTGGTTTTAAACTTGACAGACCATTTTTTTTAATAACATTTCACCCTGTGACACTTGAAAAAATAAGCCCTGGGGAACAATTTTCAGAGCTCCTTGCCGCCCTTGATGACTATCCTGACTTTAAGTTTATCTTCACAGGGGCAAATGCAGACACTAATGGTGCCATTATTAATAAAATGATTAATGAATATGTAAGAAGGCATCCTGATAAATGTTTTGCCAGAGCTTCCCTTGGCTCCCTTAGATACTTGTCTGCCATGAACTTATGCAAAATAGTTATTGGCAACAGCTCCAGTGGGATTCTTGAGGCACCGGCATTGAATGTTCCGACAATAAATATTGGCGAGAGGCAGAGAGGCAGAATTAAAGCCAGGAGTATCATTGATTGTGAACCAAGGAAAGGGGCAATTGTAAAAAGCGTGGATAAAATATTGTCAAGGGAGTTTCAGTTTTCAATGGAAAATATTGAAATACCCCATGAAAAAGAAGGTACTTCAGGAAAAATTGTACAGATTCTTAAAACCATTGAGTTGGATCATATTTTAAAGAAAAAATTCTTTGATATTTAATTTTAAAAATTATTAAACAGGTTTTGAAATATGTTATAATAAGTAGTATACTGTTATTAAAAATCGCCAGCAAAAATTAATACTTGATGAATTCATAATTAAACCCTGATTAATCAATAGGTACAGGTTAAAATGAAAGACTGGAAAAAAACTTTTGTAGGCCCGGAGACCAGTATCACTGAAACCCTTGCAGTGATTGACAAGAGTGCCCTCCAGGTGGCACTGGTTGTGGAATCTGACAATAAACTTCTGGGGATTGTCACAGACGGTGATATACGGAGGGGGCTTTTAAAGGGTGTAGGTCTTAATGAGCCGGTAAAGCGAATTTATTATGTATCTCCTTTAACTGCATCCATTGATGACGATCCTGCAACCATGCACGGGATAATGAAGGAGCAGGAGATAAACCACCTGCCCGTGATTGACCATGACGGAAGAGTTGTTGAGTTAAAAATATTAAATGAGATTCTTAAAGCAGAAAAAATAAAAAACCCTGTGATTTTAATGGCAGGCGGGCTTGGCACAAGATTAAGGCCTCTGACAGAATCATGCCCCAAACCTCTTTTAAAGGTAGGAGGCAGCCCGGTATTGAAAACTATTCTTGAAGGTTTTGTAAATAAAGGTTTTGATACTTTTTATATTTCAGTGAACTATAAAGCCGATATGATTGAAGAGTATTTTGGAGATGGCTCCAGATGGGGTGTAAATATAGAATATTTAAGAGAAAATAAGAGACTTGGTACTGCCGGCAGTATTAATCTTCTCCCTGACAAGCCAGAACTGCCGTTTATTGTGATGAATGGAGATCTGCTTACAAAAATAGATTTTGATCAGCTTATCAAGTTTCATATGAACAATAATAAGCTCAGTAATGCTATGGCCACCATGTGTGTCAGGGAGTATAATATGCAGATACCCTATGGTGTAATACAAAAAGAGGGCAACAGGTTAACCCGCCTTGACGAAAAACCTGTACAGCGCTTTTTTGTCAATGGCGGTATATATGTTTTTGAGCCCGATGTTATGGATATGATCCCGGGTGATAAATATTTTGATATGACAGATCTCTTTGATGGAATGATGAAAAAAGATTATAAAACAGTGATATTCCAGATCAGGGAATACTGGATGGACATAGGCTATAAAAAGGATTTTGAGATTGCCGACGGTGAGTATGGAGAAATCTTCTGGGGTTGAATTATGTTTGATAATAAACAGGTACTTGCCATAATAACTGCCAGGGGAGGATCAAAGGGAGTTCCCCGGAAGAACATTAAAAGGGCAGGGGGCAGACCTCTCATTGCCTGGATGATTGAGGCTGCAAAACAATCAAAATATATTGATCAGTTGATACTTTCTTCCGATGACAGTGAAATAATTTCAGTTGCAGAAAAGTTTGGCTGCACTGCTCCGTTTGTACGTCCAAAAGAGTTTGCAGGGGATACAAGTTCTGTTTCAAGTGTTATTATACATGCTCTTGGTAAAATCCATGGCTTTGATTATGTGATGCTCCTGCAGCCGACATCTCCTTTAATAATAGCGGAAGATATAGATGGATGCATTGAATTCTGTATCAGTTTAAATATAAATTCTGTTGTTTCCGTGGTTAAACCCCGGAAAAATCCCTATTGGTCATTTACCATGGAAGACAATAATAAACTTGCGCCTGTTTTCAGCCAGGACTGTTTTAACATGCGAAGACAGGACCTTCCACTGGTATATATGCCGGCAGGTGCAATTTATATGGCAAAGATCAAATGGTTTATTGAAAACAGATCATTTTACTCTGATTCTACCTTTGGCTATGAAATCCCCTGGCAGCGTGCCCTGGACATTGACTCAGAACTTGATTTTAAATTGTTTGAATTAATGCTTTCTGCTCTGTAAAGATCAATCGTCAGCACCATCGCAGCTTACAGTGTGCCTGAGCTTCCAGTCACCATTTACCTTGACCCATAAATGATCTGATCTCCAGGAGTCAATAACCCCATGGAAAAAATCTTTATCAATATTACAGTACTCCAGAAAAGTTTTAAAATATTTTTGTGGAAATTCCCCGTCAAATTTTTTAACAAGGGCTACACCTTCTTCCCTTGTGATGTGATCATCCCTTATCTCATGGGCAGAGTCTGATGTTGCCCTGCCAAGGCCGAATTTGATAAAGGAAAGATAGTAATGGAACCCGTCCAGCTGATCGTCCAGGGAGGCATATTTTGAATATGTACCTTCGCTCCGCATTGGATTTGCTGTAAATCCTGTGTTTTCAACACAATAATAAAAGTGCTCCTGGGGGACCCACTTTGTGTAATACCCAAAAAAATGAATCTCAGTGCCAAGGGCATCCAGTTCCTTGTTGTCCGGAGGCAGATAGGGAATAAGGTCTTTCATATCAATACCGTAATCTGCCAGTGCCTCGGGGGGCAGGCCTGAGAAGTAATGTTTTGAATGGTCTGTTTTGTAATCCCTGGTGGGTGAAAATGCATTTTTCATATCACCGCCATACTCGACTTCTCCGTTTTCACCATACATGATCAAGGGAATTCCATATTTTACTGCCATCTGGAGGGGGAAATTTGTCTGGCCGTATATAAAAGGTTGAAAAGGATCACCCAGAATCTCAAAGGATATTCTGGCAAGCTTTCTGTGGATCCCGCCCCTGGGAGCTCCCATGATATTAGCAAGGTCTCCTTTATGGATCATATTCTGGTGATTTTTGAATCCAATATCTGTATAAAGATGGGGAGCCCAGGTAACAGTGAGGGGATTCATACCATATTTGTGTTTCAGGTTGTGAGCCACAAACCCGCTGTCCTTGCCGCCGCTTGTCGGCACAATCACATCATATGTCCCATCATTTTTTCTGAATTTGTCAAGCATGACCATGAGCTCTTGTTCTCTCTCATCCCAGTTGATTTTATTTTTTTTATAATCTGCAAAATTACATGCCGAACATACACCGTTATCATCAAACCCTATTCTGGGGCGCTGGTTTGAAATTGTGCATTTTTTACAAAAAACAACTTTTTTGGGAAGATTATACCTTTTTAAGACATCATGTTTTTTCATCATTTACAAACCCCTTCCTAACCTGGTTTAATTTGTTTTTAAATCTTTGTAATATCCTTAATCCATCCTTGCCGCTCTTTTCAGGGTGGAATTGAAAGGCTTCCACATTTTCCTTTTTAATGGCAGAACAATACTCTCTGCCTCCATACGCAGAGACACTCAAAATATCCTTTGTTTCTTCCGGTTCAGCATAATAGGAGTGGACAAAGTACATGAATGTGCCATTCCTGGTATCTGCCAGGAGCGAAGATTCCCAGGTATCACTACTTTCCCGGGGACGTTCTATCTGGTTCCAGGATACATGGGGAACCTTTACTTTTCTGCCCGATGCTGCATGATTGTTGAAACGGACAATATTGCCCCGGACAATGCCAAGTCCTTCATGGCAGCCAAATTCATAACTTTTTGTGAATAACAGCTGCATGCCCAGGCATATTCCCATGAAGGGTCTGCCGGAATTTATAAAGTCAAGTATGGTGGGGATAAGATTATCCTGTTTCAGATTATACAATGCTTCACCAAAGGCGCCGACTCCGGGCAGAACAGCACCGTCAGCTTTGAGTATTTCACTTCTTGACCCAGTGATAACCGAATCAATACCTGTGTAGGCAAGCGCCCGCTGGACACTGAAGAGATTACCCATATTATAGTCAATTACCGCAACTTTCATACAATAGCCTTTTTATATTCTGCATTGAGTCTTATTGATCATGAGATATTTTTTAATTTTATCAATTGTTGTGGAATCAATTGTTGAAAGGTCCCTGCCATTCTTTAAAAATTCAATATTTCCCTCTTTTTCAAATCCTGAAGTTTTGTTATGATCCTTTATATAATCGTAGTGGAGGATGGATGCCAGTGCCACAGCATCTGCTCTGCCATCCTTAAAGGCCGCATTAATGTGTTCAAGACGGCCGCAGCCTCCATGGGCAATAACCGGAATATTTACCACATCAGATACTTTTGATATAAGCCGGGTGTCAAATCCGAGCCCTGTTCCCTCTTTATTGACAGAAGTTATGAGTATCTCTCCTGCACCGTATTGTTCAAGCTGTCCAGCCCAGGCAACAGCATCTTTTCCTGTATATTCCCTGCCATTGTCAATGAGAGCCATGTACTCCCCGGGCGCCTGTTCAATGGCTTCAATGGCTGCCACAATGGTGGATGAGCCAAATATTTGTGCTGCCTCCTTAATAAGGCCGGGATTTTTAATAAATGCTGTATTTATGGCAACCTTATCCGCTCCAGCCCTTAATACGTTCCTGATATCTTTAATGCTTCGTATTCCTCCTCCCACGGTCAGGGGTATGAAGATTTCACCTGCTGTTCTGGTGATTATATCATGCAGGCTGTTCCTGCCGTAAAGACTTGCCACAGTATCGGAATAGAGGAGTTCATCAATACCGTTTTCATAATAGTACCGGGCAAAATCTTCTGGTTTCCCAAGTACTCTTAAACCTTCAAGGTGGATACCCTTTACTAAATTAGGCCCTTTTATATCAAGCCTTGCAATTATTCTTCGGTTCACAATTTCCCGCAATCAAATTATTATCAGCTGTTTTATATAAAGCTTGTTTATATTCTATATATTATAAATTTCTGATTTAAACAGTTCAAGATGACCAGGGTCAGTATACCATTCTATGCAATTATTGAGCCCCTTTTTAAACCCCTCAAGTGAAGCATATAAAGGATTCCATGCTGTATTGTTTTTCAACTTTGTGTTGTCTGCCAGGAGCCGGTTAACTTCGCTTTTTTCAGGTCGTAATCGTGATTCGTCGGAAATAATTTCAATTTTTCTGCCCATCAGCCGGGCAATCATTTCAGCTGTGCTGCCAATGGATATTTCAAAATTACTTCCTGCATTAAAGGTCTTCCCAATGGTGGTGTCTGACTTTGCAACCTCTATGAATGCATCAACAATATCAGTTACAAAATTAAAGTCCCTTGTGGGGGTTACAGCACCAAGTTTTAAGGTGGTGTTTCCTCTGGCTATCTGGGTGATGATAGTGGGTATGACGGCACGCAGGGACTGCCTTGGACCATAGGTATTAAAGGGACGGATAATTGCCACGGGCAGATCAAAGGATGTGAAAAAGGAAAATGCGATCTGGTCTGCTCCGATTTTGGAAGCAGAGTAGGGCGACTGCCCCTGTAGCGGGTGCTGCTCGGTTATGGGGACAAATTGTGCAGTGCCATATACCTCGCTTGTGGAGGTATGGACTATTTTTTCAATTCCATGCTCCCTTGCAGCCTGTACAATATTCAATGTACCATTGATATTGGTGTCAACATAGGCAGCAGGAGAGTGATAAGAGTAGGGGATAGCAATCAGGGCAGCAAGGTGAAATATGACATCGCATCCCTTTACTGCACTGTTCACTCCAAACGGATCACGTACATCGCCCATGAAAATTTCCAGATTATTCTTCACATCCCCTGGCAGGGAATCAAGCCAGCCCCAGGAGTTAAATGAATTGTAAAGGACAAATGCCCTTACATCATGTCCCTGCCTGACAAGTTTTTCTGTCAAATGGGAGCCTATGAACCCTTCAGAGCCGGTTACAAGTATTTTTTTGTTTTTAAGTTCCATAATCAGGTTTTAACCGGATATTTACTGTAATAATACGAAAAGATTTAGATTAAAATTATGTTCAGACCATATCACAAAAAACCAGTGCTGTCAAGGCGAATTTTCCAGGGGATATTATAATAGTGTGCTTTTCAGGGTGCTTGACAGGTATGCTGCATCAAGTTCTGTTTTTGATACTCCGTCTTTCCTGTACAGGCTTTTCCTGTTCTCCCATAATGTACCGTGCCACCTGGCGAAAAAGTTAATTGAGTCGTTGAAATCCACCTTTTTTTTCCTGACGTCAAGTTGTACCATCTGAAGATCAGGCAGATAAAATGGGATGGTATCATTTTTAAAATCTTTTTTATTAATTGCACTGTCTGAGGCGCGGAGGCAGATATCCATGAATGCATTTTCTCCTGCACCTCCCCAAAACCCTCCCAGTTCAGAAAAGAAATCTTTATCAAGTGCAACAAAGTAATCAAGCATTTGAAAGGCTCTTCTTATGTTTGCCTTTGGGAAATCCCGGTCCAGGTAACGGTATGCTGATACAGGAGAATTGTTTTCATCCAGGACCATGCCGGCATGAATGATATTGCCCTGCATATTGATCACTTTCCCGCCGAATATTTTTTTTGTCCCAAGTTCATTAAAGGCTTTTTCAAGGGAAAAAAGCCAGCCTCTGCAGGGCGATAAAAGCTCTGAAAAAAATAATAATATTTTCCCCCTGGCATTTTCCCCGGCTATATTCATCATGTCTGGACCATTGCAGTTGTTATTTTTATCAAGGATATGGATATTGCCCTGTAATGTGTCAATTATATGACATATTCTGTCGGAAATGTTTTCAGGCCTTATAAGAATGACTTCATATTCCCCTGAGTTTTCCGAATGATTGGATATTGACTCCAGCTGGGAAAGGAACTTGTCTGACATGTTTTCAGGAACAGGTATGACCATGGACCACTTAAAGTCATAACCACTCTTTCCCCGGAGGTCATGCAGAGTTGGGGGATATGTAATGGTATGGCTTCCGGCCCTGATGAGCTTCTCAGCTATATGGATTATCCTGTCAGCTGCTCCTCTGGTTGCTGTGAGTTCAGATTTGAGGTATTTTTCCATGTTCTCTTTATCAATCATATCTGAAAAATTTTCCCCTTTTTCCAGGGCAGCTGCAAGGGTTCCGGGAGTCATGCCCACGGCAGCATTCTGGCGGATAAATGAATAAGGTACATTTGCATTCAGCTCAACATCAAGCTGAACAAGGGGCCTGCCCAGTGCCAATGCTTCAAGGCCTGTTGTGCTTGGCTGGGCCAGGGTGCAGAGATCACACATGGCAATGAGATCATAGGTATTCTCCTCCCCATGGATAAACCAGACATTTTTTTTCAGCTTTTTTTCAATAAGATCCTGCCATGCTCTTATTCTATCCTGTTTGTCAGCAGGATGAAATTTTATAAACAATGCAAGATCAGAACTTTCCGATGTAACTTTAAGCAGGGGTAAAACAATATCAACGTCCAGGGGGGAAGCAGAAAAAATCAAAAGATTTACAAATTTATTCTCAAGTTTATATTTTATTTTCATTTTTTCTTGTGTGTTGTTGTTTTTAAGGCGTTTTTTCTCTTCTGCCAGGTGGGTGTTGCCCACAGGTATGATTCTTTCAAGGGGGGCTTCATAGCTGCCGAGTTTCTCCCTTATTCTGCTGCCCCAGGTGAGCCCCAGTGTGCTGTACTGAATATGCCCTGTATATCCGAAGTCAAGGTTATATCCAAGTCCCTCCTGAAGGGTGATGAATGGTATATTTATTTTTTTTGCCTGGAAGGCAAGCATCTTTCCCCACCGGTTAAGTTCATGGAGGGCAAGACAGATATCCGGCCTCTCTTTTTTCAATAAGTTCTTAAACCCCACATACTCCTGGGCTGTGGCATGGAGTGTTTTATCAAGAACTGTGATTACCTGAGCTCCCATGGCATAATCTTTCAGTAAAGCTGTCCTGAAGGCTTTTCTGAGCTTCAGATAATTTCTGTTTATTTCCGGAAAATCATTGTCAGATACATATTCAAATACATGCCTGTATTTGAGTTTACACATTTCAGCCGTGATCTCCTGGGACCTTTCGGCCTGACCCACAATATACTCTACTTTTGCACCAAGGTTTTCAAGATTGCGGGCAATGGGAATTAAGAATCTGGTGTGGTGGAGAAGAGCAACATAGATGATAACCTTTTTATTGTGCCAGAAACCGCTCATATCTTATCTCCTGTTTCAGAAGAACTTTTGTTAAGAGTCTGGGAAAGTATCCTGGCAAATCCAGTCCGTTCATTGCGGCATTCAATAATTTTTTTAATACTATCCAGGAATTTTTCTTGATTATTGAATGATTCAAGTGAGTTGTGTCTGCCAGGGGCCACCATTGTATCATATATCAGGGTTGGAATATTGTGATTAACTGCAATGGATGTTGCATAACATGCAGAACACGCGGCAACACAGTCAGCAACAGCCATCTGCCATGGTGCATTGATGTCATGGAAGGAAAATGGTATTTTCCCAAGATCTTTTTTACTTATGATTTCTATGATTTCATTGTGTTTATGTGTTCCCCTGACCTGGTCCTTACCAATGGAGAACATAAGATGGATTTTATGGGCAAAGGGTGTGAGCATGGAAACAAGGGTTTTATACTCATGTATCATTGCAACATTGTGGGGGATATAGATTATTGTTCTTTTAAAATCCATTACTCTGCTCTTTTTCAGGCCATGGGCTGCAAAGAGTGCATTCCTCCACAGAGGAGGGCAGCCCGGAGAGAAAAGACGACCTTCATGCCTTGGAGCAAGCCATATCTTTGTTTTAAGGCCGGCCTTTTTTGACTTAAGGTGTTTATAACTGGCACGTGTCGTGGTTATGACACTGTCCAGCAGGGAAGGCGCAAGTGTCCACCTTGTGTTTAAAGGTAAAAGTTCATACCCGATAACTTTAATTCCTGCCTGTCTTGCAAGATAAACCCATGCATAAAACACCCTCTCTTCAGGAGACGATGATCCAAGAGGGGTTGGAATCTGGAGGATAACTGCCCTGGTATCAGGTTCAATTTCATGGTGAATTTCTGCACGGAAAATATTGCCGCTTCCCAGGTCGTCCAGGAGAAGAGCCTGCCAGAAGGGAAGGCCGTCTGTGAATTCATGGCCTTTCAGCAGATCTTTTTTAAGGTTAAACCCTTCAAGGGAGTTATGCTTTATGGCAGAGGACACTTTAAAAACAACAGGGTCAAGCTTTTTAGCAGCTTTAACTGTATCCATGCAATGTGACGGGATTAGAAATTTAAGGCAGGCAAATTTCCTTACACCATGCCCCAGCCGTGCGAGGAACTCAATTATCAGCTCTGTTGTCTGGTTATCCTGGAGAATCCAGTAAACAGTTTTTTGATTTTTTCCCATAGTTATTGTATTTATTGATATTTTTTCAGTTTGGTATAAATTTTATTATACATGGTTAAAAATAGTTGTTAGTATGACTTTAAAGTTTAAAGCAAAATCAGTGCCATGGAGAGTTTGAATTGTGGCGCGATATTTGCAGAATACAAAATGCAAAATCATGTAAAAACAGTATTGCAGTTTCACACCCCATGGAGATAAATGTATATGTTTTTTATTGAAAATAGAAAAATTGGTGATGGACAGCCTGTTTTCATTGTTTTTGAGGCCGGTGCCACACACAATGGACTGGAATCTGCCATTGAACTTGTAAAACTTGCTGCCAGGGCAGGGGCAGATGGAATAAAGTTTCAAATCCTTGATCCGGACAGACTTGTCCCTGACAGGTCACAGCTTTTCACATATGATATTCTGATTGATAAAAACAGTGAAGAAACAAAACAGGTCAAAGAGCCGTTGTATGATATATTGAAACGCAGATATCTTACCTTTGACCAATGGGAAAAAGTGAAAAAAATGTGTGACCGTCTGGGAATAGTATTTTTTTCCACTGCAGTTTTTGAAGGAGAAGTTGATTTTTTAAAGGATATCGGAGTTGATACATTGAAGATATGTTCCGGAGATATTACCCACTTCCCTTTTATAAGATATTGTGCCAGGACTGGAATGAGCATCCAGCTGGATACTGGCGGTTCAACAATGGGTGAAGTTGAAAGTGCCTTTAACGAGGTGGTTAAAACAGGAAATAACAGGGTTATTATCCATAACTGTCCCACAGGATACCCAGCAGGGCTTGAGAGTATAAATTTAAGATTTATTCCGGTATTGAAACAGGTATTTAACTGTCCGGTTGCTTTTTCAGATCACACACCAGGGTGGGAAATGGATATTGGAGCAGTTGCACTGGGTGCAGACATTGTGGAAAAGACCATTACACTTGACAGAAGATCCAGGAGCCCTGAGCATATCTTTTCCCTGGAGCCCGGAGATATGGGAAAGTTTGTGCAGTCAATACGTGATTTTGAAACAGCCCTTGGCACAGGCATAAGATCAATCTCCGGAAAAGAGTATGAAACCTGTAAACACACCAGGCGGAGTATAGTTTTGAAACAGGATGTTAATAAAGGTGATATAATAAACAAAGATATCCTTGATTATGTGAGGCCGGGCACAGGCATTGCACCTGTTATGGCAGATATGATTATTAATAGAAAATTTACAAGAAGGCTCAACAAAGGTGCCATGCTTGACTGGGGAGATTTTTCATAGATGGGAATGGTGGCCATAATACCTGCAAGGGGCGGCTCAAAGCGCCTGGCAAGGAAAAATATTCTTCCTGTGCAGGGCAGACCCATGCTCAGCTATCCTGTTATGAGTGCTGTTGGAGCAGGTATTTTTGACAGGGTGATAGTATCAACTGAAGATGAAGCAATTGGAAAGATTGCAAAGAGAGCCGGGGCAGATTATTTTAAACGACCTGAACACCTTGCCAGGGACAGATCAACTGTTGTGGAAGTGTGCCTTAATGTCCTGGAGCAGCTTGAAGGCTTAAATGAGCTGCCAGAGTACTTCTGCTGTATATATGCAACTGCTGTTTTTATAACTCCCAGGGACATTAAAGAATCTTTTAAACTGTTAACCGGTTCCCATGGTGTCAATATTGTAATGGGTGTTTCAGAATATAACCTGCAGCCTGTCCAGGCATTAATAAGGGGAGGTGACGGATTGTTAAAACCCATGTGGCCGGAATATGTGAATATTCAATCCCAGTTCCACCCCGGCCTGGTTGTAAGCAATGGCACATTGTACTGGGCAGGGACAGAGAGATTTTTACAAAAAAAAACATTTTATGATGATTGTCTAAAAGGGTATGAGATACCCTGGATCAGGGCCCTTGACATTGATACAAAGGAAAGTTTTGAAATTGTCAAAATGCTTGCTCCAAGCCTGCTTGCATGATATTCTAAAAAAATATGGTGTTTGAAACACTTGTAAAAGAGTTTCCATTATAGTAGTTTTAAAATTCATTTTTTATGTTTGACAGGAGTTGAATTTTGAGGATTATTATAGTTGGTGCAGGGGAAGTTGGGTACAATATTGCAAGCAAGCTTGCAAGCGAGAACAAGAAGGTTGTTGTTATTGATAAGGATCCCATTGCAACAAAACGCCTTGCCGATGATATTGATGTACAGGTCATGAATGCTTCGGGCAGCAGCCCAAGTGTGCTTTTGGAAGCAGGAATAAAAGAGGCTGAGATTTTACTTGCTGTAACAAACAGTGATGAAGCAAACCTTATCTCCTGCCTCATGGCCAATATGATTTCCCCCACCACAAAGAAACTTGCCAGGATACGGAGTGTGGATTTTGACGGATACCATGAAAATTTTAAAAACAATGCTCCATATATTGACACTGTTATAAATCCTGAAGTCGTTGTTGTAAATACAATGCGCAGACTCATGAGTGTGCCCGGTGCAATAGATATTGGAAGCTTTGCCGATGGAAAGGTCAAATTTGTAGGCCTTCGCATTGATGAAGGCTCCCCCATGGCAAATGTCCGGTTAATGGATTTTCCAGCCATGTTTGGAAGGGCAAGACCTTTAATATCAGCCATTATCCGGGGGGATAAAATAATTGTCCCAAAGGGAGATGCTGAAGTTCTGCCCAGGGATCTTGTATATTTTATTGCTGAAACAGACAAGCTGGATAAAACCATTGAACTTTTTGGTAAAAAAATCACACCCTTAAGGAGTGTGTTGATTGTGGGAGGCGGACGTATTGGTTTAAGGCTTGCAAAACTTCTGGAACAGGAATCCATAAGTACAAAAATTGTTGATTCTGATCTTAAAAGGTGTGAAGAGCTTGCAGAGAAAACCGAGAAGACCATCATACTACATGGTGATGCTTCAGAAAAAAATCTTTTTTTAGAAGAGAGTGTGGGGGATATTGATGTGGTTGTCGCCACAACAGATAATGATGAGACAAATATCCTTGTTTCTCTGCTGGCCAAAGAAATGGGAGCCCAGACCACAATAACAAAAATCAGTAAAACAAATTATCTGCCTTTGATGAAAACAATCGGACTTGATAAGGTTGTAAGCCCCAGGCTCTCTGCTGCAAGGTCTATTCTGAGGGATATAAGAAAGGGGAAAGTATTATCTGCTGTATCAGTGTTTGGCGAAGGTGCTGAATTCATTGAAGCAGTTGCCCTGGAAACATCGGGTATTACAAAAAAACCATTGAGGAAAATTGCATTTCCCAAGGGTTCCATCCTGGTATGCATAATCAGGGAGGATGAGATTATTATACCTTCCGGAGAGAGTATTGTGGAGCCGGGAGACAGAATCATCATGTTCTCCAAGAAAGAGGATATCCAGAAACTTGAAAAACTTCTTACAGTTAAGCTGGAATTTTTCTAAATGCGCTGGCGATATATATCAAAAACAATAGGTGTACTGTTAATTTTCTTGTGTTTTACAATGACACTCCCTCTGGTCTTAAGCTTTCATTACAGAGACGGTCAGCTCATACCTATTATACAGTCCATAGTAATTACCATGGCAACAGGGTTTGGCCTGGTTTTTTTTGGAAAAAAATCCAATATTGATTTTTTAAGCCAGAGGGAAGGCATTGCCATTGTTGCCCTGGGCTGGACAGCTGTTGGTTTTTTCGGAGCATTTCCTTTTTTTCTGGGACATACATTTTTATCCTTTACAGATGCCTTTTTTGAATCTGTGTCCGGGTTTACAACCACTGGTTCCTCGGTCATGACTAATATCGAAGGCACAGCCTTGAGTATACTGATGTGGCGGAGCTTTATACAGTGGCTTGGAGGGATGGGTATTATTGTGCTCACCCTTGCCATACTGCCTTTTCTCGGCGTGGGGGGTATGCAGCTCTATAAAGCTGAAGTGCCAAGCCCTATTCCTGACAAATTAACTCCCAGATTAACTGATTCTGCAAAAATTTTGTGGGCAGTTTATGCCGGTATTACAGCCCTTGAAGTTATTTTTCTTCTGGGTGGGGGCATGAGCTTTTACGACTCTGTATCCCACGCATTTACAACAATGCCCACAGGGGGATTCTCACCTAAAAACAGTTCCATTGCTTTTTATGACAGTGCATACTTTGATTATGTGATTGCCCTGTTCATGCTCCTTGCAGGTATAAATTTTTCACTTTACTATCAATTGTTAAGGGGCAAACCATTGGCTTTCTGGAAAGATACTGAATTTAGGTTTTTCATTGTATTAATCGCAGTTTTTACACTTCTTATAGCATTCAATATCTATAATTCAACCTATGAAACTGTTGAAAAATCAGTCAGATATGCATTTTTCCAGGTGATCTCCATATTAACAACAACAGGCTATGCCACAGCAGATTATGAGATGTTCCCGGGATTGAGCCATATAATTCTTTTTATCTCCATGTTTATTGGTGCATCTGCAGGTTCAACCGGAGGAGGGATTAAATGTTCCCGTATTATTGTAGGTTTTAAGTACTGCTACAGGGAACTTTTCAAGTTGATTCATCCAAGAAGTGTTGCCCAGATCAAAATCAACTCCAATGTTGTAACCGATGATGTGCTAAGGAGTATCATGGGTTTCATTGTTCTTTATATTGGACTGTTTGTGCTGTGCAGCATACTTCTCGGGATGATGGGAATTGACATGGTGACATCATTTGGTGCTGTTGCTTCCTGTATTGGCAATATCGGCCCTGGATTCGGCAGTGTGGGACCTGCGGAAAATTTTGCCCACCTCCCTGCCCTTGCAAAGTGGCTGCTTTTGTGGTGCATGCTCCTGGGACGTCTTGAAATATATACAATAATAATACTTGTGGTTCCTGAGTTTTGGAAAAAATAGTATATATCAGGAAAACCTGTTGACAAAGCCAATAAAATCCATTATAAATACGTCTTGTTTTTGATGGTCCGGGTCGTTAACTCAGTCGGTAGAGTATCTCCCTTTTAAGGAGAGAGTCACTGGTTCGAGCCCAGTACGACCCACCAAAAAAACATAAAAATGCGTCCCCATCGTCTAGCCTGGTCCAGGACACCGCCCTTTCACGGCGGCGACAGGGGTTCAAATCCCCTTGGGGACGCCAATTTTAAATTCCCTGCCCCATGTTTTCAACATTGCTGTTTTTATCCTGCCTGATGATAATGCCGGGGCACCATATCAATTGAGTTCAAGTTATCCTTATAAGTATCCGATTACTTATTAAAGACAATACTTAAAAGGGGGACTTATCATGATCTCAATGCAGGCAGACATGTTTTCTTTTACACAGATACAGTACAGATATTCCCGGGGTTCCGGCATGGAACCAGGCCGGATTTGCAGCACCAAAAGCTCTGGTTTAAAGCCAGCAGGTGATAAGCTTACCCTTTTTATGTCCCATGTAAAAATTGATGCCAGACAAAATTTTGACAACCAGAATGCCATGTTCCATTTTAATAATCTAAGCAGGGAGGATAAATCCAGGCTGTTCTATAAAGACACTCCTGTTTCAATGCTTTCCCGTGATGAGGCAGAAGCATTGACAGGACCTGATGGTTATTTTGGTATCTCCAGGACATCCCGGCGCATAATTGACTTTGTCATCATGGGTGCAAAAGATGACCCTGAACGCCTGAAAGCCGGCCGGGAAGGTGTGCTCCGTGGGTTTAGCAAAGCAAAAAAGGCCTGGGGCGGTGCCTTGCCTGACATCTGCTGCAAAACAATTGATGAGTCAATCAAAGCCATAGATGAGCGCATCCTTGAACTTGGCGGTAATATAGTGGGGATGACTGCCTGATCAGATCAAGTTGAAAATTCCGGAATCAAATCCGATGTACTTTCTGATTTTTTTGTAAGTCCCAAACAGACCAGGACTTTTTTCAGGTTTCAGCCTGATTGCCCCTGCCCAGGTTATAAAGTTGAAAGGAATAAGAGAGGTCTGGATATACTTTTTCCGTTTAGGTTTTTAAATTTAAAAAATTTAAAAAGATGCACTCCAAAAGCATATCCAGACCTCTCTTTACCCAGTTATAAGCCATGAAAGACAACACAGTATAATACCCACTCTGATAAAGTAAGCCGATAACCTGTTCACCAGAATAGAAGGCTCAATTTAGGTTCATCAGGAAATTGCGTACTTTATCTAAATTAAAGAATAGCTGGAATTTTAATCTTGAAATTTTAGAGTGGACATGATCATTATCCTGATTTTTTGCATTACCCATACAATTTTGAGGAGCAAAGCCATGTCCACTAGTTTTATATATCATGCTTTAGGGCTTCGTGACCAGAATTTTAAAAGAATTCGATTTGCAGGAGGAACGGTTATTATTGAAGTATTTCCTGAATCAAAAGCAATAAAATGCCCTGAATTTAATTCGGGCATACATAAAATCAGAATCTTGTCTTATTATGATTATGCTATTTCAACAGG
>CAZQJS010000063.1:0-17875 GCA_964593725.1 uncultured Desulfobacterales bacterium
TTTCTTTTGTATATCCCCAGGACCTTTGAGCTCTTCAAACCATTCATATAAAATCTTGTGATCTTTTGGCCTGGCTGCAGGAATATAAGACATGTCTGCTGTTTTCAGTTCATCGATAAATGGCTGCTTTGAGTATAATCCATCCCTGGGAATAATAATATTTAGTTTTGGATGTGCATTCCTGATTTGAGAAATCATTCTCTATTCTTGCCCTGGATTAGTTTTTGAATATTACAGATAAATCACAGTTACCCTGATCAGGCTGGCTTTACAGGCAAAGAGGAATCTATATTATTTTCTCTGCAATAGGCAGCAACCATCTCAATGAGGTCATCGCCATATTTTTTAACTGTTTGTTTACCCACACCTTTGATCTTCCTCAAATCCTTCAGGTCACAGGGCAGATGGATCACAATCTGTATCAACACCCTCTGGTGAAGGATCTGGAAATGGGCGATTTCCTGCTCCTTTGCTATTTTTGAACGCCATTCTTTTATTGTTTTAAACAGTACAGGATGCTCAATATCTGCCTCAGAATAGTCAGGCAGTTTCTGTTTTTTTGCTTTAGCAGGAGTGAAATCTGTCATTGCACTGGAAACTATTCTAAGATAACTCAAAGGAAAAAATCCTTTTTTACACGATCCTACACCTGCACGCTTAACTGCAATCTCCTGTTTTAAATTATTCAATGCATTATTAATTTTTGTTCTCAGGCTTGTGTTATCTGTTTCCACATACATTTTATCCACCAGATCTTTAAAAACAGAATCAAGCTTGTCTTTAAACCAGACAGATGCTTTACCAATGCGCTCAAGGGTATAGGAATCAGATTCAGGAAGTGTATTGTTTTGGAAAATTTTACCAAGCTGCTGCAAAAATTTTCGGCTGACATTGAAAATAAGCTCTCGTGAGTTATTTTCAATCAGGTCTATATCTACACCTCCCATGATTTGAACCAGGTTCTTATTGCCCTTAAGCAGCCTTAAAAGGTAATTCAGCCGATTCTGCATTGATTTAAAACTAAAGCATTCAAGGAGAAGTGTCTGCTGGAAATTCAGCTTTGCTTCTTCGAGCCGGTCTTCTGTGGGAGGATTCTGCCTAATAACGGCATTAAAGTCCTTGACAGCTTTATCAGTACCGATTCCCGAAGAAGATACAGGAGAGCTCAGAACCAGACCTTCCAGGGTTTTACACCGGCTCAGAGCCACATAGACCTGACCATGGGCAAAGGCAGCTTCTGCATCAATGATTGCCCTGTCAAATGTCAATCCCTGGCTTTTATGGATGGTTATGGCCCAGGCAAGTTTTAAGGGGTATTGTTCAAATTTTCCAATTACATCTTCTTCAATTTCATGGGTTTCTTTATTTAAAGTATATTTGATATTTTCCCAGATTATGGGCTCCACAATTATTTCTTTATCTTCGCCAGGGCATATAACGCTGATATGACTATCTGAAATATTACTGATTTTACCAATTTTACCGTTATAATATTGTTTTTCAGAAGAGTTGTCATTACGAACAAACATAATCTGTGCATCTTGTTTAAGAAATAAAGTCCCCATGGTTGGATATATATGGTCAGGAAAATCTCCTGAAATCCCTGCCTGAAAATCATATTGTCTGCCCGGCAGTTCCTTAAGCCTGATATTGTTTATTGATTCTGCATAGCGATTGTGTGTGGTCAGGGTAATAAAACCTTTGTCTCTGGCAGGTTTAAAGTCAGGGATATATCGCTGATTCAGCTGTGACAAAGTTGATCTGTCCAACCGGTTATCCCGCACCCGGTTTAATAGTTTAATAAATTCAGCATCTGACTGACGATAAATATGTTTCAACTCTATGGTTAAAAGATCTGAATCAGCTATGGCCCTGCTGCTGAAAAAATATACTGATTCATAATACTGCCTGATGATATCCCATTCATCCTGTTTTACAACCGGGGAGAGCTGGTGAAGATCACCTATCATCAACAGCTGTACTCCTCCAAAGGGCCTGTTGTTTCTGCGATGGTTACGCAGCACTGTATCCACGGCATCAAGCAGGTCAGCCCGCACCATACTGATCTCATCAATTACAAGCAAATCAAGGCTCTGCATGATCTGTTTCTTTTCTTTACTGAATCTGAACTTGCGCTGTCTGGTTTGTTCCCAGGCGCTGCTGCCCGGAACAAATGGACCAAAGGGAAGCTGAAAAAATGAGTGGAGAGTTACTCCGCCGGCATTTATGGCTGCAACTCCTGTGGGCGCAGTAACTATTAATCGTTTTGCACTGTTTTTGTCAAGATTATGGAGAAAGGTTGTCTTGCCTGTACCTGCTTTTCCTGTCAAAAATATATTACACCCTGTATGATTTACAAAATCATTGGCAAGACAAAGTTCATGATTTATAAATTCAGTATCAGGTATATTTTTATCAATCATATATGCATACTACAGGGAAATAAACTAAAACTAAACAGATCACCTGCTGTATTTATCATCAAAGGAGTTCCAGAAAGTTCTGTCTTTATCCCTCCAGCCCTTTCCAAAAGCTTTATCAAAAAATGGTTTAAGATTGGAAAACCATGCTCCATACCCCTGCCTGCCTTTGATATTACTCTTGATTACATCGGCAATATAATCGGCAATGTTTGCAAGTTCATCTTTGGGAACATAGGCATCAGCACCTTTTTCAATGGAAACCTTGAGATTTTCCGGGGTCAGTGCATGGGCAGTAAGCATTAAGGCAGGAATATCCATCTGTTTTGCAATGTCAAGCAGGTCATATCCCTGGATACCCATGATATCTAAAATGGCCATATCATAACTGTTTTCATGGAGAAGTTTTTTTGCTGTTTCAAAGTCAGGTGCTGTGTCAAGGGAGCACATATCAAGCAGCTCTTCAATGGTCTCAATAATATCAGGTTCATCATCAACAATTAATATTTTCTTATCCTTTAAGATATCATCGGTGGACAAACGGCTGATATCCCAGTTCACAGTTGTAACAGGACATGATGCCTTAAGGATAATATAGCTCGAAGTAGAGCCTAAAAAAAGTTTTTGTGCCCTGGATTTTTTCCTTACACCAAGGAAAATATGATCAATATCATTGTCATTGGCAAATTTTACAAGATCTTCCCCCGGGGCAAGTCCCCGGACACTCTGCTGGGCACTGAATTCAACACCACTGTCCTTTAAAAACTCAGCTGCAAAATCCAGATCATCCTGGACATCTATAATTTCCGACGGTTTTTCCGAAGGTCCGCCTTCCATGGAAGTAATCACATAAACAAAAGCATTATAGGTCTTTGCATAATCCCTGGCAAGAGATAGAGCTCTTCTGCCAACATCACCACCATTATATCCAACCATGATTTTCATAGATGTTCTCCTGGGCTTTTCCATTACATCCAGCGTTTACGTCTTTTATAAGACTTAACATTTTTAAAGGATTTCCTTGTGCCTCCCTTGGTTATGCCCATATAGAATTCCTTGACATCCGGATTGTTCTGCAGTTCTTCTGAAGAACCTTCAAGGACGATCTTGCCTGACTCCATAATATAGGCATAGTCAGATATTGCCAGGGCAATTTTTGCATTCTGCTCCACCACAAAAATTGTTGTATGCAGCTCTTTATTGATGCGCTGAATATTCTCAAAAATCTCCTTTACAAGCAGGGGTGCAAGTCCCAGGGACGGTTCATCCAGCATGAGCATTTTCGGTGCTGCCATCAAAGCCCTTGCAATGGCAATCATCTGCTGTTCTCCACCGGAAGAATATCCTGCCATCCTGTTTGTTACATTGGAGAGCCTTGGGAAATGCTTGTACATAAGTTCAACATCTTCACGTATTTTCTGGGCACTATCCTTCCTTGTAATGGAACCAACTTTGATATTTTCATTAACTGTGAGATGTTTAAAAATTCTCCTGCCCTCGGGCACCATGACAGCTCCAAGCTTTACTATTTCAGTACCTAAAAGGTCGGTGGTTTCAATATTGTTAAATTTGATATACCCTTCCCTTACTGCCCCATTCTCAGGTTTTAAAAGACCGCTTATTGCCCTTAAGGTAGTTGTTTTACCTGCGCCGTTTGTGCCAAGCAGAGAAACAATGGATCCCTCTGGGACACTTAAACTTACACCACGTAATACCTGAACAATATCATTATACACAACTTCAATATTGTTGACTTCCAGCAGATTGTTTTCCATATGCTTTTTCTTTATTTTTTTAGTTAAGCTTACCGGAAACATTTATTTATAATGTTTCCGGTAAGCAATAACTTTATCCTGCAAAATAATACTTTGTTCAAACCAATTTCATCAGATTTTTTTCATGAATTCAGACTGCATTGGTTTTCCCACCTTTTTAAAAACGCCCTTTTGCACACTGTAAATCTGCAGCATATCAACACCGCATCGGTCGGTTTTAGAATATGTCACAGGTCCAACTGTTGTATAGGGAAAATATGCATTGGCACCATTCATTTTATTCAGTGTATTATAAAGGTTTGTTTTTGTAATCTTAAGTCCGGCTGCTTTTGTACGCTTTATGGCTTCTGTTGCAACCTGGGCCACCATGATGCCATTTGCATAGTTATGAGAATTTGCAGCTTTCTCATCTCTGCCATATCTCTTTGCAAGTGCCAGCTGTTTTTTTGTGCCTTCTGTATCCTCTGAAGTCAGGTTATAGGAACATATCCAGTAATAATTTTCAGCAGCATCGCCGGCAAGGGCTATGAGATCATTTCCACCGGTATAATGGGCACCAAGAAATGTCAGTTTACCCTTTTCACCAAAGGAGCCTGCAGACAGGCCAAGACGTTTTGCATCCTTAAGCATTGTTGCAACGGGTGACTGGATTGTCTGGCTGATAACATACTGAACCCCTTTGCTTATAAGACGTTTTAACATGGCAGTATTATCAAGATCTTTTCCATGTTCAACCACTTCAACAATATCAATTTTCAAACCTGCTTTAACAGCAGCCTTGGTGTCAGCAAGGGGGCCGCGGCCAAAGGCTGAAGGATGAAGAAAAAGAGCAACTTTTGGCTTTGCACTTCCCTTATGATTTTTTGCAACATATTCACCAAGGCTTATAACCTGCTCTGAATAGGATGCCACCGGCAGGAAAATATAATTGGAACCGTCAAGGTTTCCCCGGTGAAAAGAGGCTGGAATTACAGGTATCATTTCCTCTTCAAAATCTCTTTTCAATCCCAGGGTGCTTCCTGTGGAATAATTCAAATAAAGTACTATTCCCTGGTCAAGATAATCTTCAAAATTTCTTTTGGTAATATCGGTTTTGTACTGATCATCTCTGATCATACAGTCAATTGTATCATCACCGAGCATTTTTGTTTCATTTACAAATTTAAAATAATCTTTAACACCTTTTGAATAAGGATTACCTGCATCAGACGTCGGGCCGGTAATTGCAAGGGAGAGACCAAGTTTATAAACCTTTCCACCAGCATTGACCGTAGCTGCAAATGTAAACATAACAGCAAGAATCAATAATACACTTAATACTAAACTCTTTTTACTCTTCATATTTCTCCTCCTAAGTTATGGGTTTATGAACAAAACATTATATATGAAAAGGTGCGGCCCGGCCTAATACCTGAACGGCCACAACTTGGTATATGATTTTACAATTCTCCACCAGTTTGCAATACCCCTTGGTTCAAACATTAAAAAAAGAACAATCACGAGGCCAAATGTAAATGGTTTTAACGCAGTTGCAATATTCATGGATGAAGGAAGATAACTTCCAGCAGCTTCAGACAGGGTTTCCACCTGGAGCTCTAAAAATTTGATGGCAACAGGCCCCCAGAAAGAGCCATTCAAAGTACCCAGTCCTCCAACAATTGCCATGGCCAGATAAGCAATGGATTCATGCAGGGTAAAGGATTCAAACCCGACTCCCCTGTAGACATAAGCATGCAGAGCTCCGGCCACTCCTGCAAAAAAGCCGGCCAGGGCAAAGGCATACACCTTTGTAAGGCCAGGGCTCATTCCCATGGCATCGGCAGCTCTGTCATTATCTTTCACAGCCACCAGGCATCTGCCATACCTGGTCTTTAAAAGGTTTCTGATACCAAATCCCATTAACACCACAATGGTAAGTATGACAAAATACCAGAACAGATAATGATCCCTTCTTCCCACCTTGCCTGTAAGCCAGAAAGCCCTGCCAACATAAATGGTCTGCCCCTGGTTAAAAAAGGCCATGATTTTAATGGTCCACTCAAAGATCATCTGGAAAGAGAGGGTGGCAATGGCAAGATAGAGATGTTTCAACCTCAGTGCCGGAAGCCCGACAATGGCACCAAAAACTGCCCCCACAAAGCCACTGATTATTATCAACAGAGGCCAGTAATGTGTAACTATTATATGTGAATCCCCAAGCAGCCTTGAAAAAGATGCCACAGTATAGGCTCCTATGCCCACAAAGGCAGCATGGCCGATTGATATAAGTCCTGCAAATCCTGTTACAAGGTTCAGCCCCATGACTGCAACAATAGCGATAAGAATATTATCAATCACAAGCATATATTTATTGCTGAGGGGGAAAAAAAATGGCCAGGCAAAAAGCAATATCAGAAAAAATGAAAATATCGATCTGTCAAGATGGGTGGAGAATATACTTTGCTCCTGTTTATAACTTGTAAAATAATTTCCTGTTGCTAACCATCGATTTGCTGACATAGATTACACCCGTTCAATTTCATGGATTCCAAACAATCCATGGGGTTTAAAAAAAAGTACAATTACTAAAATGATATAAGGCATGACTTCACTTGTTCCGCTCAAGCCCCATTTGCCATCCAGGTATCCGCTGGAAAACTGCTGGATTAATCCCATTATTATGCCGGCCACCACTGCACCCAGGATTGAGTCAAGGCCGCCCAGGATTATTACCGGAAAAACTATGATCCCGAATGCATGGAGAGTATCAAAATTCAATCCTGTAATATTACCGATAATACAACCTGCTGCTGCTGCTGAAAGACCAGCTGTTGCCCATGCAAGCCCAAATACTTTGGGAACAGATATGCCCACGGACATGGATGCAAACTGATCATCGGAAACAGCTCTCATGGAAATCCCAACAGTTGATTTTTTAAAAAAATAGGAAAACCCTGCAATGAGAATAAAAGTTATGACAACACCCACTAATTGTGTCCAGGATATTGAAATTCCGGCAAAGACCAGTGGTTCCTGGGGCAGAAACTGTGGAAATGAAAAATTTTCACTGCCAAAAGGTGTAAGATATATCAAACCATCAAGAATGGATCCCAACCCGATTGTAACCATAATAACCGATATAATGGGTTCTCCTATCAAACGCCTCAAAAATATCCTCTCAACGCTCATGGCAAGGAAAAAGGTAATAATCATGCTTAAAAGAAAAGAGAAAAAGATATGAATACCTGCCCAAACTGTAAGGGCATAGGTTATGAATGCACCCACAGCAATAATCTGGCCATGGGCAAAATTTGCAACCCGGCTGGATTTATATACCAGCACAAGACCAAGGGCTGCCAGGGCATAAATAGAACCAACCACAATACCACTTATGACAATTTGAAAAAAATAACTCATCAGACTCCTTCCACAGAATAAAAAGCAATACTTGTTTTCACGGTTGCCGACTGCCCGTCCTGATACTTGAAAAGGGCTTCAACTTCCATACTATCGATTTTTTCATTATAAAGACCATCATAGAGATTCTGGTATTTTTCCCTTACAAATTTACGTCTTATCTTTCCTGTTTTGGTAAGTTCTCCGTCATCCACATCAAGAAGTTTGTAAAGCAGGGCAAAACGTTTAATTTTAAAATGTTCTTTTTCCGCTCTGGTGTTAACATCAATAACCTGTCCCATTATCAGGTCGGCGACCTCTTTTTTGGACGAAAGATCCATATATGTAGTATAGGAAATACCTCTGTCCTCGGCCCATTTACCAACTACAATTGGATCAATATTAATAAGACATCCCACAAAATCCTCCTTGTCGCCATATATAACCGCTTCTTTTATATATGGACTGAATTTCAGTTTATTTTCAAGGAACATGGGAGAAAACATCTCATCTTTTTTATTATGCATAACATCGGATATACGGTCAATAACAACCAGGTGGCCATTTTCATCAATATACCCTGCATCACCTGAATGGAGCCAGCCTCCTTCCAGAAGTTCTTCGGTCTTTTCCGGAAGCTCGTAATATCCCGGGGTTACAGAATCAGATTTTGAAAGTATTTCTCCTTCTTCTGAAATTCTGCACTCGGTTCCTGGCAGAGGTTTTCCCACGGTATCAGGCCTTACATCCCCGTCTCTGTGCATGTATGCAATTCCAACTATCTCTGTCTGCCCATAAATCTGTTTTAAATTTACACCAATTGCCTGATAAAAGGTAAAAAGCTCAGGACCCAGAGCTGCACCACCTGTATATGCCCTTCGCAGGCGCAGAAAACCGATCTGGTTGACCAGGGGCCGGAATATCAGTTGTTTACCCAGCCAGGCCAAAAAGCTGAGACCAACAGGCATTGGCTTTCCAGTCATTCTATAAGTGGCAGCCCGCTCTCCGATCTTTATAAAATAGTTATATAACAGTTTATTAAGCCAGTAGGACTGATCAATCTTTAACCAGATCTCAGATCGTATTGTTTCATAAATTCTGGGAGCTCCAAACATGAAATGGGGCCCTATCTCCTTTAAATCTGACATGCTTGTTTCCACAGATTCGGGAAAATTAAGGGTGATACCCGTTGCCATGGCAACACCAAAGGAGTTCATCTGCTCACCTATCCAGGCAAAGGGCAGAAAAGAGACATATTCATCTGTAGGTTCAAGGTGGTCAACCTGGGTAAGATGAAGACCCATGCTGATATAATTCTTATGGGTAAGCATTGTTCCCTTTGGCAGGCCGGTTGTTCCTGAAGTCAGGCAGAGATGGCACACATCATCTGGTTTACCCATGTCCACCAGTGATTCAAAAAGGTCAGGCGCCCCTGCATCAAGTTCTTTACCAAGCTTATAAACATCTTCCATGGATATAAACCAGTCATCCTGCATATAATCCCGCATGCCTCGCGGATCTTCAAAAACAACTTTTTTAACATTGGGAATCTGGTCACGGATGTCAATGATTTTATCAACCTGTTCCTGGTTGTCACAAAAGACAAAAGATATTTTAAGATATTGAATGATGTGCAGTATTTCATCGGGCATACTGGTTTGATAAATTCCTGCTGAAATTGCCCCCAGAGAATGGGCGCCAATGGCAGCAAAGAGGATTTCAGGGATATTGTCACTTATGATGCCCATGGTATCAGACTTTGCCATGCCGAGCGTTTTAAAGCCAAGGGCTGTGTTTTTTACATAATCATAGTAGCTCTTCCAGGTATAAGCGTTCCAGATTCCAAAATCTTTTTCTTTTAAAGCTATGCTGTTCGGTGTTTTGTCAACTCTCCAGCGAAGCAGTTGAGGTATGGAATATTTGAGTAATTGCTCGGTATTATCCATTATAATTTATTCTTCTCCAATATAAGCTTCAATAACTTTTGGGTTCCGGGCAACTTCCCCGGGAGTTCCCGAACCAATAATCTCTCCAAAATCAAGTACATAAATACGATCTGAAATATCCATTACAACACCAAGGTCGTGTTCCACCAAAACAACAGTTATACCGCGTTCTTTTTGAATATCCATGACAAAACGCACAATATCCTCTTTTTCCTCTATATTCATTCCAGCCATGGGTTCATCGAGTAAAAGCAGATCAGGAGCCAATGTCAATGCCCTTGCCACCTCAACCTTTTTCTGGACACCATAGCTTAAATTACCCACAAGGCTCTTTCTATGGGGTTCAAGTTCCATAAAATCTATTACATCCTCAACAAAGGCCCTGTTCTCAGCCTCCACCCGTGATGCCTTACCAATAAAGATCAATGCCTGGAAAAAATTATAATTAAGGTTCTGGTGGCGTGCAAGGAGAAGATTATCCAGTACTGTAAGACCTGAAAAGAGTTCAAGATTTTGAAATGCCCTTGCAATGCCCATATTGGAGACCTGGTGGGGAGATGCATGGGTAAGTTTTTTCCCTTTGTAAAGAATTTCCCCCTTTGTGGGATGATAAAACCCGGATATGCAGTTGAGCATACTTGTCTTTCCTGCACCATTGGGTCCGATAATCGAAGTTATGAGTCCTGGTTCAATTTCCATATTCACCCTGGAAAGAGCTTTAAGGCCTCCAAAGGAGAGTGTAACATTTGAAACAATTAAATTTGCCATAAAAAATGATTCCAAAATAATCAGTCAAATTAAAGAAAACACAACAGGGTTCTGTAAAGCCCCCAACTGCATCCATAATAAATCAGCTTGCCCGTGTCAAGATAAAACAGTGTTAATCAAAAACAAATCTACACTGTCTGACAGCCCGACTTTATGGTTTCACGGTCTATTGATCCGTTTTCTGCTTTTGGCAATTCTTCAATAAATTGAACATATCGCGGTTTCTTGTAACTAGCGATTTTTGTCCCGGTAAACTCAATAAGCTGTTCTGTAGTCAGTTTCTGGCCATCGTGCAGGGCGCATACTGCTTTAATTCCTTCTCCGAATTTTGGATCAGGCACACCAAAAACGCAAACTTCTTTCACAGCAGGATGTTCCATGATAACTTTTTCCACCTCAGCCGGGAAAACATTTTCTCCGCCAGGCTTGATAAGCTCTTTTTCCGCCTTGCGGCCCTTAAAAAATAAAAAGCCATCGGAATCTATCATGCCAAGATCACCTGTATGGTGCCAGTTTTCCCTGAAAGTATATTCATTTAAATCATCAGCCTGCCAATAGCCTTTAAACACCAAAGGCCCTCTTACAACAATCTCACCTGTTTCACCGGTTGGAAGAATATTATCCAGGTCATCCATGATTTTTAAATTTACAAGGGTTGAAATCTTTCCTGCAGAACCTTTTTTACTAAAGTATTCAGAAAATGTGATAAGGCCTGATGTCTCGGTTTGACCGTACATTGTCCAGAATTTTGAACCGGAAAATGCTTCCCATTTTGTGACTGTCTCCGGCTGTTCAATGCCTGCAGCAATCCTTAACGAGGAGAGATCATATTGATCCTGCTCTGCTGCTTCCATCAGGTTATTAAGTATTGGAGGGAAAGAACCAATAAGATTAACTTTTTGATCCTGAATCAGTTCAAGGGTTTTTTCAGGATCAAATTTTTCAAGTATTACATTTTTACCACCAGCCTGGAGAGCAGCAAGGCCCATATTAACCCCCATAACATGGAAAAGCGGTAAAATATTTAAATATGCCTGGGTTGAATCAATTTTGAATTCAGATATGACCTGCTGATTTGCAAAAATAACATTTCCATGGGAGAGTACCGCCCCCCTGGGTTTCCCCTGGACAGCCGCAGTGTGAATAATTAAAAAAGGATCATCCATGGAGCCTGACACTCTTTCTCCAATGGGTGTTGAAGAGTAAAGACTTAAGATATCATGTTCATCACCCTGGCTGCCTTTTTTTCCACAGGGCTGGACAATATAATAATTATTAAGAAAGGGAAGCGCCTGGACAAGCCCGCTGACAATTTCTTCCTGGTCAGAATCGGCAACTATCAAATCAGGTGTTGTATCTTCAACAATATACCTTATCTCTTCAGAGCTTAAACGCCGGTTTATCAGCACAAGAACCAGGTTTAAAGCTGCACAGGCACCAAACAGATGAAAAAAAACAGGATGATTATGGCATAAAAGTGCCACCCTGCTGCCAGGTTTAAGGCCAAGATTTTTAAGACCTCCTGCAAGCCGGGTTGTCTTTTCAAACAGGTCCGAATAGGTGAAATCATCTGCACCATAGTGGATTGCAGTGACATTACTTAAACTTACTGAATTGCTTTCATAAATATCAAAAATATTTAAATTTTGAATAGTATTCATACAGATGGATAGTATTTAATTATTTTTTCAGAGTCAAGCTTTTTTTATAAAAAACGAGCGCTCGTTTTGTTCTTTATGCAGGGGCAAACATCACGGAGAATATGGTATAGCCCGCTTGTTCACACTCCTCCCTGGAATTGCAGAAATCACACTTTTCAATATTGCCGGGGCATGAATAATCAGGGTTTTCAACAAGAAACCTGCAGCGTTTGGATTCCATGAAAATTTTAAAACCAAAGCGCTCGGAAAAAATTTTCATGCGCAGAAGGTCTGCACCCTTACCTCCTGCATTAAATGCATAGGGGTTTTTTGTGGAATAAAGCAATGTTTCCTGGGTTGTAAAAAAACCTCCAAAAATACTTATTTTATCCTCTTCCTTTATTCCAACGCCATAATCATGTACCTTCAGCAAGACAGCATCGTCACACTCTTCAAGGCTGACTACTATTCTTCCCATATCAGGGGTGTTTTCAATACCGTTTTTTATGAGTCCTTCAAGGATTTTTGAAAGAATCTCCCCTGGAATCCTGATTCCCGGAACATTTTCCCGGGCTTCAAGAGTGACATCAATATCCCTGGACACATATTTACCCTCCAGTGTCTTTAGAAAATCCGGCAGAAAAGCGTTAAGGTCAATGTATTCGCTGCCGCTTTCACTGGGGCCGAACTTTTCATTGATCAGCTGCCTTACCGATTGCATGATGTCATCAACACCATGTTTTTCTTCCAGGCTCTGGTCTATCAATGTTTCAAGCTCATCCCTGCATGAATCAAACATTTTTAATAATAATCCATGGGCTGAATACTCTTTATTATCCATGATATCAGCTGTTTCATTCTGGATTTCAACTATCCTGCGAAGATTTCTCTCTATCCTTGCAATTGTACTGACCCATTTTTTTTCCTCAATACTTGCAAGTTTCTTTTTAAGGGCACCCACAGATCCTGTCAGGATTGCAACCGGGGTTTTAAGTTCATGGGAAAGGTGGTTTATTGCTTTACCCTTTGCACGGTTCATGGATGCAACTTCCTTGTATGCTTTTTTCACCTCTTCGGAAAACCTTGCATTCTCAATGGAAATTGCAACAGTGCCTGCAATCATTTCCAAAAGCTCAATGTCGCTTTCTTTAAAAAGCCCCTTTTTTTTGTTAAGGGCTACAAGGGTGCCAATTATTCTCTCTTCACTCTTTATGGGAGCTACTGCCAGATTCTTTGTTTTATACCCAAGTTTTTCATCCCTCTGGGGGTATTTTGCACACTCGGCATGATCATTGATTATAATGGGTTTACCCGATTTCACCACCTTGCCTGCTGCAACCTCATTCAGAGGAAATCTGACCTCCTTTACCCTTTTCTCCGTATCTGAATCATCATAGGCAGCACCAAGGAAAAACACTTCATTTTTCATCTCATCATAGAGAAGGACAATGGCTCCTTCAGTGTTGAGAAGTGTTTTGATCTCCTTGGACAGATAATTCATAAGCTGACCAAGTTCCGGGTATTCCGGAAGTGCTGTACTGATTTTCATGATTGTCTTATTATAAGCAGCAATCCTCTTCTCTTCCGTGATATCCCTTAAAATAACAAAATTCTCATTGGAGGTCTGACCCTGCCTTGCAAAGGAGGCTGCCCACATTATCACATCAAGGAGTGTTCCATCCCTGGTCAATCTCTGGGTCTCATGTCTGGTAAAGGATCTCTCCTTAAAAAATTTCCTCAGAAGGTCCCTGGTCTCCTGGTCCAGTTCCTCGGGCACAAAGGGTACTCTTTTACCTTTGAGTTCTTCAAAGGTCCATCCAAATGTCTGGGTAAATGCAGGGTTGAGATATGAGGCGCGTCCTTCACCATCGTAAACTATAATGGGATAGGGTACAAACTCCAGGAGCATTCTGTAATGTCTTCGGGAATCACGCATCTTTTTTTCTGCATTTTTCTCATCGGTAATATCCTGGAGTGTCTCCACAGCACCGATTATTTCACCGTTTTCATCCTTCAGGGGAGCAACTGTAAAAAAAAGCCATTTGCCATCTTCCCCAAGATCAGGGAAAAAATCTTCAGCCGCATATCTCTCTTTTTCAATACCGGAGCGGTTGAATTTAAGGCCGTAATATTTCAGGATCTCAGTTTCAGAAGCTTTGTCCACAATAAAGTCAACCATAATGGGTCGTTTTTCAGCATAAAAGGCCTTCCATTGATTATCCGTGCCAAGCATCTCTTCCCTGCAAAGCCCTGTAAGCTCTTCACAAGCTTTATTAAAATGAACTATTAAATGATTTTTATCAATAACAAGCATGGGAATGGGAGCTTCTGAAATTATTGAATGAAGCTCATCAATTCTTTTTTTTAACTCTTTTTCCAAAGAGTTATTTTTATTCATAAAAAACCTCCAAACCACTTTACAAACCATGCAATATTCATATAACATACTTAAAGCTTAAGATAAGCAGGGTTAACTCTACTATTATATTAAGTAAATTACAAGATTTTTAACTGCTGGAGGCTTTAAGAATAAGAATGGGCAAAAGCGAAATTAAAATAGAACTCATGATCCACGACCTCAAAGTTCCAATTTCAGTTATTGATACTGGTGTAAAGTCACTTCTCAACCGGATTGATACATATGGGCCATTAACGGAAAAACAACAAAAAGTATTAAAAAGAATACTCAGAAACACCAATAATACCAAAAGAATAGTCAATGATGTACTGGAACTTGGCAGATCCAGCGAGGGCATAATGATTTACAAAGATACAAGCCTTGCTTTTATTATATCTGCGGTTTTAATTGAAGTATTTGATTTGTCTGACACGCAAACTTCAGAGAGGATAAAAAAATCCACCAGCCTGAAAGATACAAAGAGTGCTGTCAGTTCAAACGGCATAATAATTTCAGTTGAAAAAAAATTGTGGGCAAAACCATTATATCTGGATGAAAACAAGATAATTCAGATTTTAAGGAATCTTATAACCAATGCTTTAAAATTCCGGGCTGAAACAATTGAAATCTTCAGCAAAGTTAAAGAGAACCACCTGATCCTGTCTGTTAAGGATGATGGAAGGGGTATTGCCGAAGCTGACCACAAGAAGATATTCAACTCCTACTGCACCTGCGGATCTTCAATAAACTCCATTGTGGAGAGCCACGGCATCGGGCTTGCCGGAGTCATGGTACTTATTAAAGATATGGGCGGTAAGCTTACTCTGACCAGTGAAGAGGGCAAAGGCGCCGAGTTCCTTGTAAAAATTCCCCTGAAGCGCCGTTAAAGGTTATTAAGCAGGCCAAGCACATAATCAATATCCTTTTCTGTATGGGATGCATTGATCTGGAATCGTATAGTCTCATCACCCCTGGGAACAACCGGAAATGTCAACCCCACCACAAGCACACCGTTTTCAAAAAGTGAACTGACAATGGCATGGGTTTTATCAGTATCCCGTACCAGCATGGGCACAACCGGATGGGGTCCGTCAATTGTCTCTTTTCCCCGGGCTTCAAGACCCTGGCGGAACTGTTTTGTCCGTGCTGCAAGATTTTTCAGAAGTTCCAGGCCTTTGCTGCTGTCGCAAATATCCATTGCCTTGATTGCAGCGGCGCAGTCTGCAACACTTAAAGGATTTGTATAAATGTACGTGTCAGCTTTTTGACGAATTGTTTCAATCAGAGTTCTGCTTGATGCAATAAACCCTCCATTTACACCAAAAGCCTTGCCAAAAGTTCCAACAATTACATCGGGGTATGCACTGCAGTATTCCATAGTACCTCTGCCTGCTGCCCCATATGCACCAATTCCGTGGGAATCATCAACCACGGTTGCAACACCGTCCCTGAACTTTGAATCATACTCTCCTGCAATATGTTCAATCCTGTCAATGGGAGCACAATCACCACGCATACTGAAAATGCCGTCAAAAATAACAATTACCCTTTCAATACCTTCCGGAACTTCATCAAGGCATCTTTTTAAATCATCCATGTCATTATGTTTAAATATTCCCTTATTGGCACTTGGGATATTTGCAATGCGCATTGCCCTTATTATGCTGTTGTGGTTCAACTGATCCCCGATCCAATGGGTCTTTTTATTGCTTATGGCAATGGCAAGTCCGAGGTTGGAGGTATAGGCTGAGTTAAAAATTTTTGCTGCAGGTTTGTTTACAAATTGTGCAATCCTTTTTTCAAGGTCTGTATGAAGGGCAAATGTACCATCAATAAACCGCACAGCTCCGGGGCCCACACCAAATTTATCTGTTGCCCTGTCTGCTGCTTTTATCATTTCAGAATTATTGGATAAAGAAAGATATGAATTTGAATTAAGACGTAAAAACTGTCTGTCATACCCTTTAAGCCTATACCTCGGGCCATGACCATCTGCCGGGGGAATGTATTGTTCAATAATCCTCTCAGGTATTTTAGCCCTGCCCTCATCATTGAGCTCTTTTATTTCATTTTTCAAGGCAGCATCAAGTTTATCAAGTGACATATTTTTTCTCCTGTATTATCTTATTCCCAGTCAAGTATGACTTTACCGGAATTTCCAGAACCCATGACATCAAACCCCTTTTCAAACTCAGTGTAATGGAACTCATGCGTGATAAGGGGCGCAATATCAAGTCCTGACTGTATCATGGTTGTCATCTTATACCAGGTTTCATACATTTCCCGGCCATAGATACCCTTTATTGTAAACATGTTAAAAACAACTTTGTTCCAGTCAATACTGGTATCACCCGGCATTATTCCAAGCATGGCAATTTTTCCGCCGTGGCACATATTATCAAGGATTGTATTTAGTGCAGCAGGGTTTCCTGACATCTCCATGGCAACATCAAAACCTTCTTTCATGCCCAGCTTTTTCTGGGCATTTTCAACACTATCCCGAGACACATCCACAACAAGGTTTGCACCTGTTTTTTTTGCAAGCTCAAGCCTATAAGGGTTAACATCTGTAATAACCACAAATCTTGCGCCTGCATGGCGTGCAATCATGGCAGCCATACAGCCAATAGGCCCTGCACCTGTAATAAGGACATCTTCGCCAAGCACATCAAAGGACAGAGCCGTATGTGCTGCATTCCCAAGAGGGTCAAAGCAGGCCAGCACATTAAGGGGTATGCTCCTATCACAATACCAGACATTTGTAACAGGGATACAGAGGTACTGGGCAAATGCCCCGGGTCTGTTCACTCCTACTCCCTGGGTCTGTTTACACAGATGACGTCTGCCTGCAAGGCAGTTTCTGCAATGCCCGCACACAATATGTCCTTCACCAGACACAAGATCACCAACCTTAAAATCATGGACATTTTTTCCTGTTTCGGCAATTTCGCCTACAAATTCATGGCCCACATGCATGGGAACCGGGATGGTCTCCCTTGACCATTTATCCCAGTTATAAATATGAACATCAGTACCGCAAATGGCAGTTTTCTTTATTTTAATCAAAACATCGTTGTGATTTACTTCAGGCAGATCAACATCTTCAAGCCAGAGTCCCTGTTCAGGTTTAGCCTTTACAAGCGCCTTCATCTTTTTTTTCATATCATTTTCCTGCCACCTTAATGTTCATTGATTTTAACCTTATCTTCACTTCCTTTACTGCTCCTTTTTAACACTTTTCCTGGTAAAAAATCAAATTTTTAAATTTCTTTATCTTACCAGGCCTGAACAATGCAATTGAATCTTTATTCTGCCAAACCAGTGTTTAATAAAGCAATATTCAGTTGAAAACTCCAGCAATTCCCGGTGGTTATTTTTTTTACCAGAAATGCCGGGCAGGCTTCAGTTCACGCAAAGAATTCCAAAATCAAATCCGATGCAGTTTCTAATTTTTTTGTAAGTCCCAAACAGACCAGGACTTTTTTCAAGTTTTAGCCTGATTGCCCAAACACAGCATTGCCTGAATATTTTAAAAAGGAATAAGAGAGGTCTG
>CAZQJS010000064.1:0-17755 GCA_964593725.1 uncultured Desulfobacterales bacterium
TTTATATTCACCTTTAGTATTAGTAACACCAAGAACACAATTCCAAACTGCTTTAGGGTGAACAGAACTATACTTTTTTGATTTACTCAATGCATTAGCTATAAGAGTTATACTTTTATTATCAGTAATCATGATAGTATCCTCAATTAAATTAGTTTTAATCCTAATATATTTAAAAGGAGATAATTTTATTTGTTTTATAAAATTTGGTTTTGAATAAATTGCTGCTTTAATTCTATTTGAAGGAATTGTTGGTGGAATTCCTAAAATCAAATAGAACAAGCTGATTAAAATCAAAATACTAAAAAAAACTATAAATTGTTTTTTATATTTTATCATTTTTCTTTCAATCAAATTTATTAATTATAGCACCAACAGGATTTAAGATATATCCTAAAAAAGGGATTCTGACAATTTCTTTATAGTTGGTTTTAGAAATAAAGGAAGCATACTATCTTGTGCTCCAAAAACAGAGATGCTTCCAGGTCCCCATCCACCTGTTGCATTTACAAATGGACCTCGATATTTGAAATATGCAACTGCCCTATTTGTAAAATTTTTACATAGAAATAATTAAGTATCGTGTCCCCCTAATTTTTACATAGAAATAATTAAGTATCGTGTCCCCCTAATTAAGGGCACCTGCGTATTGATGACACGCTTTAAGACCTTCATCGGTTTTCATTACTGATTCTGTAAGACTTAAGGGGCCTATATCCACCATGTCCATTTTAAAGACATACTGCATGGTGTCAAAAATCATGGGAGCTGCTTCGCCGCTATGGGTGTGTGATCCAAAGGCACCTCCCATTTTTCCGGTCAAACTTGCAGACTCAGCTATGAAAAGAAATTGTTTCATACCACCTGTCATATCTTTATGGTATGTGGGACATCCAAAAAGAAAACCATCAAACCCTGAAAAGTCCTCTTCTTTTTTCAAGGTTGATGTTTTTGCAAGGACTGCTTCATTGCCTGACATTCTGACACCTTCTGCCAGAAATTCAGCCATTTTTTCAGTGGAACCTGTTCTGCTTGTGTACGCTATCAAGATTTTTTTCATTTTTTCCTCTCTTGTATCGGTTAAAATCCATTTATACTTCCTTAAAACCAGTCAATCTTTAAACACGCCTTAATTAATCAGCATAAAGCATGCCAGTTTATCATTTTCCAGTATGTACCCGGCCTGTAGTAACTTCTGGCACATTAAAATAAACTTTTGATTGAAATGCCAATAATAATATTAATGATAATATACAAAAGCAACAGATATGTCTCATTCAATGTCCCACAAATGTGTCTCATAAATATGTCCATGAACATTTTGATAATCTCTTGCTAATATATGACTTAATGGTATATATTATTTATTTGTGAATAATTAATAAAAAACAGGATGGTTGATAAATCATGTGCCTTGCAGTCCCATCAAAAATCACTGAAATAAATGATACAGTCGGCATAGTTGATGTTGACGGTGTTACAAGGGAAGCAAACCTGATGCTCCTTGATGATGTAAACATAGGAGATTATGTCATTGTCCATGCCGGATTTGCCATAAGCAAAGTTGATCGGCAAAGTGCTGAACAAACCCTTGCAGATATGCGTGAGATACTGAGCCATGATGGTGAGGACAGGACTGACCAGGTCTGAACAATAAACAATGAAGGACTCCTCCGGCGCAAGAAGAGTAACAATAAACGGTATTGTACAGGGTGTAGGATTCCGGCCTTTTTTATTTAAGCTTGCTTCAAAGTATAATCTCTCTGGTGAAGTCTCTAATACTTCCCGGGGCGTTATTGTCACCATCCAGGGCAAACCTGACAAAATCGACCTTTTTATTAAGAGCATTAAAACAGAAAAACCTGTCCTTGCTCTGATCTCCAGTATAGAATCCTGTCACGTACCAATATCAGGGTACAAATCCTTTAAAATCAAAGAGAGTAAACCTTCCAGAGTCAGATCCACTCTGATCTCCCCGGATGTTTCCATATGCAGGGAATGCCTGGATGAGCTCAATAACCCTGAAAACAGACGGTTTGAATACCCATTTATAAACTGTACCAACTGCGGTCCCAGATTCACCATAATTGAAGATATTCCCTATGACCGGCCAAAGACTTCCATGAAACATTTCCCCATGTGTGAAGAGTGCCAGAAGGAGTATTATAATCCCCTTGACAGACGATTCCATGCCCAGCCTAATGCCTGTGCTGTATGCGGCCCCGGGGTTACCCTTGTGAACTCCTTTAAGGAAGAGGTATGCAATAGCAGGGACAGCATCACCAGAGCAGCAGAGCTTCTAAAGCAGGGTAAAATACTTGCTGTCAAAGGACTTGGCGGATATCACCTTGCCGTGGATGCATGCTCTGATCAAGCTGTTAAAGAGTTGAGGAAAAGAAAATCCAGGCCCCACAAACCCTTTGCACTAATGGCAGAATCCGTTGATGCAGTAAAGAGATTTGTTCATGTGGACAAAGATGAAAAAAAACTCCTTGAATCATTTAACAGACCTGTTGTGCTCCTGAAAAAAAAGCAGAACATGGCTGAATCCCTTTCTGCCTCTCTGGCACCTGTAAACAGATACCTTGGCATCATGCTCCCCTATACTCCATTGCACTATATTCTGCTGAAAAAAGGCCCTGACCTGCTTGTCATGACCAGCGGAAACAGAAGCGGAGAGCCTTTATCCATTGACAATGATGATGCACTTGCTGCCTTTAGCCACATTGCAGACTACTTTTTGATCCATAACAGGGACATATACTTCAGGGCTGATGATTCAATTGTCCAGGTTAAAAAGGGCAAAACCAGGTTTTTAAGAAGGTCAAGGGGATATGCTCCCCTTCCTGTCATGCTTAAGAATCCCTGCCCTGAGGTTCTTGCTGCAGGCGGAGGGCTTAAAAGCACTGTCTGTCTGACAAAGGGGAGCCATGGATTCCTAAGCCAGCACATTGGTGATCTTTTTAATTTTAAAACCTTTACATTTTATAAAAATACTATTGAACATTTAAAAAAGATCATGGATATCAGGCCCGGAATTATTGCCCATGATATGCACCCCTCTTATATGAGCACTGACTATGCTGAAAAATATGCTGAAAAAGAGCCTGAAATAAAACTGTGTGCAGTACAGCACCACCATGCCCATGCTGTCTCATGCATGGCAGAGAATCAAATCGATCACAGAGTCATGGCCCTTACCCTTGACGGCACAGGGTTTGGTACTGACGGAGAAATCTGGGGAGGTGAGATCATCACCTGTGATTATACCTCGTTCACAAGAGAAGCACACCTTGAATATATTCCCATGCCCGGCAGTGAAGCTGCTGTCCTTGAACCGTGGCGCATGGCCGTGGCATATCTTAACAGAGCCTTTGGCAATGATATGTTTGATCTTGATATTAACTTTTTAAAACGCCATGAAAAGGAAAAAATCGAATTTCTGCAAAGAATGATGCGAAAAAAGCTCAATTCACCCTTGACATCAAGTTCAGGGCGGCTCTTTGACGGCATCTCTTCCATACTTGGCATAAGGGATAAAATCTCCTTTGAAAGCCAGGCTGCCATGGAACTTGAGGCCCTTGCTGATACTGACATCAGCCACATAAAGCCCTATGGATTTTCCTTTAAAAATATCAGGGAAAAGGGGTTTGAAATCGGGATATCACCCTTGATAAAGGGCATAGTCCATGACATTACAGATGAAAAGGAACTATCCTTTATAAGTGCAAAGTTCCACAAAACCTTTGTGGATATGTTTGTAAAAGGAGTGTTAAAGGTAAAAGAGACCACGGCTTTAAACGATGTTGTGCTGTCCGGTGGTGTATTCAACAACTCCCTTGTGTTTGACAACATGGTAAAAGAGCTTGAAAACAATGGCCTAAAGGTTTATACACATACTAAAGTTCCTGCCGGAGACGGAGGCATATCACTTGGGCAGGCAGTTATTGCAGGGGCAAGGGAAAAAGAGCAGAGAAAAGGATAAAACCATGGCTTTAAAATATGTTGCTGAATTCAGGGATGGTGATCTTGCAAAAAGGATGATAAAGGAGATCCACAATCTGAGCCCTGATAAAATACGCCTCATGGAAGTGTGCGGTACCCACACAATGTCTATTTTCAGATATGGAATCAAAGGCGTGCTCCCTCCGGGGATCACACTTTTATCAGGACCTGGATGCCCTGTGTGCGTTACTGCTCAAAGAGATATTGATACATTTATCCATTTTGCAGAATCAGACCGGTTCATAGTGACAACCTTTGGTGATCTTTTAAAGGTGCCGGGAAGTTCATCCTCCCTGCAAAGGGAAAAAGCAAAAGGCGGGGATGTAAGGATTGTATATTCTCCCTTTGATGCATTGACCATTGCCCGGGACAACCCTGGCAGGGAGGTTGTTTTTTGTGCCGTAGGCTTTGAGACAACCATACCAACAATTGCTGCAACACTTTTAATGGCTGATGAAAAAAACATATCCAATTTTTCAATCCACTCCTCCCACAAACTTACACCTCCGGCCCTGGCTGCACTGATGCAGGCAGGAGGAGTTGAAATTGACGGATTTATTCTTCCGGGCCATGTATCGGTTATCACAGGCACAGATGCTTACAGGGATGTCCATGAACAATATAATATACCTTCTGTTATTGCAGGATTTGAACCCCTGGATATTTTAAAGGGCATATTAATGCTTGTAAAGCAGAACAAGGCTCAAAAACCAGCCCTGGAAAATGCTTACCCGCGAGCAGTTTCAGATGCTGGTAATGTCAAGGCAAAACAGATTATGAACCAGGTTTTTAAAACTGCCGGTGCAACATGGAGGGGAATCGGGGAGATACCAGATTCAGGCATGATTCTGAACCAGTACTTTGAAAAATATGATGCAGTAAAAAAATTCAGCATTGATATTAAAGATACAAAGGAGCCAGGTGCATGCTCCTGTGGAGAGATATTGATGGGACTTAAAACACCTGAAGACTGCAGGCTCTATGCCAGGGCATGCACTCCCATGAACCCTGTGGGGCCATGCATGGTCTCAAGTGAAGGCTCATGTGCAGCATACTATAGATATAACCGGTAAAAATAATAGATAAGGATTGTTAAAATGTCAGACAATAAGGTATTACTTGACCACGGCAGTGGAGGAAAAATTTCCCATTCAATGATGTCGGAAATAATACTGCCCCTTTTCAACAACCCGGTGCTTGCAATGCTTGATGACGGAGCAACCCTTGATTTCGGCAGAAAGAACAGAAATAATAACATAGCCTTTTCCACGGATACCTATGTTGTTGACCCCATCTTTTTCCCTGGAGGCAATATTGGAGATCTTGCAGTAAACGGTACTGTAAACGATGTTGCCATGTGTGGTGCAGAACCGCTATACATAAGTGTGGGCCTGATAATTGAAGAAGGTATGGAGATAAAAGAGCTTGAAATTATCCTGACAACAATGGCTGATGCTGCAAAGAAAGCAGGTGTGACCATTGTTACCGGAGACACAAAAGTGGTTCCCAGGGGAAAGGCCGATAAAATATTCATTAACACTTCCGGAATAGGTATTTTCAGCAGAAAAATCAATGTAACAGGGGCCAATGCACAAAAAGGGGATAAAATAATTATCAGCGGTACCATTGCAGACCATGGCATAACAGTCTTAAGTTCCCGGGAAGATCTGAAAATGACCTCAGGTATTAAAACAGATTCAGCACCCCTTAACCACATGGTAAAGGCGGTTATTGATTCAGGATATGATATACATGTATTGCGTGATCCCACAAGGGGAGGCCTTGGCACTACACTGAACGAAATCGCCTCCCAGTCAAATGTTGAAATAAGAATAAAAGAGGATGCCATCCCTGTTAATGATGCTGTTGCAGGCATGTGTGAACTTTTGGGATTTGACCCACTTTACATTGCCAATGAAGGCAAACTCATTGCCTTTGTTCCGGCAGCCCATGCCCAAAGTGTACTTGAAATAATCAGGCAGAATGAATTTGGAAAAGATGCTGCCATCATTGGAGAAGTAACAGATAACAAAAGCGGAAAAGTATATCTTGAAACTTTAATCGGCGGCATGAGAATAATTGATATGTTGACAGGAGAACAACTTCCAAGGATATGCTGAAAAAAATCATTGATATATTAAGGAATAAATACCCTGTGGTCAAAACCCAGCTTGACCACAAAAGCCCGTTCCAGCTCCTGACTGCCACGATCCTGTCTGCCCAGTGCACGGACAATCAGGTCAATAAAGTTACAAAGGAGCTCTTTGCAAAATATAAAACCCCCGGGGATATTGCAGAAGCACCCATTGAAGATATTAAAACCATTATCTATTCCACAGGATTTTACAACAATAAGGCAAAAAACATTAAAGCCTGTGCCAGAGAACTTCTGGACAAATTCAACGGAGATGTGCCATCTGAAATTGAAAAACTTATAACACTGCCGGGGGTGGGCAGAAAAACAGCAAATGTTGTAAGATCAGCAATATTTAACATTCCTGCCATTGTTGTGGATACCCATGTCCTGCGTATATCAAACAGGCTCGGCTTAACCATTGAAAAGGACCCTGTAAAGGTCGAATTTGATCTCATGGAAAAACTTCCAAAAAAAGTGTGGAGTGATTTTTCATTATGGATGATCTACTTTGGCAGGGAGATATGCCATGCAAAAAAACCAGAATGCCCCGGGTGCCCCCTTGCAGACATGTGCGCTTTTCATAGCAGCTCTCAGCAGAATTCCTGACCTTAAAAAAAATTACCTGAAAGATTCGAATAGTATTGCATAGTTATTTTTTTTTTGATAATGGTAATCATTCAGTAATTGCCAGAAGGCAATTTAGAAAAGTTTAACATAATTAAATATAAAGCCATGAAGGTTTAATATCCTGTATTCCGGGGTATGTAATCTTTGTGGCTTTTTTTTGTGAAAGGAGAAAAAATGAAGGGTAAATTACAATGCTTTTTTCTGACGGTTTTATTACTGGTCCTGGCAGAAAATCTCTTTGCAGAGAATTTAAGAACTGTTATCGATGCAGCCGGAAGAAAAGTAAAAATTCCAGTAAAAATTGAGCGGGTTATCTGCTCCGGCCCTGGCTGTTTAAGACTTCTCACATATCTTCAATCTCAAGATAAGGTTGTCGGGGTAGACAGCATGGAAAAAAGAAACAGTGTCTTTGATGCAAGACCTTATGCCCTTGCCAATCCCCAATTTGCAAACCTGCCTCTCTTTGGCGGGTTCAGAGGGCATGACAACCCTGAACTCATCATGGGTTTAGACCCCTTTCCCCAGGTTATTTTCAAAACATATCCATCCATGGGCTATGACCCTGTAAAGCTTGAAAAGAAAACAGATATTCCTGTAATTGTGCTGAATTATGGAGATATGTTTAAATACAGACAAGATCTTTTTAATGCTCTTGCCATTATGGGTAAGGTTATGGGTAAAGATCAAAGAGCAGATGAACTGATTGCTTTTTTTAAAAACCAGATAAAAGAATTAAAGCAGCGCTCATCAAATGTGGATGAATCAGATAAAATCCCATGTTTTGTGGGAGGTATTGCATTCAAGGGACCCCACGGCTTCCAGTCAACCCATACTTTTTACCCGCCGTTCCTTTTTATTAATGCAAAAAATGTTGCTGCATTTGATAAAACAGGCAAAAATTTAACCAATACTATTATTTCAAAAGAGAGCCTTATTAAGTGGGATCCTGAAATACTGTTTCTGGATCTTTCAACCCTTCAAATGGGAAAACATGCCGGAGGTCTGCATGAACTTAAAACAGACCAGGTATATCAAAGTTTATCAGGTGTCCGGCAAGGCAATGTTTTTGGCCTGCTGCCCTATAACTGGTACACACTGAATTTTGGTTCAATCCTTGCTGATGCCTGGTATGCAGGAAAAATATTGTATCCTGACAGGTTTTCTGACATTGATCCTGAAAAAAAAGCAGATGAAATCTATACATTTCTTGTGGGCAGGCCGGTTTTTGCAGGAATGAACAAAGCCTTTGGAAACATGGTGTTCAAGAAAATTTCTTTAAAATAGAGCCATGGAGGAAATATGCATCTTGATAATGGAGTGGGAGTGATGCCGGAAGCTTACTCCCGATATATCAGGAAAAAAATCATACTTATCACAATTGCGTTTATATGCCTTTTATTAATATTTGTGGCAGGTATCTCCCTTGGAGCTGCACATATTCCTTTTCCCGATGTAATAAAAAGCCTTGCAGGCCATACTGTTTCTAAAAAATTTGATATTATAATTTTTAATATCAGGCTGCCCCGGAGCATTACGGCAATTACAGCAGGTGCCGGGCTTGCGGCCTCAGGAGCTGTTATGCAGTCTGTCTTAAGAAACCCCTTAGGCTCACCTTTTACGCTTGGTATCTCCCATGCTGCTGCGTTTGGGGCTGCTTTTTCTGTCATGATATTAGGTTCCGGGACAATGGCAAGCTCCATCAGCGATGCAATTATTGTAACAAATCCGTATATAACAGCTGTTTCAGCATTTATTTTTTCCATGACAACTGGTTTGATTATTCTTACTGTTTCAAAAATAAAACAGGGAAGCCCTGAAATTATGATACTTACGGGTGTGGCATTAAGCGCACTGTTTACAGCAAGTACAATGCTGCTCCAGTTTTTTGCAGACGATGTGCAGCTTGCAGCCATGGTATTCTGGACATTTGGAGACCTTGCCCGGACAGACTGGAACGAAATCCTGCTGATACTGTCTGTAACGATTTTTTCCATTTGTTTCTTTCTGATGAACGCCTGGAATTATAATGCTGCTGATACAGGAGATGAGACTGCAAAGGGAGTTGGGGTAAAAATTGACAGGACAAGGCTTTCAGGTATGATAACAGCCTCATTTGTCACATCTGTTATTATTGCATCTGTGGGAATAATCAGTTTTGTGGGGCTTGTGGCTCCACACATGGTAAGAAGAGTGATGGGTGATGATCATAGATTTCTTCTGCCTGGAACAGTCATTGCAGGAAGCCTGCTGCTTCTTGCCTCGGATATTGCTGCACGGCTTATTCTAAGCCCGCATATTCTGCCTGTTTCAGTTTTAACATCATTTCTCGGGGCACCGGTTTTTTTATATTTAATAATTAAAAGGAAAAAAAGATGATATTACGCATTAATGATTTGATATTTAAATACAACAGTATTAACATCTTAAATAATATCAGTTTTAATGTGGAAAAAGGAGAAATATTAGCAATCCTCGGCCCAAATGGTGTTGGTAAAACCACCCTCTTAAAATGCATTAACTCGATATTGAAAAGAGAAAAAGGAGATATACAAGTCAGTGGTTGCGATACTTTTACCATGAGTGTAACAGAGATTGCAAAAAAAATAAGTTATGTTGCCCAGCGGCCTGATACAGGTAGACTCACAGCTTTTGATGCCATCCTCCTGGGAAGACGGCCCCACATCAGATGGGGAGTATCAAAAAAAGATATTAAAAAAGTGGATGCAGTGATAAAACAACTCAACCTTGAGCATCTATCATTAAAATACATAGACCAGATGAGCGGTGGAGAAATCCAGAAAATTTCTCTGGCCCGTGCCTTTGTACAGGAGACTGATCTTCTTTTACTGGATGAACCCACAAGCAACCTTGATTTAAAAAACCAAACAGAGGTCCTTGGATTTATCAAACGGGTTGTAAAGGAACATGATGTTGCAGCAGTGATTACCATGCATGACCTTAACACAGCTTTAAAGTATTCAGACAAATATTTATTTTTACAAAATGGTTCGATCTATGGAACAGGCAGAATAAATAATATTTCCAGTGAAATGGTGGAATCAGTGTATGGACTACCAGTTGAAATCATACAGCATAATGGCTGCCCTGTCATTATCCCATCTGATTGTTTATAATAAAATTGAGAATCAAATTTTATTCTGATATATAATTATTATTTTAATTTGAAATTTGCAGCCAGGAGATAAAAAAATTCATAATCAAGAAAACTTCATACGTGCTGTTGTTGCCGATGAAACAGGAGAGATATTTGATCTGCCCGACTTTGCAGCTGTCGGCATGGCAGGCAATACATTTTATCCGCTTAATGGGGCAGATACAATCAAAATACCCTTTGGCAGCGAACTTATGATGCTGCCCCGGCGCAGACCCATTGTTTTTGATCCTGAATCCAATGATTTCATTGCCCTTAAATTCAATCCCTATGAACCAGGCAGAAAAATATTTCCTGTTGCCGTGTTCAACTCTCCAGGATATGTAAACAGATATTCTGCTGCCTTTGAAGATGAAACAAATTCAGATATTCTTCCTCTGTTTTCCTATGGTGCAGCAGGATTTACCGCCAATGGCTTTATATCCTCTGCAATCCTTATTGATAATGAACCAAGGCAGGATTTAAGGTTAATGCCCTGGGACAAAATCATTACAGGAATTGAATCCATGCAGAAGCAGTATCCCGATAACAGACTCATGCGCCACCTTGAAAAATGTGCCCTGGAATATGGGTGCCCTGCCGGAAAAAACTTTTTCCTTAAAAGGTATGAAGCACCGCTTCCAACGGCAGAAACATGCAATGCCCGCTGTCTTGGATGCATATCCCTCCAGAAGGATACATCCATCACTTCCCCCCAGAACAGAATCAAGTTTACTCCGGATGCCCGGGAAATTGCAGAAGTTGCACTGGAACACATCACAACGGTTGACAACAGCATAGTCAGCTTTGGCCAGGGCTGCGAAGGTGACCCTTTAACCGCTTTTAAGGTAATTGAACCTGCCATTAAAATGATCAGGAGCAGAACATCTTCAGGCACAATTAATTTCAACTCCAATGCAGGCAGGCCTGACCTCCTGGAACAACTCTTTGATGCAGGCCTTGATTCCATGCGTGTCAGTATTAACTCTGTCAGGGAGCCGTGCTATAACGCATACTTCCGGCCCAGGGGATATAAACTCAAAGATGTGTTAGAAAGTATTGACAAGGCCCTTGAAAAAGGTAAATTTGTATCACTCAACTACATTAACTGCCCGGGGTTTACCGATTCTGAACTTGAATTTAATGCCCTTGTTGAATTCCTGAAAAGATACCCTGTTAATATGATTCAATGGAGAAACCTGAATTATGATCCCATTCATTATTACAGAACAATGTTTAAAGCAGGGAAAGAATCACAGCCCCTGGGCATGGAAGTAATTATAAACAGATTAAAAACCCTTTTTCCAAAACTTATACATGGATATTTTAACCCGCCAAAGGAAAAACATGCAGGATAAAATCATTGTTATTGATCAGACAATCCGGGAGGGTATGCAGCATAGAGGCATTGTGTTCTCATATGATCAAAAGAAAAAAATAGTTGGGTTCCAGGAAAAACTTAATCTTGATCTGTGTCAGGCAGGTTATGCCCCTGCCCATGAGTCAGAAGCCCTGCACTTAGAACAGCTTTCAATGCTTTGTAAATCACTGGATTACAAAATATCCCTGGCAGGCATGGGCAGGGCAGTACCAGAGGACGCTAAACTGCTTGTGGATACCGGTATTAACCATTTCCACCTCCACTTCCATATGAATGAAGGATTGCAGGAGAAAAATATAATTAATTCAATATCTGACAGTATTGATTATATTAGGGCCAATACAGACTACAGTGTAATCCTTGTGTCCATGCTGGATATCGGGAAAATGCCAGATCAGTTGATAGAAAAAATTCTGGGATTTCTTGCCTTTGATATTGGAACAGATATTGTTTCCCTGGCTGACACCTCGGGGATCATGGCACCGGAACAGTTTTTTGATAAAATCAGCCATGCCCGGGCAGCCCTGGAGAAATCCCCCACTGACCTGAGTGTACATTGCCACAATGACATGGGCCTTGCCAATGCAAACACAATCATGGGAGTATCTGCAGGTGCTGCAATAATTGAAACCTCTGTCCTTGGAATTGGAGAAAGAAATGGTATTGCAGACCTTTTTTCAACTGTGTACATGCTCAGACAGCAGGGTTTTGATCTGAATGTCAATACCGGGGATATTGAAACATTTAAAGAGTATTATGGATTTATTGATTCTGTTTATAAAGACCAGACCGGACAATCCCTGATAAGCTACAACACTCCGGTATTTGGCAGGGGAGTTATTTCCCATGTTGCAGGCACCCATGCCATCTCTTCCTTTGGCACCCGCCAGGAAGAGGATTTCTTTCTGAACCTGTTATGCGGCCGCTGCCTTGTGGAAAAATATCTGTTAAAAAAGAATATTGCCTTTGATAAAGAGAAATTAAGAGAAATTACCAGACAAATTAAAGTTACAAGTTTCCGCCTCAACAGGCGGGTTCACAAAGATGAGATAATTAAAATCATAGAAAATCTATAAATCAATGGAGGAGATCTGAACCATGCATGAAATAGAACCAATCGGAACAATACACTCACCCTATACAAACATTGAAGATATGCCCATACAGCCCAAGGGGGCAGCAGGCATTGAAGGATACGCCCTTGTTGATGAAAAATATGTTAAAGGATTACGGGATCTTGACGGTTTCAGTCATATTTATCTCATATACAGATTCCATAAAGCAAAAAGAGAAGAGCTTCTGGTTACTCCTTTCATGGATAAACATACAAGGGGTGTTTTTTCCACAAGATCCCCTCTGCGGCCCAATCATATAGGTCTTTCCATTGTTAAGCTGAAAAAGATTGAAAACAATAAAATCATTGTGGAGGGTATTGATGTGCTTAATGGTACACCACTTCTTGACATTAAACCCTATGTTGAAAAATTTGACGGGGTTGAGAATAGTACTTCAGGATGGCTTAAGGCAAGTAATAAAGATATAAGGAAAAAACGGTCCGATGACAGGTTTAAAGGGTAGGAAAATACGCGCTCTTCTGACTTAAACGTGCCTGTCAGGATTTGCATTATCCCAGCGCATGAACAAGTCATGCTTAATGCCGATGTAATCAAGCGCCTTGCCAACCGACTGATTGATAATATCATCAATGGTTTCAGGATGGTGATAAAATGATGGCATTGGCGGAAGAATATGTGCCCCCATATCGGCTGCCCTGACCAAAAGTTTTAAATGCCCCTTATGCAGAGGAGTTTCCCGGAACATAAGCACCAGTTTCCGTTTTTCCTTAAGCTGAACATCTGCTGCCCTGATCAGCAGGTTTTCAGTATAGGAGTTGGCAATACCTGAAAGTGTCTTAACTGTACAGGGAGCAACCACCATGCCCATGTTCAGGAATGACCCGCTGGCTACTGCTCCTGCAGTATCTTTATTGGTATAGGTAAAATCAGCCATGGCAAGGACATTGTTGACATTACAGCTGGTCTCAATTGTGATATTGAGTCTTGCTGCCTCGGAAAGGATCAGGTGTGTCTCAATCCCGAGACTCTGAAGTATTTCAAGCATTCTGATCCCATATATTACCCCGCTTGCCCCTGTTATTCCAATTATTAACCGTTTTTCCATACAAAACTCCTTTAGCCTTTGCACTCCTCCAGCTGTTTTCAACAACATTAACAGAGGGACAGGTGATTTGTCAAAAGCCTGGCCGCCAAAATGAAACCAATGTAAATTTTAAATAATAATGCTTTTAAACAAACAATGGTATTTTATTCTGCCATGGGATAAAATAGCTTTATGGATAAAACAATCCAGAACAAATTAAAACAGCTTCTTAACCAGGTAATGGTTATGACCATTGCTGTTTCAAATAACAATATTCCCTGGTCAACGCCTGTCTATTTTGTCTTCCATGGCCATGGTTTCTATTTTTTTTCCAATGAAAACTCAAGGCATATAAGATATTCTGAAAATATGAAAAAGGTCTCTGCATCAGTTTTTAAAGACTCAAATAAGATGGATGCAATCCATGGTCTTCAGATGTCGGGGACTCTGGGACAAATTTCAGACACAAAAGAAACCCTTGTAATTGTAAAAAAATATGTTACTAAGTTTAATTTTTTAATAAAAATATTTGGCAGAAAAATACTAACTGACCAGAACTTCTTTTTAAAGACATTTAAATCCCGTCTTTACTGCTTTTATCCAGATGTTGTTTTCCTGTCAGACAATTCAGGAACAACAACAAAAAGATTAAAAATCAGTTTAACCCGGGTATTTAATGAAAACATATAAATCTCTGAAAAAAAATCTTGAAAAATGATGAATAATTTGGTTTACTAGAAAGTTCCATTGTTGAATTTATGGCAGGTTTTATTATAAAATAATCGGAGTTGGTTTGGATATAGACCTTAAGGGTATTGTTGTTATTGTCGGCAATTACGGAAGCGGCAAGACCGAGACAGCGATTAATCTTGCTTTGTACAACAGAAAAGCAGGCAGGAGTGTCAGCATTGCAGATCTTGATCTTGTGAATCCCTATTTCAGAACCAGGGAGGCACTCAGGCCCCTGGAAAAGGCTGGAGTCAAGGTTGTTCTGCCTGATTTGAAATATCTTAATGCAGATCTTCCCATTCTGACATCCGGGGTTGCATATATGATAAAAGATTCAGCAGACATTGCAATCCTTGATGCAGGTGGTGATGATGCCGGTGTAACAGTTCTTGCGGCACTCAAGGAGAGTCTGTCAGAAAAAGAAGTTGCAATGGTTCAGATTATTAACCCTTTCAGGCCTTTTACTCAAACTGTACAGGGCTGCATTAAGATAAAAGATGAAATTGAAAAATCATCAAAATTAAAAATAACAGGCATTGCAGGCAATGCCAATCTTATTGATGACACAACATGTGAAAATATATATGACGGGTATGAGATGTTACAGGAGTTATCCCTGGAAACCAACTTAAAAATAGAGTTTATCACAATTGCAGCAGATATTCTGCCAAAGATTGATATTGATAAATTCAAGTGCCCGGTCTTACCAATTCACAGGGGCCTTGTACCACCCTGGAAAAAAAGTAATATTACATAAGGAGTATGAACATGGGATTTGAACACATTATTGACTCAAAAAGATGTAAGGGATGCGGACTTTGTGTAAATGTATGCCCGAAAGATGTCCTGAAAATTTCTGATAAAGTCAATGCCAAAGGCCACTTTCCTGTATTTCAGGAAAAGCCTGAAGACTGCATCTATTGTACACTATGCTGTATCATGTGTCCGGATGTGGCAATAACAATTAAAGAGACAGCCTGAAAGGAGATATATAATAATGGCAAAAGTTTTAATGAAAGGTAACGAAGCTATTGGAGAAGCAGCGATCAGGGCAGGATGTCTTAATTACTTTGCATACCCGATAACACCGCAATCAGAAGTTGCAGAATATCTGGCAAAAAGAATGCCGGAAGTAGATGGTCATTTTCTACAGGGAGAAAGTGAGGTTGCTGTAGGATACATGATTTTCGGCGCAGCTGCCTGCGGAGAAAGGGTCATGACAACCTCCTCAAGCCCTGGTGTGAGTTTGATGAGTGAAGCCATAAGCTATATTGCAGCAGCAAGGTGTCCTGCAGTATTTGTCAATATTGTACGTGGCGGTCCGGGTCTTGGCGGAATCTTACCTTCCCAGGGTGATTATTTCCAGGCAACCAAAGGAGGCGGCCATGGAGATTACAGGCTCCTTGTAATGGCACCTGACGGAGTGCAGGAGGCCGTTGAAATGACCATGAGAGCCTTCCCTCTTGCAGAAAAATACAGAGCTCCTGTCATGGTTATGGGTGACGGACTCATAGGCCAGATGATGGAACCTGTTGAGTTTCCTGAAGATCTTTATAAAGAGCCCACTGATAAGAATGCCTGGGCAACAACAGGTATGGATAAAAGAGGTTCCAAAACAAAAAATATTGTAAAATCCCTGTTCCTTGATCCTGATGAATTAAACAATAATAATCTCGTATTAAAAGAACAATATAAAAAAATGGAACAGGAAGTAATGTATGAAAAATACAATACTGACACTGATTATAAAGTTCTTATTGTGAGCTATGGAACCATGAGCAGGGTTTGCAGAACAGCCATTGACAACATGAAGGAAAAAGGTATTGAAATTGCCATGTTGCGGCCAAAGACCCTGTTTCCCTTCCCTGGTAAACAGGTATATGAAGCTGCTGTAAAGGATAGCTGCAGGGCAGTTATCAGCATTGAAATGAGCATGGGGCAGATGGTTGAAGATGTTGAACGCTATGTAAAGGGAAAACGCAGGGTTGAGTGGTATGGCGAATGCGGTGGAAATATACCTTCACCTGAAAAAATTGAAAGCGTTGTAAAGGCACTTTTGAAATAAACTTGCTGGAAAAAGCTTGATACAGCTGTATCTATCAGACTATAGGAGATATGAACAATGGCAAAAGGAAAAACATTCTCAAAACCAGAAGCGCTTTCAGACAACCATACACATTATTGTCCTGGATGCACCCACGGGATTGCACACAGGCTTATTGCAGAAGCGCTTGATGAACTTGAGTTAACAGGTAAAACCGTTGGAATAGCACCGGTTGGATGTGCTGTTCTTGCATATAATTATTTTAACTGCGATTTTCAGGAAGCAGCCCATGGCCGGGCACCTGCCATGGCAACGGGTATAAAAAGAGTAAGGCCTGACCTGAATGTCTTTACTTATCAGGGCGATGGTGACCTTGCAAGTATTGGTATGGGTGAAATAATTCATGCAGCAAACCGTGGAGAAAAATTCACCACCATATTTATCAATAATACAATTTACGGCATGACCGGAGGCCAGATGGCGCCCACAACCATGCCGGGACAGCGTGCAACAACAGCACCTTTTGGTCGTAATACCGATGAAACAGGAATGCCTTTAAAAATGGCAAACCTTATTGCCACCCTTGAAACTCCGGGATATGTTGTAAGGCAGACCCTTATTGCACCAAAATATGTCAATAAAGCTAAAAAAGCAATCAAACAGGCATTTGAATATCAGCAGGCTGGCAAATGTTTCAGCTTTGTTGAGCTTGTGAGCACATGCCCTACAAACTGGGGGATGACTCCTGTTGATGCACTGAAATGGGTGGAAGAGAGTCTTTTACCATATTACGAACTTGGTGAATTTAAAACACCTGAGTAAAATTACAATAACCCATAATTACTATGGAGAGATAAATGCAAAAAGAAGTTCAATTTGCGGGATTTGGCGGACAAGGAATTTTAGTTAGTGCAAAACTTTTAGCAAAAGCTGCCATGAAACAGGGTTCAAAAGTTGCCTGGGTTCCTTCCTATGGTCCTGAAATGCGCGGCGGAACAGCCTATTGCACTGTAGTCATAAGTGATAAAATAATTGGTTCGCCAATAATAAAAGAGCCTTCGCACCTTGTGGCCATGAACAGACCCTCCCTTGAAAAATTTGCATCATCTGTAAAACCCGGAGGGATTGTTCTTATTAACAGTTCCCTTATTTCAGTTGATTCAAAAAGAGAAGATGTTGATGAAATGATAATACCGGTCAATGATGTGGCAATTAAAGTTGGTAATGTTAAATGCGCAAATATTGTAGCTCTCAGCGCTTTTGCAGCAAGAAGCAATCTTGTTGATATGGACATACTCCGTCAATGTATAAAAGATGAATTTGCCTCAAAAGCAAAACTTATTCCCATGAACATGGAAGCAGTTGACAAAGGCATAGAGCTTGCCAAAAAATAACAGCAGATAAACCCGGTCAGCAATTCCTGGCCAAAAATTATTTTTAAGATTAACAAAGGAATAAGTGAGGCTTGGATATGCTTTTGGAGTGCATCTTTTTAAATTTTCTAAATTTAAAAACCTAAAC
>CAZQJS010000065.1:0-17565 GCA_964593725.1 uncultured Desulfobacterales bacterium
CGCGACTTCGACCTTGGCAAGGTCGCACTCTACCACTGAGTTACTCCCGCTCAGTCAGACAAGAAATATTTATACAGATAAATAGTATTCTTGTCAATATTTATCATTAAAAAACTTTATGGGATTTTATAGATTACAGGCCCAGTAATTTTTTTGATTTGATAAAATAATCAATACCTGACCAGACAGTGAATACTAATGCACCATAAAGCATTACCATTCCAATTGTCTTAAAATCAACACCAAAATATTTATAATGCAGTGTTAAAGGTATTGCTGCAGCTATCTGAAAACCTGTTTTATATTTACCAAGCATACTTGATGCAACATCTTCCCCGTGTTCAACCAGGATACATCTGAGGCCGGTTACTGCAATCTCCCTTCCAATAATAATACAGGCCACCCATGCAGGCATAAAATCAAGGGATACAAGCATTATAAATATGGATGATATTAAAAGTTTATCAGCCAGAGGATCAAGCATCTTGCCAAGGTTTGAAACCAGGCCGTACTTCCTTGCAAAATATCCGTCAAAAAAATCTGTAATGGAAGCAATGGAAAAAAACAGAGCTGCAAAAAAAGTTGTGATTCTATTATCAAATAATAGAAAAATTATTATAATCGGGACTGCAAATATCCTTAACAAAGTAAGGAAGTTAGGAGTTAAGACAATTTTTTTATACTTCTCATAAAAGGTCATAATATTGTTTACCTGTTTTTAAATATCAGCTCTGTTTTCTATTTTCCCAGTCTTTCATAAAAGAATCAATACCTTTATCAGTCATATGATGTGCTGCAAGCTTTTTTAATATTTTATGGGGAATAGTTGCAATGTGTGCACCAAGCAATGCCGATGTTTTTACATGTAATGCACTTCTTATGCTTGCAACTATTATCTGTGTGTCAAATCCATAATTATCATAGATCTGGACAATCTCTTCTATTAATGTCATGCCATCCTCGGACAGGTCATCAAGCCTTCCCACAAAGGGGCTTGCATAGGTTGCCCCGGCCTTTGCAGCCATGAGTGCCTGGAGGGCTGAAAAGATCAATGTTACATTGGTCTTTATACCAATATCGGACAGAGTTTTGACAGCCTTTAATCCATCAATTGTCATGGGTATTTTTACTGCAATATTATCACCTATCTTTGCAAGCTCCTCAGCTTCTTTAACCATCCCTTTATAATCAAGGCTGATAACTTCTGCACTGACATCACCGTCAACTACACCTGAAATTTCTTTAATTATATCTGAAAACTCCCCCTCTTCCCTTGCAATCAAAGATGGATTGGTTGTAACTCCGTCAACCATGCCCATATCATTTGCATCCTTAATCTCTTTAATATTTGCAGTATCAATGAAAAATTTCAATTTATTCCTCCTCATTTATCAAAATAACTTTCTGGTTTTCTTTATTATCTGATCTCTTTAACAGCCTTTCTAAAAGTTCATTGGGCCAAAGTTTTAAAACAGGATGAACAATACTCTTTTCCATATCACAAAGCGGTTTTAAAACAAAACACCGTCTGTGCATCCGTGGATGCGGAATAATAAGAGTATCTGTATCCATTATAGTATCACCATAATATATGATATCAAGGTCAATTATTCTGGGTCCGAATCTAACAGCTTTTTTTCCCTGCTTCAAAGTTTTCTCAATATTTTTAAGAGCTTTCATGAGCCCTGTGGGTCTTAAGGATGTTTCTGCCATAAGTACACCATTGACAAACCAGTCCTGATCAAGATAGTCAACCGGCTCTGTTTTATAAAAAGGAGATATCTCTTTTACTGAAATTTCTCCATGCTCTTTTAATAATTGAACAGCAGACAGCAGGTTGTTTTTTTTATCACCAATATTGGAACCAAGTGAAATATAAACAGATACCATCTCTTTTTCAGTCATCAATCAAACTCAACTTTTATAATTTCAGAGTCATTGCTCCTTATACTGTTTATGCCCAGGGTAATAATCTTAAAATAATAGCGGTATCCTCTTTCAAGTTCTGTTTTATATTGATTAAAATCAGAAGAAACAGTGTCTGTTTTAATAAACACAACAGGGCATCCCAGGCACTTTTTAATATTCTGCCTTGCCATATGGATTTCAAACCCTGCAATTAACTGTTTTTTATCCACAGACCACCTTAAAATCAGATTGTTATCCTGTAACCTCCATGTAAAATTTCTGACTGCATCTATTGTGTCCGCTCTCTTATCCATCATTCTGGGAGGCCCCTTTTTCCCACAGCCTGACAGGACAAATCCTGTGATTAAAGGGAATAAAAGCAAAACTGATATCAGGTTCAAAGCTTTCATGATTTTATGTCTGATTCTCTCCTTTTTTAAGTTCCTTAAACGCAGATGATATTGCATTTTTTACATTGTCATAACTTGTTCCGCCCATTGCTTTTCTTCTTTTAATCATATTTTCAAGAGTTAAATATTCAAAAAGATCTTCCTGGATCAAATCACTGAATTTTTTAAACTCTTCCAGGGAAAGGTCATCAAGTTCTTTTTTTCTTTCCAGGGCATAGGCAACAAGTCTGCCTGAAATGGAATGGGCCTGCCTGAAGGGGACTCCCTTTACAGTCAGGTAGTCTGCAAGATCTGTTGCATTCATAAACCCTGTACTGCATGCCTTGCGCATCCTCTGCCTGTTTATTTTTATATTGGGTATCATGCGGGTATAAACATCAAGGCATATTTTCAATGTGTCTATTGTATCAAACAATGGTTCTTTGTCTTCCTGCATATCCTTGTTATAAGCCAGGGGAAGAGACTTTAAAAGTGTAATAATTGCCATGAGGTTACCGGCAACTCTTCCGGTTTTACCCCTGACAAGTTCTGCAACATCAGGATTTTTTTTCTGGGGCATTATACTTGAGCCTGTTGTAAAGGCATCTGATATTGTAATAAAGCCGAACTCTGATGAAGACCATAAAATAAGCTCTTCAGACAGACGGGAAAGGTGCAGCATTGTAATACCTGCACCTGCAATAAACTCCACGACAAAATCACGGTCTGAGACTGCATCTATACTGTTTTTTGAAATTTTTGAAAACTCAAGCAGTTCCCTTACAAACTCCCTGTTCACAGGGTATGTCGTGCCGGCAAGGGCTGCTGTGCCAAGGGGCATTACATCGGTGCGTTTATAACAATCTTTGAACCTTTCAAGGTCCCGTTTCAGCATTTCATAATATGCCATCATATGATGGGAAAACAGCAGGGGCTGGGCCCTTTGCAGGTGTGTATACCCTGGCATTACAACATCAATGTTTTCATCTGCCTTTTGCACAATAACCTTTTGAAAAGACAGAATAAGTTCTATAATATTATTGATCTCATCCTTTAAATACATCCGTATATCAAGGGCAATCTGGTCATTACGGCTCCTTGCTGTGTGAAGTTTTTTTGCAACCTTACCTGAAACCTTTTCCAGGGCATTTTCCACATGCATGTGGATATCTTCCAGTGCATGGGAAAACCTGATACCACCTTTTTCAATTTCAGCATATACTTTCATAAGACCGGTTACAATAGCATCTGCTTCATCATTGGAAATTATGGATTCATGGGCAAGCATTTTAACATGGGCTACACTTCCCTCGATATCCTTGGAATAGAGCCTTTTATCAACATCTATTGAAGCATTTATCTTTTCAACAAGTTTATCTGTCTCCTGGGAAAACCTGCCGCCCCAAAGTTTTTCTGACATTTTATATTTTATTTCCTTTTTGCAATACGGCTGAGTTCTCTTATCCTGAATCTCAAAGCATTGAGTTTAATAAACCCCTCTGCATCTTTCTGGGAGTAAACATCATCATCTTCAAAAGTTGCAAAGGATTCATCATATAGTGAATTGTCAGACTCCCTGCCAACCACGTAGCATCCTCCTTTATAGAGCTTTAACCTGACTCTTCCTGACACATTTTTCTGGGTATGATCAATCATATTCTGCATCATCTTCATTTCAGGGGAGAACCAGAATCCATTATATATCAGCTCTGCATATTTGGGAATCAGGGAATCCCTGATATGTGCAACTTCCCTGTCCAGGGTTATTGACTCCATATTCATGTGGGCAATCCTCAACAAAGTACCCCCGGGAGTCTCATAAACACCACGTGATTTCATGCCCACAAATCTGTTTTCAACTATATCTATCCTGCCCACTCCATTTCTGCCTGCAATCCTGTTAAGTTTCTGAAACAGCTCAGATGGAGATAATGCTTTATTGTTAATTTCAACCGGATCACCGTGTTTAAATGTAATATCGATAATTTCCGGGGTATCAGGAGCATCTTCCGGCTTTACAGACATAATATAAAGCTCGTCCGGTGCAGGTGACCACGGGTCTTCAAGTATACCTCCTTCATAACTTATATGCAGCATATTCCTGTCAATGGAATACGGTTTTTTCCTTGTTTGCGGGACTTCAATACCGTGGGCTCTGCAAAATTCCATCAATCGTGTCCTTGAAGTCAGATCCCATTCCCTCCAGGGTGCAATGATCTTAATCTCCGGGTTCATGGAATAATAACCAAGTTCAAACCTCACCTGGTCATTGCCTTTGCCAGTGGAGCCATGGCTCACTGCATCTGCATTTTCAATATTTGCAATTTCAATCTGCCTTTTGGCTATGAGCGGCCTTGCAATGGATGTTCCAAGGAGATATTGCCCCTCATATATTGCATTTGCTCTGAAAGCCGGGAAAACATAGTCCCTGATAAATTCTTCCCTTAAATCTTCAATATAAGCCTTTACAGCGCCGGTTTTGATTGCTTTTTTATCAAGACCGTCAAGTTCTTCTTCCTGGCCAAGGTCTGCCGTGAATGTCACGACTTCACAATTATAGGTTTCAATGAGCCACTTCAGGATAACTGAGGTATCCAATCCTCCAGAGTAGGCCAGAACAACTTTTTTTACATCAACCACCTTTATACACTCCTTAGTTTTAAATCATCAAATTATATCTGCATTATTAAAGTCTCAAGTATTGCCTTGTGCATATGTCTTTTATTTTCTGCCTGGTCCCAGAAAACAGCATTTTCAGCCTCAAGGATCTCTTCTGATATCTCTTCGTCCCTGTGGGCTGGCAGGCAGTGCATTACCATGGCATCCTTATTTGCCCCTGACACAAGGGTTTTATTAACCTGAAATCCCTGGAAAGCTTTATATTTTTCCTCTCTCTTTTTTTCCTCACCCATGCTTGTCCATACATCAGTATAAATAACATCTGCTTTTTCAACTGCAGCCCTGGGATCATCTGTAAAAACAACATTATGTTCTTTATTCCCCAGGGCGTTGTCAATCACCCGGGCCTGAACAGAATACTTTTCAGGACAGGCAACAACAAGGTTAAGACCAAGAACACCAGCTGCATTAATCCATGAGTTGGCAACATTGTTTCCATCTCCCACCCATGCGATTTTAACATCATACCCACCTTTTTTTTCAATAATGGTCATGATATCACTCAGGATCTGGCATGGGTGGAAAGAATCTGTCAGGGCATTAATAACCGGTATGGATGAGTGCTGTGCAAACTCTTCAACAATTGAATGATCAAAAGTCCTCATGACAAGGCAGTCAATATATCGTGATAATACCCTTGCCGTATCCTTTACAGGTTCATCCCGTGATACCTGGGTGTCCTGGGAACGCATGAATATGGAATGTCCTCCCAGCTGAATCATGGCAGTCTCAAAGGCCACCCGTGTCCTGGTGGACTGTTTATCAAAAATCATTCCCATGGATTTACCCCTTAAAGGTGTGTCCATAATGCCCAGGTTAAACCGTTTTTTTAACTGATAAGCTCTTTTAAACAGGTTGTCAAAATCTTTTTTTTCAAGATCAAGAAGTGAAATTATATCTTTATTCAAGGCTGTTTCTCCCCATGGGTTATTCCATTAAAAATATGATCCAGGCAATCAATTAGTTTGTCAATCTCCTGTTTCTCAATAACAAGAGGCGGAGCAAATCTGAGAATATTACCCTGAATTGCGTTAATAATAAAGCCTTTTTCCAGACACAACAGGACAATATCACCGGCATTGGTATCATGGGTAAGACTCAAATCTATCTCAAGGCCGATGAGAAGCCCCATACCCCTGATATCTCTGATGAATTCATATTTTTCCTTTAATTTAAAAAGTTGTGAAATAAAATAGCTGCCCTTACGTCTGCACTCTTTCAGAAAAGAGGGATTGCTTATGATTTTTACAACCTCAAGGGCAGCAGCTGTTACAAGGGGTGTACCCCCAAATGTTGAACCATGACTTCCAAAATCAAAGCCCTGTTCTGTTTTTTTTGAAGCAAGCATTGCACCAATGGGCAGTCCGTTTCCCAATGCCTTTGCAAGGGTCATAATATCAGGTTCAACTCCATATGTTTCATAGGCAAAAAGAGTGCCGCACCTTCCCATACCAGTCTGGATCTCATCAAAGATAAGGAGTATATCATTATCATCACATAATTTTCTGACTTCCTTTAAATATACGGGGTCTGCCGGGATAACCCCGCCCTCTCCCTGGACAGGCTCAAGCATGACAGCACATATACCCGGAGTTTCAGCATCTCTGTCACGGTTCTTGTCCATACATTTTTTCAAACTTTTAATATCATTGAACCGGACATGAATAAAACCGTCCAGAATTGGATCAAACCCCTGTTTTATCTTATTCTGACCTGTGGCAGACAATGTTGCCATTGTTCTTCCGTGGAAGGACTGCTCCATGGTAATAATCCTGAATTTATTCTTTTCCCCTTTTACCTTAAAATATCTTCTGGCAAGTTTAATGGCAGCTTCATTGGCTTCAGCTCCGGAATTTGCAAAGAACAATTTACTGGCAAAGCTTTTTTCAATGAGCATCAATGCAAGTTCAGCCTGGGGCTGGGTATAAAAAAGATTGGAAACATGGACAAGCTTTGAAGCTTGATCTGAGACAGCTTTTGTAATGGAAGCATGGCAATGGCCAAGGCTGCACACTGCAATTCCTGCCAGAAAATCAATGTATGTTCTGCCATGTTCATCCTTTAAAGTTGATCCCTTGCCAGATACAAACACCTTTTGTACCCTGGCATAGGTGTTAATTATATTTTCATCGGTTTTTTCTATAATATTCATCTCTTTTCTAAACTCCTTTAATTATTCCTTATAAAAAAGAGTACCTATCCCTGAATCTGTAAAAAGCTCAAGCAAAACAGCATGTTCAATCTTTCCATTGATTATGTGTGATTTTGAAACGCCTTTTTCCAGGGCATGTACCGCGCATTCAACCTTTGGTATCATGCCGCCTTTTATTGTTTTTTGTAAAATCATGCGTTTAGCTGAATCTCTGTTAACAGATGAAACAAGTTTATTATCCTGATCCAGGACACCATCCACATCAGTGAGCAGGATCAGCCGTTCAGCACCAACAGCCGAGGCAATATCAGATGCCACAAGATCAGCATTAATATTATATGTCTCACCGTTCCTGCCAACACCCACCGGCGCAATAACCGGAATAAAACCCTGATCTGCCAGGGTAAAAATAATATCAGGGTTAATCCCGGATACCTTTCCCACCATACCAGGGTCAATGATCTCAGGAGGTTTACCATCTTTTCCATTGTCAGGGTCTTTATCATAGTTCTGATACAGTTTAAGTTTTTCAGCAGTTATAAGGGAGCCGTCCTTTCCTGTAAGGCCGACTGCCCTGCCCCCCTTTCCATTGATATTGGCTACAATCTCCTTATTAACTTTTCCACCAAGCACCATCTCAACAACATCCATGGTTTTACCATCTGTATATCTCATGCCCCTTATGAATTTTGAAGTAATGCCCATGGAATCTAAAACCTTATTTATCTGAGGTCCTCCTCCATGGATCACAATCGGGTTTATACCTATGTATTTCAAAAGGGTTATATCACTTGCAAAGGCCTTTTTAAGGCCCTCGTCCACCATGGCATGGCCGCCATACTTAATCACAATCCTCTTGCCGGAAAATTTCCTTATATATGGCAGGGCCTCAATCAGAATTTTGGGAATACTGTTTTTATCCATTATAAAATATACCTGCTTAAATCTTGATCTTCAACTATATCCTTAAGCTGCCTGTCCACAAACTCAGCATCAATCTCTATTTTTTTCTCCTCAATATCCGGAGCCTTAAAAAGAATGTTTTCCAATAATTTTTCCATGAGTGTATGCAGCCTTCTTGCTCCTATATTCTCCGTTGTATTATTAACCTCCTCTGCAATTGCTGCAATCCTGTCGACTCCGTCATTGGTAAATGACAATTCAACTTCTTCTGTCCTTAAAAGAGCTATATACTGAAGTAAAAGGGCATTTTTCGGGGTGGTGAGTATCTTTGCAAACTCATTCCTGCCAAGGGAGTTAAGCTCAACCCGGATGGGAAAACGTCCCTGGAGCTCAGGGATGAGATCAGATGGTTTACTCACATGAAAGGCACCTGCTGCCATGAATAAAATATGATCGGTTTTAACAGTACCATATTTTGTAGGTACAGAAGAACCCTCCACAATGGGAAGCAGATCTCTCTGCACGCCCTCCTTGGAAACTTCAGGGTTATTTACATTCTCTTTACCTACAATTTTATCTATCTCATCCAGAAAAATTATTCCAGACTGTTCCACCATATTAACTGCATCGGATTTAACCTTTTCCATATCAACAAGATGGGCTGCCTCTTCTGCAGCAATAATTTTCAGGGCATCAACCACTTTGACCTTACGCCTCTTTGTGTTTTTAGGCATGAGACTGCCAAGCATCTCCTTCATGTTAACACCCATCTCTTCCATGCCTGCATTGGAAAATATCTCCACAACCGGCATGGTATTATCATTCACATCAAGTTCAACCTCCCGGGAATCAAGTTTGCCCTTTTCAAGCATTGCTCTTAATTTCTTCCTGGTATTACCAGCTTTTTTTTCCAAATCAGGCTCAGAATCGAGGTTAGAGGAAGGGTTGTCATGTGCTGGTAAAAGCAGGTCAAGTACCCTTTCTTCAGCAGCCCTGCACGCTTTTTCCCTAACCTGCTCCTGCTCCTGAATTTTCAGCCTGTTAACCGTCAATTCGACAAGATCCCGGATCATGGACTCAACATCTCTTCCAACATAACCTACTTCTGTAAATTTTGAAGCTTCCACCTTATAAAATGGAGAATCGGTTAATTTTGCAAGCCTTCTTGCAATCTCGGTTTTTCCAATACCTGTTGCTCCTATTAATATAATATTTTTTGGTGCTATCTCCTCCTGTAATTCCGGATCAAGCTGCATCCTTCTCCATCTGTTTCTTAAGGCTATTGCCACAGCTTTTTTTGCATCTGCCTGTCCAATTATATATTTATTCAATTCATCTACAATCTGGCCTGGTTTTAAATCTTTCATTATTCAATCTCTTTTTAAATAAAAACATAAATTATATTGTTTCAATGGTCAGCTCTCCATTGGTGTAAATACATATGGAAGCTGCAATAAGCATTGCTTTTTCAGCAATCTGTACTGAATCAAGATCAGTATGCTCCATGAGGGCACTTGCTGCGGCCTGGGCAGGAGCACTGCCTGACCCGATACTGATAACCCCGTAATCAGGTTCAATCACATCACCATTACCTGAAAGCAGGTATGTGTTTTCACTGTCTGCTGCAATCATCATTGCTTCAAGCCTTCTTAGATACTTATCTGTACGCCACTCCCTTGCAAGCTCAACAGCTGCCCTGGTAAGGTTGCCATTATACCTTTCAAGTTTTTTTTCAAGTTTTTCAGAGAGAGTCAGAGCATCTGCTGTTGCACCTGCAAACCCGGTTATAATTTTATCATTATAGATTCTTCTGACTTTTTTTGCCTTATGTTTTGTAATTGTTGTGCCAAGGGTTACCTGGCCGTCTCCTGCAACCACCACCTGGTCTTTATGGCGCAATGCAAGTATTGTTGTTCCATGGAAATCATCAACCATATTATACTCCTTTACCTAACTCCTTGGATGGGCTTTATCATATACTCTGTTCAGCCTTTCCATGCTTACATGGGTATACACCTGGGTTGTGGAAAGGCTTGCATGTCCTAAAATCTCCTGTATGCCGCGCAGATCAGCTCCGGAATCCAGCATGTGGGTTGCAAAAGAATGGCGTAAAGTATGGGGCGTTACAGGCACATTAAGTCCGCACTCAATCACAAGTTTTTCAAGAATCCTCCTTATGGACCTTGAAGAGAGCCTTGTGTGATTCTTATTTAAAAACAAGGGAATAAACTCTTCTGGAAAACCTGCCCTGTATTGTTTAATGGCATCAAGGGCTCTGGTGCCAATGGGAATTATTCTCTGTTTTGATCCTTTCCCTGTAACTATTATCATTCTGCTGTTAAAGTCAACATCTTTATAATTAAGTCCTTCAATCTCCGAGACACGGGCCCCGGTTGAGTAAAAAGTCTCAAATATTGCAAGGTTTCTCTTCTCAAGCCATGTATCTGTCTTAATTGAATCAAGAAGTCTGAAAAGATCATCAATACTTAAAACGTGGGGAATACTTTTTTCAAATTTTGGAATATTAATTCCTTTAGCAGGGTTCAGTGTAAGTCTGCCGACCTTAACAAGGTAATCAAAAAAAGTATTAAGCCCTGAAAGTTTCCTTGCAATGGAACGTTTTTTTAATCCGGATTTTACAAGGCCTGACACATACCTTCTCACAGGATTTTTTGATCTGTCCTGCAAAAGCTCAACCAAAGGTGTGTCAAATTCTGTCCCATCCTTAAAAAAAAAGGAGACAAAATCAAGAACATCTCTTTTATAAGCTCTAAGGGTATGTCCGGAATACCCTCTTTCAGCTGCAAGTGTCTGTATAAACACATCTATTATTGAATTCTGCAATTGTATATCCTGATTAATAATACAATAAAGTATATCACCTATTCTGAAATATAGTTCATTACTTTTTTCATATCCTCCCAGACATCTCTCTTTTTCCTCACATCTTCAAGCAGGGACACGGGGTGCCAGGTCGGCATGACTTTAATGCCGTTAAAATCATGGAATCTTCCCCGGGTATATTCAAAGGGGGCGTTGGTTTTAAGGATTCTTTCCGTTGTTCCCCTGCCAAGGGTAATCATGATTTTGGGATTAACCCTCTTAACTCTGTACTTTACAATCTTTGAACACGGTGCATTACATATACAGACACTCTCCCTTGAAAGCTTCATTGCTTTAATAATTTTTATTAATAAAGCACCTGGCTCACCTTTGAAAAAAAGAGATCTTTTATCAATAAAATAAATCTTAGATTCTACATTACCTTCCCAGACAAGGCCCCATTCATTTATGATGTTAAGAGACTGCCTGGAAATATTGATACTTTCCTGGCCAATATCTTTTATAAGCTGAAAATACTGGGAAATGTCCTTTAATACAGATTCCAATCTTTATCCAATTTTTGCAATGATTCTGTCAATTATAATATTTGCAACAGCTTTTTTGTCCATGATCGGAAAATCTTCACTGGTCCCATCTTTATAAAAAATCTCTATTTTATTGGTATCTTCCTTAAAGCCTGAACCTGCAGTCCCAATGGGATTTGCAATAATCATATCAAGGTTTTTATTTTTTATTTTTAAACATGCGTTTTTTTTAAGATCATTGGTTTCAGCTGCAAAGCCAACCAGAAACTGGTTTCTTTTTTTCTTTTTCCCAAGGGTGCTTAAAATGTCAATGTTTTCATCAAAGGATATGTTAAATCCATTGGGCAGATCCCTTTTTTTAATTTTATTCCTGGCAATACTCACAGGCTTATAATCTGCAACAGCTGCAACCTTGATGATAATATCATAGGCATCGGCATTATCCAGCATACTTGCTGCCATCTCATCACAGGATTCAATATTAATAAGTTCAATATTAACTGGTGGATCAAGGGATACAGGGCCTGAAACAAGGGTTACCCGGCCCCCTCTCTTTTCAGCAGCCTCTGCAATATGATAACCCATCTTGCCCGAGGAGTGGTTGCTTATATATCGTACAGGATCAATGGCTTCAATGGTGGGGCCGGCTGAGACAAGAATATTCCTGCCCGAAAGATCTTTGACGCTTAAAAGAGCATCAAGCCTGTCCATGATATGGCTTGGTTCAGGCATTCTTCCGGGCCCTGTGACTTTACATGCAAGTTCTCCGACATCTGGCTCAAGTATGTTAAAACCATCTGCAGCAAGAATATCAAGGTTCCTCTGTACACGTAAATTTTCATACATATCACTGTTCATTGCAGGGCATATCATAACAGGTGCTTTAACTGCAAGCATGGTGGTTAATAGTGCATCATCTGCAATGCCTGCAGCAAGTTTTCCAATGAAATTGGCTGTTGCAGGGGCAATGACCACGGCATGGGCATTTCCTGCAAGTTCAATATGTTGTATTCCAGGGCTATCCTGTTCAAACAGATCTGTTAAAACCTTTTGTTCGGAAAGTACCTGAAAAGTTGTTCTGCCGATAAATTTCAAGGCACTTGCTGTCATGATCACATTGACACTGGCTCCTGCCTTTTTAAACAGCCGGACAAGTTCACACACTTTATATGCAGCAATACCGCCGCAGACACCAACTATAATATTTTTATTTTTAAAATCCATAAATGGTTGGAGAAACTCCCTGGGTCATAAAATATATATGGATGTAACAAATCATGGTTACTTTTTATTTTTCTTTTTCACCTCATTTGCAGCCTGTGCCCTGGCATTATATTCCCGGGCCTGCTTCTGATATGATTTGCTCCGTTCAGTATACACCTTTATCCGGTTATTGAATTTTATTACATTTTCCTTATGTCTTAATTTTTCTTCTCTGGTTTTAGCCTTTTCCCCTTCTGTCACAAGTCTCTGTCTTTCATCATCTAAACCGGAATACTCTTGGTCAAGGTCCTCTTTTATTCTGTCAAGCTGCTTACGTTCCTTGTCCAGAGCCTCAAAAGTCTCAACTGCCTCTTTATTGATTTCAGGATTTTCTTTAGTCTTGTTCTCAATATTTTCCTTTTTATTGTTTTCTTCTGGACTGTTAGTTACTGCTTTAACAGGCTCTTCTTCATTATCATCTGCCTTGTTCTCATCTTCATCGGCCTTAACCTCTTTCATAATCTTTGAAGGTTCTTTTGAGGATTCCTTGACCTTTGAATAATCATCTGTATAGGAAACCACGCCATTCTCATCAATATATTCATATAATTCTGCATGGGAAAGGGGTAAAAAAGTTAAAAAAACTGCTGCTGCAAAAAATATCAATAAAAATCCATGTTTCATAAACGCCTCACTCTCTGACAATAACCGTCAAGTTCTGTTTTATTTTCAATCTTTTTATAGTTTTAACCCTATATTGGTTTATATGTCAAACTTAGTTACACAATCATATTATATTTTACAGGTAAGATCAGGACAATTTTAATTGAATTTTGCCAAAAAGCTCTGAATTAATGAATAAAGAAAAGAGTAAGTCCTGGCCAGTATGTGATTATAAGTACAGTCCCAAGCAAAACCAGCATAAATGGTATTGTTGCTTTGTAGACTTCAACAATGGGTTTGTTAAATCTGTAGCTTGCAATGAAAAGGTTCATGCCCACAGGCGGTGTAAAATAACCTATCTGCATGTTTGCAAGGAAAATGATCCCAAGATGAATGGGATTTATTCCATAGCTTACAGCAACGGGCAGAATAAGGGGAACCATGATAATGATGGCTGAAAATATATCAAGAATAGCGCCCAGAAACAATAAAAAGATATTCAATAAAATCAAAAAAACAAGCTTATCAGTTACAAAACTCTGGCAGATTGCAAACAATTTCATGGGTGCCTGGATATCAACAATATAATTTGTAAAGGCAAGGGATACACCAAGTATTAAAAGTATTCCCCCCACCATGACCATTGAGTCGCGCATTATTCCGGGAAGTTTTGAAATCTTAATCTCTTTGTATATAAACACTTCAACAATAATTACGTACATTGCTGTAACAGCAGCTGCCTCGGAAATAACAAAAAAACCTGAGTAAATACCTCCTAACACAAAAAAAGGCAGGGGTATTTCCCAGGCAGACTCCTTTAAAGTATCCAAAGCCCTGTCTTTTGAAAACTTTATTAAAGGCATTGCATTTTTCCTGTTAACCCAGAGGCTCCATCCCGAAAGCAATAAAATCATCAGCAGAGCAGGTAAAATACCTGCGATGAACAGGTCATCAATGGAAAAATCAGGACCAACTCCCATCTGCTGAGCAATGACACCATAGAGAATTAACGGCAAAGACGGAGGGAGTAAAAGCCCGAGACTCCCTGATGTGGTCACAAGCCCGAGGCTGAATTCATCCTTATAACCTGACTGTTTCAATGCAGGATATAAAAGAGCACCCAGGGCAACAATGGTCACTCCTGAAGCCCCAGTAAATGCGGTAAAAAATGCACATATGACAAATGATACAAAGGCAAGGCCGCCAGGCATCCAGCCCAGAAACGCCCTGGTTAATCTTACAAGGCGTTGTGATGTATTACTCTCTGAAAGGATATAACCTGCCAGGGTAAAAAGAGGCAGAGCAATCAATACAGGTGTATCAGATATGCGGTACAACTCAATTGCAATCACGGAAAGATCAACACCAGAAGAGTAAAAGCCTGCCAGGGCACCAACAATTATAATGGTGAAAAGGGGTGCCCCCATAAGGGCAAGAAGAATTAATATGATTATGAATATATATATCATTCAGGCTTTGATCGTATTAAACTTAAAAAACTTGTTATTGATAATATAAAATATCTGAAACAGATAACAGCAAAAGCCACTGGTATTATGGACTCACATAGCCATGCAGGTACATTTGCAAATGCATTGATATCGTATTCCATCTCCATGAGCAGAAACTTGCAGGAAAGCCATGTCATGGCACCACATACAAAAGCCGCAAACACCTGAACAATAAACTGAGAAACCTTTTTTGATTTTTCAGGAAGGAACCTGGATATTATATCGATATTAATATGGTTATTGTCTCTGGTTGCAACCATTGCCCCAAGCAGCCCAACCCAGAGTACAAGTACTCTTATTAAGGCATCCCCCCATAAAATGCCGGATGAAAAGAAATTTCTCAATACAATCTGGAGAACTGCCATTAAAAGCATGGACAGAAGAACACCAATCAGGATACCGTCTTCTATTCTATTTAAAATAGTGATTAATCTGATTTTCATTTATTTGCATTGTATTCAGCTAAATGTTTATCAAGGGACTTTGCAGCCTCTCTGCTTATGTAGCCTGCATCAACAAAGGCCCTGGAAGCAATGGCAGCTTTTACCCGCCATTCCTCCAGAGCTTCTCCGGATGGTGTGATAAATTTAATACCCCGGTTTTTCAGAGCTTTGACAGCTTTGATATTATCAATATTATTCTGTTCCTCAATCTCTTTAAACACTTTTGTCATTTCTGCTTTAACAATTTTTCTATCCTGTTCGGAAATCTTAAGAAATGCTCTTCTACTTATGCCAAGCACAGCATAGAGATAAACAAAGGGCATATTTGTAAGATATTTAACCTGTGTATGCCATTGCAGTATGATAGCACCCACAGGAGATGTGGCAACAGTGTTAATAACCCCTGTCTGCAGACTTGGTTTCACATTTACCAATGATAAAGGTATGGGGTTGATTTCAAATGCCTTGACTGCGCTCTTGCTTGTATCATCATTATCAGGTATCCATATTTTCTGTTTTCGCAGATCAGACACGGTCTCAATGGGAGCAGTTGACATTATATATGCAAAACCTCCTCCTGCAAGTCCAAAGGTTATAAGCCCCGCCTTTTCAAGCCCTTCAACAATATAAGTGTCTAAATACTTTCTTACATAGTTTACTTCATCAATGGTATTAAATTTCATAAGCTGTCCATAGAGCTGGCAGCCTGTAAAAAACCTGGTGAGACTTCCTGCGGGAAATGTACCTCCCTGGAGCTGATTGATACGCATCTTACGCATTACATCCTTATCACTTCCCATGACCCCGCCCGGATAAAACTTAAAACGCACACGATTATCTGTTTTTTTTAAAATCTCCTTTGCGCCCTGCCTCATTTTCTCCATCCACATGGAGCCCTCAGGCGATATAGTAGCAATCTTCAGGGTTGTTGAGTAGGTATTGGAAGCGATGAAAACAAAAAACAGTGTCAATAAAAATCTTTTGCAGAATAACGGGTAAAAAGGTCTGAATTTCATAAATTATCTCCAGCGTTATAAAAATATACTTTAAAAGTACTCATCCGCACTTTTCAATAATTCTTCTGCCTGCTTTTGAGCATAGGTATTAATAAGGGTATAACCCGGCACCTCAGGGTTTGAGGTAAGCACCTCCTTAAGTAATCTGTCGTGGAGGTTCCGTTTAAATAATAATCTTGCATATTGTTTTGCAAGAAGAACCTTTACCATGAGGTTTTTACCATGGCATATCTGAATTGCTTTTTCAAAATAAGCCCGGCCTTTTTCCGGCTCGCCGCCAAGGGCCGGAGGAAGCAGGGTCGCAAGAGTTCCAAGGTATAAAAATGCCGAGCCCTCTTTATATGTACCATCAAGCTCAACAACACGCTCCATTATTATCTCAATGCGTGAGATATCTGCCACAGCATTAAAGTCACCGGAGTTTGCCTTTATCCAGCTTGCCCATGCACTGCCCATGGTAAAGAGAGCTTGGATGTCGTCTTTATCCATCTTGCTTATAATATCTTTAAATGACTCATGGTCAATGGTTCTTAAGGAGCATGCACTGGAATTTCGTGAACATAAAGCCCTTACTGCATATTTTAAAGCCTTGTCAGCAATTTTTCCCGCCCTTTTTTTATCTTTCACAAAGGTGTCTGCATAGGCAGTATACAAGAGTGCGGCAGAGTTAAGCATCTCCTCATTATCCGAATCTTCCTTAACAAAACTGTCAACCATTAAAAGGTATGCAGGGGCACCTGTTTCAACCATATCAAGATCATTGCTGTTCAATATAGTTGAAGAAAGGTCGTCCATCATACCGGAAAGGGCAGACGAGACAATCATGGAGCAGCTGCTTAAAAACAATAAACTTGAAACAATTAATAGGAATACCAGACTTCTCAACAGATTAAAACGGTGCATAACACTCTATTTTCCCTATCCTGTACAAATCTCTTAAAGTTACAACAGGTCAATCAATGAATATATATTTTATTAGTATATCAGGTTAAACGTAAAAAAAAAGGATTTTATTCAATTTTTAAACATCCTGCATAGTAATTATAAAAGCGATACTTTCAAAAAATGCCTGCTCTATTCTGTATAATCATTGAAAGCAGCAGGAGTGTGATATTACCTGACATATGTATAACAATCGGTGTTACAATACTTTTTGAATATTCAAAAGAGAGTGCAAATACAATCCCGCCGATAATCTGAGTAATGGGAAGAGTATTATTTTCAAAATGCAGGGATGCAAAAATTGTTGTACTTAATAATAGTGCCGGAACAAAACCATATCGCCTCAGATATCTATATATCAAACCTCTGAAAAACAACTCTTCTGCTA
>CAZQJS010000066.1:0-17123 GCA_964593725.1 uncultured Desulfobacterales bacterium
CTCTTATTCCTTTCAACTTTATAACCTGGGCAGGGGCAACCAGGCTGAAACCTGAAAAGAATCCTGGTCTGTTTGGGACTTACAACTGTAATATCAGGTGCTTGCGCCATGCCTGGAAAATTTTATGCAAAAAAGAAATTTAATTATCAGCTGAAAACCTTATCAATACTTTTAAAAAATAACCACCAAGAATTGCTGCCTGGAACAAAATTGATAAAAGGATTGACATAATTTGTTGAATGGTTTAACCATTTACATTTGTGGCAGTAAATATGGTAAAATAAGATGGTTAAATCAATTTACAGGAGATAATATGACAGAGAACAGAATTGAAAATCACCCTGTTCTTCCCATCCGGGACAGGGGTGTGGTACCGTTCTACTGGAATAAAAAAAAGCTTTTTGCAAAGGAAAATGAAGTTATTTCATCGGCTCTTTTTGCAAATAATATTAAGATTTTTGGGCATCACAACAAAGATAACTCGGCCCAGGGCATATTTTGCGCCAATGGTCAGTGTGCAAGGTGTACTGTGATTGCCAATGGCATACCAGTGAAATCCTGTATGACCAGAGTTCAGGAAAATATGATGGTGGAGAGCGTGGAAGGTCTTCCCCGGCTTCCCGATGTTAAAGAAGAACCTGTAATCAGTGATATTGAACATGTTGAAACCGATGTACTCATAATAGGCGGCGGACCTGCAGGCCTTTCAGCTTCCATGGAACTTGAAAAGAACAGTATAAAGACTCTCCTGATTGATGATAAAGATAAGCTTGGCGGTAAACTTGTGCTCCAGACCCATAAATTTTTCGGCTCGGTTGAAGATTCCCACGCAGGTATGAGGGGTATAGACATTGGCAGCATGCTTGCAGAACAGGTTGAAAACAGCATAAATATAAAAGTGTGGAAAAACAGTACAGCTTTATATGTATTCAGTGATAAAAAAGTTGGAATTATAAAGGATGGTGTGTATAAGCTTGTAACTCCCAAAATCATTCTCAATGCAGCAGGTGCCAGGGAGAAATTTTTACGTTTCAGGGGCAACTCTCTTGCCGGGGTCTATGGTGCCGGAGCATTCCAGACCCTTGTTAACCGGGATCTTGTAAAGTCATCTGAAAATATTTTCATCATTGGCGGGGGTAATGTTGGTATAATTGCAGGATACCATGCACTCCAGGCAGGAATTAATGTTGTCGGGCTTGCTGAAGCCCTTCCCGGGTGTGGTGGATACAAGGTGCATGAAGACAAGTTAAAACGCCTTGGTGTTCCAATTTATACGTCCCATTCCATTGTTTCTGCCAATGGCAGGGATTCTGTAGAGTCTGTAACCATTGCCAGGGTTGATGAAAATTTTGAGGTTGTTGAGAAAAGTCAGAAGAGTTTTAAGTGTGACACCATCTTGATTGCCGTTGGTCTGGAATCTGTTGCAGAGTTTACTGATGAAGCAGAGAAGGCGGGTATCAAGGTGTTTGCAGCAGGTGATGCAGCTGAAATTGCCGAGGCATCCTTTGCCATGTTCAATGGCAGAATAGCAGGTTTGAAAATAGTCAGGGAGTTTGTCAGAGATACCCGTGATATACCATCGATCTGGTATGAAAAGGCTGAAATCTTGAAATCACACCCCGGAAAGGTTGAGGCCATTGAGCCATTGGAGGATGAGGATGGAATTTTTCCTGTTATACATTGTAAACAGGAGATTCCATGTAATCCGTGTTCTACTGTGTGCCCCGAAGGTGCAATAGTAATGGATAAAGATCCGATAAAGGGAAGACCCAGATACACAAAGGGATGCAAGGGTTGTTTAGAATGTCTGACAATATGCCCTGGGCTTGCAATAACCCTGGTGGACTATAGAAAAGAGAGGGATAATCCAATTGTTTATCTGCCCTATGAAATTTTTAATTATCCAGTTAAAAAGGGTGACATGGTGGATGGTGTTGATGTTGATGGAAATATTCTGGGGAAATTTGAGGTCATTGGTGCCAAAGCAACGGCAAAAAGCAACAAAACCCAGGTTGTGCGTATTAAAGCATCAAAAGATACGGCAAAAAAGCTTGTTGGTTTCATGGTTCAAAGAAGGGATATTTCAAAGGAGTGTTCAGAAAAAATTCCTGTGGAATTAATCCATGATGATGAGATAGTATGCCTTTGTGAAAGGGTTACAGCAGGAGAGATACGGGCACTGGTTAAAAAAGGCGTAAAGGATATGAATCAGATAAAGGCGATTACACGGGCTGGCATGGGGCCGTGTGGATATAAGACCTGTGAAAATTTAATGAAACAGATATTTATGGCTGAAAAGATTCTTCAAAAAGATGTGGTCTTAAATGTGCGCCGACCGTTATATATTGAAGTTCCCCTGGGCAGATTTGCAAATGGAGGTCAATAATGAAAACATTTGATGTGATAATAATCGGGGCAGGTTCGGTGGGAGTACCTGCAGCTCTATCCCTTGCTGAAAGAAAAATAAAAACCCTTGTTATTGATGCACTGGCATCTCCGGGCCAGGGGCAGAACAAAAAAGCCATTGGCGGCATCAGGGCAACACATTCGGATAAGGGCAAAATTACAACATCCCTTAAGAGCATTGAGATATTTTCAACATGGAAGGAGAAATATGGTGATGATATTGGCTGGATTTCCAATGGTTACTCCTTCCCGGCCTATAATGAAAAAGATGAAAACATGCTTAAAAGTTTAATGGAAGTACAGAAATCATTTAATTTAAATATTAAATGGCTCTCCAGGGAGGAATATCTTGACATTGTACCGGGTATTAACTCTAAAAATCTCAGAGGATCAACATATTCTCCAGATGACGGCAGTGCTTCACCACTGCTTGCCATCAATGCTTTTTATTTTAAAAGCATTGAGTTTGGTGCAAAATACCGGTTTAATGAACATGTTTTGGCAATTGACACTTCAAAATCAGATGTAATAACAGTAAAAACCGATAAGGGTGAATATTCCTGTGCAAAAGTGATCAATGCAGCTGGTGCTTTTGCAAAGGAGACAGGCAGGCTGGCAGGTCTTGATATTCCGGTTGTTCCTGACAGCCACGAAGGTGCCATAACCGAACCTGTACAAAGATTTTTCGGTCCCATGGTTGTGGATTTAAGACCTGCAAGGGATCCTGCCACGGCTGATTCGGCAAATTTCTATTTTTATCAGAATAATGAAGGCCAGGTTATTTTCTGTATTACACCGGGTAATCTGATGGTTGGAACCCAGGGCGAATCAACATCACTGTTCCTGCCCCAGGTTGCAAAAAGAATGGTGGCCCTGTTTCCTAAACTTGCCAACCTGAAAGTGAGAAGAACCTGGAGAGGTCAGTATCCCATGAGCCCTGACGGCTTTCCCCTGGTGGGCGTTAAAAAAGAAGGAAATAATAGAAACTTTATTAATGCAGTTGGAATGTGCGGCCAGGGTTTTATGCTGGGGCCGGGTCTGGGAGAGCTGCTCTCAAGGATGGTAATGGAAGAGTTAACTGATGATGACCATGATGTTCTGAACCATTTTGATATGGACAGGGATTTTTCCGGCATTGAAAAGTTTAAATAATGGTTGAACCAGTTTTGGTATATTGACAGATTAAATTTGAAATGTTATTTATTTTGTGATTTTAAAGGCGCGTAGCTCAGTTGGTAGAGCGCTACCTCGACACGGTAGAAGTCAGCAGTTCAAGCCTGCTCGTGCCTACCAGACAATAAAAAGGTCTTGATGCTTTTCAAGACCTTTTTCAGTAAATATTTGAAATTCACATGGATATATAATATCCGGTTTAAATCATATTTATTTCAAGGGGGTTGATACCCTTTTCCACAAGGACCTGGTTTGTTTTTTCAAGGAGCTGTTTATTTGAAATCACAACAGTGCCCTTATCCATGGTGTCATGCAAGTCAAAATATTTATCTGCTGTGTTTTTTATTTTCTCCTTTGTCACCTTTAGCAGGTTCTGTTTAAAATTTTCACGGATCTCATCTGAAAGGCCCACAATGGTTCTGTAAAAAGCATTGATTGATGCGGGGCCCGGAGTTTCAGGCTTATCAATATCAGCACAGACCTGGAGGATCGCCTCTTTAATATCATCTCTGGAATATGAGTCTGGCTGCCTGATAAAGTCACAGCTTTTTTTGTAGATGTTTAAGGTTCTTTCTATATTGGGATCACGGTAGGAGGCAAATGAGAATATTCCATTTTCCGAGTTATAAAGGGCAAAGCCTCCATAGGCCCCTCCCTTTTCTCTTATTTCCCTGTGCAGGTATAATGATCTCAAAAGTCTGCTTATTATGGCAAGGCTTGGTGAGTCTCCATGGATTATGGGCACGGTTTTAAAGGACTGGGCAGTAAATGATACAGACGTGTCTGTTGCCCAGCCTTCCTTGGGCACTGTTTTATCCTTGTCAAAGGGAATTGTTTTATTAGCCCCGTCATTATTCACGGTCAATATTTTCTTTATCCCTTTTAATTTTTTTTCAGCTTTTATAATGGACTCTTTTTTTCCTATGGCAGCAGGAGTCAGATTATTTTTCCTGAACACTGATTCTGATATATTATTAAGATCAGAGGATAGCTTTTCAAAGTCATATTTCCTGTTTTCTATTTTTTTAATCAGGGCCTTAATGAATTGGTATTGGGTAATACCACTCCAGATTTCATTTATTTTAGAGCCATGGGTTAAATTCCTTGATGCAAGCAATATCGCATATCTGTGGCCGTTACCCACAATTGAGGATTCAAGCTGTGCTTTTGACTGGTATAAAAGTTGTTTAAGTCTCTGGGTATCGGAAAAGTCTGCATATTGTATGAATTCCTGTATTATTTCAAAAAGTTTTTCAACATTTCTGTCCAGTGCCTTTCCCTGCAGTGAAAGAAATGATATGAAATCAGCATCCTTTGAAAACCTTGTTCCCACAAAGGGTGAAATTGAAATACTGCCTGTGTAAAGGTTCATTAATTCAGCCATCTTTGCATAATTTCTCTTTTTTGTACCTGAATTAATAAATGCTTTGCTGAAAAATGGAATAAATGGTGTGAGCTTTTTTGTGATATTGCCAATGTCAACGGGGCATGTAAAATATAAGATTCCGGAAGTCGGTTTTTCATAACATACAAGGTCACTGACACAGTTTATTTTATCTGGTGTTATTTTTTCAATTTCCGGCGGCACATCACTCAATTGAAGGCATGGCAGAGAGGATACATCTTCCTCTGATTCCTGAAGTTTCTTCAGATTTTCAGCATCCTGGATTATTTTTTCAATGGTTCTGCCTGTTTTTTCCTTTTTGAGTTTTTCAAAGATCAAAGCAAGCTCTTTTCTTGTGCGTTCTGTATTTCTCTGTTCCATTTCATGGTCTGGAACAAGGGTGAAAAGAACTTTGTGATTATTATCAATAAAATACTCTTTGATCTTATTTTCCAGGAAAGGCCCCTGGCTTATTTTTAACTTTAATTTCTCAAGATCCTTATCAAATTCAATACAGTTTACAGGATCACCATTATGGAGCCATGTTCCTGCAAAGGAGAGAAACAGTTTGATGCCAAAGGGATATGGGGTGTTTGTCTTCTCTTTCCTTGAAAATTCTATCTGGTGGATTGCCGAATCAATAAGATTTTTATCTATACCTCTGGACACAATGTTTTCAAGGGTCGAAAAAATAATTTTTTCAATTTTTTCAATGGAATCCTCTGTAACATCCTTGAGGCCGCAGGCAAACATTGTATCCCTCATATCCGGGTCAAAACCTGTGCCATCGCTTAAATCAGATCCCAGGGATGAGTCAATCAATGCTTTTCTCAAAGGAGATGCTGCATTGCTTAGCAGTATCTGCTCCAAAACAACCAGGACAAGGACTTCAAAAAAATCTGTTATGTCAGCCATGAGCCACGCAACACAAGCCTGAAATTTTTTGTCTGAGTTTTTATCCCGTGAAAGGGGATAGGAACATCTGACCTTCCTTGGGTTATCCCACCTTGGCTGGGGAGGAATTGTCGTATCCATCTCTTTTTTTTCAAATCCAGAGAGGACTTTTCCATCAATGAATTTCAGGTGCTCCTCTAATTCAAGGGAACCATAGGTATAGAAAAAAGCATTGGACGGGTGATAGAATTTTGAATGAAAAGCCAGAAGATCTCCATGGGTGAGCTTTGGAATTTCCGATGGCTCGCCTCCGGAATTGTTGCTGTATGTTGTCTCAGGATACAGAGCTTTCAGCAAAGAACGTCCAAGTATTTCAGAAGGAGAAGACATTGCTCCTTTCATTTCATTGTATACAACACCTTTATAGACAAGCTCCTGCTCATCTTTATCAGTAACAAGTTCCAGCCGGTGCCCCTCCTGCTTAAAGCTGAGTTCGTCAAGTTTCGGGAAAAATACTGCATCAAGATAAACATCGGCAAGGTTATAGTAATCCTTCATGTTTTGTGTGCTGAAGGGATACATTGTCCAGTCTGAAGATGTGAAGGCATTCATAAAGGTGGACAAGCCCCTTTTGAGCATAGAAAAAAAAGGGTCTTTTACATTGAATTTTTCTGAACCGCACAGGACAGTATGTTCAAGAATATGGGCAACTCCGGTTGAATCCTCAGGTACTGTCCTGAACAGTACTGCAAACGTATTTTCTTTATCTTTATTTTTTATGTGTATATGCCTTGCCCCGGTTGCTTCATGTTCAAGATGAATCAGGAGAGAATCCAATCCTTTAAGATTTTCAACACGTTTTACTACATATCCGTGGATACGGTCATTTTTTTCCATACAAAATATTCCTAAAGGTAGAACAGGTTGTTAAATTAATTTGTAAACACCGCGTTTTACTTTTTCTATTTTTTTGATTTTATCCAGGCGGTATATGATATTTCGTAATTTTTTATCATTAAACATGATATTTTTCTTGATCTCTTTAAAGCTGACACCTTCAGGGTATTTTTCAATAAACTCAAGGACCTCGGAAGAAGCGCTCTTGGTTTTTTTCCTGCTCCTGCGTCTATAATATCTTGTATCTGTATACCGCTGGAAAAAGAGGCCTTCCAGTTTATCCAGCCTGTTGTTAAGGTCCCTGACCTGGCTTCCGGAAGGCAGGTCAAATCTGTTAAAAAAAGATCTGATAAATCCATCCCAATTAATACCTTGTCCAGAATGATCTCCCATGATAATCCTCCATAAAAATTTAGCGGGTACGGGCAATGATTGTTCATGGCAGCATAGTAAAACCTGTACCCAATTATCTAATATGCTTTTCTTTATGCTTTTATTAATTCAAAATAATACCAGTTGAACAATCTCTACTATTGAAGTATATTTATATCTTTAACTTAAATAGTAAAAGAAAGTCAAGTAGTAATTCCATGAAAATTAAAAAAAGAACAAAATTTATTGAAAAACTCAAGACCCTCCAGGGGGATCCCCATTTTATTGCCATGGGTATGGCAATTGGTGTTTTTGTGGCAATAACCCCGACAATACCCTTTCATACCATTCTTGCTTTAGCAATGGCATATGTTTTTAAGGGCAGCCGCCCGGCAGCTCTCCTTGGCACACTGATCTGCAATCCCTTTGCCATGGTTTTTATCTACTATACATGTTATAAAACCGGCAATTTTCTTTTGGGCGGAACCCTTGATGCTGAGCAGAGTGTAACTATCCTCATTGAAATTGTAAAACAGGATATTGGTTTTTATGATAAAATAATATCTTTTGCTGATTTTGCAGGGACTCAGTTAAAAGTTTTTGGTGCCATGCTCCTGGGAGGTGTCGTGCTTGGAATTCCATCCAGTGTTTTTTCATATTTTATTACAAAACAATTTGTTCTCGGAGTCAGGGCTGCAGGAAAGAAGATAAAACAAAAAAGGAAGAAAATATGACCTTACCTTCCAGACTTTTACGAAAGAATGATATTTTTCCAAGAAAAGATTTTGGGCAGAATTTTTTAAACTGCAAAGAGACAGCCCGGAAGATCATAAAAAAAACAGGTATTACAAAGGATGATATAGTCTTGGAGATAGGTTCCGGCCTGGGAGCTTTAACCATTGAAGCTGCAGAAAATGCAGAAAAAGTGTATGCCGTGGAAAAGGATTGCCGCCTGATAGACCTGCTTCAAGGAGAAATAGACAGATCAGGACAGACCAATGTTGAAATTATGTGTAAGGATATAATAAAGCTGGATATTGAAAAAATTGTACAGGCAGAAGGAAAAAAACTTGTAATACTTGGAAATCTTCCTTATAATATATCATCGCAGATACTTTTCAGACTTGTTGAAAAACGTAGGTTTATTAAAAGGGCATATCTTATGTTTCAGTTGGAGCTTGCCAACAGAATCACTGCAGTGCCGGGGGGGAAAAATTACAGCCGATTGTCTGCTGTAATGCAGTATTGCTCGGCTGTTACGCCGGTTGCAGATATTAAACCCAACCTTTTTTTCCCAAAACCTGCCATACAATCAAGGGTAATTGAAGTTTTGTTTTTTGAAAAAAAAGAGTGTTCCCGTGAAAAAGAAAAATTCCTCTTTACAGTTATCAAGGCAGCATTTTCCAAACGGAGAAAAACATTGAAAAATTCACTGGCCGGAGAGGATCTATCAATTAGCAGGGAAGAGGCTGATACGATTTTAAAAATAGCAGGAATAGATTCTGTACGAAGGGGAGAAACTGTTAATGTTGAAGAGTTTGTTACCCTTGCAAAGGCAGCATGGAATTTTTCCCGGGCAGAAGGGCAGGAGGATAAATGGTAAGCAGCCGCCTCAGTATTAATGATCTGATTCGCATTGTTTCCAATGGAGGCCGTGTTAAAACCGGTATTGATGTATATAATGCCAGGGGAACTCTTCTTCTGGATAAGGATTTTCTTGTGGAAACAACAAAAATTCTTGAAGTTATCAAAGACAACGGGGTCACTTCAATAACGATCAATTCCGACGAAAACAGCGGCATATGGGATAAGAATGGTAATCACATAAGCTTTGATCCCGGCGGTGGGATTGAGTCTGACGGTTCTGCTGTTCAGGAAGCACCAGGGGATGAAACTCCCTCCTTTAACCCCCTGGCCGGCGAAATAGAGAAAAAACTCTATGAAATAGAAGAGATCAAGAAAAGTGCTTCTGTAAAATATCTTGAAGCAAAGGAAAATGTTAAAAAAGTTCTTGAAGATATAAGAGAGACAGGCGGCAGGTTTGACTATGCAGAAGTTGAGAGTAATGTTTCTGATCTTGTTAATTTTTTAACACAGACAGATAATGCCTTTGCCTTTTTAACCAAAGAATTGTTTTCCTATGATGACTATCTTTATAATCATTCAGTAAATGTCTGTGCCATTGGAACCGCAATAATAAATCGTTTTAATAAGCAGTTCAGTGCATTTGTAAATGAATTTTTAAGATCAGGCAACCAGAAGGCCCTGGAATTATTTCCCAGGGAAAATGATAAAACCATTGACAGTTTTATACTCTATCAGGAAGATGACCTTAAAGATATCTCCCTTGGGTTTTTTCTCCATGATATCGGCAAAGTGATGGTCTCCGAGGAGATTCTCAATAAACAGGGTAAACTCAATGAAAAGGAGTTTGAAGAGGTAAAAAAACACTCCTTTGAGTATGGAACTTTTATCCTTGAAGAGAATGGACTTAAGAATTCATATTTGAAAAATATCATAAAATATCACCATGGCCCTCTTTTTGAAAACGAGGAGAGGTGTTATCCTGAAGATAGTAAATTCTACAAGATTCCTGTTTATGTAAAAATCTGTAAACTTGCTGATATATTTGATGCCATGACCTCAAAACGCTCCTATAAAGAGGCCTTTAACCAGATCAATGTGGTAACCGACCTGTTCAGGACCTATGCCCAGAAAGACAGACTTCTTCAGCTCATTCTCCACTCCTTTGTAAAAAGCATCGGGATATACCCGCCGGGAAGTATAGTGTTTCTGAAAAACGGACAGCTTGCCTATGTTCTTCACAGTGAAGGGCCTTTGATTCTGCCGTTTACAGATAAAAACCAGATACCCCTTGCAAAAAAACCCGACCCTGTGGATGCAGGAGCAGGAGATATTGATGAAGCTTTTCAGGTGGATGCCAACCGAAGTGTGAAAAATCCCACTGATGTATATGACTTACTTCCACCCTACCTTAAAAGAATAATTTCACAAGCAACTGATTAATTCTTAAATTAAATATTTTAAAAAAGCTTTTAAAAATTCAATTATGTGTTATTTTTATGAACTGGTATTTAAAATAGAGATAATCACAATAGCAAGGATCAGTATATGATAAGAATTAATAAAAATTACAGTAAATTACAGGCATCTTACCTTTTTGCAGATATCGCCGAAAAGGTACAGATCTTTCAAAATGAAAATCCAGATAAAAAAGTGATCAAGCTTGGGATAGGAGATGTTACCAAACCCCTTCCAAATGCCTGTATCCAGGCATTTCACCAGGGAGTGGATGAGATGGCAAAGGAGGAAACCTTTCGTGGATATGGTCCTTCAGAAGGGTATGCTTTTTTACGGGAAGCTGTCAGCCGCCATGATTTTCAGAAAAGAGGAGCTGATATCAGCCCGGATGAAATATTTATAAGTGATGGCTCAAAATGTGATACTGCAAATTTTCAGGAGCTTTTCAGTCTGGATATTAAAATTGCAATCCCTGACCCTGTTTACCCTGTCTATCTTGACTCTAATGTCATGGCCGGAAGAACAGGAGAGTATGACAATGGCAGATATAAAGGGATAAACTATCTTGAATGCACAAAAGAGAACGGTTTTATGCCGGAAATACCCCATGAAAAATTTGATCTTATTTACCTTTGCTTTCCCAATAATCCGGTTGGTACTACAGCATCAAAAGAGTATTTAAAACAATGGGTTGATTATGCAAGGCAGAACAGATCCCTGATTCTGTTTGATGCGGCCTATGAATCATTTATCAGGGATGATTCCCCCCATTCAATTTTTGAGATCCAGGGAGCAAAAGAGGTTGCTGTTGAATTCAGAAGTTTTTCCAAGACCGCAGGGTTTACAGGAACAAGATGTGCCTGCACAATTGTTCCAAAGGAGTGCGTGGCATACAATGCTGAAAATGACAGGATATTTCTGCATTCATTGTGGAGCAGGAGGCAGAGTACAAAATTCAATGGCGTCTCCTATCCGGTCCAGAAGGCTGCCCATGCGGTCTATTCAGATCAGGGACAAAAGGAGACAAGGGAACTTATTTCATACTATCTTGGAAATGCAGACATAATAACAAATGCCATGGATTCACTGGGTTACGAATATGTGGGCGGTAAAAGCTCGCCATATATATGGATAGATGGCAAAGGAAGGGATTCCTGGGAATTTTTCCAGGTTCTTCTTTCAAAGGCTGCTGTTGTGTGCACTCCCGGGGCAGGATTTGGAAGGTGTGGTGATAAATATATAAGAATCAGTGCTTTTAACAGTCGTGAAAATGTTGAAGAAGCAATGCAGCGCTTGAAAGATATATTATAATGGATCATTTTTTTAATGTAAAAACCCTTGATTGGGTCATGGGGAACCTGACCCGGTTTTCATGCATGGACAAGGAGACCGTATCCATTCTTGATGCTTCATCCAGAGTGCTCTCTGAAGATATTACAGCCTCTGTTGATATACCCGGCTTTAGAAGGTCCACCATGGATGGTTATGCTGTCTCTTCAAAATCAACCTTTGGTGCAACCGAAGCAAACCCTTCATGGCTTGAAATAGCAGGGGAAATCAGGATGGGTAAGACACCTGATTTTTCCCTTGGACCGGGATCTGCAGCAGGTATATCAACGGGGGGCATGCTTCCTGAGGGCGCAGACAGTGTTGTCATGGTGGAGCACACTGAAACCGTTGATGAAAGCTCAATTGAGATCTATAAAAGTGTTGCACCCCTCCAGAATGTGATTGACTCGTCTGAGGATTTTGCCCGGGGTGAGGTTGTGCTTAAAAAAGGGCTGGTGCTCAGACCTCCTGAAATCGGCCTTGCAGCAGCCCTTGGGCACCCTGAGCTTATTGTTTATAAAAAACCTGTTGTGGGAATAATATCCACAGGAGATGAGATTGTTGATATAACGGAAACACCGAACCCGGGAGAGATACGGGACATCAACTCCTATGCCCTTGCAGGCTTTGTAAGACAGGCAGAAAGTATTCCACGCCTCTATGGTATTATTAAAGATGATCCGGAAGCATTGTTCATGGCATATAAAAAAGCCTTTGAAGAGTGTGACATGGTTATTATTTCCGGAGGAAGCTCTGTGGGGGCAAGGGATTATACAATTGATGTGATAAACAGGATTGAGAATTCTGAAATCCTGGCCCATGGCATCTCCATAAGTCCTGGAAAACCAACAATTTTTGCAAAATCCGGAAATAAACCGTTGTGGGGACTGCCAGGCCAGGTTGTTTCAGCCATGGTTGTGTTTAAAGTTGTTGTACTGCCTTTTTTAAACAGGCTTAAGGGTAAAAGTAATGTTTTTGAAAGTAAAATAAAAATTTCAGCAAAACTTTCACGTAATGTGGCATCTGCCCAGGGCCGCAGGGATTTTGTCAGGATACGACTTGAAAAAAAAGATGATCAACTGCTGGCTGAGCCGGTTCTTGGAAAATCTGGCCTGATAAAGACCATGGTTCTGGCTGATGGCCTTCTTGAGATTGGTGAGAACGTGGAAGGGATTGAAAAGGGAAGTATTGTTGACATAATTCTTCTCTAGAATACGAACAGGACAAAAAAATGAAGCGAAATGTATACCTTGACATGCAGAGTATTGACCAGGCTCAAAAGATTCTTTTTGATAATTTTAAAGATCTTACCATGCCCGTTGAAACCATAAATTCCATTGATGCTTTTGAAAGAGTTCTTGCAGAACCGGTATTTGCAATGACTTCATCGCCCAATTTCCATGCCGCAGCCATGGATGGAGTTGCCGTGGACGCAAAAGCCACCTTTGGTGCAAACCCTGATTCCCCTAAAAAACTGGTTGTTGACAGGGATGCTTTCTGGGTGAATACAGGCCATGTTATGCCTGAACATACCAATGCAGTCATTATGATAGAGAATCTTAATGATATTGATGGCAGGACTCTGGAGATTGAAGCCCCTGTATTTCCATGGCAGCATGTAAGGAAGATGGGTGAAGATATTGTGGCAACAGAACTTCTCTTTCCCCGGGGGCATAAAATCGATGCATATTCCATGGGAGCCCTTCTTTCAGGGGGTATTTTCCACCTTAAGGTGTATAAAAGGCCCAGGGTGTTGATAATTCCCACTGGATCGGAATTAAAGCAGTGGCAGGATATCAGCACCGAAATTCTGGCTCCTGGAGATGTGATTGAGTCCAATTCCACAGTGCTTGGCAACCTTTGTAAAAGGTATGGCGCGGATTTTGAATGCCACGCAATGCTCAGGGATGACCTTGAAACAATCAAAGCTGCTGTAAAGGAGGCAGCCCTGAATACCCGTTACCATATGGTAATGATAATCGGCGGCTCTTCTGCAGGGTCCATGGATTTTGCAAAACCTGTGATTTCAGAGCTTGGTGAAGTTTATGTCCATGGTGTGACAATGATGCCGGGCAAGCCTGTGCTTTTTGGAAAAGTTTCTGATACACCTGTGTTCGGGATTCCGGGATATCCTGTTTCGGCAATTGTTGCCTTTGAACAGTTTGCAGGTCCCCTGCTTGCCGGGTGCCAGAAGTTCAGAATTGAAAAAAGAAACAGCGTCATGGTTAAACCCGGAAGAAAAATTGCTTCCAAACTTGGCCAGGAAGAGTTCATACGGGTTAAAATCGGATCTGTGGATGGCAGGTTTATAGCATCCCAGCTGCCAAGGGGTTCCGGGAGCATAACAACATTGACCGAAGCCGACGGTATTATCAGAATACCGGCAGACAGCGAGGGCGTTCTCCAGACCCAGGAGATTGAAGCAAAGCTGTTAAAACCTCTGGATGAAATAGAAAAAACAATAGTTATCACAGGATCCCATGACAATACACTTGATCTGCTTGCAGACCAGATAAGAAAAGATAATAAGGATTTCAGCATATCCTCAAGCCATGTGGGAAGCATGGGTGGACTCATGGCCATAAAAAAAGGCGTTTGTCACCTGGCAGGTGCCCACCTGCTTGACCCGGAAGATGGTTCCTATAATATCTCCTATATTAAAAAATATCTGAAAGATGAGAAGATTAAACTTGTAAATCTTGTCATGCGGGATCAGGGTTTGATAATTGCAAAGAACAACCCTGAAAACATAAAAGGGCTTGAAGATCTTAAAAGAGAGGAGATTGTTTTTATAAACCGCCAGGCTGGTGCAGGTACCAGAATCCTCCTTGATTATAAACTGGAAAAACTTGGAATACCATCTGATAAGATTAATGGTTATGAAAATGAAGAGTATACCCACATGTCTGTGGCAGTTGATGTGCTTTCGGGCAGGGCAGATGCAGGGCTTGGCATAAATGCCGCGGCAATTGCCCTTGACCTGGATTTTATCCCTGTTATCACGGAAGAGTATGACCTTGTAATCCCGGAAAGATTTTTTAACACAGATAAAATCCAGGCACTGCTTGAAACCATAAGAACTGAACAGTTCAAGCAAAGGGTCAATGCCCTGGGCGGGTATTCCACTGAAAATACAGGCAGAATACTGTTTGAGGTCTGAGTATGGCATTATCAAATAAGGGCAGAAAAGATAACAATTTCCCGGGTACATGTGTATCTCCTGAAGGGAGATTTATACATGGAGTACACAGACCCTGTTTCAATATAGCAAATTTACGGCAGAAAGATTTTATTGAAGCACTGGGAAGGCTTCCGGACAACACGGAAATATTTAACAGTGTCAATTTTCCTGCAACTGATGTTAAAGAGGAAAATGGTGATGTGATTTATGAGATTCCAAATCCTTTTCCCTTCAGGGGCGTGACATATATTAACTCCAGGTGGGCAGATAAGAACAAAATTTTACCTGAAAATATTAAAATAAAAAGGCGTGAAGCCTTTTCCTTTAAAAGCAGTGTTGAAAAATGGCTTAAAAAGAGTAAATTATCACCTGGAAATATAAAAGAGCTTTTTGGAGTACTTCCACGTCCGATTCTCATTGCAGTTGCAGAGTCTTCCACTGACCCTTCAGAGCTTACTGCCCTTGCAGAGATGGTCTGCACCTTTCTATATGATAATGGTGCCAGTAATCCAAAGGGCATATTATTTAAAAAAAGGGACAATGGAGAGACCATTCCGGATATCAATGATCATATGCTCTATGAGATTATTGCCAATAACCAGCATCTTCCTGATGACTATAAAAATGCCATGGTCCTTGTTCCGGGCATCCAGGGTACAAGCGAGATAGTTGGAGATTTCCATGATAATGCTGAAAACAGTCATGTGTTTGAATATCTGAGACGGAATTCATATATTCCCTGGGGACACTTTGCTGCAAACATGGCAAATAATTCCATCAGATATAATATTAAAGACCTTTTATTGAAAGATATGGAAGGATTACGCCGCCTTTATTACCAGCGCACATATTTAAGGCTTGCAGAGCAGCTTGGAATAGAAAACAGGCAGTCATCTCAAGGCCGGAAAGCAGCTCTGTCAGATTCAAAGCTTGAAGAATTACGGTTAAGGATAATTGAGAAACTATCCAGGAATCCGGAAAAGCTTAAATTTAACAGATCTCTCTGGGGGTGGAATTATGGGTTTGGATACAGCCATTCAGATTACAATCTCCATGCCTCCCATCAACAGATACATCAGCAGTATGCCATGATTCCAAAGTATGCTGTAAATGGTGATGACAAAAGCTGTATAAATCAGATCCCCTCCTATTCATCCGGTGACCTGGTTGAGAAATTTGTTGACGAGTACAGACATAAAACAGGAAAAGGTTTTTTTGAAAACTATCTTGCTGCCATTAATCATAATTCAAGGATTGACAAGGATCCTTCCATGGAAAGCTCTTTGACGGTTTTTGAAGATGGGAATGTTATTTTGTTTGTGCCCAAGGCACAGACATCCCAGTTTGAACTTCAACTGATGCCCAAAAAAAAGTGCGGCAATGTTCTGGAAGCAGATATTGAGATGCGCAGATCCCTGGACAGGGCAATATTGATAAGCATTAAAAGCCTTGACTCTCTGGGTGCAAGAATGGTTACTTCCATTGAGATTTCCAAACGTTTTGACTTACATCATGGGCACGACCAGAACATGATCTATTTTTTCCTGCCCAAACTTCCCATGGCACCGGGGGCATTGAGTGAAGCACATTTAAGATGGATAAATGGTCATTATCCGGAAGACTTTGCCCATGCTGCAGGCTCTGCTGCCGGAAATTTAATCCTTTGATCATGTTTTTTTCCTGCACACAGGACATTTTTTATTTTCACATTTACTGCAGACAAAAAAGGTGACCAAAGCTCCTCCAATGGCCATAATAATCCAGAAACAGAAAAAGAGATATTTATTGCCATAAAGCCAGGGCTGGGGAAAGGCCAATATAATAATCAGGGAAAAAAAAGTTATAAAAATATCCATAAAAGAGTAGTTTGTCTGCTCCCTCTCAGGCAGCATCCCGGCAAGCTTCCCAGGCAGTACATGTCCACATGAATGGTGCCTGCACTGACACTTTGTACAGAACGAATAGATAATTAATAATGTGAAAAACAGTATGATTAAAATATACACCATGGCAGTGGCAGGTGAGGATTGTGCAATGGCAAATGCTCCCAGGGCAAGCACAATGGCAAATAGTATAAGGCTTATAACGCCGAATAATCTGTTCATTTTTGCTCCCTTCTTTTTCAATTAAAGGCTTTTTGCAATATTATTTTTTATATGAATCTTATATAGCCTTGGGTTTTTTTCTGCAAGTTAAAATAACAGCAATTCTTGGTGGTTATTTTTTAAAAGTATTGATAAGGTTTTCAGCTCTGAGAAAGATATTGTCAAAACGGTTTCTTCAAATTGAAGATCCCTGCCAAGGTAGTATTAAATTCAAGCTCTATTTTGCTTTACCAGAAATGCCGGGCAGACTTCAGTTCACACAAAGAATTCTGGAACCAAATCCGATCAGGTTTCAGCCTGGTTGCCCCTGCCCAGGTTATAAAGTTGAAAGGAATAAGAG
>CAZQJS010000067.1:0-16743 GCA_964593725.1 uncultured Desulfobacterales bacterium
ATATAAGCTGTTAAGCTAATCTAGCTTTATTTCTTTAAAACTCTTTACTTCTCTTGTTGACCCGCTTCTTCTTCTCACTGACCAATTTTCAAAGAACAATAAAACAAGTTGTGTAATAAACAAAACCCGCCATTTATACACTTGTTTCCAACATTTGTCAATTAATATTTAAGGTTAAATTAAAATAATTTTATGGTATTTTTTCTTTCCTGCCCGTAATAAAAATTCACTCCCTTTAAAATCCTGGGTAAACAGTTTTTTATCAATGGATTCAATTCTGATATTATTAATATATCCTCCACCCTGTTTGATCAATCTTTTTGCCTCGCTTTTAGAACTGCAAAGCGATGTTTCTACAAACAGATCAATCACCTTGATTCCCTGGTCCATACGCTCTTTTTTCACCTCAATACCCGGTAAAGACCCATCTGAGCCACCATGATTTTCCCTTGGGATTGTGCTTGACCTTAAAATGTTTTCTGGTATCTCAAACTCTCCAAATATTGAAGCTGCAGCCTGAAACGCCTTTAAAGCTTCTTTTCTGCCATGCACTATAACGGTTGTTTCAAAGGCGAGTATTGCCTTGGCTCTATTCAGTTCAGCACCTTCAAGTTTTCCAACCTTTTCTATCTCTTCCATGGGTAAAAAAGTAAACAGGGCTAAAAACTTTTGAACATCAGCATCATCGCTGTTAACCCAATATTGATAATAATCATAGGGTGAAGTCCGTTTTGGATCAAGCCACACTGCGCCCTTATGGGTTTTCCCCATTTTAATACCACTGCTGGTTGTAATTAATGGGAAAGTTATACCAAAGGCCTGCTTGTTGATTGTCCGCCTTACAAGGTCAATACCTGAGACAATATTCCCCCACTGGTCACTCCCGCCCATTTGCAAAAGACAGTCATATTCTTTAGCAAGCTGCATAAAATCATAAGACTGCAGCAGCATATAATTAAATTCGATGAAATTAAGGCCGTCTTCAGAATCAAGACGTGTCCTGTAGCCCTCTGCCTTAATCATCCTGTTTACACTGAAATGTCTCCCTATATCACGTAAAAATGGAATATACTCCAGCCCGGTCAGCCACTCTGCATTATCCAGTAACAATGCCCTGTCATCTTTAAAATCAAGGAATCTTTCAATCTGTTTTTTAAGGCCTTTTTTATTTTCTTCCAGTTTTTCATGGGTGATGATTTTCCGCATTTCAGTCTTGCCGCTTGGATCACCGATTAAACCGGTCCCGCCACCTATAAGCCCAATAGGTCTATGTCCGCACTTCTGCATGTTTGCAAGGGCCATAAGGGGTACCAGACTTCCCACATGGAGGCTGTCCGCTGTTGGGTCAAATCCGATATAGCACGTTATATTCTTCCGGGATAAATAATCCTGCAATTCATCTTCATGTGTAACATTGTCAACAAAACCACGGCTGCGTAAAATATCAAGAGCGTTCATCTTTGGTAATCCTTTATCTATTTTGTATATTCCACTGCCCTTGTTTCCCGGATAACAACGACCTTAACCTGGCCAGGGAATGTGACATTCTCATCTATCTGTTCTGCTATCTCCTTGGCCATGATCAATGCACGGTCATCAGATATCTTATCACTCTCCACAATAACACGTACTTCCCTGCCAGCCTGGATAGCATAGGTATTGATTACACCATCAAAGGAGTTTGCAATATTTTCAAGGTCTTCAAGTCTCTTAACATAATTTTCAAGACTCTCTTTTCTTGCACCCGGTCTTGCTCCGGAAAGAGCATCAGCAGCCTGGACAATATAGTCATAGACACTTTCCGGCATTTTATCTTCATGGTGTGCTGCAATGGCATTTATTATATTTTTCTCTTCTCCATATTTTTTTGCAAGATTACTTCCTATGATTGCATGGGCTCCGTCAACCTCATAATCCACTGCCTTTCCAATATCGTGGAGCAATCCCATGCGTTTGGCAAGTTTTATATTCAAGCCAAGCTCGGCTGCAATGGTACCGCATAGAAAAGCAACTTCAATGGAATGCTGTAGAACATTATGTGCATAACTTGTACGAAATTTCAATTTGCCAAGTATTTTTATCAACTCAGGATTTATTCCATGTACACCAAGATCAAAGGCAGCCTGTTCTCCAGCCTCTTTTATGGTTGCATCAACCTCCTTTGTAACCCTTTGGACCATATCTTCAATACGTGCAGGATGAATTCTTCCATCGGTTATCAATTTTTCCAGAGAGAGTCTTGCAACTTCCCTGCGAACAGGGTTAAATCCTGACAGAATCACTGCTTCCGGGGTATCATCAATGATCAGATCCACACCGGTTGCGGCTTCAATAGCTCTGATATTCCTGCCTTCCCGGCCAATAATCCTTCCCTTCATTTCATCACCGGGAAGATTTACAACTGAAACAGTTCTTTCAGCAACATATTCACCTGCATACCTCTGGATTGCTGTACATAAAATCTTTTTTGCTTCCTTGTCAGCCTGCTCCTTTGCTTCACTTATCAACTTTTTAATGAATTTAGCACTCTCAAGCTTTGCATCATCTTTCATGGTTTCAAGCAGTATATCTTTTGCCTCTTCCGATGTTAAACCAGATACTCTTTCAAACTCTTTTTTAATCTGATTCAAAAGTTTTGCATATTTGCTCTCTTTTTTTGATGCATTCTCAAACCTGGCAATAACTTCCTTTTCTTTATTTGTAATGTCCTGCTCACGTTTTAAAATTCTTTCTTCCAGTTTATCAAGTTTTTCACTTCTCTTGGACAGTCTGCGGGCTTCTTTCTTTAATTCCCGTTTTGTCTCTTCTGTTTCAGCATCAAACTCGCTTTTCATCTCAAGCAGTCTTGCTTTAGCTTCAAGCCGTGCTTCACGCAATAAATTTTCAGCTTGATTTTCTGCTTCCCTCTGGATGCGTATCTGTTTGTTTCTTATATCCAGATCTTTTTTTTGGAATCTGTTTTTTGTTACTAAATATGTAATACCTGCCCCGGCTAACAGACCAATCACCGATGCGAGCAAAGCCACATAATTCATTAAATATATCTCCCAAATAACATTTATATAAACAATTTCAATACTTAAATATTAAAACAATACCTGTATTAAAATATGAACTTAAAATAATCGTGAAAATAAAATTGAATAATTAAGTTTGACAGGAAAATCAATAAAGCTTAGAAAACAAATCAGATTTTGCAGATTTTGTCAGTACCCCCGCATGCAGCCGTGTTGATTAAGGCTTTGAACCACTGGTTCAAAAGCGGGCTTTCAATAACACCTTTAGGCTTTTCCTTAGTAAATCCTCTGGAACATGCTCACCAGTGTCAGTGTGAACTCCCTTCCTGTTAAGCATTAGGACAAAGGCCATCATACAATCACGAGCTTAGCAGGGGCCTGATAATCATAATCATTTAAATCATCAACTTCTTCTAATTTCAGTATATCTAACTTTTCAAATTTTTAAAAGCTGAAAAACTTTCAAAAATTTCATCATTATCCAATCTCATCATCTCAATATAACATAATCAGCTTGGATTTGATTATAATTCAAATTTTAAAATTAAGTCAAGACAATTATAAGTCTATTTTTTTGAACAGCGCCCTTGCTTTTTCCAATTCAGCCCTTGTATTTATACCCATGACTTCATGCCAGTCATCCAGAGAAATCATGCCGGTTTTTACTCCTCTGTCAGCGGCAATCTCCAGAACATCTGTCAGATAATACTCTTTTTGAATATTTTCAGATTCTATCCTTGGTATGGCATACTCTAAAAATTTTCTATCAAAGCAATAGACACCACAGTTCACTCTTTTAACCTTTTTTTCTTCAAAGTCTGCATCTGCCTCTTCTTTAATACAGATGATATCGCCCTTTTTATTCTGGATGATTCTTCCATATCCTGTGGGATCATCAAGTTCAACAGCAAGCATGGTTACTGAATTATGGCTCTTTTTATGGGTCTCAATGAGCTTCAAAAGCGTACTTTTTTTTATAAAAGGCACATCACCGTTTAATACAAGAACGGTTTCAATACCACCACTCAATCCTTTTAATGCTACACTTACTGCATCTCCAGTGCCATGCATATTTTTCTGAAGCGCATATTCAACAATAAACTTACCATCTATCTCTTTTTTTACTTTTTCAGCCATATGGCCGATGACAACATAGATATTATTCTGGCCAACCACTTTTTCTGCGCACTCAATTACATATGTTACCATGCTCCTGGAATTGATTCGGTGCAGCACCTTTGGCAGATCAGATTCCATTCTTGTGCCCCGGCCGGCAGCAAGAATCACAGCAGCCACATTTACATCTTCCATGGATTCTTCCATACAGATCCCCAAGCTGAAAAAGGGGATGCTCCATCACAATCAAAAGCATCCCCTTCTTCTTTTTTAAAAATCAAATACTTAAATGGTTTTTATAATAAACTCACCATTTTCAGACTTTGACCATTGCAAGCCTTTTAACCGCCCGCAATAATGCGGCTTCTGCCCTTATACGATCAATGTTTTCCGAGTTGTCGGCAAGGCGTTTTTCAGCTCTTTTTTTTGCCTGTTCACAACGGTCCACATCAATATCTTCCTGTAATTCGGCAGATTCTGCAAGCACAGTCACCTTATCAGGCAGCACCTCTGCAAAGCCCTGGTTAATAAAAACATATTTTTCCTTGCCAGCTGTATCTTTAAAGCGCAAGCTTCCAATTTTCAGAGAGGTAAGAAAAGTAGTATGGTTCTTAAGAACACCAAACTCACCTTCAGAGCCCGGAGCAACCACACTCTGCACTTCCTCATTAACAACTGACTTTTGAGGGGTTACTACTTCAAGAAATAAACTTTCAGCCATTTTATCCCCCTAGATTTATGCGTTTTCAGCATTTGCTCTTGCTTCTTCAATGGAGCCTACCATATAAAAAGCATTTTCCGGGAGATCATCATGTTTTCCATCAATAATTTCTTTAAATGATCTCACAGTGTCCTCAACTTTAACAAATTTTCCAGGTGTGCCTGTGAAAACTTCAGCAACATGAAAAGGCTGCGACAAAAATTTCTGAAGTTTTCTTGCGCGCTGAACTGTAATCTTGTCTTCATCGGAAAGTTCATCCATACCCAGGATTGCAATAATATCCTGAAGTTCTTTATATTTTTGAAGGGTCTGCTGAACAACACGGGCCACCTCATAATGTTCTTCACCAATATAAGCCGCATCAAGAATTCTGGAAGATGAATCCAGAGGATCAACTGCTGGATATATACCAAGTTCTGCAATCTGACGGGAAAGAACAACAGTTCCGTCAAGATGTCCGAATGTTGTTGCAGGAGCAGGGTCAGTCAAGTCATCGGCAGGCACATAAACACATTGCACCGCTGTGATTGAACCTTTATCAGTTGATGTGATCCTCTCCTGAAGTTCACCCATGTCAACTGCAAGAGTTGGCTGATAACCAACAGCAGAAGGCATACGTCCGAGTGTAGCAGAAACCTCTGCACCGGCCTGTGTAAAACGGAATATATTATCAATAAACAAAAGCACATCCTGTCCTTCAACATCACGGAAGTATTCTGCACATGTCAGAGCTGAAAGAGCAACCCTTGCACGTGCTCCCGGAGGCTCTGTCATCTGGCCGTAAACCAGTGCACACTTTGGAAGAACACCTGAGTCCTTCATCTCATGATAAAGGTCATTACCTTCACGTGTTCTTTCACCTACACCGCCAAACACTGAGATACCACCATGCTGCATGGCAATATTATTTACCATTTCCATCATGATAACTGTCTTACCTACACCTGCACCACCAAACATGCCCATTTTACCGCCACGGGGAAAGGGAACAAGAAGGTCAATAACCTTAATACCAGTCTCAAGAACCCGCACAGATGTGTCCTGTTCAATAAATGAAGGGGCTTCCCTGTGAATCGGAAGTGTTTTATCCTGGCTGATGGGGCCAAGCCCGTCAACAGGTCTTCCAACAACATTTAGAACTCTTCCCAGAGATGCTTCACCAACAGGCATCATAATGGGGCTTCCTGTATCCTTTACCGGCATTCCACGCTGCAGACCGTCAGTTACATCCATGCCAATGCATCGAACCACGTTATCACCAAGATGCTGTGCCACCTCAATAACCAGATTGTCTTCCATATCACCGATTGTAGGGTTAGTTACTGTTAAAGCAGTAAGAATTGCAGGGAGTTTTCCCGGTTCAAACTCCACATCAACAACAGCACCAAGTACTTGTGATATTTTTCCTATATTTTCAGCCATCTAATCCTCCTGTAAAGCTGTTCTATTATTTTTTATATACTTAAATAATTAACCGTTAAGTGCTTCTGCACCACCGACAATATCCATAAGGTCAGCTGTAATGCCAGCCTGTCTTGCCTTATTATATGTTGTCTGGAGCTCATCAATCATATCTTCACATGCTTTTGTTGCATTTTCCATGGCAGACATTCTTGCAGCATGCTCACTTGTTGATGTTTGCAAAAGCGCATCATATATCTGAATAAAAATATTCTTTGGCAGCATTTCACCAAGCAGAGCAGTAGAAGAAGGTTCACATATATGTTCAGGAAGACTAGAAGATTCTCCACTGTCCTGTACTCCTTCTTTCACCTCTTCCAGTGATGGAATAGGTAAGACCTGTTTTACAGCAGGTTTCTGATTTGACATGCTGATAAACTCAGGGAAAATCAAATATACTTCATCAACTGCGCCGTCAAGAAAACTGTCAATCATTTTCTGTCCTGAGGACGATGCCACACTGAAATCGATCTTACCTCCAACAATATCGACATATGCATCTTCCAGTTTATATGAAGATTTATTTACCCAGTCACGGCCTCTTTTGCCAAAACAGGTGAACAGAATTTCCTTTCCCTGAAGTTCCGATTGAATAAATTTTTCAGCTTTAGTTATTAAATTTACGTTAAAACCACCACAGAGTCCTCTGTCTGATGTACATAGAATAACACCGACGTTTTTCACCTCTTCCTTTGGTACAAGCAGCGGGCTTGCATCATTTGCAGCATTGCCTGCAATACTTCCCAGGACTTCAGCAAATTTTGATGCATAGGGCATAAAAGCTTCCATGCTCATCTGTGCGCCCCGCAGTCTGGAAGTGGCAACCATTTTCATGGCAGAGGTGATCTGTTTAGTCTTTTTAACACTGCCTATTTTACTTTTTACTTCTTTTAGTGTTGCCATAAATTACCTCTCAAGTCTCTTGTTAATAGTATCACGAAAAAATCAGAAACCTAAAGGCTTGCTGAAAATTCCTCGTCATAGGCTCCAAGAGCTTCTTTGAGTTTAGCTTCTATCTCGTCAGTAATCTCCTCTTTCTCCTTAAGGCCTGAAAAAATCTCAGGGAAGCGGTTTTCAATAAACGGATAGAGACCTTCTTCATATTTAGCAACAGCTTCACGGGGGTACTTATCAATATAACCCTTGGTTCCGGCATATAGTGCAGTAACCATTTTCTCCATGGGAAGAGGCTTGAACTGAGGCTGTTTCAACAGTTCAACAAGACGTTCACCACGGGTCAGTTGTTTCTGGGTTGCTTCATCAAGGTCAGAACCAAATGCTGCAAAGGCTTCAAGCTCACGATATTGGGCAAGGTCAAGTCTCAATGTACCTGCGACCTGTTTCATGGCCTTTACCTGGGCTGAACCACCAACCCTGGAAACAGAGAGACCAACATCAATGGCAGGTCTGATACCTGCAAAGAAAAGGTCTTTATCAAGAAATATCTGGCCATCTGTAATTGAAATAACATTGGTCGGAATAAATGCAGACACGTCACCTTCCTGGGTTTCAATAATAGGTAATGCTGTAAGGGAGCCTGCACCCTCATCATCACTGAGTTTTGCGGATCTTTCAAGGAGACGTGAATGGTTATAAAAAATATCTCCGGGGAAAGCCTCACGACCCGGCGGCCGCCTTAAGAGCAGGGAAACCTGACGATAGGCAGCTGCCTGTTTGGAAAGGTCATCATAGATGATAAGAGCATGTTCACCTTTATCCCTGAAATACTCGCCCATGGCACATCCGGCATAGGGTGCAAGATACTGCATGGCAGCAGATTCTGATGCAGATGCGATGACAACTGTTGTATATTCCATGGCACCATGTTCTTCAAGGGCTGCAACAACCTGGGCAACAGTTGATTTTTTCTGGCCGCAGGCAACATAAATACATTTTATATCTGAATTTTTCTGGGCAATAATGGCATCAACTGCGACAGCAGTCTTACCAATCTGGCGGTCACCAATAATCAATTCACGCTGGCCCCGGCCAACAGGGGTCATACCGTCGACAGCCTTTGCTCCTGTATAACATGGTTCATGTACAGATTTTCTTGCAATAACACCAGGGGCAACCAGTTCCATATGCATGGTTTTTTTTGCATTTATGGGGCCCTTGCCGTCAACAGGCTCACCTGTTGTTGTAACGACCCTGCCCAGTATCTCCTCACCAACAGGAACTTCTGCGATACGATCGGTACGTTTAACAATGTCACCTTCTTTAATGGCTTTATCATTACCAAGGATAGCAACACCAACATTGTCTTCTTCAAGATTCAAAGCAAGTCCCAGAACTCCGCCCGGGAATTCAACAAGCTCCATTGCTTTTACTTTCTCCAGGCCGTATACACGGGCAATACCGTCACCAGAAGAAAGAACAACGCCTGTTTCACTAAGATCTACATCTTTATCAAAACCTTTTATCTGGTCTTTTATAATCTGGCTTATTTCTTCAGCTTTAATTTCCATTAGACACCCTCACCTCTTTTTAATGTTTCTTTCATATTTGCAAGTTGAGTCTTTACGCTACCGTCCAGCATAAGATCCCCTATTTTTGTCACAACACCACCAATAAGTGATGGATCCTGCTCAACATCCAGAATAATATTCTTTCCGGTTTTTTTCTGCAATGCTTCTTTAATTTTTTCAACAGACTCTGATGACAACTCAGTTGCCGATACCAGAGAAGCGTGTACTACGCCCTTAAGATCATCGGCAAAATCATTATACAGTCTTACAACATCTCTTAAAAAACCAATCCTGCCTTTATCAAACAATAAAGTTAAAAATGATTTCATAATATCTGAAAAACCAATTTTATCTGTTATTGCTTTTAAAACATTTTTTCTGTCATTTTTGTTAAAAAGAGGATTTGTAAGAGCAATCTCAAGTTCAGAATGGTTATCAAAAAGTTTAATTGCTGTATTGCATTCTGTCCTGTAATCTTCTGCTTTTCCGTCCTCTTTGCCGATAAGTATCAATGCCTTGGCATAACGCCTTGAAACTACTAAATTTTTCATTATGCCACCACCTTTTCAAGATATTCCCCAACAAGCCTGTCCTGATCTTCTTTAGAGATTGAGCTTTGAATAATTTTCTCAGCCTCTGAAATAGCTTTTTCAGTTATATCTCTTTTCAACTCGGTTCTTGCGGTTTTAAACTCCATCTCAATATTGCGTTTTGCCATATCCTCAAGCTTTGATGCTTCCTCTTCAGCCTGGGCAAGAATTCGTTCTTTTGCCTCTTTGCCTTGTTTTATATAGGCATCAATGATCTTTTGAGACTCTCCCTCAAGATCCTTTAATTTTGCCTCAAACTCTGCTATCTGTTTTTGTGCATCGCTCTTTTTCTTTTCCAGTTCTGCAAGTTCATTCTCAATTCCCTTGATACGGGAAGTAAAAAACTCTTTTACAGGTTTTTTAGCAACAACAAAAAGAAAAATTGCAAGAATAGCAAAATTTAATACTTTCCAGGTATCAATATCATGCCATACTGATTTCGGAGCAGCATGTTCTCCACCATGGCCGCCCGATGCAAATACAACTGCACTGAACAAAAGCATCACTGCTACAAAAAGAATGGTCTTGAGAAAATTATCATTGATTCTGGCAAATGGTTTAAATAATTTCATTAGCAAGCCCTCCCCAAGATCTTCTCACCAATTTCCCTGGCATAACTTTTAATGTTGTTTTCCAATTCAACACGGGCTTTCTCAGTCTCCTTTGCAACCTGCTCCTTAATCTCCGCAAGTTTTGCCTGAGCCTGTTTGTTAATCTTCTCAATGATCTCTTTTTCTTCTTGGGATGCTTGTTCAATAAAGGCTTCTTTCTCTTTCAAACCTTTTGCCCTGGCCTCTTTTAAACCATTCTTAAATGCATTGTCCTTTTCAACCACCTCTTGGGCAAGTTTTTCAACCCCCTCCTCAAGGCCATCAATTGTTTCTTTACGTTGAATAAGAACTTTACGAACAGGTTTAAAAAATACCAGATTGAGTATCCACAGCAGAACTAAAAAATTGATCAACTGAATGAAGGTCGATCCATCAGGAATAACAGTTATCATAAAGATTCCTCCGCCGTTAAATAATTGTGAATATTACCTACCTCATCTATATATTTAATGGCTGCCTTAAAGAATTAAGCACAGCACCTTAATACCTTAAATCGAAACTTGAGTAACATTCCAATAAAAATTTGTCAATATACAAAATCCAATTATTCATTAATTTGAAATATATTTACGCATGCTTATATTCATTAAAATTCCCAGGCCCAGCATATTTGTAATAACCGAGGAGCCGCCGTAACTGACAAGGGGTAAAGGCACACCAACCACGGGCATAAGTCCCATGACCATTCCAAAGTTAATAAAAATTTCCCAGAATATCATACAGGTTACACCAAAGGCCAGAATAGATCCGAACATGTTTCTGCATCCATATGCTATATTCAGCCCCCAGATTAAAAGAATAAAATAGAGGAATAAGAGAAAAAAACAGCCCATAAATCCCCACTCTTCGGCAAGGACAGAAACAATAAAATCAGTGTGCTGCTCCGGAAGAAAGGCAAGTGTGTTTTGTGTGCCCTGTAAAAAGCCTTTGCCCGTGAGCATACCCGAGCCTATGGCAATTTTTGACTGAATTATATGGTACCCGGCTCCCAGAGGATCCCGGCCAGGGTTAAAAAGAGTCAATATTCTTTCTATCTGGTACTCTTTCAGCAGAAAAAACCAACATAGAGGAATGGCAAGCAGACACAGTGTAATACAGGAAATCAGAACTTTTTTTTCAACTTTAACAAACAGTGTCATGGAGCCTGCTATCAGAAGCAGAAGCATGGCAGTGCCCAGATCAGGCTGTTTTGCAATTAACAAAAAAGGCACAATACATACAAGGGCAGGTTTCCAGAGCTTTTTAAAAGTCAGGCCCTCTTCAGACACTAAATTTGAATAAAGTGAGGCTAAAATAATAATCAAAGCAAGCTTCATTATCTCAGATGGCTGCATTGTAAAGGGGCCAAAGGCAAGCCATCTTTTTGAACCTGCAACATATTTGCCCGAGATAAATACCGTGACAAGCAGTGCAATACAGAAAAGATAAATAACAATGGATGCTTCATCAAAATATTTGTAATCCAGAAGAAAAGTTATTACCATGATTATCAGACCAAAAGTCATCCAGCCTATCTGTCTCTTGAACAGAGGGTGAAGTTCCTGGACATTGCCGGCTGTCAGAGCACTGTATAAAATCACAAGGCCTATTGAAGCAATGATAAAAACCAATAAAAGCAGCCCCCAGTCAAAATTTTCCAAAAGGCGCCTGTCAAACATTATTTCCTCCAGTCAATCCTATAATATCCATCATTGCATTATTGCAGTTCCGGTTCAACTTTTCCCTGTGACGCTTCCAGTATTTCAAGATATTTTTTTACAACTGCTTTTGCCACAGGCCCGGCACCGCTGGAGCCGTGACGGCCATGTTCAATCAGTACAGCAACTGCAATCACAGGTTTTTCCGCAGGGGCATAGCATATAAACCATGCATGATCCCTTAATCTGTACCGGAGTTTGTCACCGTCAATTTTTTCACCTTCCTTGATGCCGAACACTTGTGCTGTACCTGTTTTACCTGCTATGTCAACTCCTTTTATTCCAACACTTCTGGCAGTGCCTCTTTTTCCCTTGACCACATTCAAAAGTCCTTTTTTTATCAATGCAAGGGTTTTCTCGCTTGCAGGCAGGCTCCCTGAAATTACAGGTGCCTGCTCTTTTATGATGTCACCATCTGAATTTTTAACATATTTTAAAACCTGGGGCTGATAGAGCACACCTCCATTACCCACGGCTGCAATCAAAACCGCCATCTGAAGAGGTGTTACCAGATCATAACCCTGTCCAATGGCAATGGAGAGATTCTCTCCCCCCTGCCATGGCTCTCCAAAACGTTTAAGTTTCCACCGGGAGGTAGGTATCAGACCCTTGCGTTCATTGCCAAGGACAATCCCTGTTTTTTTTGCAAGCCCGCACCCCTGGGCATACTTTGCCAGAACATCAACTCCTACCTTTTCACCAACATGATAGAAAAAAACATCACAGGACTGTTCAATTGCGTCAATAATATCAACCTCGCCATGTCCGCCTCTTCTCCAGCATCTATAGGTACGATTCCCATACTTATAATGACCCGGACATATGAATTTTGTACTGGAATCTATGGATTTTTCCTCCAGTGCAGCAATTGCACTGACAATCTTATAAATGGAACCTGGAGGATATTCCCCTTGAAATGCCTTGTTTATCATGGGTTTATCCGGATCGGAAATTAATTCCTTCCATTTTGCCGTGGACACACCGCCAATAAAATCATTCTGATCAAAGGAGGGGGAACTGGCCATTGCAAGCACCTCACCATTGGCAGGATCAAGGGCCACTATTGCCCCGGCCTTTCCTGAGAGCATTGTTTCCGCCGTGTTCTGCAATTCAAAATCCACGGTAAGATAAAGGTTTTTCCCGGGAACAGGATGTACATCCTTTAAATTCCTTATTACCCTGCCATTGGCATCAACTTCCACCTGACGGCCGCCCCTGACACCCCTGAGGAGTTCTTCAAAACTCTTTTCAAGCCCGTATCTGCCAATGGAATCTCCTGATTCCACCCCTGGATATTTCCTGGAACCAAGCTCCTTTTTATTGATTTCACCAATATAGCCTAAAAGGTGGGAAAAACTTTTTTTATAAATATAGTTTCTACGTGGTTCAACTGCTATCATAATTCCGGGCAGGTCAAAATTATGAGCCTCAACAACTGCAAGCTGCTCCCTTGATAAATTTTTCTTTAACACAAAGGGTGTATAGTATGATCTTTTCTCAAACTGACTTATCTTTTCCCACAGTTCCTGATAAGGCACATCAATGAGGACGGCAAGTTGATCAATTGTTTTTTCCAGAGGTCTTGCATCTTCAAGCACTATTTTCAAGTTAAAAGACGGCCGGTTATCAACAAGCAGGACCCCGTTTCTGTCATAAATAAGACCCCGGGGAGCCTGGATGCTTTTCAGTCTGATGCAGTTGTTTTTGGAATAACGTCTGTACTCTTCTCCTTTAACAAGCTGCAGATATATGAGTCTGAAAATCAGAAGGATAAACACAAAGGCAATTAATATGCTTGCACCCATCAATCTCTTTTTAATCCATTCCCTGTCAGGAGTTTTTACAAGTTGTGCCAAGGCTTCCTCATAACTATATATATTCTGAACTTCCGGGTATTTTCCCTAGGCCGGCATAAAATTATCATCCCCTGCTCTTTTGAAAAACTGTTACTATTTTAAGAACAATGGGAATAAAAACAGATGCCAGTATTATCTGTTTCACCATGAGATAATAATTCAATGCAGCAACACCACTTTGCCCCATATTAATAAAAACAGACAATATTAAAAACAGAGTTTCGATGGTAACCGCCACAAAGGAAATTACAATATAAAATACTATATTTCGTGAAAAAACAATCTGCTTTGATCCCTGCACGATTACATATATCCATATATACGTTGTAAGATAGAGCCCGAAATACATGCCGGAGACACTGTCAACCACTGTTCCGATCAGGATTACAATAAGTATTGTTGCAGGATGTCTGGAAACAAGGCTTATATAGATAATATTAATCAGCAAAAGGTCAAAAAAATGGTTGGAAAGGAAAAAATCCGGAAAAGCCGCTGTTTGTAAAATAATTAAACAAAGGGTCAGCAGTATGAAAATTACAATCTTCATTTTCAAATAAATTATGAATTATTTTCTATTTTAGCAATAAGGACCTCCTCCAGTTTATCAAAATCAACACAGGTCTTGATGATAATTTTCTGGAACAACTGGGAAGGTTCTTTCTTAACATCAACAACTTCGCCTACCTTAAGGCCCTTTGGGAAAATCTGATCAAACCCCGATGATATAATGATCTCACCAGGCTGGATTTTATCCTTTCTTAAAGCATATCGGAAAAAGCATTTCTTGGAGCTGTCCCCCTTTACAATTCCCCTTACCCTGGAACCCTGCACCAGAGCGTCCACAGCACTGTTTCTGTCCGTGATCAGAAGAATGCGTGAATAGTTTGGTGCAACTTTAATCACATGTCCCACAACCCCTTCTGACACAACAACAGGAAGTCCTTTGGAAAGTCCGTGTTTTTCCCCTTTATCAACCATGATAGTTTTGAACCATGGGGAGGGGTCCCTTGCAATCACCCGTGCCGCAACAAAGGAGTATTTTACAGATTTTGTAAAGTTAACAAGCTTTTTAAGCCGGGTATTTTCAAACTCAAGCTCCCTGATCCTGCTGTTTATTCTGTCAAAATCTGCAAGCTGTTTTTTAAGATAGGTATTTTCCTTTGCAGCAGTAACCAGGCAGAAATAATCTGTCCATACTCCCTCCATTGCTTTCACGCTTTTTGAGACAACCATCTGAAATGGTGCAATTAATGTGATGGCAAGCCGTTCAATACTGTTTTCATCAACAGACTGTCTTGTGCTCATGGTTAATACTGCAAAATTGATTGCGATGAGAAGAAGGCCGCCAATCAGAAATAGCATTTTCCGGGAAAACATTGAATTAGTCTATTACAACCTCTTTTAAGATATCTATATGATCCAATGCTTTGCCACATCCTATTGCCACTGTTGAAAGGGGGTCGTCTGCCACAACTATTGGAAGTCCGCTCTTCTCCTTTAAAAGCTTATCAAGATTTTTTAACAGGGCACCACCTCCGGCAAGGACAATTCCCCTGTCAACAATATCAGCCGCAAGTTCAGGAGGGGTCTGTTCCAGAGCTATTCTTACAGTCTCAACAATAGCATCTATCTGTTCGGATATTGCCACCCTCACCTCTTCTGAATCAATGGCCAGGATTTTCGGAATACCCGAAACAAGATCCCTGCCTTTAACTTCAATGGTTTCAAGGTCATTGGGATCAGGGTATGCGTTACCGATCTCAATCTTGATCAGCTCTGCAGTTCTTTCACCAATGAGAAGATTATACTTTCTTTTTATGTGCTGGCTTATGGCTGCATCCATTTTATCACCGGCCACACGTAGTGATCTCTTATAGACAATGCCTGCAAGGGATATCACTGCAACTTCTGTGGTACCGCCGCCAATGTCCACCACCATATTACATGTTGGTTCTGTGATGGGAAGTTCTGCTCCAATGGCAGCAGCCATTGGTTCTTCGAGCAGCAGGACTTCCCTTGCGCCTGCTGATTCAGCAGACTCCCTGACAGCTCTTTTCTCAACCTGGGTAATACCGGAAGGTATTGATATGACAATCCTGGGCCTGACAAGCACGCTTCTGCCGTTATGTACCTTTTTAATAAAATACTTCAGCATGGCTTCAATCACCTCAAAATCAGCAATAACGCCATCCCTCATGGGGCGTATGGCAACAATATTCCCAGGTGTTCTGCCCAGCATCTTTTTTGCTTCAAGTCCCACTGCAAGAATTCTGTTTTTGGATTTCCGGTCTGTTCTGACAGCAACAACCGAAGGTTCATTGAGCACAATGCCCTTTCCTTTAACATATATGAGAGTATTTGCCGTTCCAAGATCAATGGCCAAATCATTGGAAAAAGCACCAAGCATTGAATCAATTATCAGGTTCATATCACACCTTCTATTATATATTTTTAGTCTAAACACTGTTGAAAGTCACAATACTCTTCATTGCTAACAAAATTATCCTGTTTTTACAAGAATAAAGAAACAAATTCAGCAATTCCCGGTCAAAAATTATTTTTAAGATTAACAAAGGAATAAGTGAGGCCTGGATATGCTTTTTCCGTTTAGGTTTCACTTGAAACAGATGCACTCCAAAAGCATATCCAGGCCTCACTTTGCCCAATCTTATGCCCTGAAAGACAATATAACATTATTTGTTATTCCCAAAATATATACAGGATTTGCCATTATTATATTGAAGTACCAGATATGACACGTATTCTGGCAGCCGGCTCTGCACTCACATAAGCAGTAAATAGATTGAGCCTTCTATTCTGGTGAACAGGTTATCGGCTTACTTTATCAGAGCGGATATTATACTGTGTTGTCTTTCATGGCTTATATCCAGACCTCTCTTATTCCTTTTTAAAATATTCAGACAATGCTGTGTCTGGGCAATCAGGCTGAAACTTGAAAAAAGTCCTGGTCTGTTTGGGACTTACAAAAAAATCGGAAAGTACATCGGATTTGATTCCGGAATTATTTGCGTGAACTGAAGCCTGCCCGGCATTTTTTGTACTGAAACTATACAATATTTTTAGATAAAATCCGGATCTATTATTTTATGTAATATCAAGTGCTTACGCCATGCCTGGAAAATTTTTTGCAAAAAAGAAATTTAATTATCAGTTGAAAACCTTATCAATACTTTTAAAAAATAACC
>CAZQJS010000068.1:0-16669 GCA_964593725.1 uncultured Desulfobacterales bacterium
AGTTCAGGATAGATTGTTCCTATGCGCCATTCAATGAATCTTTCTTTAGCTTTTTCATAGGCTTCAATAATTTTGATAATAACCAGATGACTGGAAATCAATACCTTATCAGTTATAAATGAGCGCTCCTGTTCATCAAGCTTATCCAATTCTTCCATGGTAAGTATCTCATTATTGTTGGTCATGTTATAATATTTCAGCACCTCTTTCTGGTGCTGCTTGATTTCATCCTCATGAACTTTAAAATAATAACAATTACGAACATCTTTTACTCCAGGGCTGAAAATTAATCTGCTCGTGGCTATTTTATTTTCCTGATCCGCCTTTTTGTTGTTTTTAACATAATATCCTGATGCATACAATGGAATTACTGACCGGGGGTTGATTCAAACCTGCAACCTGCAAAATGTCTGATCACATCTTATTTGACGACAGACATTTAATTAACTATATAAAAGATTAAGGTTGTTAGAAAGTCAATGAATTGATAGAACTTGTAAAAAGGAACCGGGAAGTGGAAAAACAAAAATTATCAGCAGTTGTGTTTGATTGTGATGGTGTGCTGATTGAAAGCAATGCAGCTAAAACACTGGCATTTGGACAGACGGTTGTTGAATTTGGACAAAGGGCCATGGATCAGCTGATGGAATATCACAGGGAATACGGAGGAATCAGCAGGTTTAAAAAATTTGAATGGTTTTATCGTGAGGTGGTTAAAGCCCCGTTATCTGATAAAATGATGGATATGTTGTGTGACCGTTTTACACGGTTTTGTATTAATGCTGTCCTGGATGCTCCCATGGTGCCTGGTGCAAAGAAAAGTCTGGACCTTCTGGCTGGCAAACTGCCGATGTTTGTTGCATCAGGAACACCTGAAAAAGAGCTTCAGGACATTCTCAAACAGAGGGGGCTTGCACAATATTTTAAGGGAATTCATGGAACACCGCCTGAAAAGCAGTATCTTTTGGAGCGGATTATTTCTGAAAACAGGCTGGATGCATTAACGGTTCTGATGGTGGGGGATTCTGTAACCGATCTTAAAGCTGCACAATATTGTAACACTTTATTTTATGGCCGGGGAGAACGGTTCTCAGCAGACAACGTCCCATGGAGTAACGATTTGACAGGCCTAGCTGATTATTTATCCTTAAATTTCAAAAGAGGTCAAAATGAGCACTAACCCACTAATAAAAGATCCAGGCAGGCTGTTAAGATACAGGGATTCAATATATGCTTCAGACTTACTGATTTGCGCTGTTGTGTACTTGGATTTTTTTACCTTTCTGCATAATTGCCCCATGACATTTGATCAAATCTGCAAAAATTTTGAAACAGCCCAGAGACCAACCAATGTGATGTTATCTCTTTTTCTGGCAATGGAACTAATTGAAAAAACCGGGAGGCAATATAAACCAACTGATATTTCAAGTGAGTATCTTGTAAGTGATAGTACAATGAGCCTGGTTCCGTACTACGCATCACTAAAGAACAGACCACAGTGCAGAGAATTCCATGATGTGCTTAAAACAGGAAGGCCGGCTGGTTGGTCAAGCAGAAACTGCAGTACAAACTGGATAGAATCCATGGAAAATGCTAAATTTGCTGACGTATTTACATCAGCAATGGACAGTCGAGGTGCATTTCTCGCCCGGAGACTGGCTGAAAAAATCGACTTGAGCGGCCACTCATCGTTTTTGGACGTTGCAGGAGGGTCTGGTATCTATGCCTGCTCGATATCACACAAATATAAACACCTAACTGCAGCTGTTTTGGAAACTCCGCCTGTTGATGCAGCAGCAAGACGTTCAATTGAATCAAAAGGCATGTCAGACAGAGTGAATGTTATTGCAGGAAATATGTTCAACACAATCCCAAAGCATTATGATGTGCATCTTTTTGCAAATGTTTTTCATGATTGGGATGTTGATTCAGTTCAAAAACTTGCTGAAAATTCCTTTGCCAGCCTGAGATCTCATGGTTCGATTGTAGTATTTGATTCCCATCTTAACAAGGATAAAAATGGTCCGCTTTCAGTTGCTGAATACTCCTGCCTCTTGATGCATTCAACAGAAGGCAGGTGTTATTCGACAGGTGAAATCGATGAAATTCTTCAAGAAGTTGGTTTCAGCAACATATCAGTGGCTCTGATTGCTGCTGACAGGACAATGATCATAGGGAACAAAAACAGGACAGGATAACCTGTCAATCACTGGAATAAATTCAGGGGGTGCAGAAGGAGCTGTGCCTCCTGATTTAGGTAATAGAAGAGTTTCTATTCAATAATTATCAATTAAAAAACTTAGGAGAATTAGAAATGAACAAAAAATTGTTTTTTATGTGGGTGTTACTATTATCAGTATTATTGTTTTGTACATCGGTTCAGGCCCAGGGACCTACCTATAAGCAAGGAGTTAATATTTTCATAGAAACGGGTGTAACCCAGCCAGATCGTATACCCACATGGTATGCACCAATGGTGGCCAGGCCTTATGCTCCTGTTTTCGAGATTCTTGCAACAAAAGGAACTCAAGGTCGATATTATCAACGCACCTATGCCGTGACAATAAAGGACATGATTAAATGGCATGGTCATGATTGCGAAGGTACAACACATGCTGCCAATAATATGAAAATGGCTTTCAAGATCCTGTTCCCTGATGGAATTATAGATAGAAGTGTGCTCAAAGGTATTTCAGGAAAAGGTCCGTGCTGGTCTGATGCCGTTGCATTTTTGACCGGAGCCCGTGTTCAATATGGCAATCTTGGTTACTTTAAGAACAAGGATTATAATCACGCGATTCTTCTATATCGAACCGATACAAAAGTTGCTGTTCTTGCTACATGGAAAAAAGGAATTAATAATATCCCTGGTGAACCTGTAGTTCTTCCAGGTAAAATTAAATGGAAGACTAAGATCAATATGCAGGATGTAATAGACCTTAAGATGGAGGTCAAAAATTCAAAAGGCCATCCCAAGCCCTACCAGGTAGATCTTTTACGCTATTACCAATGGATGCATGTAAATGATGTTCTCAGTCACCCCCTTGAGGACAGCTATCAGACCAAAATCATAAAAGATTTTAAGTGGGAGGACTGGATTGATAAAACAAAAACAATCCCAAACCCCCATAAGCGTGGAGACATCAGGCTGAAAAACTTTCCTTACCGGGATAGACCAATTATACAAAAAAAGTAGACCTTTTATCTGGAAGGTTTATAGCAAAAAATTTTCCCGGATCGTCATCTTCAGCTTTTGTTGCCCTTTTGATGACGGTCCGGGTATAGCTGGAAGCTGGCCTTTTGATGAATAAAAAAGACCTGATATGTTATCAATTAAATTTTATAGGAACAAATTATGGTATCTGAACTAAGAAATAGTGCAAAACGTGTACAGGAATTCCTTACATCAAAAGGTTATTCCTTTGAGGTGCAGGAACTGCCCGGTTCAACCAGAACTGCCCAGGAAGCTGCTGACAGTATAGGTTGTACTGTATCTCAAATAGCTAAATCCCTGGTGTTTAGAGAGAAAGAAGCAAATCTTCCAATACTTGTCATCGCATCCGGATCAAATCGGGTAGATGTCAATAAAATCGAAAAAGCAACCGGCTTAAAACTTGGCAGGGCTGATGGAAAGTATGTTAAGGAGAAAGTAGGATATGCCATCGGCGGAGTGCCCCCGGTAGGGCATAATGAGCCCTTAAACACTATTTTAGATCCGGATCTTAAAAACTATGAAGTGATCTGGGCTGCAGCTGGCACTCCCTTTGCCGTTTTTCAACTGCAACCTGTTGATTTAGAATCTCTTACACAGGGGAAATGGATTGATTTGTCAGAAGAAATATAACAGACAGTCTGCAAATGCAATTTTTGCATGGTGGGTAAGACTCCAGTACGGAAACCTTTTTTATTGAGTTAAACATCAGCCGTAGAGAAAAGAGTATATGAAAAAAATAAGCATAATAAGTTTTTTATTAATTGCCTTTACCATTGTATCTTCAACAATATCAGCTCAACAGCACATCCCCTCAAGTCAAAGATCCAGGGAGGCAATTAATCGAGTAATGCCTGGTTTGGAAAAGGAAGTCACATTCTGGAAAAATTTAAAAAAAGGGTATGACTTTTTGAAAAAATGACCATATTCCTCTTTAATTGAATCTATAGTCAGGCAAATAAAAAATCTTCAACCTGAATATTTACCAGCTTATAAGCTGTGAAGCACTGTGTTACCTGGCTTTATCATAAATAAGCACAGCCACATAATGCTTTTTCCGCCAACTTTATCAGTTCGGCCAGGGCTGTGAATAACCATTAAAATGAGCTTTTCATTAACAGAATAATGTTCATTATCAAGTGGTTAACAGCTTAAGATCTTTTACCTGCGCATGTTTATCCTTTTTGTAATTTTCAGACAAATTTTGAATTAATTATAATAAAAAATATACATTCTACTATTTATTTTATTACTTGATCTTATTTTTTTTTATTTATTTAACTTCCATTTATACGAAAAAAATTACTCAAAATGGGCAGTTATTTTTTTATATTTGCAGAGTTCCGATTGCTTCTGTTTGATATAACGATTTATTAGCCCTTGAGTTACAGGCAATTTAATATAATTTGTCTTAAAAATATAGCTATATGAAAATATGAAAAAATTTTCATATTTCGATTGATTTTTTTTTATCCTGCGATATTGACATTGTTAATTAAAAACGATATGGGTATATTTCAAGTGGCATAAAGATGTTAAATTTACATATAAGCTTAAAAGCTATATTTAAATAAAAATTGTATTAAAACATGATGGTGGTTCGTGGAACGAATATGTTCCACGAAACCATTATGTAAATATTGGTTAATTTAATTTTGAACGTCTTTGATATTAGGGGAGATTTTTATGAAAAACCTATTACTAGTGCCTATGTTGGTTATAGCTATTTTATTAAGTTCATGTTCAATGTTTTCGCCGAAGTCATCAAAATGGAGGGCTCAAAAAGAGGGAATTATCCTGCACCTTCAATCGGATGACAAACTGAACTACAAAGATGGAAAATACTATACCCTTTTCATAGTTGTGTACCAGCTTACCAAACCTGACTCTTTCAACCTCCTCACCCAGGATGAGGAAGGTTTAAGGGAATTGCTTTCCAAGAAAATCTTTGATTCAACCGTGGTTGGTTTGAAAAGTATTATCATTTATCCAAGCACTGATAAGACATACAGACTTGACAGAGCAACCGGAGCAAAACACGTTGCTGTAATTGCTGGATACAGAACAATGGTTAAAGAGAGAATGGTGCGCATGTTTGACATTCCCCTTGGCACAGACACCCATTTTTTAAAAATGGAGCGGGAATATGTACCTGAAACCCTTGAAGTTACCATGAAATTTGGTGCAACACAGATTGATGTATTAAACGAAAACAATTAAGGAAATAACAAATGGAACAACCTCTTTTCTGGCACCAGGGATTATTCCTGCAACCCCAGCATCTGCAGCTGAATGATTTGTATAATCAATCACAATTCACTCCATACCATAAATATCTGCAACCGTATCTCTTTGGTGCAGGTGATATTGAGATTAAAGAAGAAAGGTTATCAAATTATTCTTTTCAGCTGAATAAAGGAAAATTCTGGTTCAACGATATGACATATGCTGTTGTAAATGATAATGCTGTAATTGAACCTCGGTTTTTTAATAAAGATACATGGGATAAGACTACAGACCATCTTATTGTATATGTAGGATTAAAACGGCACAGCAATAATAGTGAAAATGTCTCTTTAATAAAGACCGGGGGCAATCTTAGCGGGCTTCAAACCCGCTATGTTTCTGATATCAACCCTGAAAAGGTTAATGATCTTTATAATGGCAAATCAGCTGCACAGATAAAAAAAATGAGTTATCTGTTAAAGATTTTTTTCCATACTGAGATATCAAAACTGAGCAGCTATGAATTGATTAAAATAGCAAAAATTGAACATAAGGATGAAAAGGTGCAGATTGTAAAGGAGTTTATTCCGCCATGTGTTTCACTCAAATCTTCACCTGAATTATTCGATCTTATTAAAGACATTCACAACCAGGCCCTGTTTAAGGGGCAGGAACTTGAATCCTATAAACAGGATCGCGGTGTCTATAATGCTGAATTCGGTTCAAAGGACATGGTCTATCTTTTAGCTTTAAGATCTTTTAACAGATATATACCTCTGCTTACACATATGGTTGAAGGCCACAATGTCCATCCCTGCGATGCCTATCTTGTTTTAAAACAATTTATAGGTGAACTCTCATCTTTTTCAGAAAAAATTGATGTTTCAGGCAACGATAAAAATAAAAACCCTTTGCTTCTCAAATATGACCACGAAGAGTTGTTTGCTTGTTTTACAAGTGCTGGAAATCTTATATCCACTCTTCTTGGAGAAATCACCGCAGGTCCGGAATATGTCATTCCTTTTATTTTATCAGAAGAACCCTATTTTTCAGCAGAGATAAAACCCGAGTCATTTCATGGAAATAACAATTACTATCTTGTTATTAATACAACAGATGAAGCAGACGATATACTTGAGGATCTGGATGTTGAAGTAAAACTCGGGACAGAGGAACATCTGTCAGGTTTTGTTGACCGGGCTCTTCCCGGAATTAAATTAACTTATCTTCCGGCGCCACCCCAGGAGCTGCCAAGGCGGAGAGGCTCAATATATTTTCGTTTGGACAGCCATTGCAAGGAGTGGGGACTGGTTGAAAAAGAAAAAAGTATATCGCTGTACTGGAATAACCACCCTGAAGATGTACGAATTGAAATGATGATTGTCAGGAGAAGATGATATGCGTTTGCGTGACTGTTTTATGGATCTGTTTGCCTATGGACTCTATTTTAAAGATGCAGAAAAAAAGAGCAATATACCAATAGAAGATGTTCAGCAGGAAGTTTCTGATTTAATAGTAAAAAGTGAACAGACAGCCCAGGAAAACAACTTGTCAAAGAGTGACTATGATCTTGCAAGATTTGCCGTACTTGTATGGATGGATGAAATTATCATGCGCTCTTCGTGGCCGGAAAAAATTAAATGGCAGAAAAAATTCCTGCAACGGCAGTTTTATAAAACCTCCAGGGGGGGAATAGAGTTCTATAAACATCTGAAGGAGCTGGAGCACGATCAGGACGAAATAAGAGAGGTTTTCTTTATCAGTATGATTGCAGGGTTCAGGGGAAAGTATGATCTCTCCGATGAGGACCATTTCGGGTATACTAATATTTTAACTAAAAATTTAAAACAGCTCACAGGTACAACAGAAGGGCTGTCAGCATCAGCTGATGAGAAAATTTTTAAGGAAGCATATGACAATAGTTCTGCCGACAGATCTGATTCTAAAAAGAAAATAGGCCGGCTCTCCTTTAGTTCAGCCATCATTGTCTACGGCTCTCTTTTCATCTTTGTATTTTTGTTTTTCTTGTACAGATATATTTTAAATCATGAAATGGGTATGGAATTGGTGTTTTAATTATGAAAATTTTATTAAAAGTTCTGAAATATTTATTATTGTTCTTGTTGGCAATTGCATTGTTTTGCACTCCAATCCTGATTACAGTATCCCTTGGCGAAACAGCTTTTACAGGATTGTTGATTTCCATTTCAATATTAAGTGTTATTCTGTTATTTATCCTTTTACGAGTGCTCTGGGCACGCTGGCGTGAAAAAAAATTCATTAACGGCCTGCTTAAAAAAGACAATAAGGATACCAAGGATAAAGAAGACCAGGTTGACGGGGCACTTTCCGAAGAGATAAGCCAGCGATGGAAAGATGCGGTTTCTGATCTTAAAAAATCAAATTTAAAAAATCATGGGAATCCTTTATATGTATTGCCGTGGTATATGCTGATAGGAGAGAGTGCTTCAGGTAAAACAACATCAATTAAAAATTCAGGGCTCACATCCAAATATGCTTCGCCTGAAAAAACATCGGGTATTTCAGGCACTAAAAATTGTGACTGGTGGTTCTTTGAACAGGCCATTATCATTGATACTGCCGGACGTTATGCAATACACCAGGATGATACTTCCGATGAAGAAGAATGGCGTTTTTTCCTTTCAAGCCTTGGAAAATACAGAAAAAAAGAACCTTTAAACGGCTTGATAATTACGGTTCCTGCTGACAAACTTCTTAACTCATCCCCGGATGAACTTGAGGATGAAGGCAAAAAAATCAGAATCCGTATTGAAGAGCTTATGCAGTCCCTTGGTGCAAGATTTCCGGTTTATGTCCTTGTTACCAAGTGTGATCTTATTTACGGCATGAAGCAATTTTTCGAACTTTTACCACAGGAAACCCATAAGCAGGCATTTGGCTATGTTAATAAAGACAATGTCAATGATGCCATTAAGATAGTTGAAAAAACATTTGTGTCGGTGAACAAAATACTGTGCCAGTTACGTCTAAGGTTATCCAACCAGCCTGGAAATGAGACCATGCCCAACGAAGTTCTTCTGTTCCCGGAGGAATTTGCCAGGCTGCAAAGCGGATTTAAAACATTTGTGGACAGCGCGTTTAATAAAAGTATTTATCAGGAGCAACCCTATTTCAGAGGCATCTATTTCTCAAGTGCAACCCAGTCAGGAGAGACATACTCACATTTCATAGAAAGTACTGATTTTGATATTCAAACAGATAACAGCAAATCAGATAACAGTTTTTTCCTTTTTGATTTTTTTACAAAAGTTCTGCCCTCTGACAGATATCGTTTCTCTTTGACCCAGAGGGCACTGCAATGGAAGAAAAAAATTAAACTCATTAAGCATTCAGCATGGATTACGGCCATGATAGCACTTTGCGGTTTTCTAAGCTGGTCCTTTGCAGTTAACCTGTCTACAATAAAAAAATTCCAGCAGGCCTATTCAAAACCACCGGTTCTCCAGGGGGAATTCATAACTGATATTAATACGCTGGATAGTTTTAAGCAGGTTATATTAAGTATTGAAAAACAGAACAAACAGAGCTGGTTCCCCAATTTCGGACTTAATCATTGTGAAAAGATCGAAAAGGAATTGAAAAAAAGATATTGCGATTTTATCAAAAATGATTTTCTGATATCCTATGATAAAAAAATGACCGAATTAATTATTGGTTATTCAAACTTAACTCCTGTTGGCGTTCTTGCAAAAACAGTCCCCCATTATGTAAGAAGAATTAACCTGCTTGCAAAAAGTCTTAAAACAGATGAAAAAGCTGTTTTAGAAAAAGCATACTGGCCTGATTTTAAAATTCTGATTGCTTCAAGGAAACAAAATACAATTCCAAAGGCCTTTGAGCTCTTAAACCATCAATATATGTGTTATCTCCTCTGGGCAGATAATGATCTCAAGGCAAAGGAGATGGAAAGGCTTAAAAAAAGGCTTGAATTCTTAGTTATTGAAAAAAAGCTCGACATGAAGTGGCTTGTGACCTGGTATAATTCAGAGCCTCAATCACAATCTCTTACACATAAAGATTTCTGGTTTAACAAAGAAAACCTGAAAGGCTCTGCTGTTATCAATCCTTCATATACCCTGGAAGGCTTAAAACAGATCAAAATCATGATAGGAGAGCTTGAAAAAGCTTTAATCACACCTTTGATGATCGGAGAGGCAAAAAGCAGATTCTATCAATGGTACGAAGAATCATATATCAATGAATGGAGCCTGTTTTGTAAAAATTTTAATCAGGGAGCAAAAAGTCTTTACAGTAAAAATGAAAAACTGACTGTAACAAAGATGATTGCAGCCGGGAAAGGCCCATATTTTACATTATTAAAAAGAGTTACCCAGGAGCTTGAACCTTTTAACAATACCGCTAAAAAACTGCCGGAATGGATAAAACTTTCCTATAAATTCAGTAGTATTCAAAAATATGCTGTTGCAGCAGCATCTGCAAAAAAGAATAAGGGTGTTGTTAAAAGAATGGCAAGAAGCGGTCTCAGTGTGTTCGGCAGGGTCGGAAGGTCAGCCGCAAGGGTAAATGTAAGCGATTCAGACAATTCAATGATACAGGGAGAAGCTTATCTGAAATATAAGAAATCCCTCCAGGAAATTGCAAAGGCAACCATTTCTCCGATATCATCATATAACCTTGCATCAATAGTATTTTCCGAAGACCCGGCTGTTGGAAATGCACCAGTCCATGTTGCAAAGCGGGGATTGGAAGATTTAAAATCCTCCTTAGAATGTTATGGTGCACCAAAAGAAAAAATATTTGTCACCCTGCTGAACGGGCCCCTTGATTATGTATGGGGTTATGTGTGTGAAAAAGCAGGCTGCCATATACAAAACCTCTGGGATGAAAAGGTGCTTGCAAAGGTTGCAGGAATTCAAAACAGAAGAGTAAAAACAGAGCTTTTATTTGATAAAAGCAACGGCTGTGTGACAAAATTTCAATCAGAAGATATCGGGGCTCTGATATCGCGCAGCAGTAAACGAGGATACTATGCCAAAACCATAGCCGGAAAAAACATTCCATTTACACGCAGTTTTTTTAAGTTTCTTGGCAGGGGAGCATTATCAACTCAAACTGAAAAGGCTGAATACAAGGTAAGATTAACAGGTGTTCCAACCGATGTTAATCCAAACGCATCAATACTTCCCCATGAGACAAAACTTGAAGTGCAATGTGCTGAAACCACACAGATTCTTGAAAACTATAATTTTCCTGCCACCAGGACTTTTAAGTGGTCACCGCAAAACTGCGGTGATGTGACCTTGACAATCTATGTTGGGAATCTGGCTTTGAAAAAAGAGTACACAGGTTACCGGCCATTTGCCCAGTTTTTAAGGGATTTTTATAAAGGAGAACACCATTTTCCAAGGCATAGTTTCAGGGAGAAAGCAGCAGCACTGAAGCGGTTGAAAATTGAATATATCAACGTGAAATATGAAATCTCAGGAGCAGGACCAGTGGTACACCTTTTAAGGTCATCATCTGGTAATGCCCCAAGGACTATAGTTAAATGTTCGGACTAATCAAACCAAAAAAAAGCTTTAAGTGGGCATTCTTTGGTAAAATTCCCATTGCAGGTGATTATCTGACCTTTGGAAGGCCAACCCCCCTTTTAGTCAGTTTTGCAAAGTGGATAGAAAAAGGCTATTTTGAGTTTTCGTCTGATAAAAAAAATAATTTATATTTTTCATGGCGGTTCTGGGCAAAAGGCCCTAATAAAGAACTGGTCTGCGGAATTATTCAATCAAGTGCTGATAAATATAACAGACAATATCCCCTTTTAATTATCGGATCCGGGAAAATATTATTGTTAAATAAGAACTGGGCCATAACCCCATATGCCTGCAATGGAACATGGGAACAGCTTGAACTTATCGCAAAAAATCATATTTGCAGTATCCGGGCGGTAAAACGAAGTTTAAAAACAATCAAACCACCTGTAAGTGATGTTTCAGATCTATCCCTGGCAAGTGAGAATTTTCAAAGCATTAAGATAAAACCAGGCAATACAATGAAACAATCCGACTTATTAAATAAAATGAATAATATTGAGGGTGTGTCACGACTGAAGGATTTCACAGTTCAGCTTGATGATAATAATATGAAGTCATCCCTTGTTGCAATAGTAAAATTACTGCTGCTTTTAAAGAGCAAATCACCTGTATCACCTGATGTTGTTTTCTGGGGTGGAAATAAAGAGAGCGAAAAACTTTACTGCCTGAAACGGGCACTGAATATTTCTGATTTTCAAAAAATATGCGGAGAAGTTTAAGTATGGGAATAGATTATGCACAGCTTGGAATTGAACCTGTTTCAGAAGAAATGCCTGCCGGCGATGACATAAGGTATGAAGACGAGTTTGAAAACCTCCAGGATGAAATTGACAAGCTTTCATCTCCTTCATTGCGGGAGTCATTCAGCTGGGCAAAGGTTGTGGAATATGCTGCTGAAATACTGGAGAATCAATCCAAAGACATTCTTGCTGCAGCTTATCTCTGTGTCGGACTCATCCATATTAATGGGAGTGAGGGCTTTGATCAGGCTGTAAAAATTTTTGACGATCTCATTGCAACATTCTGGGATGATCTTTTCCCATCAAAAAAGAGAATGAACGGCAGGGCAACAGCAATTAAATGGTGGGTTGACAGGACTCTTCTTGCACTTGAAGATGATTTTAATCTTAATGTGGAGCCTGAAACCTATACTGCAATTACAAAGAGGCTTGATAGAATCCAGACCTTTCTGGAAGAGAGCCATGAATTTGATATATCAGCTTTTGGTCTGATCAGGGCAGTTGAAAACATGGACCCTGCCAAAACAGCGCCAGAAACTACTGAAGCCGTTCCTGACAGCCTGCCTGACATTGAAATCACAAGTCCTGAAAATGCTGCCAGGCAGCTAAGTCCTGTATTTAAACAGCTTAAGCAGGCATCAAAAATTGTAAGAGAGAATGACACTACCAATCCGCAGTCATATAAATGGCTGAGGTTTGGACTTTGGGAATCAGTAAAAGCACTCCCGGTTGCAACGGACAATATAACTAAACTTGCACCTCCAAAGGAACAGATTTTCACACACCTTGAAACCTTAAAAAATGATGAAGAGTGGGAAAAACTTCTTTTAGCAGCCGAGAGTGCTTTAAACAATCCTGCCAATATATTTGCCCTTGATATTAACTGGTATTCAGCACAAGCCTTAATGAACCTTAAAGAAGAGTATAGACCTGCCCACACCATTGTGTGCCAGGAAACATTCATGTTCATCAATAGATTACCCGGTGTTGAAGAACTTATGTTTTCCAATGAAACACCTTTTGCAAGTGAAGAAACAAAGCAGTGGTTGAAAAGTCTTAATTCAGCTGAACCCGGCCGGGCAGAAAATAATTTATCAAATCTGAATGAAAATGAAGAAGATTATGTGACAGAAACAATTAAACAGGCAAGAACTGTTTTAAGAAAAAGAAATGGTAAAATAAATTCTGCAAACCTTTTACATCAAGCAATCAATAAAGCTTCTTCAAAAAAAGACAGTTTTATTTTACGACTGGAACTTGTAAGAATCCTTGCTGCAAAAAGAAGTGAAAAAGCATCTATTGGTCATTTGAATCAGATTTTAGATGATATTTTAGAATTTCATCTGGATATATGGGAACCTGAAATAGCTTTAAATGGTTTAAAAGCAACCTATAAAATATTTAAAACCCAGAAAGATATAAAATACAAACAAAAAGCAGAAGAGGTTTATAACATGATCGCAGGTATCAGTACTGTGGATGCCATGGGTTTATAGGAATATAACTGGAAGGGTATTTTGAATGAAAATATTAATATTAATATCATCTTTATGCCTGATAACTTTCTTTTTTGATTCAGGTAATAATACTTTGGAAGCAGGGCTTGTCAGTGTTGCCCGCACTCAAATAGGAAAGACTGTTATTTATGATCCGGGTTACCGGATATTAAACTATCCCAATGGTGATATACCAATGGATAGAGGCGTATGTACCGATGTAATCATACGTGCCATGCGCTCGTGTTTCAATCTTGATCTGCAGAGACTTGTCCATGAAGATATGAAATTACACTTTTCTGAATATCCACAGAAATGGGGTTTAAACTGCCCGGATAAAAATATTGATCATCGTCGTGTGCCTAACATTCAAGTGTTTTTTGAGAGGCAGGGATGGAGTTTGAATATTCCGGAACATGCAAAAGATTATGAACCGGGAGATATTGTAACATGTGATGTCCCACCTCATTTACCGCATATCATGATTGTCAGTAATAAAAGGAACCGCAGAGGAGTTCCCTTTGTAATTCATAATATAGGAGCAGGTGTACAGGAAGAAGATCGTCTGTCTGAATTTAAAATCACAGGCCACTACAGGGTCATTATACCCGGCAGGTTAAATTCAACAGATACAAACAACTGCGGGGTATATAAATAATGAAACAGGCACTAATAATAATTGCTTTATCATGGTCCCTGGTTTTCAGTGCCACTGGTCAAGCACGGTCAATAAATAAAGTAATGATTGGTGCTTATAATGAAATCAAAAACAAGACGCAATATAATACAGAAATGCTGGAGAAATATTTTCCGCCGACTTACAGGAATGGAAAAGATACAGGAAAACCAGTATACCCGGGTGGCGATGTAAACCCTAAGCAGGGAGTATGTGCTGACCTGGTTGTTCGGGCCTGCCGGAATGCCGGTATTGATCTTCAAAAATCAGTGCATCTGGATATAATTGCAAACAAGAGAGTGTATGGAGTAAAGGCTCCTGATAAATATATTGATCACCGCAGGGTCTGGATTTTAAAGACCTATTTTAAAAGAAAATGGAAAAATCTTTCAGTAAAACTTGACAACCCGGATGAATGGCAGCCAGGAGATATCATTATCTGGGATACCGGATCAAAAAATCATTTACACATTGGCATTATTGGTAAAAAGAAACGTAATGACGGATTTCCATATGTAATACACAATATGCGTTATATCCCATTTGTCTTTGCAGGAAAAACAATTGAACAGGACGTTATTGAAGGTCCAAAGTTCCTGGGGCTTTCAGTTAATGAGTGGAAGGTAATCGGGCATCATCGTATTAAATCGGTAAATAACAGGGAGAAAAGTTAAGAACACCATAATGATTATTTAATATACTTAAGGAGGTAAGGACTATGTCTATCAATGACGGTTCTGTGGCACCAAAAGAGAGAGTTAACATTGTTTACAAATCAAAAATAGGCGATGCAGAAGAGAATGTGGAGCTTCCGTTTAAACAATTAGTAATCGGCAGGTTTACAGATAAGTTTGCTGATCAGAGGCTGGAAGAGCGCAAGTCAACTTCTGTTACTAAAGACAATTTTAATGAAGTGCTCAATGCGTATGATGTAAAGGTGGATATGACTGTTGATAATAAATTGTCTGAAGAGCCTGATGCTGAAATGCACTTATCCCTTGATTTCAAAACAATCAAGGATTTCGGACCCGAAGCAATAGCAAACAAAGTGCCTGAGCTTAAAAAAATACTTGAACTCAGGGAAGCGTTAATAGCTTTAAAAGGGCCTTTGAATAATGTGCCGAAGTTCAGAAACAAAATTCAAAGCCTTGTGGAAGACGATTCCCAGAGAAAAAGACTACTCAAAGAGCTTGGCCTTGAAGAAGAATAAAGGAGGAAAACATGCCTGAAAAACAAAAAGATGCACCGGTTGCTGAAATCCAGGAAGAACTCACGGTTTCTCCTCTTCTTAATGAAGTAATAGAATCAACTCAGATAAAACCGGATGATGATGACTATGACCTGACAATGCAGGGACTTCATGCTCTTGTATCCAAACTTACAACTTCAGACGCTGTGGGGCAGAAAGTAAGCAAAGCTGTTGTTGATGATATGATAGCTGAACTTGATAAAAAGCTCAGCGCCCAGTTGGATGAGATCCTTCACCACCCTGAATTTCAGGAGGTGGAATCCATGTGGAGATCATTAAAATTCCTTGTTGACCGCACTGATTTCAGGGAAAATAATAAAATAGAAATCATGAGTGTAAGCAAAGATGAGATGCTTGATGATTTTGAAGATACTCCGGAAATAACTCAATCAGGGCTCTATAAACTGGTTTACAGTAAAGAATATGGACAATTCGGCGGTGAGCCCTATGGAGCCATAGTGGGTAACTATGCCTTTGGCACCAGTGCCAGGGATATGAAGCTTTTAGGCCAGCTTGCAAGTGTTGCTGCAATGGCACATACACCATTTTTAGGCGGAGTTGCACCTTCCATGCTTGGATTAAAGTCATTTGAAGAGATTACCCAGCTGACTGATCTAAGCTTAACCTTTGAAGGGCCTAAACATGCAAAATGGAGGGGATTAAGGGAAAGGGAAGATTCCAGATATCTAGGACTTGTAATGCCCCGGTTTTTGCTGCGCCTGCCCTATGGACCTGATACTGAGCCTGTAAGGTCATTTGATTATAATGAAACGGTTTCAGGAGGTCATGATAAATATCTCTGGGGCAATGCAGCTTTTGCCCTTGCATCTAAACTAAGTGAGAGTTTCAGTAAATACAGATGGTGTACAAATATTATAGGACCCAAGGGTGGCGGCGCTGTTGAAGATCTGCCAGTACATCATTTTGAGGAAATGGGAGAGATTCAGAACAAGATACCCACTGAAGTGCTATTGTCGGAAAGAAGAGAATATGAACTTTCCGAACAGGGTCTTATTGGTCTTACCATGAGAAAAGGCAGTGATAATGCTGCTTTCTTTTCTGCAAATTCTGTTCAGAAACCTAAAATTTTCCCCAATACAAAGGAAGGTAAAGAGGCTCAAACCAATTATAAACTTGGTACAGAGCTTCCCTATATGTTCATCATTAACAGACTTGCACACTATCTTAAAGTGATCCAGCGGGAAAATATCGGGTTATGGAAGGAAAAAACAGACCTTGAAAGGGAATTAAATGAGTGGATCAGGCAGTATGTTGTGGATATGGATAATCCTCTGCCGGGTGTCAGAAGCAGAAGGCCTTTAAGGCAGGCAAAGGTAACAGTGGAAGATATCCCGGGTGAACCAGGTTTTTATAAAGTAGGCTTGAGCACCAGGCCTCATTTTAAATATATGGGAGCGTCATTTACACTCTCATTGGTCGGTAAGCTGGATAAATCATAAACTTATTATTGAAAGGA
>CAZQJS010000069.1:0-15686 GCA_964593725.1 uncultured Desulfobacterales bacterium
TTGCTGGAATTCTTTTGTTATTAAACTTCAGCTATCCTTTAATTCAGATAAAGTACGCAATTTCCTGATGAACCTAATGTTATATTGTCTTTCAGGGCATAAGATCGGGCAAAGTGAGGCCTGGATATGCTTTTGGAGTGCATCTGTTTCAAGTGAAACCTAAACGGAAAAAGCATATCCAGGCCTCACTTATTCCTTTATTAATCTTAAAAATAATTTTTGACCGGGAATTGCTGTATAAAATAAAAAAGAATTGAAAAAATATATTGCGTGGTGTATTCTGCAAGATGTATCTATTGAGGTGTCTGATCCGGTATTCAGCTGTTTTAAGATTTATGATTAAATACCGGCCTGACATAAATCCATTGGACATATTGCCTACAGGTGGAAAGATAACACATGGAACTTAGTATTGTAGAGATTGCCAAACGCCTTGATTTGAACTCTGAGACATTGCAGCGGTGGATCAGGCAGGGCAGCATACCCATTAACAGCAAAGGCGGAATCGGCATCTTTAATGAGCAGAAACTCATAAAGTGGGCTGAAAAGCAGCGCCTTTCATACAAGGTTCCTTCCCAAAAGGAGAGCGGCTCTCAAGAACATGGGGATTTGATGCTTGTATCAGCCATGGAACTTGGCGGAGTCTATTCCGGTATTTCAGGTGCAGACAAGGAAGGTGTTCTGAAATCTGTTGTTGATCTTGTTCCGGATATTGACGGTGCAACTGTCCGGAAACTCCATGCACAGCTTATGGAAAGGGAACAATTATCCTCCACAGGTATTGGAAATGGCGTGGCCATTCCACATCCAAGGAATCCCCTGAAGAACGGGTTTAAAAAACCCATGATTTTAACCTGCTTCCCTGAAAAGAGCATTGATTTCAAGGCCATTGATGACATGCCTGTATTTGTTCTGTTTCTTCTTTTAAGTCCTGATGTTGAATTTCATCTAAACCTTCTCTCCAGACTCTCCTTCTGTCTCAGGGATAATTCCTTTATAGATTTTCTTAAACAGACACCCAGTACCGATACTTTGCTTTCCAGGGTGGAAATACTTGAGGAAAATATAGGAAAAGAGTTTTGAAACAGGTTATATTAAGTTTAAGGTGTATTAAGTAAAAAGTATGAAACGATTACTCTTCTGGCGCTTTCCAGCAAGAATTCCATTTTTCAGAAAAGATGACAGGCTGCTTTTAATCTCAATGGGTATTATTGTGGGAGTATGCAGCGGCCTTGCTACTGTAGGCCTTAATCGTTCCCTTGGTTTCATGCTGGAAACCCTGGAAAGTTTAAGGGAATACTGGTGGGTGTTTCTGCTTCCTGGTGCCGGTGCAATGTTATCATCCCTTTTTCTGGAAAAAATCATGAATGAAGGAGCTGGCCATGGAGTTCCAGAGGTTATTTACAGTGTATCCCGATATGGCGGCCTGCTTCGTTTAAGATCAAGTTTTTCAAGGCTTATTTCAAGCTGCCTTACCATTGGAAGCGGAGGATCAGCAGGCCCTGAAGCCCCTGTTGTCATGAGCGGTGCTGCCATTGGTTCCAACATTGCACGGTTTTTTTATTTAAATGACCGGCAACGGGTAACCCTTGTGGGGTGCGGTGCTGCCGGTGCAATTGCAGCAATATTCAATGCTCCTCTGACCGGAATGATTTTTTCCATGGAGATAATCCTTGGGGAGTGGTCAATGGTCAATATCATTCCCATTGCTGTTGCATCTGTAGCAGGGGCCGAGGTGAGCAGGCTGCTCCAGGGCAATTATACAGTTTTTGCAAGCAGTGGTTTTGAAATCAGCTGGCTTGATCTTGCTGCATGTCTGGGGCTTGCCGTTGTTGCCTCCTTTGGTTCCATTCTGCTTACACGTATGCTCAGAAAGATGCATGGTATATCTGAAAAAGTGCCTGTACCGTTCTGGATACGGGCTGCCCTTGGCGGGTGCGCAGTGGGATTGCTTGGATTCCTTGTCCCCGATGTCCTGGGTGAGGGGTACCATTCCATCCATGCCATGATTCAGGGAGTGTTTACAGGCGGCATCGGCATTGCTGCCATTGCTTTTTTTGCCAAGATTCTTGCGACATCTCTGACCCTTGGCTGGGGAGGATCAGGAGGAATCTTTGCACCATGTCTGGTCATAGGCAGCTTTGCAGGCCTTACTTATTACAGAGTGCTTGAATTTATCTTCCCCTCAGTGCATTGGACAAATGAAGGCTGTTTTGCCCTTCTTGGCATGGCAGGGATGATGAGCGGTATTCTCCAGGCCCCACTTACAGGCATTTTCCTCATCCTGGACATAACAGGAAGTTATGAGGTCATGCTTCCACTTATCATTGTTTCAGCAATTTCAACCACCATTACCCACTATTTTGAATCTGCCTCCTTTTACCTCAAGGATTTGACAGAGAGGGGAGAACTTTTACGGCCTGGTACAGACTCCAGGGTGCTTGCTGATATCAGCATACGGGAAGTCATTGAGACCAACTGGGTCTCGGTTCCTCCTGATATGCTTTTAAGGGAGTTTCTCCATGTGCTTAAAAGAACAACTGATAATTATTTTCCAGTGGAGGATAAGGAAACTGGAAAATTCCTCGGAATAATACGGCTTGACCAGATCAGGCCCTATTTCTTTAATACTGTTATATATGATACTGTTATTGTTGAGCAGATAATGGATGCAAACCCTGAAACAGCACATTTTAATGATCCCCTGGAAGAGGTGCTTAAAAAGATGGATGCAACAGGGGCACTGGCACTGGCTGTTGTATCTGGAAACAGGTTCCAGGGAATGGTCTACAAGGCTAACCTGCTTGATAAATACAGGGATGAACTCAATGTGCAGACATCCCAGATGTTTTAAATTTATTTTTTGAAAAGTTTAGGATTCAGGAGAATACAATGGAACACTCAATTTTACATGTTTTCAGAAATACCCCCCTGGGCAGGGAGATTCTTATGCAGTCTCTCTATTTCAGTAAACAGATCAGGGCATCAATTTTAATCTATATACCGGAACATACCAAGTTTCTGATGTATTTTGAAAATGATGTTGTACAGGTGGATCTGGACGAGTCCTATCTGTCAGATCCTGACACGGCAAAGGAACATGCCCAGGAATTGATTGATGAAACAAATGCCAGGGCAAGGTTTATTGAACCTAAAAATTATACAGCCTCAACCCTGCCTGATATCCCGGTGGATTATGATTTCATGTGCTGCCCCAGAAGTATCTCTGATCTTTCCACAAAGATAAGCCTTGGGCACATCGGCCCCAAGGTGAGAAGAATAATAAACGCAGCTAAATTCCCGGTTTTAATGCCAAGCTCTCTTTTTAAGGAGTGGAAAAGTATTATTGTTTTTTTCGGCGGCTCTGCCAATGCTGTCAAAGCCATGAAACTTGGACTGAGACTCAGCAGAGTAACAGGGCTGCCCATGGATATTTTTACCTATTCAAAAAAGAAATCCAGGGAATATTTTGAACAGATCCTGTCTGAACGGGAACTTGAAGATGAGATAAAAGAGAGTGTCCGGAAATGGTATTTTTTCAGAAAAGGTGATTTTAAACATAACCTGTATGCTGTACCCCATAATGCCCTTGTAATTCTGGGGGCCTATGGCCATGGAGTTGTCAAGGATCTTCTATTTGGAAGCACAATGGAGCTTGTCCAGTCAACACTGCCCAATACCATGCTTATTGCAGGACCTAATTACGCAGCACCCATTTATTAACAAGACTTACAGGAAAATATGTTCCATGGGAAGGACTCAGGTAAAGGGGTTCCTGCCTGGATCTTTTACAGGCAGGTCTTTTCTGCTGAAAATAAATGCAGTGATCATTCCGGCAATAATATGCCATATTCCCCACCAGGCAACAAGGATTGCCATGCCACCCAGGCCGTCAAAAAAATTAAATACCAGTACCAGGCCCAGGGCTGAGTTCTGTATACCAACCTCAATGCAGACAGCCCTGCAATCCTTTTCATCAAGTTTTGATATTTTGCCTGACCAGTAGCCAATATTCAGGGCAAGGGCATTATGGATCAACACAGCCACCATAACTATACCTACATAGCTCAGAAAATTGTGCCAGTTGGCTGCAAGGGCACCGGTTGCTATGATAATAAAGAAGACAAGGGAGAATATTTTGAATGGTCTTTTCACCTTTTTTGCAAAACCAGGGAAGAAGTGTCCTGTGGACATACCAATTGCAAGGGGGATCCCAAGGATTAGAAAGACCGTGATAAAAACATCACCAGGGCTTAAATTAACCTGTTTGAGTATATTGGCTGTCTCATGGTTCATGCTGCCCCAGAGGGAGATATTAAAAGGAGTCATGATGATTGCAGCAATAGTTGATACTGCTGTCATGCTTATGGAAAGAGCAGAGTTTCCATTGGCAAGATAGGTCATTATATTTGAGAGATTTCCCCCCGGGCATGCTGCGATTAATATCATGCCCAGGGCAATGGAGGGGTAGGGCCGGATTATTAAGACCAGTAAGAATGTGAATGCCGGCAAAAGAATAAACTGGGCTCCAAGTCCTATCAGGGGAGCTCTGGGGCTTCTGGCAATCCTCTTGAAATCGTCAAATTTAAGTTCCAGTGCAACGCCCAGCATCATCAATCCGATTGCTGCATTTATTACTGCGATGCCGGCAGGGTTAAAATTAAGTCCTACCTGATCAATGGTTACAGGATCCATGGCTGCTCCTTAATTGATAAACTTATGCCTTATAGGCTCCAATGTTTGCAAGCATTGTACTTGCAGGGCTGACTGTTGACGGGTCTGTCATGACATTAATGCAGCAGACTTTTTTTGAGGCAAAGGCCTGTTTTAATGCAGGTTTTATATCTTCAGGAGTATTAACAAGAAAACCTTTCCCGCCAATTGCTTCAACCATTTTATGGTAATCAACCTTTCCAAGAAAGGTTCCATCTTCAATGGCATGTCCGATTCTGAGCTCCTGGCTGTGGCGTATCATGCCCCAGCCAAGGTCGTTGGAGATTACAACCACAATGGGAAGATCTTTTCTGATCGCAGTTTCAAATTCCATGAAATTGAACCCCACAGATCCATCGCCTGTTACCAGGCAGACCCGGCTGTCCGGGTTTAAAAGCTTTGCAGTATTGGCATAGGGTATGCCAACGGCCAGTGATCCAAAGATTCCATAATCAAGATATGTTCCAGGTTTTTTAATTGTCCGGGTCATTCCCATCCATGTTGTTGTGTCTCCGCCGTCAGCCACAACAATATCAGTGTCCTTATTCATGAACTCATTAACATCCCCTGCAAGGCGCAGGGGATGTATGGGTGTATTGTTGGAATTCCAGTCGTTTTCAGATGCATCTTTACCCACTTTATGGGCTTTTAAGAGTTTTTCTATCCAGGGGGCATATTTTTCTTTTAAAGCACATGCAATATCTTTTTTATCAATAAGATTATTGCACAAATTTAGAAAAGCTTTGACATCACTGACAATCGGAAGGTCAACACTCCTGTTTCTGCCTATCTCTTCCGGTTCAATATCCACCTGGACAATTCTGGCTTCAGGATTAAATATATCTCCAAACAGGTAATAAAGACAAATTCTTGAACCAAGGATAATGATCAGGTCAGACTCTACATAGGCAGTGAACCCGCACCCCGGTCTGACTGCAACCGCTCCTTCAAAACATAAGGGATGGTTGTCAGACACTGTTCCCCTGCCTGACAGGGATGTGAACAGAGGAGCGCCTGTGTTTTCAATAAAATCCTTTAGTTCATTTTCAGCACCTGACTGTCTTGCACCGGTTCCGGCTATGATAACCGGTCTTTCTGCAGCCTGCATCATGTCCAGAAGTTTTTCTGCCCCGGCAGGGTCTGCAGGGTTTGATGCGATATCTGAGCAGATATACTTTACACCATCCCTGGGAACCGGAGTATTTAATACATCAATGGGGAATTCAAGGTATACAGGTCCTGGTCTTCCGCTCAGGGCAATCCTGAATGCCATGTCAATATATTCGTTGACACGTTCTGCTTTCCGGCACACAAGGGTTTTTTTCACCATGGGTTTAATTACTTCTTCCTGGGGCATATCCTGGAGGTCAAGCTTCTCTTTATTATCAAGGCCCACACTGCCTGCAATGAGCACAAGGGGTGTGTTTGAAAAACAGGCACTTGCAACACCAGTCAGAGCATTGGTAAAGCCCGGGCCCGCCGTTACCATGGCAACCCCGGGCCGGCCTGTAAGTTTTCCATATGCCTCTGCCATGAACAGGGCAGACTGCTCATGGCGGGTATCAAAGATTTTCACACTGGATCCTTCAAGGAATTGATAAATCGGGGTAATATGTCCGCCGCTTAAAGAAAAAATCCATTGTGTCTTTCTCTGGATCAATGCCTGGGTCACAAGTTCAGCTCCGGTTATTGTCTCTGTCATCTATCTTGCTCCTTAAATTAATAATGGTCATAAATTATTGTTCATGGTTTGCCTGCTTAAAGTTCCATTAATTGTCCGCCGCATACATTTAATGCCTGGCCTGTAACATAGGAAGATGCATCTGAGGCAAGGTACAGGGCCATGTCAGCAACTTCATCCGGGGAACCTATTCTGCCCATTGGAATAGTTTCGCACATTTTTTTTTCCTGCTCTTCAACGCTTGTGTTTAAAAACTGCGCTTCCAGATTGAAACGCCATTTTTCAAGGTCGGTCATGATCTGCCCGGGGCAGATGGCATTGACCCTTATATTCATTCCTGCAACCTCTTTTGCCATTACCTTGGTCAGCATAATCACCCCGGCCTTGGAAACTGAATAGGCTCCGTTGAACAACCCGGGAACCTTGCCTGCCCTGGATGCAATATTGATTATACTGCCGCCCTTGTCCTGCATAAGGGGAACAGTTGCCCTGGACATGCGGAAAACACCATGGAGATTTACATCAATGGTCTTTATCCAGGCTTCTTCATCATAGGTATGTATGCCGTTGGGCACACCAAAGGTTGCTCCGGCATTATTGACCAGGATATCAATGGAACTGAATTGTTGTTCTGCCACCTCTGCCATTTCAGTTATTGTACTGGTATCTGTTACATCCAGACTGACAACACATGTTTTAATATTGTACTCTTTTTCAAGCTCATCACCAATTGCTTTCATTTCATCCCATGACCCGGTCCTTACATCGGAATTAAACCTCTCTTTTTTTCCATAATCTGCAATTATAATATTTGAGCCTGAACCTGCAAATTTTTTTGCTATTGCATAACCTATGCCGCTCTTTTTGCCTGAGCCGGTGATAAGTGCGGTTTTACCTTTAAGTTTCAAATTATCTGCCTCCTTATCTGTTTTTTCTGGTGCTGTTTATTGATTTTTCACCACAATAATGGAGAATTTGTCAGGGTTGTATCTAATATCGATATACATTCCATGATCCGGCCTTGTCAATCATTTTTATCCTGTACCTGCTGTTTAAGGAAGTTTCAGAATCATGTTTGATGATCTTTTACTGCCTTGTTTCCTGTCATGGAATAAAGAGCATCACACATGAAAGGGAAAAAAAAGAGAGGGCAGTTGAAAGCACTATGGCAGATGATGCAAGGTCAGTGTTGCTGTTCATCTGGGATGACAGGACATATATGGATGTTGCTGTTGGCAGGGAGAAAAAAATCATGCCTGTTTTAAAGGCAGCTCCTGATACACCAAAAAAGTAAAGCGATGCAAACCCTGATAAAGGGAAAATGATCAGTTTGAATATGGAACTTACAATTGACAGATTCATGTAATCCTTTAATTTCCCAAAGGTGAATGATCCGCCAATGGAGATCAGTGCCAGGGGAAGAGATGCAGTTGAGATCAGGTGAAAAAAGTTTGAAATAAATTCTGGAAATTCTAAGCTGGTGCCTGAAAAAATAAGCCCTCCTGCACAGGCAATGATCAGAGGATTTTTCACAATGGAGCCTGCCATGGTACTGATTCTGCTCTTTTCTGTGCCGTCTGCAGATAAATCCCCTGAATACCAGGAGAGCAGTGAGATGGATAGAATATTTATTATGGGTATGGAAAAGGATATGATAATACCGAAAAGACGTATCCCTTCATCACCAAGGGCATTGATGATAACTGCAAAGCCTATATATGTATTGAACCTGAAACAGCTCTGGGAAAAACTGCCTGCATCAAAGTCCCTGACCTTGAATATAATAATATAAAAGGTGCTTAAGGCAAAGATAAAAACAATGGTAAAAAGGGATGCATAAATAATGTTAAAATCAAACCCTGCTTTATTACTGCTTGCACCGATTTTCCAGAAAAGCATGGTTGGAAAAAATATAAAATAGATCAATCTGTCTGATATGTTGAGAAACCCATCATTTATAAATTTTGTCTGTTTCAGAATTCTGCCTGTTATTATCATGGCAAAAACCGGAAAGATACTGTTCAGAATCATTCACAATCCTTTGGAATTTGTTTTATCTATACAGGGAAGGTACAGGTAAAGGGATGAAAAAAGCAAGAATTAAATTGGTTTTAGAACATAGCCCCCATGGATAAGACAGGGGCAAAGATTGATAAAGCATGGCCGGACAGGCCTGTGGCTGCCGGGCCATGCTTGTTATATTGCGGGTTTATTAAAGATATCCATCAGAATTCAATGGCAAGCTGTGCAAAGAATTCATCAAGATCATCGTCTGCAATACTGCCGCTTGAACGTTCAAATGCACTTTTTCTGTACTCAAGGGAGAAGTTGCATGCAAAACTTTCCCGGGAAAAAATTGTATAGGTAGCGCCCAGGCTGAGCCTGTATTCCAGGTGTCCATCCTGATCACCGCTCTCATCGTCATTAAATCCTTCATACCTTACAGCAGCAATGAGTGGATCAATGATCTGGTAACCCAGGGCAAAGAACCATGCTGACTCGTCATACTCTTTGTTATCTGTAAAATGTTTTTCCCTGTTCAGGGCGGTAATGTATTCCCCGTCAATTATGAATTGTGCAATCTCATAATGAACAGATAGCCCTGCAGTGGTATTCCGGTCATCATCACCTGTTTCAGAGTTGAAGTATGTCGCAATGGTCAGGTTCTCAATGGGTTCCATGGTGATATTAAAGATAAATGAATTTACTTTGTCAGCAGGTTTATATCCAGGGGTATTATCCCGTATAAACCCGTATCCTGCACCTGATGCCTTGTCAATCAGCACCTCACCTTTATAAATAGTTGCTGAAATATCCAATCCCAGTGGTTCCAGCAGTGCTCCCACAGTTGCCCCTGCCTTGTTGATTTCATACATCTCACAGGTTATGGGATCATTGATCAGCTGGCTTTCAAACAGGCCAAAGGGCTGTGCCCTTTTACCGCCAACAAAATAGACTGGAAACCCCTGCTTCTGGATGGTGAAAAAAGCCTCATCCCAGAAGATATTGGCATTTGCATCAAGGTTTTCACCCTTTAAAAGAAGGTTGGCTGTAACATATTTGTGCAGCACTGCTTCAAGACCGAGCTCCACAGTGCCCACATCAAGATCAGATGATGAGCCATTGCTTGAGCTGTCAGCAATATTATCATCTCTGGTATAGCTGTAATCAAGCTCAATCTTACCTGACAGGGTGATCCTGTCTGTGATCTGCCCCAGGGCTTTTGGACCTGACTGGGATTTTTTTTCAAGTTCAGCTATTCGTTTTTCAAGTTCAGCATTTGTTGCTGCCAGAACAGGTTGTAACCCGGTTGCAATAAGAAATATAATGGTGATAACACTGGATAAAAAATTCTTCATTTTTCCTCCCAAAAAGTAATGGTTCTGGTCCGGAAAAACAAATCCCGAACCGATTATATCGATCCGGGGTATCCCAGTTTTTACTCAGGATCATACAGCATTTCTTTTCCGTAGAAATACTATAATTGCACAGGCAGGTCTTCTGACTTTCAGATCACTCTACTCACCGCGCCTTCCCATTTTTTCAAACAGTGACACAATTTGCGGTTTTCGTCCCTGAATACAGCGGCGGGTCCGTCCCTGAATCTAACAGGGTTCCCTATTAAGCAGCTACTGCACCTGGACAGGCTTTTTCCAATTTTAATATTGTAAACAGATTAATAAGTCAAGTAAATTCTATAACCCCTTGTACTAATATATTGCTTTACAGCCTGATGGATCTTTGATAATTTTTCTGAATTAATGTAAGTTAAGAGTCGTATTTGGTTATAATTATGAGAACAATAATAGATATACAGGAATAAAATGGGACTTGAAAAAGAAAAATTAATCGAATTGTTATCAAAGGTGGCCCCGAATCATTATGTCCAGGCTTTATTGATTATTTTTATTTTTGTCTGTTTTGCAAAAATCATTGACTTGTTCATATGCCGTTTTTTGAGAAAGTGGATTCAAAAGACAAAAATGGAAATGGATGACAAAATCATTGATATTGTCCACAAACCCCTTTTTCTTATTACAATATTGTTTGGGCTTGGTTTTGCTGTGGAGAGGCTGGATTTAAGCACTAATACCAGTTTTATTATTCTGGGCTCCATTAAAACCATGGTAATACTTTTATGCTCAATGGCAGTCACGCGCATTGCAAAGGTTTTCCTCAACCTGCTCAGCCATGACAGGAACCGGTTTAAGTTTATTCAGCAGAGTACACTTGCACTGTTTGACAATCTTTTAGTAATAGTCATGACCGGCCTTGCAATTTATATTGTTTTCCTTGTATGGCACATTGATCTTACAGCCTGGGTAGCTTCTGCCGGAATACTGGGACTTGCAATCTCCTTTGCTGCAAAGGATACACTTGCAAATCTTTTTTCCGGTGTATTTATCCTGGCTGATGCACCCTATAAACTGGGTGATTTTATTGTGCTTGATTCAGGAGAACGCGGTGAGGTGACCAACATAGGCATCAGGAGCACACGGCTTTTGACACGTTCCGATGTGGAGATCACAGTACCCAATTCAATCATGGGCAATGCAAGGATTGTGAATGAAGCCGGGGGAAGGCATGAAAAGTTTCGTATTTCTGTGAAGGTGGGAGTTGCCTATGGCTCAGATATTGACAAAGTCCATGCTGTTCTTATTGATGTTGCAAAGCAGAACAACGATGTGTGTAAAACTCCTGAACCCAGGGTCAGGTTCCGAACTTTTGGTCCGTCAAGCCTGGATCAGGAACTGCAATGCTGGGTACCAAAACCCGTGTTCAGGGGCAGGGTAATCCATGCTCTTAACACTAGTGTTTATAAACGTTTTATCAAGGAAGGCATTAAGATACCATTTCCCCAGAGGGATGTTCATATTCAGACCGATTCTGATACATCAAATTCAGGAAGTTTTTCAAAATCAATATCTTGAAGTTTTGTAACCTCTGCAGCATCGGTTTTGGAAAAAAACGAAGAAAAACAGGAAAGTGCCCCCTGGATGATTCCATCGGCCCTGCTGCCAAGCTCTTTTTTTATAAGCACGCCCATGGTTTTATAAAGGTGAGCTGTATGGTAGCTCCAGGGCATTACTGCTGATTTTCCCGGCCTGATCTTTTTTTTATATAAAAGGAAGAGCGCATTAAACAATGAGAGCCGTGCCCCTTTAAAAACAAAATCGCATAAACCTCCTCCATTGGTTCTGGTGGAATGAATCTCTATTTCAAGATCCGGATTAAATCCCTTAACAAGGGCAGCATCAATCTCCATGCAGAAATATTTCCCGTATTTAATCAGATTATGCTCTTCCCAAATACTATGCCAAGGGCATTTAAATATGTTGACCCTGGCATGGGGGTTTTTTGTCAGAAATCTGATCTCCATTGCATCTTTCGGAACCCTCCATTCACAATAGGCAAGATAGTTGTCCATGGTAAGATCATGGCCGTTGTTCAAGGCCCGCATGGCCATTCTTTTTCCCCTCTGACGTCCGTATTCCAGAACAGCTCTCCTTAATAAAGGGCCCCCGTTTTTTTCTCCGATTTCATTGATGACTTTTTCTGCAATGCATGCAAAAAGGATTGCATGGTGTTTTTCCGTTAAATGAGCCATGGTCTATGCTTTTCCAAAGGGGCACATGGGGAATGTGCATGGAGTGCAGTTGTGACATAATCCGCCATGGCAGAGTTCTGCAAGTTCTCTTCTGCCGGGCCTTTCCCCGGCCATGATCCTGGGGAGAATCAGGTCAAAAATGGTTGTTCTGTGATAAAGCCCGCAGGCTGGAATACCCATTACAGATACAGCTCCGGAATATCCCAGAAGAAACATGGCACCTGGCAGTACAGCTGCTGAATAGTGTACCTGGTCAAATCCCGCTCCTTCTATGCCGGCCCGTGTGACATCATCAGGATCCACTGACATGCCGCCGGTTGTTATGATAAGATCAGTATCTTTTTTCAGGTACTCTTTAACCTTGTCTGCTATCATGTCACGGTTGTCAGGCAGAATAATACTCTCTTCAAGACTTGCCCCAAGATCAGTAATCTTTTTTTCAACAATGGTCCTGAACCTGTCTTTTATAAGTCCTTTGTATACTTCATTGCCTGTGATTATAAGCCTTGTCTTTAAAGGACTGAACACTTTTACCGAGAATATGGGATAGTTTTTTTCTGCACTCCTGACAGCCTTTTCAAGTTCATCTTTCTCCATGACCAGGGGGATTGCCCTGGTTGCAGCAAGGCTCTGGTTTTTTTTTACACATGTATTGTTGTGAATACTTGCACACATAACATCTTCAATCATATTAAAATCAATGAGTGCATCAGTGTTGACCTTTAAAAGGCCGGGATAGGCAGCCTTCAGTTCGAGTTTGCCCTCAACAGGTTCCCGGGAAAATATTACCCCGGGGCCTGCAAGGGCAGATGCAAGAAGGGCTGCTGCATCGTCTTCATGTATCTGGTTCTCTTTAATGTCAAGGACATAGAGTCTGTTTTTTCCCATGCGCATGAGACGGCATAAATCTTCTGTTTTAACCTTGTGCCCCTTTTTAAAGGCCGGTTTCTTGGATTTACCCGGTATAACCTCTGTCATGTCATGGGCAAGGGTTGTGCCCACAGCCTGAGAAACGGGTATTGTTTTAAATGAAAAGGCGGTTGTCTGTTTACACATGCTTTTCTCCCTCTGCTGCAGCAGGTCTGTAATAAGCTCCAAAGGCACAGGCTCTGCAAAGAATCTCATTGTTTTTTAAAACCTCACGTTTATCCCTGACAACTGTATTGCACCTTGCACATACAGCCTTGAATTCTGTGGGGCCCGGCATATCACAGCCGGGTATGTCAACCAGAACCTGTTCAATGTTAAAAAGCTCATCAATACTCATCTTTTTATATCCTTGAATCTGCTGATCCACTTTATTTTTAATGCCAGGCGCGTATAGCACAGCAAGTTTTCTTGATTCTTCAGTGGAGACAATTCTGAATGCTTTTTTTGTTTCAAGGTTGACAAAGGTTGCAGCCATTATTCCATTGTCCACAAATTTCAGTGAGCGCCTTCCAAGTTTTGCACCTGTTACATATGATATTGCATCGGTTGCACATCTGTCTATTTCAACATAAACAATGAGTTTTTTTATCTGGGGCAGACAGGAAGGATTATCAAGTCCGATGAGATTGCAGCCAAGCATTGCCATCCTGACTCCTACCACCTGGCCCGGGCAGAGATGGCCGTGGGCCCTGGCAGATTCCTTAAGTAATGTTTCAAAATCTTCCATTTTATTTCCCATGGTTTGGATTTAAACTTTTCCCTTGACCTTATGTTAGATTTAACATAAGGTCAAGGGAAAAATAAAAAAAGGGGAAAAAATATATGAGACTTAAGTCCAGTCAGTTGCTGGTCAATGATGACGGAGGAATAATCATGGCTGCAGGAAGAATGAATATCCTTGCATCCATAGACAGGACAGGTTCCATCAACAGGACATCAAAGGAGATGAAAATGTCCTACAAAGCCGTCTGGAGCAAGATAAAATCCACGGAAAAAAATTTTGGAAAGCCTGTTGTACATGCTGACAGAAGAACTGGAACCAGGTTGACAAAGGCGGGCAGAGAACTCCTTGAAAAGTACAGCGAATTGAAGAAACGCTGCATTCAGGCAGATGATACAATCTTTGATGATATTTTTTCTTCCTAGGAGACTACTGTTTTTTTAAGGTTGATATTATATTTTTTAATTCTGTTCCACACTGTTACCCGGTTTACACCGAGGATGCGGGCAGCCTGGGACTGGTTCCCATTGCTTTTTTGCAAGGCTGCAATCAGTTCATCCTTTTGGGAAGCTGTTTTGCTGTCCAGGATATCTGGAGGAGATTGATCCGGAGGTGTGCTGATTTCCGGTGCCACAGTGAATTTCTGGGGAAGGTGTTCAAGGTGAATCAATCCTTTTTCAGCAATTACAAAGGCATATTCCAGGGTGCCCTTAAGCTCTCTTATATTGCCGGGCCATCTGTATTTCATAAATAGTTCCATTGTGTTCTGGGAAAGGCCTGTAATGTTTTTTCCTGTTTTTGCCATGAGCCGCTGTATGAATGTATTTACCAGAACCGGGATATCTTCAATCCTCTCCCTTAAAGGCGGTAAAAATATTGGGATTATGTTTATTCTGAAAAAGAGATCCTGCCTGAACTTGTTCTGCGCCACAAGCTCCTCAAGATTTTTGTTGGTGGCAGTTATTATTCTGACATCTGCTTTAATGGGGTTTTGTTCCCCGACACGTTCAAACTCCTTGCTGTCAAGTATTCTGAGAAGTTTAACCTGGATGGAGAGTGGAATATCCCCAATTTCATCCAGAAAAATATCTCCACCATTGGCAGCTTCAAACCGACCTATCCTGTGTTGGTAAGCCCCTGTAAAAGCGCCCTTTGCATGGCCGAAAAGTTCACTTTCAAGCAGAGATTCATTTAATGCAGCACAATTAAAGGGTATGTATGCTTTATTTTTTCTGATGCCTGACCAGTGTATGGCATTGGCAACCAGTTCCTTTCCGGTTCCGCTTTCACCGTAGATAATCACTGGTGCATCACTTGCACCGACCTTTAGAATGATATCAAATACCTGCTGCATGACAGGAGAGATGCCGATTATACCATAGAAGCCATCCTCAGAGTTAAGCTGCCTTGAAAGCTGGGCAACCTCCTGGTCAAGGCGGTGGAGTTCTGATATGTCGGTAATGGTTTCAACGGCACCAATGGGTTCTCCCTGTTCATCCCTGAGCACAGTGGCATTTTTAAGGGCTGACATGTAGGTTCCATCCTTTCTTAAAAAATTACACTGGCACTGTTTTATACCGGGGTGATTGGGGTCAAACAGGGCACACCACCATTTCTGATGTACCTCACTCTTTATTGCAAGTTCACATGCATCACAGTCCAGCAGGGTGCATGGCTTCCCAATCAGATCTTCTGGTGAGTATCCGGTCAGGAGTTCAAAGGATTGATTGACCATGATAATTGTTCCGTCGGAGGCTATGACTATCAGGCCTTCATGCATTGTGTTGATGATGCGGTTCCAGTATTTATGCAGGTCTTTGCTGTGCATTGTTTTAAATATCCATTATGGTGTTAAAGTTATTTAAACACATGTTAAAAAGTTTACATGTGTTTAAATAACATTAAACACATTTTCTGGCAAGGGTGAAAAAAATAAAATGGCAGTCTGGTTAACAACAGGGCAATACCTGTTTTTTTTTAATTTGGAATCTGTTTGGCAGGGATCTTGCTATTACAATAATTTAAAGATTGTT
>CAZQJS010000070.1:0-15422 GCA_964593725.1 uncultured Desulfobacterales bacterium
GCCTCACTTATTCCTTTGTTAATCTTAAAAATAATTTTTGACCGGGAATTGCTGATCTGTCTGATTATTATTTGCAAGATCAGTTAAAATCATCTATTCTGTATTTGAGTTTGTTTGTAAAATGGGAAATTGAAATGAAAAAACTTGCCATATCTGTGTTTATTCTGTTGGTTTTATCCATTATCCATACAATGTATGCTTTTGCTGATGCAGACATTGCCATTCTTAAAAAACAGGCAGCAAGGGGCAGTGCCGATGCGCAGCTTGAGCTTGGTGAAGCATACTATTATGGAGAGGGCGTACTAAAAGATCCCTTCCTTGCAAAATACTGGATAAAAAAAGCCCATGAAAACGGATCTGCCAGGGCCCGGGATGTCTGGGAAAACCTTGAACTCTGGAGAATCCCGGATCGCCCGGAAATTACAACCAATAATCAGATTCATCGGGAAAGATCATGGGACAGGACAAGACCTCCCTGGAGAGAACCAATAACAGGCATGGAATTCATATGGATTCCTCCGGGCTGCTTTAACATGGGCTGTCTCCCCAATGATCAGGAGTGCAGAACCGATGAAAAACCCTTCCACAGAGTATGCTTAACCGGGTTCTGGCTGGGGCGGTACGAAGTAACACAACAGGAATACCAGACCATTATGTATACAAACCCTGCAAGGTTCAGTTATAAAGATCATCCCGTTGAAAATATATCATGGGATAATGCCATTAAATTTACCCGGGAACTCAACAGGAGAGAAAAAAATATGTATGAATTTACTCTTCCCACGGAAGCCCAATGGGAATACGCATGCAGAAGCCTTGGAAAAAATTCTGTTTTCCCATGGGCTGCCGGTGTGAGCAGCGAACCAGCAAATTGCGGCGACTGCAGGGTCCGATTGTTTAACGGCACCACTGCACCGGTTGGAACTTTTAAAGCAAACAGCATTGGACTGTTTGACATGGGTGGTAATGTTGCAGAATGGTGCCTGGATATCTATGACAAAAATTCCTATCAAAGCCATGACAGGCTTGATCCTGTGTATCAAAAACCAGGTTCAGCCCATATTGTCCGGGGCGGCAGTTTTGTTGACAATCAGGTGAACCTGAGATGTACCAGAAGAAAAGCAATGATAGGTTCCATGGAAACCTATTACACAGGGTTCAGGCTTGTGAGAAAAGAAAATCTGAAATCTCAGTAATGCTTATTCTTTTGACAAGGCTTTTGCCTATACCAGATAAAAAAACAAAACAGATAAAATCACCTTCCCGTTTCTTATCGGCTCCAAGTGCCTTTATAATCTCTTCTGTTTTATAATTATGCCTGACAGGAAGGTTCAAGCTCATGAGCAGGCTTGTTATCCTGTTGACATCTTTTATCTGGATATAACCTTTTGTCTGTGAAAACTTTGCTGCTGCGACCATGCCTAGACTCACTGCATTACCATGCCCGGGCCGGGCAATCTTTTCAATGGCATGGCCTATGGTATGGCCGAAATTCAATTTCCGCCTCTGACCAGCCTCTTTTTCATCCTCCTGAACAACTTTAGATTTTATCCTTACAGAATCTGTGACAAGTTTTGTGATAATATCAGTATCAAGATTAAAGGCTTTATCCCTGTTTTGTTCAATAAACTCAAACATTGAAAAATCATTAATCAAACTGTGCTTGACAATCTCTGCAAATCCGTTGGCAATCTCCTCTTTGGGAAGTGTTGCAAGTAAATTGATATCACAGATAACAAATTCCGGCTGCATGAAAACTCCCACCATATTTTTATAGGAATCAAGATTTACACCGTTCTTTCCGCCTGTGCTCGCATCAACCTGACTTAACAGGGATGTTGAAACAAATCCAAACCTGAGACCTCTGAGAAAGGTGGAAGCTGCAAAACCTGCGATATCACATACAATACCTCCGCCAATGGCAAGGATAAAGGTATGCCTGTCCACACCAAGGTGTATGAACTCTTTGTAGATAGATTCAACGGTTGCAAGGGTTTTAATGGCTTCACCTGTGGAGATTGTAATAACCGGGCAGTCTGGAAAATCATTATAATAATACTTTTTAACATTATCATCTGTTATGATTACAGTTCTGCCACGCGGCAGGTATCTGCCTGTATTCTCAAGTCTCTCATTAATATAGATACTTGAGCTGCCAGCCGCACCTTTGATATGAAATGTTTCCATTATTAAATAAGAGAATGGATAGCATTAATCTTATCCATGCACTCCCTGAACTGATCCGGATAGAGAGACTGGGCACCGTCACTCCTGGCCTGAAGGGGTTTGTAATGAACTTCAATCATAAGTCCGTCAGCACCCACACAGGTCGCTGCAAAGGCAAGGGGGATGACCTGATCTCTCACGCCTGCTGCATGGCTTGGATCAACTATGACAGGAAGATGGCTCTCTTTTTTTACTGCCATGACAACAGAAAGGTCAAGGGTGTTCCTTGAGTGCCTCACAAATGTTCTGACTCCCCTTTCACAGAGAATAACATTGGGATTGCCCTCTTCCATGATATATTCGGCTGCCATGAGCCATTCCTGCAGTGTTGCTGACATACCTCTTTTTAAAATTACCGGCCCTGCCGACTTACCTGCACGTTTTAAAAGGCTGTAGTTCTGCATATTTCTTGTGCCGATCTGAACAACATCGGCATACTCTTCAACCATGGCGAAATTCTCACAGTCCATAACTTCGGTTACCACGGGAAGCCCGGTCTCTTCCCTCACCCTGGCAAGTATTTTGAGCCCTTCCTCCCCCAGGCCCTGAAATGAATAGGGTGAGGTCCTCGGCTTAAAAGCCCCGCCTCTGAAAAGCCCTGCCCCTGCTTTTTTAACTGCCTTTGCAGTTTCAATGGCCTGGTCCATGGTTTCAATGGCACACGGGCCTGCTATTACAGGCAGGGAACCGTCCCCAAAAATATTTTCACCAACCTTGACAAGGGTGTTTTTATTTTTTATTTCCCGGCTCACAAGTTTATAGGGTTTTGTCACTGCAATAACCTCTCTTACACTGGCAAATCCCTGGAACATACCTGTATCAACAGAGCCTTTATTGTGCAGAATACCTATGGATACCCTGTCTCCGCCTGCAATGGGCTGCGCAGTAAAACCTCGTTTTTCAGCTGCATCAACAACAGCCTGTATATCTTTTTCAGCTGCATCTTTTTTCATTACTACCAGCATTATTGTTTCCCTCCGTTTACTTAAATCTTAAGTAACATTAAATACTTATTTGAGCAATGAAAAAAGGGTTGAAGATATGATCCTCCAACCCGGATTCATAGCAAAATCTCTTACACACATTGAAAATAATTGTCAACATAAAACAAAAAAATATCAGGCAGCAAATACAAAGCTATTTCTGCAGCTTGTCAAAGGCATGATTGGGTCCCAGCAGAATTAAAATATCACTATCTTTTACAACAAATTGTCCGGTCGGCACCATATTTAATTTGTCAGGTACAATCTCTTTTACAGCAAGCACCTGGATGCCGTACCGGTTTATCAGATCAAGCTCCTGCAATGATTTACCAATATATTTTTTAAGGGGTACAAACTCGATGATACTATACCCCTTGACAAAGGACAAATACTCTATGATATTGGGGTTCTGCAGCCGTTCAGACAGGGAGTCTGCCTGATCCTTTTCCGGGAAAAACACCTCTGAAGCCCCCACCTTATATAAAAGCCGGCTGTGGGTTTTTGAGGTAGCTTTGGCAAACACCTGTTTTACTCCAATATCCTTTAGATTTAAAGTGGTTAAAACCGATGCTTCTATCAAGGAGCCAATGCACACAACACCAGAATCCACGCCCTGTACACCAAGGGTTTTCAGGATATTCCTGTTGGTTGCATCAGCAACCACAGCCCGGCTTACACCATCTTTAATTGCCTGGACCTTATCTGCATCATTATCTATTGCCAGAACCTCGTGTCCATGTTTATATAAATTCTTTGCAAGGTAATAGCCAAACGTTCCAAGGCCTATAACAACAAATTGTTTTGTTTTCTGTTTCATATCTTATCTCACCCTATCATAATATCCTCTTTTGCGTGGAAATAGTTCAACTCCACAGACCGGCTCACGGCAATGCCGATGAGCAGCGGGCCCAGCCGCCCGATAAACATCACGCATACTATTACCATCTTCCCCATTGCGGAAAGCCCGGAAGTTATTCCTGTTGTAAGTCCCACTGTACCAAAGGCACTCACAACTTCAAAAAGCAGCTCCAGGAACCCTCCCCTGCTCTCAGGATGGGGCACATCTCCTGATTCTATCATTAAAAGTATAATAAGGCCTACACAAACAACCACAGTACTGAGAAGCAGAACACTTACTGCCTTGGAAATACTCTTCCCGGATATTGACCTGTTAAAAATCTGCGGCCGTATTTGGCCCCTGAAACGTGATATGCCAAGCAGAAGCAGAGTCATGAACGTGGTGGTTTTAATACCCCCGCCGCATGAACCCGGGGATGCCCCTATAAACATCAAAATAATACATATAAAAAGGGTTTCATTGGCCATACTGCCAAGGGGCAGTGTATTAAAACCCGATGTTCTGGTATTGACAGCCTGGAAAAAAGAGGCAAGCACCCGGTCAGGCAGTGACAGCTGTGCAAGTGTGTTACTGCTTTCCATGAAAAAGATTGCAATTGTGCCTGCAAACAGAAGAAAACCTGTACTCACCAGTACTAGTTTGGAATGCAGGCTCAGACGGGACCAGGAGTGATGTTTAAAAGATATGGATTGTTTTAATTCTGAAAGCACAAGAAATCCCATACCTCCACTGACAATCAGAAAACATATTGTCAGGTTCAAAAGCCAGTCAGTCTGATAGGCACTGAAACTGTCTGAAAACAGAGAAAATCCTGCATTGCAGAAAGCGCTTATTGAGTGAAAAACTGCAAAATACATAGCCCCTGCAAAAGTATTTTCAGGATAAAAACAAAAAAAGAGCAATACAACCCCAAGGCCTTCCAGGGCAGCCGTAAAAATAAACACATCCTTTAAAATTGAAGATAAGCTTTTCTTTTCAGTATAGGTGAATGTGTTCTGTATAACATCACTTCCAATAAAGCTGAGTCTTTTACCTGCAATCATCAAAAACAGCGTTGATATGGTCATTATGCCAAGTCCGCCTGCCTGGATTAAACCCATCAGCACAATCCTGCCAAAGGTGGTAAAAGTAGCAGCTGTATCCAGAACCGTAAGCCCTGTCACGCATACTGCAGATGTGGAGGTGAAAAGGGCATCCATAAATCCCATATGCCCTGTGGTTGAGGCCTGGGGCAGAAGCAGAAGACATGTTCCAGTAAAAATAAGGAATAAAAAACTACAAATTACTGTACGGCCCGGAGAAATAATGGATGATTTTAAAATATGCATGATTGTATTGTGTCCAATGCTTGAACAAGTGCACTATATTTTCGGACATATACAATATTATAATATGAATTTTTTTACAAGTGTTTTAAGGTGTGTTGCAACTTTGTTAAGCTTGTCTGCATCTTTCAGCACTTTAGTGCTTGAATCTTTCATATCACTGTTTAATCCATTGACTTTTGCTATCTCCTTTGCCACCTGATCTGTGGCAATTGATAACTGGCTTATATTTTCATTGACCTCCTTCAGATCTTCAGAAGTATGGCTTATATTTTTTGAAATTTCCGAAGTGGTTGAATTCTGTTCATTTATTGAGCCTGTTATGGCACCCACAGATTCATCGATTCTTGTTATGGCACCTGAAATATCCTTTATCTCCTCAATGGCAATTGCAGAAAGCTTCTGGGTCAGGCTGAGCTTCTGGTCAATGTTGTCAGTTGCATTGGATGTCTGTCTGGCAAGTTCCTTGATTTCATTGGCCACAACTGCGAACCCTTTTCCTGCTTTGCCGGCCCGGGCAGCTTCTATTGTAGCATTCAGTGCCAGAAGATTTGTCTTATCTGAAATAGATCTGATTGTCTCTATTATAGTGCCGATCTCCTGGGATGCTTTGCCAAGTTTATCCACCTGGCTTGACGAGTATTCTACTTTGGAAACAGCTGATGCAGTATCTTCTTTTACCTTACCTGCTATATCTGCCATCTCACCAAAGCTGTCACTCATGGCACTTATACTTGATACCACTGATGCTGTGTTTGAATCTGCCTGTTCAACCCCGTCTGCAACAGAATGTGAGTTGACACTCATCTCTTCTGCAGCTGCCGCAACTGTATATGATTTTCCAGCAGTTTCTTCAAGATTGGTTGTAAATTCCCTGGAAATGGCAGCCATGTCTGTGGATGATTCATCCAGAATTGTGACCTCACCTTTAATTTCACTGATCATTGAGTATAAATTATCACGCATATCTGATAATGCCCTTGTTAAAGCACCTATTTCATCATCTTCCTTAACATCTATTTTTTTTGATATATCACCTCCTGCTATCTGGTTTGCAAAAAGCACAGCAGAATCAAGAGGTTTTGTAATTATCATCTTTACTAAAAAATATATGCTGAAACTCAACAGAACAAGCATTAAAACCCCGGGCACAGCAAGTTTAAAATATAAGGATTTTAATTTTGATTCTGCATTATTTCTGCTGAGCTCAAGGGTTTTTATATTATTGCCCATATCCTGAAGATAGACCATAACACCTGCCTGTTTACCGGAATAATCAGTGATTGGAAATGCTGTTATGAAAAAATTATCAACCAGGCGTGAATCAGGGTTTTGTTTTCCTGCATCCAGAATGGCTGATGTTATAATACGGTGGGTTAAACCTGCATCTGTTGTGGCTGTTCTTACATATTTTCCACCAATAACCGGATTTTTATCAGGATTTTTAAGTTTTGTTGCAATGGATAACAGATCAATGTTCATGTATGCTGCGAAATGATTCAGTTTATTTGTTTTAGTATGTTTGACCACATCATTAAAAGAGTAGAGAACTTCACATGACCCAAGCTGTCTGCCATGGCGGTTGATCACAGGGACTATACCCCGTATGGCAAAACCGCCCCGGCCGACTTCAATCCCCTTGACCGGACTGGAAGATTTATTAACATACACAACAGAGTGACGAAACGTTGAAAGATCGTCTGTAATATCCACTGGTTTACCTTTGTTCATGCTTTGATAACTGCGCCAGGATCTTAAAAAACTTCTGTTGCTGGATAGATGGAAATGAAGTTTTAATTTACCCTTACCCGTATCCCTGGCATATTTAGCACTTAAAGGCTTCATATACTGCCTGAGTTTAAGCCGTGCCTCCTGCACTGTTAAATCTGTTGCAATATTAATATCGCCTTGATGGGCAAGTTCATATGCAGCTATGACTTCCGGCTGATTTGAAAAAAGCGTTGCCTGGCCCAGTGCTTTGGCAGCTACCCTGTTAATATTCTTATTTATTACAGCAATGGTGAACTGTGCGAGGTCTTCAGCATCATGCACCATCTTCACCTGGGCTTCATCCACCTGGGAGTTTATTATATCCTTTACAACCACTCCTGTAATAAGTGTTGTAAGTATGGTTGAGGCTGCAAGAAAGAATATGGTAGGGACGATAAACTTAGTGCTGAGTTTCATATCAACTCCTGGAATATGTGTGATTCGTACAATTTTTTTGATTTGTCTTTATTTTAAGCCATTTCTCCTGATATGTAAAGATAAATCGTAACCCCGGCTCAACAATTTTCAGGATATATATTTTCAAAATTACAATCTGCACCATTGGTATTTTAAATGCAGATACTGGTAATAATAAAAAAAGCAAATGTGGTTTTAATACGAATGCCTTGACACAATCTGTCTAATTCTTTATAAATCAACAATTGACTCAGAATTAACAATCAAATGTATGGGTTAATGGAATTAATAAGGCACCTATGAATGATATAAAACCAGAAATAAAAACCAGATCACAAGGCTCTGTCAAGCTTAAAGGTGCAGGTAAGGGCTTCAGGCTCACCCTTGATCCGTCCCGGCCGGAAAATCCCATGAAAGAGGAGGTGTCTTCTCTTTTTGAGAACCTGAAACATCTTGCCAGGAATGCCGAGGTTGTAATTGACACAGAGGGTATTAAAGGATACGATCATGTACTTGATAATATTAAATCTTTTTTAATTGACAGGTTTAAAGTCAAAAAGGTTTGTGTGTATACCCCGGCAGCAGAAAAAAAAGATAAAATCGACTCTAAAAATCCATGGATGTTCCATCGAAGTGATGTGCTTATGCTCAAAGGACGTATAAGATCTGGGCAGAAAATAGAATCAAAGAAACATATAGTTATTGCAGGGGATGTCAACCCGGGTGCAGAAATAGCTGCCGGAGGAGACGTTATCATTCTTGGAAGACTTAAAGGCAAGGTCCATGCAGGAGTTCCCGATAAAACAGGTGCAATTATTTTTGCCCTTGAGTTCAACCCTACACAGATCCGTATCAGTGATGTCACTGCAGTGGGATCCGATGAAACAGCAGTCACCAGAGCCGAGTATGCCTGTATTGAAAACAACAAAATTATTGTCCGGGATTATCTTAAGGCAAACCCGTTTGCCCTGATACCCTGGCCCCAGGCATTATAATATATAGTTTTATGAGGTGTTAATTGGAAGGAAAAATCATAGTAATTACATCGGGGAAGGGTGGTGTAGGAAAAACCACTGCCACTTCTTCCATTGGTGCGGCCCTTGCCATACTTGGCAACAGAGTTGCAGTCATTGACATGGACATAGGCCTGAGAAATCTTGATGTTATCATGGGCCTTGAAAACAGAATTGTCTTTAATATTGTTGATATTGTTAATAACAGATGCAAAATCAAACAGGCAGCCATTAAAGACAGAAGAATAGATAATCTCTTTTTGATTCCTGCATCCCAGAGTGATAACAAAGATGTCCTCACAACAAAGGGTGTTGAGCGTGTTGCAAAGGAACTTAAAAAGGAATTTGACTATATTATAATGGATTCCCCTGCAGGTATTGAAAGGGGATTTGAAAATTCCGTTGTAAGTGCAGACGAAGCTATAGTTATATGCACTCCTGATGTGTCTGCAGTACGGGATGCTGACCGGGTTATAGGCCTTCTCTATTCCAAATCCATTACACCAAAACTTTTAATCAACAGGATCGAACCTGCAAGGGTTGAAAAGGGTGAAATGCTGAGCCATGAAGATGTACTTGATGTACTTTCTGTGGAACTTGCAGGGTTAGTCCCCATGGATGAATATGTATTAACATCCTCAAACATGGGACTGCCTCTGGTTTTACAAAAAGAGTCCAAGGCTGGTCTTGCCTTCACCAGAATTGCAAGGAGATTAAACGGCGAAACCGACCTGCCCATAGAAGTTCCTGCCCACAAGACAGGAATGTGGAGCACAATAAGTAAAAAATTCGGATTTACCAAGTAAGGATATTCCATGCTGAACAAATTAATTAAAAGATTCACGAGCCAGAATCAAAAAAACAGTAAGAACGAGGCTAAACGAAGGCTGCAGTTTGCCCTTGTCTATGACAAACTTGAGATCAATGATAATACATTAAAAGATCTGCAGAATGATATTATACAGGTCATTTCCAGATATTTTGAAATTGACAGGGACGCTTTGAGCCTTGAGATACAAAAAGGTGATGAAACATCTGCCCTGGTATTTAACACACCAATACTTAATATGAAAAGAAGATAATGTTCATTAAAGCCTGTTATCTGTTTTAAGTATCTCTTTTCTGTCAATTTGAGGCAATTCTGCAATAATACTTTTAATCTCCGGATCATCATCCAGCCAGTGTCTTAAATTACCTATCATGCTTGCAGCATAAGGACTCTGACTTCCGTCTGCCAGTTCATAATTCACCCACAACCCATCCTTTTGAAAACCAATCAAGCCTGCTTCCTCAAGTATTTTCAGGTGTTTACTGATGGTTGACTGTGCCCTGTCCAGGGCTGACTGAATTTCGCAGACACACAATACCTTTGCCTGGAGCATTTTAAGTATTTTTACCCTGGTCGGGTCAGAGAGTGCCTTTGCAACCCTGATAAATTCCTTTATATCCATTATGGTTCCATATCTATTATTAGCGATATATCCCGCCTGTCATCCATGTCTTGACAGGTATGTGCAGGCATCTTCCCTCTACTTAGTAAGCCAGGCCTTGATATCCTGTTTTTTAGGTACTCTGCCCGAACATTTCACCTTGTTATCAATAATAACCGAAGGTGTATTAAATACACCATAAGATGCTATCTGCATCATATCTGAAACCTTTTCAACATCTGCTTCAACACCTGTCTCTTCAAGTACTTCCAGTACCAGCTTTTCGGTTTTATTACATTTTGCACACCCAGGACCAAGTATTTTTATTTCCATTATAATCTCCACCTAAATAATTATATTAAACAAATAACCTATCAGTAAAATGCCCGATGCAACAACACCTATAAATGTTGCTATCAATCTGGGTTTAAGCACCTTTCTTAAAATTACCATCTCAGGCAGGGACAGGGCAATAACACTCATCATAAATGCCAGCACTGTTCCAAGGGCAGCACCTTTACCCAGGAGTGCCTCAACAATGGGAATAATGCCTGCTGCATTGGAATACATGGGCACACCAATCAAGACAGACAAGGGCACAGACCACCAGGAACCTTTACCCATAATGGAGGCCATAACCTCCTGGGGAACAAATCCATGAATGCCTGCACCAACGGCAATACCCAGCATTACATATATCCATACACGGCCAATGATCTCTTTTACTGCATCCCATCCATGGACAAACCGGTCAGTCCAGGAAAGCTTTTCCTCCTCCATTGCCACACCTGCTGCCTGCGTCTCTGTCACCCAGTCTTCAATATGGTGCTCAAGCTTTAACCTGCCAATGACCCACCCTGCTCCAATGGCCAGGAATAGTCCTGTACCCGCGTATATTGCCGCAACCTTCCAGCCAAGGAGCCCATAAAGAAGTCCCAGAGCAATTTCATTAACCATGGGGGCTGCAATTAAAAAAGAAAATGTAACCCCCAGGGGTACACCTGTGGTAACAAAACCTATGAATAAAGGAATTGCTGAACATGAACAAAACGGAGTGATAATGCCAAGAAGGGCTGCAAAAACATTGCCTGCAAATTCACTCTTACCAGATAGAAAGGCCCTGGTCTTCTCCGGTGTAAAAAAGCTTCTGATAATTCCAACTCCAAATACAACCAGAACCAGAAGCATCATTACTTTTGGTGTATCATAAAGGAAAAATTCAATGGAAGAGCCTAAATGTGATCCCTGCTTTATAGATAACAGATTATAGGTCAACCATGAAGATACAATGGGCAGAGTCTTGTAAATAAGCCACCATAGATAGAGTACCCCTGCACCTGTCAAAGGGTAAAAAACCATTAACATAATATTTTTCTGTCTCTCTTCTGCTGCATTGACTGTTTCTGAATCCATGGCCTGTCCTTTTAATCATATATGGATATTATATCGTTATAAATGAATATAGTAATATATAATAGATGTGTCAAGCAAATTGTGAAAAAATTTGACACAACCTGCAGCAATATATAAAATAATAGTTAAATTATGGCAGACAAGCTGAAAATACTTTTTTTATGTACAGGAAACTCCTGCCGCAGCCAGATGGCCCAGGGGTGGGCAAGGGTCCTGAAAAACGATGCCATTGATGCATATTCAGCAGGTGTTGAAATCCACGGCTTAAACCCCCATGCTGTCAGGGTAATGGCAGAAGCAGGTGTTGATATTTCCAGCCATGTATCAAAGCATGTTAATGAATATAAAGATATTAAATTTGATATGGTTATTACAGTCTGCGGTCATGCCCATGAGACCTGCCCCTATTTCCCACCGCGGTGCAGAATAATCCATGCAGGCTTTGATGACCCTCCGGCAATGGCTGACGATCTTGCCCATAAAGGTGCTGGCATGGAAGAACAGCTTGATTGTTACCGAAGGGTAAGGGATGAAATCAAAGCCTTTGTCCGGGGCATGCCTGATAATCTGGAAAATTACCAGGAAAAATAAACCTTTAATGACAAAGTTTATTTTTCCGGTTCTTTTTTTGCAATTCTTATGGAAAGCTCCTGGAGCTGACTTACAGATGCTTTGGAAGGTGCTCGGGTTAAAAGGCATGTTGCCTTCTGGGTTTTTGGAAATGCAATCACATTTCTTATGGAGTCTTCACCGCACAATAGCATCACAAGCCTGTCCAGGCCAAAGGCAATACCTCCATGGGGAGGTGCCCCGGATGACAATGCATCAAGAAGAAAACCGAACTTCTCCTCTGCCTCCACCTCATCTATCCCAAGCATTTTTAATACCTGCTGCTGCAGGTCGCTGGAGTGTATACGAATGCTGCCTCCGCCAATTTCAACGCCATTGAGTACAAGGTCATAGGCCCTTGAAACAACGTTAAGTGGATCGGTTTCAAGTTTGTCAATATCACCTTCCACAGGAGAGGTAAAGGGATGATGCAGTGCCTGGTACCGTTTTTCACTATCATCATACTCAACCAGGGGAAAATGAGTGACCCATACAAACTCAAAAACCTTATTTCCCACATTATTATCCACCAGGTCAAGCCGTCTTGCAAGTTCATTCCTCAACTGCCCAAGAGCTTCATTGGTGATTTCAGGTTTGTCGGCAACAAAAAATACAATATCGCCAACCTCAAGATTAAGCCGCTCTTTAATGGCCTGCTTCTCTTCTTCAGAAAAGAACTTTACAATGGGTGACTGCCATCCACCCTCATTTATTTTGATCCATGCAAGGCCCTTTGCCTGGTAAATTGCTGCAAACGCAGTCAACTCATCAATTATCTTCCTTGTAAAGCCGGCACACCCCTTGGCATTTATACCCTTTACAAGGCCGCCCTGTTTTACAATATCAGCAAATACTTTAAAATCAGCGCCCTTAACAATATCTGAAATATCGCACAGCTCAAGGCCAAATCTCAAATCCGGCCTGTCAAGTCCATATTTTGCCATGGCTTCATCATAGGTAAGACGTTTAAATGGAATTTTAAGATCAATACCCAAAATACCCTTAAAAATCTTGTGAATAAGGCCTTCAGCTACCTTTATAATATCTTCCTCATCAACAAACGCCATTTCAACATCGATCTGGGTAAATTCAGGCTGGCGGTCTGCCCTTAAATCTTCATCCCTGAAACACCTGACTATCTGGTAATATTTTTCAAACCCGCTTATCATAAGCATCTGCTTAAAAAGCTGGGGTGACTGGGGCAGGGCAAAAAACTCTCCATGGGATACCCTGCTTGGAACGAGATAATCCCGTGCTCCCTCAGGGGTACTTTTAGTAAGAACTGGCGTTTCAATATCAAGAAAGCCCTGGTCATCAAAATAATCCCTGATGATTTTTGATACCCTGCTCCGTGTGATGATATTCTGCTGCAGCCTTGGCCGTCTCAGATCAATGTGACGGTTTTTTAATCGGATAATCTCTGAAGCTTCTATTCTATCTTCAACCTGAAAAGGAGGGGTCTCTGCCCTGTTTAATATTTTAAGTTCCTCCACAAGGACTTCAATGGCACCTGTCTCCATTTTAGGGTTAAGCATATCATCGGGTCTGCTCTCCACCCTGCCCTTAACAGCAAGCACATATTCACTCCGCAGCTCCTGGGCCTTGCCATGTACTTTCTGGTTAACCTCAGGGTTAAACACAATCTGGGTAATGCCAAACCGATCACGGAAATCAACAAAAACAACTCCTCCATGGTCCCGGCGGCGCTGGACCCAGCCCATGAGTGTAACCTCTGCTCCAATATTTTCTGCCCGCAGTTCACCACAATTGTGTGTCCGCTTCATACTTCCTAGTAAATCAGTCACGTATATTCCTCTGTAAAATTAATTATTCTTTTTTCAACAATTTTATAATATCTGCAACCAGATCATCACTGCCAATTGATATCTGCTCTCTTGTATTCATATTCCTGAGTATCAGGGAATTTTCCTTAATTTCCTTTTTCCCGGCAATCAGGACATGGTCTGCCCCAAGCTTATCAGCTCTTTTCATCAAGCTCTTTAAACTTTTACCCCTGAAATCCATCTCGGTTCTGATACCTTTAAGGTTTAATCTGGTTGACCAGAGATGCCCTCTTTCCATGGCTTCATCTCCCAGGGCAATAATAAAAAGATCAAGCCTGGTTGTCCCAATGGTTTTCTCAAGATTTTCCATCACCTGCACCAGTCTGTCAAACCCAATGGCAAATCCAATGGCAGGAATATCCGGTCCGCCCATCTCCTTTACAAGGAGGTCATAACGTCCGCCTCCTGCCACAGCGCTCTGGGCACCAAGGCTTGATGTCTGAATTTCAAAGGCGGTTCTGGTATAATAATCAAGCCCCCGTACAAGGGTTTTATCTTCAGTATATTCAACATCCTGTTCTTTTAATACCCTTTTCACAGTATTAAAATGATCCCTGCACTCTTTACAAAGATAATCAAGGCTTGTGGGGGCATCTTTCAATGCTTTTCTGCAGCCATGCACTTTACAATCAAGGGTTCGCATAGGGTTGGTCTCTTTACGCCTTATGCAGTCATGGCAGAGTTCTTCTTTTTTTGATTCCAGAAGATCCAGAAGCGCCTTTTGAAAGCCGGGCCTGCAGGCAGGACACCCAAGGGAATTGATGTGAGCTTTAAGTCCGGTGAGTCCAAGCTGTTTAAATAATTCATTGAGCAGAAAAATGAGATCTGCATCAACATAGGCAGAACTCACCCCGAAAATCTCCGCATCAATCTGATAAAACTGCCTGTATCTTCCTTTTTGAGGCCGCTCCCGCCGGAACATAGGTCCAATGGTGTAAAATTTTCTTATGGGATCCGTGGCATACATCTTATGCTGGACATAGGCTCTGACCATTGATGCAGTGGCCTCAGGCCTCAAAGTAAGCTTTGCACCCTTACGGTCGGGAAAAGTGTACATCTCCTTTTCAACAATATCGGTTGCTTCACCAATACTCCTGGCAAAAACCTCGGTTTTTTCCAGAATGGGAAGGCGAATCTCCTGGAATCCAAACTTCTCAAAAAGCTTTTCTGCCTCTTTTTCAACCCGTTGCCACAGCCCGATATTTTCAGGAAGGATATCTCTAAACCCACGTATAATCTGCATATTTCTACTGTAATACCCATAGTGTTATTATCAACATAAAATAAACCAAACTTAATATATACTCAAAACCATAATATAAAGTCAATATCCAGCTTGCTTATTTTTTAATGCCTTACAATAATCAGGAGCCCATCGCATTTTAATCCATATCAGAACTGTTTTAAAGGGTGTATTATGTATCAATTTCAGCTACAAGCGAGGTACACCAAGGCAATTATATGTTGACAATATAGTCAGTCCTGACTATATTGTTACTCAGGACTGACTATAGGAGATCTAATGAAAATTCC
>CAZQJS010000071.1:0-15128 GCA_964593725.1 uncultured Desulfobacterales bacterium
GTTTTACAGGCACTCAGTAGTATCAAAAAACATAAGATGATCTTTTTATACATATCAACCATTTAAATTGCTGTTATTGTGTTTGACTCCAGCTGGGAACAGGGTTAATAAGGCTGCCTTTAAATATATCCTTTTTTGTACATTCCTCATGCAGTTTTGATTTCCACTCTTCCAGACCTCCGGGATTGCCGCCGTTGGTAAAGGCCTTTGCATTAAAAAACATCCTGTCCATTATATGAACCCAGGATATGTTCCAGCTGGATAAATCCTGATTAAATGAGGCTGCATTGGCAAACATATCTTCTGTAATAAAAACCTTTGACATATCCCATGCTGAGATGTCCTGATTAAACGATACTGCTCCATTAAACATTGAATCCATAAATCCAACTTTTGATGTATCCCATTTTGATATATCCTGATTAAAGGATTTAGCACCTGCAAACATAGAAACCATGCCAGTAACATTTGATGTGTTCCATTTTGATATGTCCTGGTTAAAGGACCGGGCATTCTCGAACGTGGAATCCATATACATAACCTTTGATGTATCCCATTTTGATATATCCTGGTTAAAGGATACAGCATTCCGGAACATGGAATTCATACTACTGACATTTGACGTATCCCATTTTGATATATCCTGATTAAATGCATAGGCTCCTGAAAACATACTTGACAGGGTTTGAACTTTGGAGATGTTCCATTTAGAAATGTTTCCATTAAAACTCCTGGCCTGAAAAAACATGGAATTCATATCAACAACATTAGAAGTATCCCAGTCGGACAAATCCTGGTTAAAAGCATAGGCCTCAAGAAACATCTGGTACATAATAACAACTTTAGAAGTATCCCATTTTGATATGTCCTGATTAAATGCATGGGCATCCTTAAACATCTCTCTCATACTTGTTACATTGGAGGTGTCCCATCCGGAAATATCACTGTTGAATTTTCTTGCATAATGAAACATTCTTACCATATTTGTAACGTTTGAAGTGTCAAAATAAGATATATCACCATTAAATACTTTTGTACTTGCAAACATACTAAACATATTTGTAATATTGGAGACATCAAGCTTATCCCTTGCACTAAACCCCTTTAAATTAAAACAACCTGAAAATTGTCTCCCTGCATTATGGAGCCTGATACCTCCCCATTGTACAACATCGACTAAATTATCTTTATCTGCATACCTGTCCCGTATTCTATAACCAAATCCGTTACAGAGACCTGTAATACGAACTATATATACCCCTCTTTTTTTGTAGATATGTTTTACATCTGAAACTTTGTATGACTCAACAATTGTATCTCCCCAGTCAATGGAAAAATCATATTTGCCGTCAGGATGCAGGGGAAAGACAAGTTTATTTGTGGGGTTATTTGTCAGGTTCCAGACTGTAATAAATCCTTTATTGGAAGTTACCTTAATATCACACCCTGTTTTAAAACCACCGTCCACACTTGTTGCATTTATTCTGGCTCTGCCCTTACCCACTGCCTTTACAAAACCCTCTGCATCCACTGCTGCAACCTTTGTATTGCTGCTGGACCAGATAAGGCCATGGTCTGTTGCATCTCCAGGATGCACTTTGACATATAATTGATAGGTTAAACCCACTGGTATGCTTAATGCCACCGGACTCCTTAATGATATGCCAGTCACATCGGTTTTACAGGCACTCAGTAGTATCAAAAAACATAAGATGATCTTTTTATACATATTCTTCTCCTGTAGACAAGGCTGGAAATTTTTCAGGGAATATTTCCCCTGTCTGCCATTCCTTGACTTTGGCCAGCAGTTTTTCTATCCTTTTTTCGTCCGGCCTCTCTTTTTTTTGTTCTTTTTCCAGTTCAAGCTGATCCTGCTTATAGGCTGTTATAATGTCAATAATGGTCTCTTTATCTCTCTTGTAATACCTGTCAAGGTCTTTATAAAATTTCTCCATGTCTTTCTCTAATACAGGAGCTCTGTGTACCCTGGTAATTTTATACTTTTTATCAAATTCTTCCTTGAACTTTTTGTAATATCCATAGGTGGTTATTGCCATATCATTGATTGTTTCAGCTGTTTTTTTCATATCCAGTGCCTTTGGATTATCTTTGCTGTATTTTACATATCCATTTATAAAAAACGGAATTACAGCACGCCAGGACATTGAAGTACTCCAGTCAATATCCTTGCCAAGTTTCTTGTATTCAGATTCAAAATCAAAATCAATACCGCCCTTTTCTATTGTGAGACTTCCATCTTTATTGATTTTACCTTTCACTGTACTGGTGAGGTCAGATTTTACTTTTTCATGTATGTATTCATTATAATAGGCTCCTTTTTTATCACCAAAATTGTCCTTCATCCTGTTAAAAACTTTTTTTGTTGCTGGTGTCAAAACATCGATTAAAAATATTATGGCACCAATACCAATGGCAATCACAATTGCCCAGGAATTTATGACAAGCAGAACTCCGCCGGATGTTAAGGTCAGACTTCCTGCTGCTGTCGAAGCAATCACCACATCAAGAATAAAGGATGTTGCTGCTATCGCGGATGCTCCTGCACATAACCAGTGCAGACCTGACTTCTTATAATCCCCATGGTAGTCAGATTCCAGGGCAGCATTGACACTTAAATATACTCCGATAACATTTAAAACCCCTTTTGATACTGCTCCGCCTGCCATATACCATTTTGTTTCAGAATATTTTTTTAAAATATAACCAAGGCAGGTCACTGTTGAGTCCAGTGAACTTTCTGCAAGCTTTACCCATTTTTCCAATGTATCTATTTCTCTGTCTCCAATGTTAACAGCAAAGCTGAGCAGGGAAAACATGGCAAAAAAAGGATTAAAAGCATTTGTACTGTTGGTCCCCTTATAGAAATCATGGCTGCATTTCATTATGTTATGCAATCTTCCATTTAAGTCACTTTTTAATCTTACAGGGTATTGCTCATTTATACTGTCTATTACAAACAAGGCATAAACTTTATAATCACTGTCTGTCATGATAACTTTCAGGTATCCAAACATTCTTGTGGCAGCTCTGCCTGCAGCAGTGGCTCCTTTTACGCTGGTTAAAGCAGCATGGTCAAGATCCCGCAAAAGGTACGAATGATATAGAGTTGCAATGGCATGGCAAAAAGAAGTCGGGCCCTGTGAATTGGAAAATAATCTTGATATCTGATTTGTTACTTTGTCCACCTCTTTATATTTTTTTAATATGTTGTTCTGTTCAAGAAACTTATCCATGAGATAGACTACTGGTAGATCTGTTAAAGGTTTATCATTATGCTGTTCAAGTCTGAACTTTGAATATTTATCCCTGTCATTAACCATTTTTCTGTCAGAACTTGTGAGCTGTAATGCCCACAGATCAAAAACCAATGCAATATGCTCTTTAAAAATCGGGATATCCACCAGGTTTTCCACAGCATTTAAAATACTGTAAGCCTTGGTAAGTTCATTAAACAGGGAATCAAGCCAGTTAATTCTGGTGTTTTTATATGGCCAGCCTTGAAAATTATCTGACTCAACCATTTCCATGTATGCATTATATGCTGTTTTGATTCCCTGGTTCTGTAACAGTTCAAACAGGTCCTTTGCATCTCTTTCTATATTCTCAAGGGGAATTTTGCACCTGCGCTTTATTTTTTCCCTGTTGTAAACAAACTCTTCATTAATTACTGCCTGAAATTGTTCCAGGGTGTTGTAGGTTGCTTTATATGGAGAAGCATCGGAATAGGGTCGTATTGGAAACTGACCTGCCATGGTCACATAGGTTTTCATTATCTCAAGCTGGGCAATACTCAGTTTATGAGGTCTGACAACTTCCTGGTATTCATTAAACCTTGCCCTGAGCTGCTCTGCCTTTTGTCTTATTCTGCCTATCCACTCAGGTAAAAACTCTTTGCAGGGGATTTTAATAGTTACCCTGTCTGCCTGGCGTTCTTTTATTAATTCATAGCCGCCGCCAAGATACAAGTTATCAACATAACCATTTACTATATAAGGATATTTGTCATATCCTTTAAGATACGGGGCATCTTCCGGGCTTCTGGCACTACGGTAACCCCTGGTATAATATTTATACTCACTCTTATTTGAATAATAATAACCATCAGGGGAAAAATAGCCCCCTTTTTTTTCTATTGTCCTGAAAAACACTGGTTCTGTATTTTTATATGTACCCTTGGGTAGAAAAAAACTGCGCTCAGGATTTTGTTTCTGGAGGGAGCTTAGGGCTGGTATAATCGTTTTATATTTGTCTTGTATCTCAAGAAGGTTACTTGTTATAAAAAAATCACGGGATGCGCACTCATTGGGCAGAACCATGAAAGCAAGCTTTCTGCTGCTGGGAAACCGGGACAGGTTTTCTTTCCAGACAAACCTTACTATATCCTTACCGTCTTTATCTTTACACTGCATTGGTACAAGCTGATGACAATCATTTGTATCAAGCTTTCTTTTATCATCAGGCATGATCCTGTTAAAATTATGATGACTGCCCATGGTCATTATATCTATGTTTTTTTCAGACCGCCCATTAAAATAATATATTGTTTCTCTCATATCCTGCATTATCTGCCCGACTTCAAAGCGGTTTGTATCTGATCCATCTTCTGAACTATAGAATTCATAGGATTCAACTACCTTATAATCCTGACTTTTTTCTGCTGCTGATTTCACATGGGCTGAGACAAGATCTTTTGGTACGGCAAGCCTCTGTTTTAAATATCGGAAACAATGCAATGCCACACAGTTTTCCTGATTGTTATCACTGCATCCCTTCATTGTTAAAATTGAACGCAAATTGCCATCTTCATCGGTCTTGCCATAACCTATTGGCAGGTCCATGACATTGCCATACTTTTTGTATTTACCCTCTTTTGTTATATAGAATCTGTCTTCACTATTTAATTCCCAGAACAAAACGTGCCGGTTTCTTAAAGGTTCCTGTGATTCATCATCATATATGCAGCGTACACCAATTGTCTGCTTATAGATCTTATGGGTAATAACCTGATTGGTGACAACGGGTCTTAATGGGAGGTAGAACATCTTTCCTGTTTCAAAAGCTGTGTCATCACAGGCTCTGCATGCATCTGGGGCATCTTTGTTAACACTCTTAAAATAAGCCATCTGGGTAAAGAAATCCGGGTATCCTTTTTCTGCACCAAGTTCAATGATCGTATCACCATCTTTGATTTTTATTGGATAATAAAGTTTATTATCTTTAAAAGAATATAAATACTCATCAGCATCAACTTTTTGTTCAATATATACCTGCCCGATAACACGGGTTTTCCTGTTCAATGTTTCATAACTTTTGGGTTCAAGCTCTGGATACCTTGCATAGTATGTCCCCTCGCCATACATGGAAAGATCGATAACAACCGTGCCATCCTCATCAACCCTGCCCTGGTAAACCCCTTGCTTATCCTTGTCAAAGAGCTCTATTTTTGTATTGGAGATCGGTTGATCAAGATCATCTACAAGGGTAATCTGTACATGGTTTTCTTTAAGTTCTATAACCTGATCAATGGGGGTTGATTTTACTTCGTCAATATCAACACCTGCAAGACAGATAGAATTTCTTTTATTCATGAACATTTTATCGGTTTTTCTGCATACAGGTTTGCCTTCAATTGTAACATCGGGTGACCATGTAAGAAATTCAGCTTCATCAAGCTGGGTAAAAGAAAATATCCCAAGATCTGTCCCTGGTTCATCTCCTGTACTTTTGGAAAATTTTGAACCTTTGATGGCTATGGGATTTCCTCCATCAGCTTTTACTGTCTCGCTGCCGTTAACAAGATCCTCTGCCTTTGCAACATTTATATAATTAATTGGTATAGAAAATTTACCCCAGGGGGTCATGCAGATATCAGGGAGGTCTGATGTTGCTGTTCCTCCACAGCCTTTATGGCACAGGGTAAGTCCGTTTACTGTTATAGTCGGTGACATTTTTCTCCTCCATGTATTTTCAATAAAAGAGTACTCCGTTTTCCTGAATCTGAACTTGTCCAGACAAGATTATAAGAATCATGTTTAATCGATGTTATTGCAAGGTTTATGAGGTTGGGGCTTGTTGCTGCACCAATATCTCCCCAGGAAGCTGATGGAACTGTTAAATTATCTTTATCAAAATTAAAATATTTTCCATTATTCAGACAGGCATATCCATACTCGTCAGATCTATATTGCTCTCCATTAAGATCACAGAATATACGGGATATTTTTTGATCCCTGGGAAGAAATTCCAGCACTTCTGCCATAGCTCTGGAAAGTGCCCTGCCTTTGGAAATTTTATCTTTTGTTATTGTGTTTTCTTCATTTTCCGTAGCTGTTGCAACAATGGTTGCAAGTATTGGCAGATTATATTGTCTGGCTGTTGATTTGGTTGTAAGGAATAATAAACCTGAAGCTTCTCCCGGGATAAAACCAAACCTGTTACCGGAAAGTTTAAGTCTGTCTTGTGCATTAAGCCATGCAAGGGTCACAGGGTTGCAATATGAATCAACCCCGCCTGCCAGACAAAAGGCACCTTCACTTTTAAGATAGTCACCTGCCTTTTCAATTGCCATTATGCCGGAAGCATGGCCCTGGGGCAGGACATGCATGTTGGATTCATTTAAACGTTCTTTGATTTGTTTTATGGCATATTTATCAAACCCTGGCCTTATCTCTGGTGTGCCCAGAAAAACAGGTAAATTGTGCTCTAAAACTTCAGGCAGATTTTCGTGGAAAAACTGCCTCATTTCTGCCAGGGCAGACTCAAGAAGCAGAATCATGCGGTCAGTACCTGTATAAAGCTCATCAAGATATGATGCAAGGCCTAATATTACAGGCCGGCCATCTGCATCTTTACATTCCGGGTGGGATAAAAACCGTACAATATCAGCAAGTACCATGAGACCTGACATTCTTGCCGTTGTGCCAACAGGAGTTGCAGCAGCACATCTTACAATACATATTGTTTTGTCTTGAGTCATAGGTTTATTATTGTTTTCTCAATTAAATGCTCTTTCCCATGGCATTCAAATGCTGTATGCCAAACCATAAGCAGTCTGTTATCATCGGGTTCAATGATAACTGTATGGAGATTGAGTTTATGTTCAATTAATGAAGAATCAAATTTTGTCTGACATTTTGGTCTGAGTCCTGGCAGATTAAATGTCAGGTTTGAATCTGGATGAAGATTCTTAAGTTCAACACCTTCGTTACCCTTAAGAAAACCCTGAACCTGTTGATCCACTGGCGCCTGCTGATAATATCTAGGATCAAAATCTTTCAGGTATGAACCCGGGTTATTTTTATCGAGTCTGCCCTGGTAAAAGACCCTGGGAGCCCAATTGTTCGCAATTACACCAAAGCCTGCAGCCACTTTTTTTTTAAATCTTTTTGTTGTTTCAATGTTGGGGACTTTTCTGCCCCTTAAAGATGATGATTTTACAGCAAACCCTGTACCCACGGGGTTTAATTCAAAACATCTGTGTTTTGACTTTTTCTTATGAATCGTATCAATCCCGCCATGGGCACGTTCATATACAATGGGCATTTTAACAAATGGAATTGTAAGTGATTTCGAACCAAAAACACCCTTTCTCCATATCCTGTCACCCCTGACAACCAAGGTTTTATTAATTGGCCCAAGTTTCAGGCACACTTCTGTTCTGGTAACATGTCTGCCGCCTGGTGCATGGGCATGGCCGTTTAAAATTATATCAGTTGCAGGTTTGTCAATGATAAAATCAATATCATATTTAATACTTGATATTCCAGGTTCAAAATTGTATTCAGGAGTGTGTATTACCTCCGGCTGAACCGCTGCCGGCTTTGTTTTACCATCAGGCAGTATGTCAAACCCTGCCTTAACAATAATGATCCTGACATTTTTTCCTGAATTATCATATTTAAATTTTCCAGCAGATGTAAATGGTGTCCTGTTATCTATTTCCCACATACTGAAACTCCTGATCCACAAGATTTTTTTCTGAGGGTCAACCAGTGAATTCTATAACAAATCATTTACCCTGGTGCGACATAGCTTCCCTTTCTTCTTTGCATATGATTTGCAGTCTATCAATTCAATATCGTGAAAAAATGATGTATAACCCGTGAAACATCAAGCTTCCACCACTGTTAAAAATTCATACCATAAATCCATATGAATGCCAAATGATTTTTACTAAATAGTTGCTATTTTTTTAAAAAAAGGCTTTTGCTGGTTACTTATTTCTTTTTTTTATTCTGTACCAGCCATCCAGCCTTTTTTTTACGACCTTTTCATATCCTCTGTCCGTGGGGGAATAGAAACGATGGTTCAATAACTCATCAGGAAGATAATCCTGGGCAGTATACCCGTCTTTGTAATCATGGGCATATTTATAGCCTTTACCATAGCCCATATCTTTCATCAGCCCCGTGGGGGCATTCCGTATATTAAGGGGAACCGGAAGATATCCTGTCTGTTTAATTACAGAGCGAACTTTTTTTGCTGCTGTATAAACAGCATTGCTCTTGGGGGCTGTGGCAAGGTAGATGGCTGCCTGGAACAGCGCTTCATCACCTTCAGGATGCCCCAGAAACCTGAAGGAATCCATGGCATTCAAGGCAACAGTCAAAGCTCCCGGGTCTGCAATGCCAATATCCTCTGTTGCAAACCTTACCATTCTTCTTAAGATATACATTGGGTCTTCACCCCCATGGAGCATTCTCCCAAGCCAGTAAACTGCTGCATCAGGGTCACTGCCCCTTAAACTTTTATGAAGGGCAGAAATAAGGTTAAAGTGCTCCTCTCCTGACTTGTCATACCTGACTGCTTTTTTTTCAAGGGCAGGCTCGACATCTTCCAGACCTACACTCTCTTTATCAGGACAATTCATGGCAATGGTTTCAAGATTGGACAGCGCTACCCTTGCATCACCATCGGAGATATCAGCAATATGATCAATTGCCTGGGTGGAAAATTTTATATCCAGCAGGCCAAGGCCATTGACCCTGTCACTTAATGCCGCTGCCAGGATCTTTTTAATGCTGTTTTGATCCAGGGGTTTAAGGGTTAATACTCTGCACCTTGAAACAAGGGCAGGGATCACTTCAAAGGATGGATTCTCAGTGGTGGCTCCCACAAGGGTTATTACGCCATTTTCAACATGGTGTAAAAATGCATCCTGCTGTGCTTTATTAAACCTGTGAATCTCATCCACAAAAAGAATTGTTCGTCTTTTATTAAGCTTGCGCTGTTTTTCAGCATTTTTGATAATCTGTCTTACATCCTTTACACTGGATAATACAGCTGAGATATGAATGAAATCAGCCTCTGTCTTATGGGCAATAATGGTTGCAATGGTTGTTTTACCGCACCCGGGAGGTCCCCATAGAATTATTGAAAAAAGATTATCATTTTCAATTGCCCTGTGGAGGAACCCGCCCTGCCCTGTAATGTGTTCCTGCCCTGCAAGCTGATCCAGACTCTCTGGCCGCATTCTGTCTGCCAGAGGGGAATCAAAGCATAAATTTTTTCCATTACTTTCCATAATACCCATGCTATTGCTTTTCCCTCTTCTGCTTGCGCAACCTTTGCTCTTTTCTGTTTTTATGCCTTTTCCTTGCTGTTCTTCCCCTGGACTTACCATATTCATTCCTGGCTTTTGCAATTCTTTTAAACTCCCTGTTACCTGACCTTGCCCTGAAATATAATCGCAAAGGAATCATCCCAAGCCCGGATATCTCCCTTATCTGATTTAAAAGATATCTTTTATAGGAAAAATGAACTGCATCGGGAAAATTAACAAAGCATACAAAGGCAGGAGGTCTGGTGGAAACCTGGGCAGAATAATAGAATTTAAGTCTTTTACCCTTGTACAAAGGAGGTTCAACCCTTAACACGGCATCGGCAATTATCCTGTTGAGCAGACCTGTATTGATCCTGCAGGAGTACTGATCATATATCTTTTCAACCACTTTAAATATTTTACGGGTACGAAGACCTGTAACAGCAGAAATTGTCATGGCAGGTGCATGGGCTAAAAATTTTGCTTTATATCTCAAATCTTCAAGTAACTCTTTCTGGTTTTTCCCCTGTTTTTCAGAAAGGTCCCATTTATTTAAAAGAAAAAGCACGCCGCACCCTCTTTTTTCAGCATAGCCTGCAATGGTTACATCCTGATCAGTGACCCCTTCTGTAACGTCAATGAGAATAAGTGCCACATCACAATTATCCATGCTTTGAAGCGATTTGATGATTGAAAATTTTTCAATTTTCTGCTTGACCTTTCCCTTGCGCCGTATACCAGCTGTATCTATCAGGGAAAATTTTCCATTACCATGTTCAATTGTCAACTCCACACAATCCCTTGTGGTTCCGGCAAGCTTATTTACAATCACCCTTTTTTCGCCAAACAACCTGTTCACAAGGGAAGATTTTCCCACATTGGGCCTTCCCACAACAGCAATTTTTATTTTGTTATCCTTTTCATCTTCCACTCCATTGACCTTTGGAAAGGTTTTAATCATATCATCCAGAAAGTCTCCAACTCCGATACCGTGTTCTGCGGAAACAGGGTAGAATTTATCAATACCCAGGGAATAAAAATCAAAAATTTCCTCAGACAGCTTTCTGCTTTCACACTTATTGACAAGATAGAACAAAGGTTTGCAGGCTTTTCTCAGCACCATGGCAAGTTCCCTGTCATGGGGAGTAACCCCATCTCTTGCATCCATTATCAGAACCAGGGTGTCTGCCTCTGTGATTACAATATCCAGCTGCTCTTTGATATCTCCTGCAAAATAGTCCTCGTCTGAACTTAAAAATCCGCCTGTATCAACAAGGAGAAAATCAACATCATCCCAGGAAGCCTCACAATACTTCCTGTCCCTTGTGACTCCCGGCATATCATCCACAAGGGCCTGCCTTGAACCGGTGATCCGGTTAAAAAGGGTTGATTTGCCCACATTGGGCCGCCCGAGAAGTGCAACAACAGGTTTCATCTACTTTATCCTCCAAAGGCTAAAAAAGTATTTTTCATCATTTATAAGGCTGCATTGTTATACAACAAATGAATATTTATATAAAGAGAGCATGGGTATATGGAAAATAATAAATTTTTTATTCTTGACATGGACAGGCATACTTAGTAATAGAAATTTAATAAATTAATGTATAAAATTTTTGTTCCAATAAGGAGTATGAATGTTAAGAAAAAAAGTATTTCCCACATTTGGCAGCCTGAACACAAAAAAATGTGAAGAACTGCACTCTGATATGATTAACAGAAGCCGCCAGATAAAAAAAGATTATGCACTTGCAGAAAAGCAGACCCAGGAGGATATGAAAAGGTTAAAAAGACAGGAAATTGCAGCCATGAAGAGAATTAAACAGGTGTGCAAAAAAGAGAAAAACCTTATTTCATACTACAATCAGTTATCATGTTAGGCTCTCAAATTTGAAAAACCTTTCTATTAAACCCATGCCGGGTTCATATCATGACCCGGCACTGTAAATATCATCCAACCCAGCCTGCACACTGGGATTGTGCTTCCTGTGATAAGCAGTATTGCAACGAATGTGTTACAGAAAGAGTTGTGACAACCAATGGTGTTAAAACCGGAACAATGCATCTATGCCCGGATTGTAATTCAGAGCTTCTATGGATTGGAGCATCCAATGTTCTAGAGCCCTTCTGGACAAGATTACCTAAAATTTTTCTATACCCTTTTTCCGCCAAGCCAATTACCGTATCCCTGATTCTATCCATAGTTGCATGTCTTTTTTCATGGTTTCCCTTTGTGAGGCTGATAGCATATGCGGTTCTGATAAAGTATGCCTTTTCAATCCTGAAAACCACCATGCATGGCAACCTGAATCCACCGGATATTGAGACTCTGTTTACAACCGATGATTTTACTCCTGTTATCAAACAGTGGATCATGTATATCCTGCTTGCTTTCAGCGGCTTTGCTCTCCTGAGGTTTGGCTACATAGGGATTCTGCTGTTTTACGCATACCTGATTATTATCAGTTATTCACTTCCTTCCATGATAATGCTGCTGGTTACTTCCGAAAGCCTTGCCCATGCATTGAATCCAGTAATGTTTCTAGGTTTTGCATATAAAATCGGAAAGGGGTATCTGATAATGTGGTTCTTCCTCCTGCTCCTGCTTTCAGCACCTGGAACCTTAGGATACTATATCATACAATATCTTCCAGGGTTTACGCAAAAGTTTTTAATCAATTTCGGAGAAAACATGTATACATTTATTACATACCATTTAATGGGTTATGTAATACTTCAATACCATGAAAATATCGGCCATGAAATTGAGTATGAAGATTTTCAGGAAAACACAAGGGCCGGAGGACAGGCAGCAAAAAAGAAGCTGCAGGAGGCACAGCAGGCAAAAGAGCAGGCACCGGAATTTGAAGTTGACTCACAAAGTAATATCACAGGTCAGGCAGAACTTCTGACACGGGAGGGCAAGCTTGATGAAGCACTTGCCTATATTAAAGAGACTACTGCTGAAAGCGGCATTGTAAGCTCTGTTCTGCTGGAAAGATACTATAATCTTCTGAAAATGAGAAAACATACTAAAGAGATGGTCAGCCACGGGCTTAAATATCTCAACAGATTGATAAAAAACAATTTAAAGACAAAAGCATGCCAGGTTTATATTGATTGTGCAACAGCAGATAAAGCATTCAAACCCACAGCCCGGGACCTTGCCAAGGTGGGAGCCTGGCTGAATCAGGAAAATAAAGTTAAAGCTTCCATAAATGCCCACTCAAGACTCATAAATTTCTATCCTGAAAACAGACTTGTTCCAAAGACCTATCTCCTGCTTGCCAAAATTTATAATGAAAAAATGAATAATAAAACCAAATCAAAAGCAATTCTTAACATCCTGATAAAAAAATTTCCAGACCATGATATAATTACCCATGCTAAACAATATATCCAGCAGCTGGAATAGACTTTTTCTATCCTTTTACAGCAATATGTTTAATATTGTCCGCCTCATTTGTTCCCGGGTATTTCACGGTTAATATTTTTTTATAATATGTGAATTTTTTATGATCTCCACTCTTTTTAAATGCAAGTGCAAGTTTAAAAAGAGCATCCGGGATCTGAGGTGTATCCGGCTTTTTACGTAAAAAAAGTAAAAGTATTTTTTCTGTTTTATCAGTGTGGCCAAGGGTTGCAAAAATTGAGCATAACTTTATGAACAACTTAGCCGGAAGTTTTGGCACCTTTGCAACAGCAGCATAATCTGTATATATGCGATGAATCAGGGAATAGTTTTCACGTTTTCTGCTTAAAAGACTTAATATTTTTCTGGTCGTTATGTGGAATTGGCTGCTTTCCGGCTCAGCCTTAACGGTTTTATAGAGCTGCTCAAGTACCACTGTATTGCCTGGTTCTTCTTCAAGGGCCTTTTCAAGGATCTTTTTTGCATTATCAAACTCAAGCCTTCCTGAACATGCCATGGCCTCTTCCAGATATCCCGGGATATTGCTCTCTTTTTCCTCCACCAAGGCATCATTATCAACCATTTTTAAAAACCTGATATTAAGGTATCCCAGGGCAGCACCACCGATAAATCCTCCAACATGGGCCATATATGCTGTGCTGGAAGGCCCTCCAAAATAAAATGACCATATCTCCTTCCCGATCCATATGGGTAGAAGCATTATGGCAGGTGCCCTTAAATAATTAAAATAGAACCCGACAGAGAAAAAAACTTTTATTTTTTTCCTGCCATACATGGTTGTGACAATACCCATAAGACCGGAAATAGCACCTGATGCTCCCACAAGGGGCCTTAAGCTTGAATAATTTATTGCCCAGAACAGGGCCACTGAAGCAAAGCCGCTTAAAATATATGCCGGAAAATAATAACCTTTTTTTGACCCTGCTTCCACAAGACACCCTGCAATCCAGAGGAAAATCATATTCCCGAACAGATGGCCCGCCCCCCCATGGAGAAACATATGGGACAAAAAGGTGAATGGTTTATGCCATGCAGGCGTAAAACCATATTCATGGAAAACAACTTTTTTCATCTTAAAGTCATAATTTTCGCGCAATGATTTCCATTCATTGTAATTCTCATCATTGCTGATTATTATCTGATCATTGTGAAGCTTTATCAGAAAACCTCTGTCTGTTTCAATCTTTCTGTGGAGGGCATAAAGCTGTTTTTCAAACTCTTTTCTGGATAATTCCGACTGATCAGGCCATCTGATTTCTTCATGATCCTTCCTTGTTTTCATGTACTTTTGATACTCTGGAATCTCAATCTCAGCAAGGCCTGATTCAAAGTAGTACTTTTCCGCATTATAAAAATTTTCATTATCATTGAGCTGAAAAGCAAAATATATAAAAATATTGACAATAATTAAGAAAATCGTGATATATGGCGGATTTTTAAAACTTATTTTTTCTGTTAATGGAATAATAAGCATAATCTAATGTTCCACAATCCTTGTCTGCTTAATTTTACAGGCAATAAAGTTGAAACAATAGTATAATAAAACAGACTTGTAAATAAAAAAAATTTTAAGACCAGCAATTCCCGGTCAAAAATTATTTTTAAGATTAACAAAGGAATAAGTGAGGCCTGGATATGCTTTTTCCGTTTAGGTTTCACTTGAAACAGATGCACTCCAAAAGCATATCCAGGCCTCACTTTGCCCGATCTTATGCCTTAACCCATCTTTTCGATTTTTTTTATAAAATAGACCTAAAACTGCATTTTTTCAAAGATTATAAAAATTTATATTATATAATTTCAAACGGTTAGATATTTGACATGTTATATTTTTTCAATGTAGTGCCATAATATTAAATAATAGTTGACTTTTTCATTAACGTAAATTATAATCAATTTCATGTGTATTAGAAGAACAACAATTAAAAGCAGAAAAAATGGTGGACAATATTACACATATAGATTGGTAAAGTCTAAACGTATCGCCGGAAAAGTTCGCCAACAAACACTATTAAATCTTGGCACAAATTTTTCACTGCCCAGAGAGCAGTGGTCTGAACTGGCTAATCGAATTCAAAATATCCAAGCCTCACTTTACCCGATCTTATACTTTAAAAGACAATATGACATTGT
>CAZQJS010000072.1:0-13378 GCA_964593725.1 uncultured Desulfobacterales bacterium
TAAGGGAAGGTGGACGTACAGTTGGTGCCGGTGTTATCGGCGAGATAATCGAGTAAAGCCAAAGGAGCTTACTGTGGCAAAGAAAAATGAAGCAATAATTATTTCCCTTGCATGCACTGAATGTAAAAGGAGAAATTATACAACAACTAAGAATAAGCGCACAACTCCTGACAAACTGGAGTTCAGTAAATATTGCAAGTTCTGTGGCAAACATGTGATACATAAAGAATCTAAGGTAAGATAACTTATGATGAATGCAGGTCAGTAGCTCTAATTGGCAGAGCTCCGGACTCCAAATCCGGCAGTTGTGGGTTCGAATCCCGCCTGACCTGCCATTTTAAGGTCGTTTGGGTTAACACTTTGAAATTGGGAAAAGTATGGCACGATTACAGAAAAAACATTCTTCAAAAGTAAAAAAGAAGAGGCAGGAAAAGGACAGCGCAAAAAGTTCTAAAGATAATAAAAATAAGATTGCTCCCCAGAGTGTTAAAAACACGACTTCAAGCTCAAAAAAAGGAGCTTTAATAAAGAGTCAGGGTCCGGATAAATCTGCTAAACCAAATATATTTAAACAGGGCATTGAATATTTACAGGGAGTACAATCAGAGTTAAAAAAAGTAACCTGGCCCACCAGGAAGCAGACCATTGGAACTACACTGGTTGTAATTGTTCTGGTTGCTGTTGTGTCGATTTTTCTGGGCTTGTTTGATTATGGGTTTTCAAAACTCATTCAGGCAGTCCTTGCATAGTTATGAGGATGGAATGATGTCTCACAAATGGTATGTTGTACATGTGTATTCCGGGTTTGAACAAAAGGTGAAAACCGCTCTGGAAGAACAGATTGCAAATGTCAGATTCCCTGAAAAGTTTGGTGAAATTCTTATTCCCACTGAAAATGTCGTGGAATTGGTTGGGGGCAAAAAAAAGGAATCTTCGAGAAAGTTCTATCCCGGGTATATCCTTGTTCATATGACCCTGGATAATGAAACATGGCATATTGTTAACTCTGTCCCAAAAGTTACAGGCTTTCTGGGAGGAAAAAATAAACCGACTCCCATAAATGAGCATGAACTCAACCAGATATTAAATAAAATGAAGCAGGGCAAAGATAAGCCGAATCCCAAATACTCTTTTGAGCCGGGCGATGAAGTGAATGTTATTGACGGCCCCTTTGCAAATTTTAACGGGACAATTGAAGAGGTCTCCCCTGAAAAGGGAAAGGTTAAAGTTCTTGTGAGTATTTTTGGCAGGGCAACACCTGTGGAGCTGAACTTTATTCAGGTTTCAAAATTATAGACCAGGCAGAGGTAGAGACAGGGAATAGATTAACAAAGTTTTTAAAATAAAGTTATTTAAATTTAAGTTTCAGGAGTTAATAGAATGGCAAAAAAAGAAATGGTGCAGATAAAATTGCAGGTTGAAGCAGGGAAAGCAAACCCATCTCCACCGATAGGGCCTGCCCTTGGCCAGCATGGCGTGAATATTATGGACTTTTGTAAAGCTTTTAACGCTAAAACCGCAAATGATGCCGGACAGATTATACCTGTTGTTATTACAGTTTATCAGGACAGATCATTCAGCTTTATTACCAAGACTCCGCCGGCATCAAGATTGCTTCTGCAGGCCGCAAAGCTGCAAAAGGGCTCCAGTGAACCAAACAAAGATAAAGTCGGGAAAGTCACCCGGGATCAGCTTGTAAAAATTGCTGAAATGAAAATGGTGGATTTAAATGCTTCTGGTATTGATTCAGCTGTGAAAATAATTGCCGGTACAGCAAGGAGCATGGGAATAGAAGTAGTTTAACTGAAAAATCAATTAGAGAGTAAAAAAAATGCCAAAGCGGAGTAAACAATATAAAGAAGCTTTAAAAAAAATTGACAGGAAAACTGATTTGGACCCAAGGGAAGCGTTGGAGCTATCAGTTAAATCAAGTTATGTCAAATTTGATGAAACTGTTGACGTTGCAGTGAATCTTGGTGTGGATCCAAGGCACTCCGATCAAATGGTACGTGGAACTGTGATTTTACCCAACGGCCTTGGAAAAGAGATCAAAGTGCTTGTTTTTGCCAAGGGAGAAAAAGAAAAAGAGGCTCTTGATGCAGGAGCTGACTTCATTGGTGATGAAGAGACCATAGCTAAAATTAAAGATGGCTGGTTTGGTTTTGATAAAGCAATTGCAACGCCTGACATGATGGGAACCGTGGGAAAGCTTGGAAGGATTTTAGGGCCAAGGGGCCTTATGCCAAATGCCAAGACCGGAACTGTTACCTTTGAACTTGCAAGGGCCATTAATGAATTAAAGGCAGGAAAGATTGAGTTCAGGGTGGAAAAAGCAGGAATAGTACATGTCCCGGTTGGAAAGGTCTCCTTTGGAGCTGATAAGCTTCTGGAAAATGTCAATTCATTTTTAGAGACAGTTAAAGCATTAAGGCCGGCATCGGCTAAAGGAAGATATATCGAAGGAATCAGTGTCTCAACTACAATGGGACCGGGTTTTAAAATAGATCCAACCCTTATATAGTAGTAAAGTAAATTGTCTGTCAAAGACAGTAGGTGCACATGCTTGTATTGTATGTGTTTAATCGGTGATGCCGGCCTACCGAGACAGGGTATGTTTTGGTATAGTTGGCACCTCTGTTGTAACAAAGAATGAAAAGGGAGGAGGTGTAAAAGAATTGTTAAATATTTCCCAAAAAAAGGAATTGGTCAAAAGACTGCATAAGCAGCTTACTGACGCGGAGATATCAATACTCATAGATTATAAAGGGATTGATGTCGAAAATATCAGCCGCCTTAGAGCTGATTTACGAAACGCCGATGTAACAATGGAGGTTGTAAAAAATACAATCCTTTTAAGAGCATCGGAAAAAACAGATTCTGCACTGCTTAAAGATTTTTTTTCAGGCCCCAATGCAATTGTTTTGTCTGAGAATGATCCTGTGGCACCGGCAAAGATTTTAGTTAATTTTGCCAAGGATAATGAAAACTTAGAAATAAAAGCCGGGACATTAAATGGTACTTTGCTTGATGTGGACGCAATTAAGCAGTTATCTAAAATGCCGTCCAGGGATGAACTGCTTGGTCAGTTTGTATGTACAATTAACCAGGTACCAACATCCTTTGTCAGAGTACTTAATGAAGTACCAAGATCCCTGGTTGGTGTGCTTAGTGCGATTAAGGATCAAAAAGAAGCAGCATAACATTGATTGTTTGATATTATGGAAAGAGATAAATTTATAGATTTTAGGAGAAAGAAATGGCTGATATTAAAAAAGAAGATGTGATTGAATATATTGCTAACATGAGCGTACTTGAACTCTCTGAGCTTGTAAAAGAGCTTGAAGATAAATTTGGTGTATCTGCAGCTGCCCCTGTTGCGGTTGCTGCTGTCGGCGGTGCACCTGCTGCAGCAGATGCCGAGGAGCAGACTGAGTTTAATGTTGTCCTTGAAACCTTTGGTGATAAAAAGATCAATGTAATCAAAGAGGTCAGAGCAATAACCGGCCTTGGTTTGAAAGAAGCAAAAGCAATGGTGGAAGAAGCACCTGTTGCTGTTAAAGAAGGTATTGATAAAGCAGAAGCTGAAAAGATTAAAGAACAGCTTGAAGGTGCTGGAGCACAGGTTTCAGTAAAATAAGAGCTGGGCTTTTTTAAGCTTAAAGATATTTTGTAATGCGTTTAATGCGGAGATATGGGACTTTAAGTTCATGTCTCCGCTTTTACGGTTTTAAAAACCCATGAATGGAGATGCTATGACCGGCAGCCTTTTAACAAATAAACGGATGAGAAAAGAATTTGGAAGTAAAAGCAGAATCATTGAGATTCCAGATCTGATAGGTATGCAGAGAGAATCATATGAGGGCTTTCTTCAAAAAAATACTGCTCCGGAAGCAAGAAAGGAAAAAGGACTTCATGCAGTATATAAATCTGTTTTCCCCATTAAGGATTTTACGGAAACTTCTTCGCTTGAATATGTTTCCTACTCCTTTGGAGAAATAAAACATTCAGAGCTTGAATGCATCAGCCGTGGAATGAGTTATGAAATTCCGGTGAATATAAAGGTGCGGCTTGTTGTCTTTGACAAAGATGAAGACTCTGGAGTCTCCACTATTCGTGATATCAAGGAGCAGGAGATATACTTTGGCACCATCCCTTTGATGACCCAGCATGGAACATTCATTATTAATGGCACTGAAAGAGTAGTAGTAAGCCAGCTTCACCGGTCTTCAGGAGTGTTTTTCAACCATGATCAGGGTAAAAGTTATGCCAGCGGTAAAATAATATACAGTGCGCGGATTATTCCGGTGCGTGGTTCATGGATAGACATGGAAATTGACACCAAGGATATAATATATATCAGAATTGACAGACGAAGGAAGTTTCCTGTTTCAACGCTTTTCAAAGCTTTTGGCTATACAAACGAAGATATCCTTGACTATTTTTACTTAAAAGAGGAGATTGTAAGGAAAGCAAGCTCCTATTTTAAGGATTTTGTCCCTGCAAGGCTGAGAAGGCATAGAACCAGCTTTAACATCAAATCGCCTGAAACCGGGGAAGTGGTTGTAAAAAAAGGAAGGATCTTTACCAAGCGCGCCCTGAAGCAGCTTGAGGCAGAAGGCCTGAAACAGATACCCATCAGTAGTGAAGAATTAATTGGCAAGGGATTTGCCGAGGCAGTCATTGATGGGACAAATGATGAAATTGTTTTCAGGGCAGGTGAGCTGATTGACGAGGAAAAGCTTGAAAAACTTGATGAGTTAGGTATAAAAAATTTCCATGTCCTGCATGTGGATGCAAATTCTTCAGATACAATGAGAAAAACCCTTGCAGTGGATAAAGTCGATACAAGGGAAGAGGCACTCATTGATATTTATAAGAGAATGAGACCTGGAAACCCTGCAACGGTTGAAGTTGCCCAGGAATTTATCGATCACCTTTTTTTCAGGCATACATATTATGATCTTTCCAAAGTTGGAAGATTAAAAATGAATGAACGTCTGGGCCTGGATACTAAAATTAACGTAAGAACTTTACGTAAAGAGGATATCCTGGTTACTGCCGCAACTATTATTGGACTTAAGGATACCCAGGGCCAGGTGGATGATATTGACCATCTGGGAAACAGACGGGTAAGGGCGGTAGGCGAGCTTCTTGAGAACCATTACAGAATAGGTCTTGTGAGGATGGAGAGGGCAATCAAGGAGAAGATGAGCATGCAGGAAGTGGATGCGATGATGCCCCATGACCTTATCAACCCTAAACCTGTGTCAGCAGTGGTAAGGGAATTCTTTGGCACAAGTCAGCTGTCCCAGTTCATGGATCAAACCAACCCGTTGTCTGAAACAACTCATAAACGCAGGTTGAGTGCCCTTGGGCCTGGCGGACTTACAAGGGAGAGAGCCGGTTTTGAAGTAAGGGATGTCCACCCTTCCCATTACGGCAGAATATGCCCCATTGAAACCCCTGAAGGACCAAATATCGGCCTTATAGTTTCATTGTGTACCTATGCAAGGGTCAATGAATTTGGTTTTCTTGAAACACCATTCAGAATAGCTGAGAATGGCAGGGTGACAGATGAAATACGGCAGCTTTCGGCATTTGAGGAAAAAGAACATCCCATTGCCCAGGCAAATGCACCATTGGGCAGGAATAATGAATTTGTTAATCCTCTGGTATCAGCAAGGGTTGGAGGAGAATTCGAAATGGTGGAGAATTCCGAAGTCAAATTCATGGATGTCTCTCCAAACCAGCTGGTAAGTGTATCAGCTTCATTGATTCCATTCCTGGAAAATGATGATGCAAACAGGGCATTGATGGGTTCCAACATGCAGCGCCAGGCAGTTCCTTTGATTAAAAGCGAGGCTCCTCTGGTGGGTACAGGTATAGAAGGTGTTGTTGCAAGGGATTCCGGAGTAACTATTGTTGCAGAATCCGACGGCATTGTGGAGATTGTGGATGCCAAGAGAATTGTGGTCAGGAATATTAATAACAATAGCAATGAGAAGATTTTCAGAAAAGCTGTCTCTGTTTATAATTGCAGGAAATTTGTACGATCCAATCAGAACACCTGTTTTAATCATAGACCCATTGTTGAAAAGGGAGAATTTGTAAGAAAAGGCCAGGTTATTGCAGATGGGCCTGCAACGGAAATGGGAGAACTTGCCCTTGGTAAAAATGTAACTGTGGCTTTTATGCCATGGGACGGTTACAATTACGAGGATTCAATTCTTGTAAGCGAACGGCTTGTCAGGGAAGGTGTGTATACGTCTGTACACATAGAAGAGTTCGAAGTTGTTGCAAGGGACACAAAACTTGGTAAGGAAGAGATTACCAGAGATATTCCCAATGTCGGAGAAGAGGCTCTCAAAGATCTGGACGAGAGTGGAATAATAAGGCTTGGTGCTGAAGTGAAATCCGGTGATATCCTTGTTGGAAAGGTGACACCAAAGGGAGAAACCCAACTCTCTCCGGAAGAGAAACTACTGCGGGCAATATTCGGAGAAAAAGCAGGAGATGTCAAAGATACATCCCTGCGTGTACCACCTGGTATTCAGGGTAAGGTCATTGATGCAAAGGTCTTTTCAAGGCGCGGTGTGGAAAAGGATGACAGAACAAGGATGATTGAAGATGAAGAGATAGACCGCCTTGAGAAAAACCGTGATGATGAAATTCTGGTAATCAATGATATAGCAAAAGAGAAAATAGTTGAAATCCTGGAAGGCCATGAACTTGCTGAGAATTTAAAAAAAGGAAGTGTTGTCCTTGCCAGGGCGGGCAGTAAAATCACAAAAGATCTTTTTTCAGACATTAAGATTTCAGATCTGTCAGAGCTGATAGTGAAAGATCCTGCTGTTACTGACAGTGCACTCGCAGTGCTTGAAAATGCCCAGCGCCAGATCAAAAAGGCCAGGGATTATTTCAACAGCCAGATAAGCAGGTTTGAAAAGGGTGACGATCTTCCTCCGGGCGTGCTGAAATTAATTAAAATTGATGTTGCCATGAAAAGGGTTCTTTCCGTGGGCGACAAGATGGCTGGACGTCATGGAAATAAAGGCGTTGTATCAAGGGTGCTGCCCATTGAGGATATGCCATATTTTGAAGACGGCAAACCCGTTGATATGGTATTAAATCCACTGGGCGTGCCATCCCGTATGAATGTGGGTCAGATCCTTGAGATTCATCTTGGCAGGGCAGCCCAGGGATTGGGCAACCAGATTGAAACACTTCTGGAGGACATGCAGGTAGAAGAACTTAAAAAACGTGTAAAAACCATATTTACAATGTCATCACCTGAGACAAAGGTTACATCAAGCAGTAAAGAGAACAGGGAATTTATTGAAAAGATTGATCTTATGGAGGATAAGGATTTTATCAATTTTGTTTCTCAATATAAAAATGGTGTCCATATGGCAACACCTGTCTTTGATGGTGCAACCGAGGATGAGATCAAAGACCTGCTTGAATATGCAGGCATAAACAGATCTGGCCAGACCGTACTCTACGACGGAAGAACAGGCGAGCCGTTTGATAAAGAAGTAACAGTTGGAATAATGTATATGCTTAAACTGCATCATCTTGTGGATGATAAACTCCATGCCCGGTCAATTGGACCATATTCCCTTGTGACACAGCAGCCCTTGGGAGGAAAAGCCCAGTTTGGCGGCCAGCGCCTGGGAGAGATGGAAGTATGGGCAATGGAAGCCTATGGCGCTGCCCATGCTCTCCAGGAGTTTTTAACAGTTAAATCAGATGATATGATTGGAAGAACACGTATGTATGAAAAAATTGTCAAGGGGCAGAGCGTTCTTGAGCCTGGATTACCTGAAGCTTTCAGGGTTCTTATAAAAGAACTGCAGAGTTTGGGCCTGGATATTAATCTTATTGAAGGTAAAAAATAAGGAGAATATATTGGAAACTATATATGATTTCTTTGCAAAACCAAAGGATCCGAAGCTTTATAAAGGAGTGCAGATAAAGCTTGCATCTTCCGACCAGGTACGGGAATGGTCATATGGCGAGATTAAAAAGCCGGAAACTATCAATTACAGGACTTTTAAGCCGGAAAGAGATGGCCTGTTCTGTGCAAAAATATTTGGTCCCACCAGGGATTTTGAATGTAATTGCGGTAAATATAAGCGTATGAAACACAGGGGGGTTGTGTGTGAGAAGTGCGGTGTTGAAGTAATTCAATCCAAGGTACGCCGGGAAAGAATGGCCCATATTGAACTTGCATGTCCGGTTTCCCATATTTGGTTTTTAAAAAGCCTGCCGTCCAAAATCGGAAATACACTGGATCTTACATTGAAAACCCTTGAAAAGGTACTCTATTTTGATTCTTACATTGTGATAGATCCAAAGGATACTGGATTTAAAAAGATGCAGCTTCTTTCCGATGAAGAGTATTATGAAGCTGTGGAACAATATGGAGATGCATTTGAGGTTGGTATTGGTGCTGAAGCAATTCTTAAGCTTCTTGAAGAGATAGATCTTAAAGCAACTTATGTCCAGATAAAAGAGGACATGAAAAACACCAAGTCCGTTGCAAAACAGCAGAAACTTGCAAAACGTCTCATTGTAATTGATTCGTTTCTGCGTTCCGGTATTGAGCCTTCAAGGATGATATTTACTGCCATACCGATTCTACCCCCTGATTTACGTCCCCTTGTACCTCTTGAGGGTGGAAGGTTTGCCACATCGGATTTAAATGATCTATACCGCCGGGTTATTAATCGTAATAACAGGTTAAAAAGGCTTGTTGATCTCCAGGCACCTGATATCATTGTAAGAAATGAAAAGAGAATGCTACAGGAAGCTGTTGATGTTCTTTTTGATAATGGACGACATGGAAGAGTTGTTACAGGAACAAATAAAAGGCCTCTTAAATCCTTGAGTGATACTTTAAAGGGTAAACAGGGGCGGTTCCGCCAGAACCTGCTTGGTAAACGTGTTGACTATTCAGGAAGAACGGTAATTACAGTGGGATCAGAATTGAGACTGCACCAGTGCGGTATCCCTAAGAAGATGGCGCTTGAATTGTATAAGCCTTTTATCTACAGCTATCTTGAGAAAAAAGGTCTTGTTTCAACTGTAAAGAGTGCAAAAAAAATGGTTGAAATGGAAGAGATAGAAGTCTGGGATGCTCTGGAAGATGTTGTAAGGGAGTATCCGGTTATGCTTAACAGAGCGCCTACTCTCCATAGACTGGGAATCCAGGCATTTGAACCAATTTTGATTGAAGGCAAGGCTATTCAGCTGCATCCCCTTGTCTGCACGGCGTTTAATGCGGATTTTGATGGTGACCAGATGGCAGTCCATGTTCCCCTCTCCCTTGAGGGAGTTCTGGAAGCAAGAATAATGATGCTTTCCACAAATAATATTTTATCTCCTGCTAATGGTGAACCCATAATAGTGCCAACCCAGGATATAGTTCTGGGCATTTATTATATGACCCGGGGAATGCGCAATCAAAAGGGTGACGGATCAAGCTTTGCAGGGCCTGAAGAAGTTCGTGTAGCCTATGATGCAGGTGAGATTGCTCTGCATTCAAAGATTAAAGTCAGGGTGGAAGATGAACTGTATGAAACAACAACCGGCCGGATAATACTATGGGAGACTATCCCGGGAGATACTCTGCTCTCCCTTGTCAGGCTGAAAACCGATTCAAGGGAAGACAGTGAAGAGGCCCTTGCAGATTTAAGAAAGGGATTAACATTCCAGAAAACATTAAAAAAATATTCTGTGGAGAGCCCCAGGAAGGCTAAAAGTGCAACAGGTTTTCTCACACGCAAGGAATTCCAGAATTATTTTCAGGTTTCACAGATTGCTGTTGAACAGCTTTTTGGCCTAAAAAAGGGCCAGTTTACCGATACAATACACATTGACGGCAGCTATTATATTTTTCAGGTTAAGGAGAGAAAAACAACAATCCCTTTCAGGCTGATCAATAAACTTATGGACAAATCTGCTGTTGTTGATCTGATTGACTATGCATACAGGAATATCGGGTTAAAAGAGACAGTAATACTTTGTGATAGATTAAAAGATTTAGGGTATAGACATTCAACTCTTGGCGGTTTATCCATTGGCATAGATGACATGATCATCCCTGAAGAAAAATGGACAATTATTAAAAAAGCTGAAGATAGTGTTAATGATATTAAAAAACAGTATTCCGAGGGCTTGATAACCCAGGGTGAGAAATATAATAAAGTCGTTGATATCTGGGCCCAGAGTACAGATGAGATAGCAAATTCCATGATGGAAGTCATGAAGAATCCACCTGTAAGGGGTGATGACAAGGCAGATAAAGAAGAATTGAATGCTGTCTTTGTAATGGCTGATTCCGGTGCCAGGGGTAACAAGGACCAGATGCGCCAGCTTGCCGGTATGCGCGGGCTCATGGCAAAACCATCGGGTGAAATCATTGAAACGCCCATTACAGCATGTTTCAGGGAAGGGCTTTCCGTTCTACAGTATTTTATATCAACACATGGTGCAAGAAAAGGACTTGCTGACACAGCCCTGAAAACAGCAAACTCTGGCTATCTTACAAGGAGACTTGCAGATGTGGGCCAGGACTGTACAATAACCCTTGATGATTGCGGCACTTTACTTGGAATAGATGTTGAAGCCCTTTATGAAGGCGGTGAAGTTATACAGAGCCTTGGTGAAAGAATTCTGGGCAGGGAGACCCAGGAAGAGGTAAGGGATCCGTATACAAATACAGTCATTGTGGAAAAAGGCGTTGAAATCGATGAAGAACTTGTAAAAGAGGTGGAGAACGCTGGTGTAACAAAGGTTAAAATCCGTTCTGTTCTCACATGCAATGCAAAGCATGGAGTCTGTGCAAGGTGTTATGGCAGGGATCTTGCCCATGGTAAGAAAGTGGAGATAGGACAGGCCATTGGAATAGTAGCTGCCCAGTCCATTGGTGAACCGGGCACACAGCTTACAATGCGTACTTTCCATATTGGCGGCACTGCCAGCAGAAAAGTTGAGGTGGCTGAGATCAGAGCCCGGGTTGGCGGTGTATTGAAATTTGAAGAGGGAATGCACATTGTTACAACCGCGGAAAATGTCCAGATAGTCATGAACAGAAAGGGTGGGGGAATCCTTATCCAGAGTGAAGATGGAAGGGAGAGAGCAAGGGAAGAGATCATTTATGGTGCAACCCTTCATAAAAAAGTTGGTGAAAAGGTCGAACCAGGAGATGTCATAGCAAGCTGGGATCCTTTTACAACACCCATTATTACCGAAGTGTCAGGTAAAGTTAAATTTATTGACATAGAAGTTGGCAATACTGTCCAGGAGCAGATTGACCAGGTTACAGGCAAGGTAAGTCATACCATTGTAGAGGGGAAAAGCAGTGAAGTCCGGCCATGTATTGTTGTGAAAGATAAAGACGGCAAAACAGTTAAGCTGCCGGGAACTTCTATTCAGGCAAGGTATTATCTGCCCATCAATGCTATTTTAACCATTGAAGAAGAAGATGAGGTTATGGCAGGTGATGTTATTGCAAAACTCCCCAGGGCCACAACAAAAACCAAAGATATCACAGGTGGTCTGCCAAGGGTCGCAGAGCTTTTTGAAGTCAGAAAACCAAAGGAACCAACAATATTGACTGAGATCGAGGGTACTGTCTCCATAGAAAAAGGCTCAAAGGGACGGCAGAAAGTCATAGTAACACCGACCGATGTTGGTGAGAAAAAAGAGTATCTGATCCCCAAAGGACAGCACATAATTGTATATGAAAACGATTATGTAAAACCAGGAGATCAACTGGTGCCGGGTTCGGCAAACCCCCAGGATATTCTAAATATTAAAGGGGATATAGAACTTGCAAAATATCTGGTTGATGAAGTCCAGGAAGTATACAGACTCCAGGGTGTCAGAATTAATGATAAGCACATTGAGGTTATAATACGACAGATGACCCGGCGTGTTAAAATATTGAATGTGGGTGATACTACATTTATTCCTGATGAACAGGTGGATAAGCTTAAGTTTGAGACTGTCAACAGAGAGACAGTGAAAAATGGTGGCGAGCCTGCAAAGGGAGAACCATTGATACTGGGGATTACAAAGGCATCCCTTTCAACAGAGAGCTTTCTGTCTGCTGCTTCATTTCAGGAAACAACCAAGGTATTGACCATTGCTGCAATACAGGGCAAATACGATAAACTGCAGGGATTAAAGGAAAATGTTGTTATGGGCCGGTTAATACCAGCAGGTACAGGATTTCCCGGATATGAAGATGTGGAGGTCCAGCTTGAGTCAACACATGAGCTTTGAAAAATCAAAAAATGCTTGACATTTATATAGTATGGGAGTAATAATACCCTTTTATTATGTACAGGGTTAGCGTTCAGTTAATTTATGAAGGAGAAAAAGAGAGATTATGCCGACCATTAATCAGTTGGTTAGACAGGGAAGAAAAAAGGCCGTAAAAAAAGATACCAGGCCTGCTCTTAAAGGCGGACCGCAGAAACGCGGAGTGTGCACTAAAGTATATACTTCAACTCCTAAGAAACCAAATTCCGCATTGAGAAAAGTTGCAAGGGTCAGATTGACAACTGGAATGGTTATTACTGCATATATTCCCGGAGCAGGACACAACCTGCAGGAACACTCAGTTGTACTGGTAAGGGGTGGGAGAGTAAAAGACCTTCCAGGTGTTCGTTATCATATAGTACGTGGTTCTCTTGATACCCTTGGTGTGGATGACCGAAGGGCTGGCAGGTCAAAATATGGAGCAAAACGACCTAAATAGATTATTAGTAGTTTATTCATTAAAGTATAGATATTAGGATTTGGTGATAATATGGCAGGCAGAAAAATTGCTAAGGGCTTTTTAACAAAAGATGCTACTGAAAAAGAGCGTACACTTCTTAAATTTATTAAATATGTAATGCGGGATGGCAAAAAGAGTGTTGCGGAAAAAGTTGTAAATGATGCTTTACTTATTGTGGAAAAGAAAAGCGGGGAACCTGCTTTAAAAGTTTTTGAAAAAGCAATGCAGAATGTCCGCCCTGCTGTAGAGGTTAAATCCAGGAGAGTTGGCGGGTCAACCTACCAGGTCCCCACGGAGATAAAACCATCAAGGCAGACAGCACTCTCCTTTAGATGGATGGTGCAGTTCAGCAAGAAACGATCTGAAAAAGGAATGGCAAACAAACTTTCAGCTGAACTCCTTGATGCATATAATGAACGTGGCGGAGCAGTTAAGAAAAAAGAAGATACCCATAATATGGCAGAAGCAAATAAGGCATTTGCACATTTTAAATGGTAATTTGATTTAAGATATCCTGAAAAAAAATCCTTAGGAGGAGCTTAAACATGGCAAAGGAAAAATTTGAGCGGAATAAACCGCATGTAAACA
>CAZQJS010000073.1:0-13314 GCA_964593725.1 uncultured Desulfobacterales bacterium
TTCCAACAGGTTTTGAATACCCTCAAGAACTTGCTGCATTTAAGGATATACAGTGTAAGTCCAAGCTTGGTGGCTTGCTTAACCATGATTATATTGATAAGGCTGCCTGAAAGGTTCTGGTAAAATCGAACCATAAATTATAGTTAAACATGGTTATGCAATTTTTATTACAGAACCATGTTTAACTGTGTCTCAATATTGTTAAAGAGCTGGAAATCTTGTGAAATTATTTTATTTTTACTTCTTTTTTTGTCTATAGCAATAAAAAACAGATAAGATTTTGTCCTTTCTTTGAGTTTAATGCCTTGTTGCTCCTCTTTTTTGCCCCGGATTAGTTTTTGAATAATACAGGAGGTCTCATCTGAAAATTATACTACGCCATAAAATGACTCAGAATACAGGATAAATTCATCTGTTCACATCATATTGGCAAGGAGCAGTGAAATTGGCGGAAATAATACAATGAGTGTCAGTCGTACAATATCAGCCATCCAGAAGGGAGTCACTCCCTTGAAAATAGTACCCAGCTTAACATCGGGCAATACAGCTTTAAGTACAAAAACATTGAGCCCGATGGGCGGAGTTATCAAGCTTATTTCAGTAATACACACAACAACAATACCAAACCAGATCAGATCAAAGCCCAGTGCTTCAATCATGGGGTAAAAAACAGGTACTGTGAGCATGATCATGGAAAGGCTTTCAAGGACACACCCGAGCACTACATAAATGGCCATTAAAATCACTACAACAAGTAGCGGTGCAACGTTCCAGCTTAAAACAAAATCTGCCAGTGCAAAGGGCATGCCGACAACATTTACAAAATTTGCAAAAATCAAAGCCCCGATCAATATTGTAAAAATCATGGCGGTTGTGGTGGCAGTTGATATCAGAACAGTCTTCAGCAGAGGAAGGGTCAGTTTACCCCTGCCCCAGATAAAAAAGAATGCCCCGGTGGCACCTATTCCTGCTGCCTCAGTCGGTGTAAAAATACCTGCGTATATTCCGCCCATAACAATAAAGAAAAGCAGCAGCACACCCCATATGCCCTTAAGGCTGTCAATCCTCTTATCCCAGGAAACACGTTCACCAGGAGGGCCTATCTCAGGGTTGCGCTTTGTTGCAAAATAGATGGCTCCAAGATAACAGCATATACCGAGCATACCCGGCAGAACACCTGCTGCAAACAATTTTCCAATGTCTGTTTCAGTCATGATACCATAAATAATGAGAATTACACTGGGAGGAATCAGAATACCCAATGTTCCCCCGGCAGCAATGGAACCTGTTGCAAGGCTGTCGGCATAGCCGAATTTCCGCATGGAAGGCATGGCAACCTTACTCATGGTGGCAGCAGTTGCAAGGGAACTTCCACACACTGCACTGAAACCGCCGCAGGCAACAATGGTTGCCATGGCAAGCCCACCCCTCCTATGCCCGAGAAAGGCATAGGAAGAGTTGTAAAGCTCATTGGAAAGACCTGCTTCAGTAACAAAATTTCCCATTAAAATGAAAAGTGGTACTACGGATAAACCATAATCCATTCCGGTTTCTGATGCAACAGTGGATACCATGCTTAAAGAGGCATGATAGTTGACACATTCTCCAAAACCAATAAATCCAACTAATGCCATGGCAAAAGCAATGGGCAGCCGTAAAAAAATCAGGATCAGAAGAACTGCAAATCCAATAAGTGATGCTTCCATAATACTATTTTTCCATTTTTGATGATTTAAACATAACAAATACCATAACAAAACTTGCAATGCCCGACATGATGGACATGAAATATATCAGTGGTGCAAGGGGCATCCTTAAAAACTCGGTCATATCTCCATACACTGATGTTTCAGCAGCTTTAACCCACAACTGCCAGGAGATAACACCCATGATAACCGCACTTGCAATATTAACAATCACGGTCTGGGCTTTTTTTACTCCCTTTGGTGTAATACTGTCAAAAAGATCGACCGTAACATGCCCCTCTTCCGTGGACAGAAGCGCAAGTCCCAGAAATATGACAATTGCCATGGAAAACTCTGTTAATTCAAGAGCTCCGGTAATCGGTGCACTAAACACATAACGTCCCACAACATCGGCAAAAGTCAATGCCATCATTAAAAACAGGACGATTGATACAACAGGACCGATCAACATATGAAGCAGTGAATCAAACAGCTGCCATACACCTGTCTCTGTTTCTGTCTTTGTTTCTATACTATTCTTATCTGATGAAGTCATTTTATTTATAATTTTTCACCTGCTTGCGATAGTATTTCAAAGCTCTCTTTCCATTAACGCCTTTTTTCTTGGCCTTTGCAACCCATGAAGCTTCTATATCTTTTGTTGCAGCTTTTATTTCAGCAACAAACTCAGGTGAAGCTGTGATTACATGGTTTCCTGCAGCTACGATTGCATCAAGACCGCTCTTATCCTTTGCATCCCATACCTGTCCTGCACGTTTTGCAAATACTTCTCCTGAAACATCCAAAACAGCTTTTTGATCTGCTTTTGAAAAGCTGTCAAAGGTCTTCTGGTTCATTACAATAAAAAATGCTGTGTTATAAAGTCCGCCGGGAACCAGAGTAGTATAGGGGACAAGTTTTGTAATTTTAAATGCCTGGATGGATGATTTTGGGAAGAAAATTCCATCTGCAACACCACGGGAAAGAATCTCATAACTTTTTGAGGCAGGTTTCTGGATTCCAACAACACCAAGGGCTTTTGTAACTTCGGCTGCAATACCGCCTGGAATACGAAACTTCATACCCTTAAGATCAGCAATGGATTTGATCTCTTTTTTTGAGTTGTGTATCTGGCCAGGGCCATGAACAAATACAGATATAAGTTTTACACCTTTGTACTCGCCTGCTTTTTCAAAGTATTTTTTGTAGGTTCTCCAGTAGGCCACACACATTGCCTCTGCACTGTCACCAAGGAAAGGTAATTCCACTGCCTGGGGCAATGAAAAACGACCAGGGATGTAAACATTACAACTATAGGCAACATCTGCAAGTCCATTTTTTGCAATGTCAAAATGAGCCTTTGGATGTCCCAGCCCTTTGGCAAGAATTTTAATACTGACACGACCATCTGTTACTTTTTTAACATCATCTATCCACGGTTGAACCATACCGGTCACGATGTGATGCTTGGCCGGTAGCCAGGAAGAGAGAGTTAAATCTTTAGCCATAACCCCTGATGATAAAATTGACATTAGGAAAAAAATACTGACCATAATCAAAGCTACTTTACATCTTTTCATGGAACATCCTCCTAGATCTAAAATTATTATAGTTGAGATGCCCTTGGGCAAACTCTATATAAACAAGCTAAAAAATAACTATTTATTAGCTTGTCAACACCCTGGTAAAAGTATGGTTGCCATTCATCAAAGCCCCTGCCAATCTATCAATGGGATATCCAGGCCATGCAATATCATTGTAAAGTATATAAGATAGGATTACCGGGTAAAAGTCAACAGGTTTTTCATTATTTTTAAGTAAAAAAAGTACATATGTAATTATTGCAGCTGAACTTAAAAATATCATTTGTGTCATAAATTTACCTTACTCTTTTTTCTTTGTTTCAGAATTATCAAACTCAGCCCAGAACTCCTTGTCTGCTTCTTTCCAATGGGCGCCGAATTTTCTGTTAAAGGCAGGTCCCACCATATCAAAAAGCATTTTCCAGGGCGGGTTCCCCTCTTCTGCTGCCTTAAGAAGGTCCCCCAGAATCGTTTCAAGATCTGCAAGAGAGTCCTTGGGAATATAGGAAAGAGCTCCCTTGCGTATCGATTCCATCAGAGATTCAGTGTTTAATGCATGGGCAGTAAGCATCACAGAAGGGATCTTTCTTGCAACAGCCTCCTCAAGCAGTTTCATGCCGTTTACACCCATTATGTCCAGTATTGCAAGGTCATAATTATTTGATTTGATTTTTTCTGAAGCAGACTGATAATCACCTGCAAGATCAAGCCTGGCATTATCCAGAATCTCCTCAATGGTCTCAAGGATATCTTCTTCATCATCCACAACAAGAATATACTTATCTTTAAGAAATGATTTGGAATCAGTCATATTTTCAAATAATCTCCTTTAAAAAATCAGTAAACCGCATTAAAACCGATAAATCATCTTTTTGAAATATACTCTATGCAATTTTTGATTTCAAAGCAATGAAAATTTTATCTCCTGTCTGCTCCTGCCCGGCCTGCTTTGACAAATCCCTGAAAAATGAATATCATGTGCCTTTAAAAAGTTTAAACCTGATAACCGGAGAATAGTAATGAGTACCAGTGTAAAAACATTGTTACAGAGAATCAATTTTATTGAAACCGACATGGAGCTGCATAAACAGATTCTTCTTTCCACCCCTTCTGATAATAAAGAAGAGATGAAAACAATCATAAATAAGATTGCTGAACAAAAAAAACAGATCCTTGAACTGCGCCTTCAAATTAAAAAAACCAACAGGGCTGAATATGATAAAATCCTTGCCATTGAGCAGGCAGCTGAGACATTTAAACAGATATCAGAAAATAAAAAATTTGTATCTGTAAACACCTTAAATGAATCAGGTGAGTGCTATATTACCCTGAATAACGGCACCCGGGTAGAGTGCCTTGTTACTGCCAGAGAAGAGAATGGAAACTATACCATACTCACCCTTGACGGTGAGACAAAGGAGTACCCGGGCGGTTTTATCAAACAGCATTAAACCTAATCAAGCTTCTGAAACGCCTCTTTTCTGCCTGTGTATTTTTTCCTTAACTCAGGCTTCTGCAATTTTCCGGTCGGATTGCGCGGAATCTTATCAAAGATGACCTTTCTTGGCACCTTGTACATGGCAAGCTGGGTCTTTGCAAACTCGATCACATCCTCTTCAGTCATTGATTTACCTTCTTTAAGCTGAACAACTGCAAGGACAATTTCCACAAGCCTCTTATCAGGATATCCAATACATGCCACATCATCGATATCAGGATGATTCATTAAAGCATCTTCAATCTCAACAGGGAATATGTTCTCTCCACCGCTTGTGACCATATCCTTCATACGGTCCACAACATAATAGTAACCGTCTTCATCCCTCCTTAAAAGGTCTCCGGTGTACAGCCAGCCGTCTTTAATGGTCTCCTGTGTCTTTTCAGGATTATTATAATACTCCCTCATCATACGGGGGGTCCTGAAAACAAGTTCGCCCACCTCACCCTTGGGCAGCTCTTCACCGGATTCATTTACAATTTTTGCTTCAACTCCAAAGGTTGGTTTACCAACAGAGCCTGGTTTGCGCAGAGTATCTTCCGGATAGAGATTAAACGTACCGCCTCCGCCGCCCTCGGTAATACCATATATATTTGAGACCCTGCATGGAAGTTTTTCCACAAGCATCTTCATGATATCAAAGGGGACTGGCTGAGCACCGATCTCCATATACTTCCAGGAAGACAGATCATAGTCAGACAGTTTAATATCTCCCTTTTCAATGGCATTTAAGACTGCAATACCAATGGGAACAACAAAGAGCATGTCAGTACATTTTTCTTCATCAACAGCCTCGATTATCCATTTAGGATCTTTAAAACCCCGGATGATTGTGCCGGTAGCGCCTGTGGCATAGAAAGGTGCCCAGAGAAACATGGTTCCGGAATGATACAGGGGTAAAAAAATCAGATAATTATCATCCTTCTGGACAAAGTATGTCATGCCATTGGCAGCGGCAATACTGTTTACAGAAAAATGGGTATGGAGAACAGGTTTTGGCTTGCCTGTTGTACCTGAAGTAAACATCATTGCAAGGCTGTGATCCCTTTCAACCTCAACCAGAGCATCTGAAGTGTCATCATAGGCCTGGACAGTTTTGAAATCAACCATTCCATCCGGGGCATCCCCTCCCACACAGATATAATTTTCAAGGGTGGTCAGATCTTTTTTAGCACCATTGACAACTTCCATGAATTCAGAACCAAATATAAAAACTTTAGGGTCGCAAACATTGGCAGCATAGACCACATCAGAACTTTCAAACCTGAAATTAAGGGGGACCACAATTGCTCCCAGGCGTATTATGGCAAAATATGTAACAAGCCAGGTAAGGGAATCATTCTGGAGATGCATGACATAATCGCCATGTTTTACTCCCATCTCCCTGGACAGATAATTTGCCAGTCTGTTAATTTCATCATTAAACTCTTTCCAGGTAAAAGTTTTCCTGTCATTTTCAGCAGGTGTTCGTTCAATCAGACAAACTTTATCCGGATTATTCTGGGCATGTATTGCTGCATATCCTGAGTAATTCACTGTTCTTGTCTCCTTTAAAAGTTTACTTTATCAAGGCCTTTTAACCCCAGCATCTTTCTTGCCTCTTCAGGTGTTGCAGGTTCAAGGCTCATCTCCCTTGCAATATTCTTTATCATCTTCACCTGGTCTGCACTTGCCTTGGCAATCCTGCCCTTGCCTGCATAGACAGAATCTTCCAGCCCGATTCTGACATTGCATGCTCCCATGGCCATGGCAGTTGAGGTTATTGGAATCTGATATTTACCGCCAGCTGCAACAGACCATGTAAAATTATCCTCTCCAAGTACCTCCTTTGCTTCATCATGTATCAGCACAAGGTGTTTGACCGAGGGTGTCATCCAGCCCACCATGGGTCCGAAAACAAATTGAAGATGAACAGGTGTTTTTAATAATCCTTCATTGATCAGCCATGAGACATAGCTTATATGTCCAAGTTCATACATTTCAAGTTCAGGTTTTGTATCAATTTCAAGAAATTTTCTGGCATATATGATGTCATCATTAAATGTAGGCCTGAATGTTACATTTTTACAAAGTTCAAGATACTCCTTTTCCCAGTCATGTTTAAATTCCTTGAACCTGCCTGCTATCTGAAAAATACCAAAATTAAAGGGCGCAGGGTCAAAGGAGCACATTTCAGGTTTGAGTCTTTCAATGGGTATAAGTTTTTCAGCTGTTGTCTGGTTCATGCCGCCGCCGGTTGTGGGAAGCAGGATCATATCACACCTTGCCTTGATTTTACTGTGTACTTCGACAAAGAGATCAGGATCCGAGACAGGCAGGCCGTTTTCAGGATTTCTCACATGGATGTGGGCAATGGCAGCACCAGCCTCATGGGCCCTTACTGCATCCTCCACAATCTCATCCGGGGTAATGGGAAGATAATCACTCATGGTTGGTATATGAACCGACCCGGTGATGGCTGCTGTAATAATTAATTTATCCATACCTTTTGACATATCTACTTTCCTCCTGTTTTAATTTTTTTCTTTTTTGACAATTCATAGCTTTTTGCATTATCAAAAATAAAATTTTTCTTCTCTTTTACCTTATCAATAATAAAAGAGGAGTTCATTGCCTGAATCCCTTTGATCTTGGTTAATTTGTCATTGATGAACCGGGCATAGTGTCCCATATCCTTGCCAATCACCTTTAATATAAAATCATTACCCCCTGTTATCTGGTAACACTCAACAACCTCATCAAGGGCAATAAACTTCTGCTTAATGGATTCAACAGAAGAAAGATCACTCAGATTAAGGGTAATATTAACCATGGCAGTTATTGTATATCCAAGCTTTTCATGGTCAACAAGTACGGTGAATCTGGATATAACACCATGGTTCTCAAGTCTCTTAACGCGCTCCAGGGTTGCAGGTGCTGAAATACCAACCATTGTTGACAGCTTTGAATTGGTTATCTTGCAGTTTTTCTGAAGAGTATTTAAAATTATTTTGTCTATTTCATCAAGAACCATTGCTTTTCCCTGAAAATATATCTGCTGGTTTTATCACAATAATAAATGAGTATATTTTTTTTCAATCAATGGCAATAGCTCTTTTAAAACCCCATCAATTTTATCCACCATATTGTCAATCTCTTTTTCCGTGATCAGGCATGATAAAATATAAAGTGCCCTGGGTATTGTAAAAATATCCTTGTTCAAAAGGGACAGGTGCATCAATGACAAAAGCTCCTCCTCTGATTTCATTGCAAGTTCAGGGGTTGTCACCTTTTCATTCACAAAATGAATATTAAGATATGATCCAATATGGTTTGACTGGATATTAAGGTTGTTTTCCCTGAAAATTCTTTCAAGGTTTTCATGGAAATAGAGCCCTGTCTTATTTATCTTTTCCACAGCTGTCCTGTCAAATTTCTCCATGGCTGCAAGGCCTGCCTGCATCACAGTCTCATAACCGTTAAATGTTCCTGAATGGTACAGGGGTGCATCAGTGTGTTCATGGCAGTAAATGTTCATTATCTCTGCCTTGCCTCCAAAAACACCAATGGGAAGACCGCCGCCTATTACTTTTCCAATGGTGGTAAGATCCGGAATCACATTATACAAAGCCTGGCATCCGCCTTCATGGACACGGAAGGAAAAGATCTCATCAAAAAAGAGCAGTACATTGTATTTTTCAGTCACTTTCCTTGCAAACTCAAGGTAGCCCTTTTCTGGCAGCACAACCCCGCCTGCGCCGAGAAATGGCTCCATAATTACAACAGCAAGCTCTGATGCATTCTCCTTAACAGCCTTTTCCAGTGCATCAACATCATTATAAGGCACTTCAATGACATCTTCGGTCATGCCCTTTGGAATACCAGCTGTTATCACATTCTTCTTTGTTGAGGCTGCAACACAATCATGGGTGCCGTGGAAACCGCCTATCATCTTAAGTATCTTGTCTTTTTTTGTAAACGCCCTTGCTGTACGCAGAGCATAAAGAGTGGCTTCGGTTCCGCTGTTTAAAAATCTCAATTTTTCAAGCCCGGGCACTCTTTCACACAGCAGCCTGCTCAACTTTAACTGTCCCTCTGTGGGGGTTGAGTATTGTGAACCCTTTTCAATACCAGCCTTTACTGCTGCTGCAATGTCAGGATCACCATGGCCATGGATCAGGGCACCATAGGCATTTGTAACATCAAGGAGTTTATGCCCCTCAGGAGTGAACACATAGGCGCCTTCACCATGGTCAATGTGAATGGGAAAAGGCTTAAAATAGCTCAAGCTCCTTGTGGCACCGCCGGGAATATATTTGACAAGCTCTCCATGGCGCTCTTTGCAGACTGGAAATTTTTCCCTGTAAATATCAAATATCCTGTTTTTTATATCTTCTCCCATATCATTATTCCTTATTCTTCATGAACCAGTAATAGTTTACCAACCTTTGCTTCCACCCGTTCCAGGAACTCACCCGAAGCAATACGTGCTGTCAACTCCTCAAGATAGTCAATGTAAACCATGTCATAACCAAGGTAGGGAAGGGTCTCCCTTGTGGCATCATAGAGAACCTTTCCGGCCGGGCTCAGTTTTTCAACCCCCACAATATCTGCTGCCTGGGCTGCACACATAAGTTCAAAGGATAATATATAATTGGTATTCCTTACAATCTCCCTGGTTTTTCTTCCTGCAATCAGGCCAAAACTCACAATATCCTGGAAATCAGCAGTGGATGTGATGGACTGAATGCTTGCCGGGATTGCCCTGGTACGGTTCTCAGCCACAAGGCTTGTTGTCATGAACTGACCTCCCATGAGTCCCATTCTCACACCAGTATCTTCTCTGCACAGAAAGGGAGGAAGATTAACATTATTATTTGTATCCATGAACCTGTCAATCCTGCGGTCGCTCAGGACGCCAATGTTGATCATGCTGATACCAAGGAAATCCATAACAGTTGAAATAGGCTGGCCATGGAAATGACCATTGTGGATAAAAGTATCATGTTCCGTAAAAATCAAAGGATTATCATTACTTGAGTTCAGCTCCCTGAAAAGAACATCCTTGGCATTCTTAAGTGTCTCCCTGATGGGTCCTATGAACTGGGGTGTGCAGCGTATGGAATAGGCATCCTCAACCGGGATATCAGCAACACTTACACCTTCATGCTTTTGTAAAACACTCTGGAGATCCAGGGAGAGCTGCTGCTCATCAATGCCCAGCTGTGTACCTTCCAGAAGTTTGGTCAGATTGGAAGCAGTTGCATACTGTCCTGGATGATATTTTTGTTTATGAACCCTTAAATCAAAGGGATTAACCCGTCCCATTAAAGTTTCAATGGCAAATGCCGCAATGGTATCTGAAGTCTTTAATGTTGTTTCAGCCTCGGTAATAACAGTACATGCAAGGCCCACCATACCTGATGTGCCGTTGATAAGAGACAGGCCTTCCTTGGCATTAAGGTACATAAGATCAATACCTGCTGCCTCCATGGCTTCCTTACCAGGCATCTCTTTACCTTTATATCTTGCCTTCCATTCACCAAATGCAACGCTTGCAATGCATCCAAGGGGTCCGAGGTCACCGCTTGTACCAAGGGAACCCTTTCTGGGAATAACCGGATAGACCTGTTTATTTATCATATCAAGGTATATTTTAAGATTTTCTTCCTTGATGCCGGAGTAGCCACGGCACAATGAATTTGCCCTTGCAATCATAATGGTCCTTACCATGGTATCAGAAAATGGTTTTCCAACCTGGGTTGTAATGCTCCTCACAAGGTTTTTCTGAAAATCATTATCCCTGTCCTTTGGAAGAAGATGATCAACAAGGCCTCCGCAGCTGGTATTGACACCATAAATACAACGTTCTTCATTGGCCCATTTTTCAACAAGGGTTCTGCACTCCCTTATTTTAGGCCAGTTTTTCTCATCAATTTCAATTTTAATGGACAGATCCTGACCCACCTTTACAAGCTCTTCAATTGTCAATGAATAACCATCAAGAATAATTTTATTATCTTTTATCGGCATTTTTCCCCTCCATATATTAAATTTAAAAAAATCAAGATTTAAAACAAGAATAATATTTAACAAACAAATAAAATTCTCTGATTTAAGGCTAATCAAAATAAGGAGACCTTGTCAAGGAAATAATTATTTATTTTTAGGGAATTTTGAAAAAAGCCCTAATTACTAAGGGGTGGTTTTGATATTTAGCCTTAGTTTATAAGACAAAACAGATAACTTGCTTCATTTTTAACTAATCTGGCAGGGGAGAGGGAGATTATTGCCCGCCCTGGTTGTACATGGCAGAAAATTATGTTAATTATCTGCAGTAAGACATAACAAATCAAGCTGTCAGGACACTATTAACAACCATGACTTTCCTTATCCGGAGAACCATATGACCCAGGTACAAACCAGCAGATGCCCGTTATGCGCCTCAACTGGGCTCTTATCACACCAGGGCAGAGATCTTTTATATGATAAAAAAGAGCTGTACTCATATATGAAATGTACTGATTGCAGTGCTGAATATCAGTATCCAATGCCAGATTCCGACACCATAAACTCATTTTATCCTGATGTGTATTATGAAAATACACCTCCCTTAAAAAAACACTCCGCCATCAAAAGAGCTGTTTTAAAATACAAATACAGATATACACATCTGAAAGCGCCGTTTTTATTAAAACCACTGGCTTTAATTATTTCTCTGTTTTCCTATAAATCTTTGATACCTTATATACCTGATGCCAGAGGACTTGATATAGGCTGTAGTAATGGACAATATATAAATTCCATGAATGCACTTGGCTGGCATTTTGAAGGCGTGGAATTCAATGCAAAAGCAGTGGATTTATGCCGCAAAGCCGGGATAAAAGTTGTCCATGGAGAGTTAAAATCTGCAGGATTTGAAGAAAACAGCTTTGATATTATCACTGCCCGCCATCTGATTGAGCACATTCCCGACCCTGATGCTCTGGTAAAAGAGATAAGCAGAATACTAAAACCCGGGGGGTATCTTCTCATTATAACTCCCAATACCAGGGCCTTTTGCCGGAAATGGTTCGGACTGAACTGGTTTCCCGATGAAATACCCCGCCACCTTATCCTGTTCAATCTAAAGAGCCTTAATATGCTTGTCAGCAAATATAATCTGTCTGCTGTAAGAACAAAAACCTTTTCTACACCAAGGGCTTTTCTCCACAGTTTTGACTATCTTGTGGGGAACAAAAACCAGCCGTCCAATAAAAGCAAACTGCGCAGGTTCCTTGCAAAATTCCTGGTTGCCGGGGCAACCATTTTAAACAGAGGTGAAGAACTGTTTGTGATATATGAAAAAAAGAATATTCCTGACAATCGGGAACCAGAACCATTATGCACAAAATATTAAAAAAGCTGAAAAAAATCATAAAGGGCCGACAAAAAGATATTCAAAGCGCATACCCTCAATATAAAATTGGTAAACATACATATGGCCATCCCAGAATCTACAGCTGGGAAGAAGGGGCTCAATTTAAAATTGGCGCTTTTTGTTCAATCTCTTCCGGAGTTAAAATTTTTCTTGGTGGTGAACACAGAATTGACTGGGTTTCAACCTACCCTTTTAATTATCTATGGAAATCTGCCAGGCATTTCAAGGGGCACCCCTGTACAAAAGGAGATATCATAATTGGCAACGATGTCTGGATAGGTGCCGGTGCTGTAATCCTGTCAGGAGTCACCATAGGAGATGGGGCAGTCATAGGAACCAATGCCGTGGTGACAAAGGACATACCAGCCTATGCAATTGCAGCCGGCAACCCTGCAAAAGTTGTAAAGATGCGGTTTGACCGGGAGACCATTCAAGATCTTCTCAAAATAAAATGGTGGGAATGGGAAGATGCTCAAATCCAACGGTTTCTCCCCTTAATGCTGGATACAGATATAGATCAATTCCTTAAAAAAGCAAAAGCCTCTCTCCAATAGCACATGCTTGCTGCACCATTACACACCCATTTATTCACGCCAGACTTTTATCACCCCCAGAAAAACGCACTTTAATAAAATATTCCGTGTCGTCAGAAACCTATCACTGGTCAGTAAAACCCGCTGCAGCCAACCTGCAAACTCAGGACAATCCAAATTGACAATCGTGTCTTAATCCCTTCTAAAATCAGGTCTTTTGAAACAGGGGATTGTCAGTGAAGGCATCAGGGTTGAGCAACACGCCGTCTTAATCCCTTCTAAAATCAGGTCTTTTGAAACGGCACAACAAGGAGAGAAAAATGTTAGTAGAAACAAGGTCTTAATCCCTTCTAAAATCAGGTCTTTTGAAACTGAAACATCATGGGAGAAGAAGATTATAAGTGGCAGGTGATGTCTTAATCCCTTCTAAAATCAGGTCTTTTGAAACAGGAGGTGTTTTATGGTAACATTATTATTAGTAGCCGCCGGTCTTAATCCCTTCTAAAATCAGGTCTTTTGAAACATCCAGAAGGGGGGTTTGATAGATGCCCCCGTTGGGCGGTCTTAATCCCTTCTAAAATCAGGTCTTTTGAAACGGCACAACAAGGAGAGAAAA
>CAZQJS010000074.1:0-12770 GCA_964593725.1 uncultured Desulfobacterales bacterium
ATGTTCAGAATCAGGTGCACTGAAAAGAAATCCATACCGTTTATCACTTAATTTACTTCTAAGTCTTGTGAGCAGACGGCTGAACTGCCCGAAAAACTTACCCTGTTTCAGACCTCGTACACCCTGAACCATCTCTTCATTCAAGTCTTTCAGGGTTTCAATGACCTTGTCCAGTGAAAACGGCACCGGGCTGTCAAGGGTAAAAGCGTTTAACACCTTATTTTTACCAAGTTTTTCAAGGGTTGATTTTTTCCCGGCAATGACAGCATCCTGAAAAGCCATGACCTGATTATGGGCGCTGAATTCTGATCGATCGATGAACATGGCCTGCATCTCCTCTGCATTCAACAGCCAGTAGGGCAGGTACAGCAGCTCATCAATTGGTGTGCCAAGCTCTTCAGGGCCGGGTATACGCAAATGACGGGCATAGGAGAGTTCGCGGTATTCACCGTGGAGATCAAAAACAATCAGATTGGCTGTGGGTAGTTCAGCAGCACGTTCAAGGATGGAAGCAACTGTCCACGATTTTCCGGAACCTGTACTGCCAAGCAGTGCAGCATGGCGTTGAAAAAACTTATTACCGTCAAGAAAGGCTTTGGCTGTATCATCAATAACATATTTTCCAAGTTCTAAAGAGTTTGTCCCTTTACCTGATTCTGTTAAAACAGACATAAAGGTTTCAAGCTGTTTACCAATAAGAACATTGCACATATCTGTGATGCCCGGCACCTGCGAAATAGAGCGGGTAAAAACTGTTTTTTCTTTAACCGCATCCCAGCTTATTGTACCGACTAAAATAAGCTTTACAGTGTTAACAACTGGTTCCTGCTCTTCATTTAATTTTTCATCAGAATTATCAGAGTCTTCCTGTCCAACAAACCGGATTACCTTTTCAATAATAGCAATCAGCCAGGTCTCTGAAGCGCCCGAAAGCTCCACAGCAACAAGCTGACCCACCCGGGCCTTTCTCAAATCATCATCACTTTTTACCAGAATGGAAACTTTACGGGTATCAACTTCCCTGACTGTCCCGAGTTCAGAAGATCCATCAAAATTAAAAATAATCATATTTACCCTCCTAATATTTTTCTGGTAAAAATATCCACTTTCCACAACTTTTCATTTTTAAGCACCAATGGATTTTGATACTTTCTGTTTTTTATTATGGTATCATTATTTTTTTTACAAACAAGCCATAAATTATCTGCCTCATTGATCAGATCATCAATGTGTTTATTAGATCCTCTTGTAATAATTATGCCATTGCATTGCTGGTCTTTTAATTTTTTTTCTAATATCGTCTCAAACAATTGCTTGTCATTAAATCCAAATCCGAGAAACAAAAAGAAATGATGTTTTTCCACTGCTCTATCATATTCTCCAAGCAGTTGTTCTCTGAATTGATGAAGTTTTTCATATTTTGAAAAACCCGGAGTAATGATAAGCCTTTCTGCTCCATTTGGCAGAGCATCATAAAGCCACGCATTATTTTCAATAATATCACTATTAATTAAAAACCAGCTTAAAGAGCCATGAACTTTGTAAAGACAAACATGCCGATGTTCCCTTGTAATTGTTTTTATTTTTTTTCCGGTTACGCTTCTCTCGGCATAGGTTATGCTTCTTCTGCATTGTTCCCAGTCAAGATGCCGGACAACTCCGCCATAAAACCCATTGATATAAGGTATTTTGTTTTTTCCAAAGGCATATTCCGCAAGCATATCATAGTTTACAGTTGCTGCATGCAGCCTTCTGTCTGCTCCGGGAGTTTTATCCACAAGTTTTTTAAACAGGCTTGCCGCAGGCCAGGTTTCATCATTGTTTAGTATTTTTATGGAATGGTCATAATCCAAAGCTGAAACAAAATCACCTGTTATTTTAACAATTTTTTTGATAAGGTCACTATTTTTCACTTTATTCATGGCTGTTTCAAAATCATTTCCATTTTTTAATGATTCAATGACCTCTTTCCATTCTCTCTTTTGCTGCTCAGATAATGAGTCCTTTTCAAGTTTGTCTTTTAATTTTTGTTCAAGTGCTGCCATGCCGAATTTATCATCAACAGCACATGACATGCCTGTTCCAAACAAAACAAAGGGTTTGTCACGGAAAAATTTCTGAAATTCCTTGTAGGCTATCTCTTTAGTTAATCTGCATTCAGCCATCATCATTACCCTTTATTGTCCTTACCAAGAGTGCCTTCAATATAAGCATCAAGCTCTTTGCCCATGCGGTATTTTATGTCATAATTGATAATAAAGTCGAGTTCTTCTTCGATGAAACCGTAGTGTTGAGCAAGGATGGTGTCTATTTGGTCAATGATAGGTTTGGATTTTCTCATATAAAATTCTTGATATCGAACTATTCCAGTTGAGTATTGGTATTCTCTCATGACAGAATGTTTTTTTAAATCTTCCATTAATAATTTATTTAATTTTGTAATTTCGTTAATTTTAGTAGTCGTTAGTAATGGAAAATTATTTATATCAAATGAAGTTAAATCTCGATTAGCAGAATAATGAGTAAACCAATAAAAAAAAATAGAACTATTAAAAACACTCAATAACAGCTCTGCATCAAACTCTGATTGGAAATAAATAGTTTTAAAATGGTTTGAGCTTGGTTCATTGGAAGTAGCGCTTTCGTATATTGGAATAAAATTCATTGCTCTTATAAAAAATACTGGTGCATTATGATAATAAACAATATTATTATTCTGATACAAAGAATATTTTTTAGGAATTGATTTATCATATTGCAAAATTTTTTTCACAACAAATTCATCAATTTTATTATAAATTTTAGGAAAAGTATATTGTACTAAATTAGATGATGCTCTATATATTAATTTTTCATTAAATAATCCAGTCCTTTCATCTGCATACCATTTAAGATATTTAGTAGTATACAAAGTTGTTTTGCGTTTAATAAAGTTATTAATAACCACTATGGATAATCTTAATTTAACACCCACAAATAGAGTAGCGGGGTGAGCATCCCCAGAAAGAAAAGAAACATATGTAGAATGTTCCGCGTTACATACCAGCTCACGAAAAGATTTTGTTGTTTTTGTACCAAATGATGCAGATGGGATAATAAATCCAATATTCTTATTTTTACTTATTTCTATCCCTTTTTCTACAACAAAAGCATATAAATTTTTACATTGTTTAGTTTTAAAACTTTTCAAAGTATAAATTACTTTTTTGGGTGATTGTACAATATACGGCGGATTCCCAATAACCACATCAAACCCGCCTCTGCCATTGATAATTTCATAAAATTCTGACAGCCAGTGAAAGGGCTGATGTGATTCCAGCCATTTATCATATTGTTTTTTCTGTTTTTGTTTATCAATATCATAGGTTGAAGCAAGATATTCATTTAATTTTTCATTAAGATTATCAAGACGCTTCTGAAGTTCATGTTTTGCTTTTCTATGGGTATATTCACCCATGCCCACTATCAGCTGGGAATCCTGAAAATTTTTAAATGCCTTTGCTGTGATGGTGAATTCATCTTCAAATTCCTGGAATTTATCTTCAAAAAAAAGACCTTCCCTTTCACGCAGAGCATTTTTAAAATCATTTTCCGTTGCAAATCCAACCAGCGTATTCCCGGCACGGATATTAAAGTCTACATCGGGCAAAGGCTCCAGACCATAATTGGGTTTTCTGATATTGATATCAACGGCTCCAACCATTTTTAAAAAAAGACGGAGCTTTGCAATTTCAACTGCTTCATGCATGATATCAACACCATAGAGGTTGTTGAGAATAATGGTTTTATAAATAAAATATCCAAGGTTGGGATGCTCTTTGCTGTTCACTTCTGCCAGAACTTCATGGAAAAATTTATACTTTTTTGGAGATTCTGAAGTAAACTGTTCCATTCTTTCAATACAGGTTTCATAAAGGGGTTCAAGGATATTTAAGGCTGCAAAGAGAAATGCTCCTGAACCGCAGGTGGGATCAAGTATGGTAATGGATTTAAGGGCTTTATAAAAATGGCGGATAAAATCAGGATCGTCAATGTTTTCAAGGATATCCTGGGTAAACTGCCTGATATTCAGGTTATAGGTAATAAAATCATTGATTTCTAAAATTTCACCATTTTCAATTTTTGATTTTATTCTGGCATACCGTTTTCTCCGCTCTATTAATTCTCTGTAAATTTCTGTTGGCAAAGCTATATTTTCCGGTGCTTTTTTGTTCCAGTATTTTCTTATTTCCCATAAATGAGGGTTAGTTGAATCTTTAACTGTCTGTGATTCAAGTTCAGGTACAAATCCTTTTTTGATCTCTTCTGGCAGATCATCAAACAGATCGTCATTTTGCGGCACACCTTTTTTTACTGCATCATAGATGTAAGTATCACTGCTTTGTTTTAAAAAAGACCAGATTAAATTCTCTTTTTTAAACGCCTTTGGGTACTCTTTTTTTACTTTATCGAATAAAAAAGGGATAATGGTGTTTTTACCAATATAATCAGTAATATCCTCTTTGGTGTAATAGGCCCCCATGGAAGCGCGGTCATTAATATATTTTTCAAAAATATAACCGATCACATCGGGATTAATATCTTTACCGCTTGCCTCAACCCGTGTGTCAAGGTGCCAGTTCCACTGGTCAAAAAAATTAAAGATTTTTTCAAAGGCTTTATCTTTTATGTGAATTTGCTTAAATGACTTTTCCAGCTCATGGACATCAAAAAGCCCGCCATTAAGATAGGGAATATTCCCAAGGTCAATGGATAAATCTCTTTTTGATTCAGGCTGTCCAAGACCTTTATGGAACAGTTCAAGGAGAAAATCCCGGTAAAAATTGTAAAATTGATTTTCCTTAAGTTTTGATTTTACCTCTTTTAATTTATCCTGAAGATAATGGATATTATTATCAAGGTACCCCTTTTTCTGAATAAAATAGCAGAACATCAATCTATTGAGCATTAAAGAGGTATACCACTGCTTGTTTTTATTGTCTTTATCAGCAATGTTATCATCAATACCGGAAATGAATTTTAAAAATCCATTATGGCGTTTTTTAAATTCCGTATAAAACTTTTTTGTTATTTTTTCACTGTTCTTTGCAAAATTTTCTTTAACACGGGCAATTACATCAACAAGGGTGATGTTTTCCTCTTCATCCAGAGTAAAAAGCAGACCCCTTGCTCTCTGGAAAAGGATTTCCGCATCCTGATCCTTTGAAAACTGGATTTCCCTTGTTTTTCTTGGTTTGTCTGGTTCATGGATTACAAACTGCCATATCTGCTTTGTTTTTGCGTCATCCGCATAAATAATAAGATGTTCATGATGGGATTTTCTGAAGTTATTTTCAATTTTCTTTCTTGTTCTGCTAAGTGGTATTTCTCCGTCAGGCAAAGCAGGACAAAGGGCAATGACAAAGCCACGCTTTTGTGCAATACAATTTATTTTAAAAAGAGTTTCATCAATGGTTATGGGGATATCCCCGCTGTAATTATCCCATCCAAGGTCAATGAACAAACCTTTAAAATCAAAATCTTTTACATACTTTGAAAACTTTTGTTTATTCATTATCAACAATTCCCATGGAACAGATTATTTTGGGTTCTTTATATGTATCTTTATCTTCTTCATCCTTTAAACAAAGTTTATCTTCATCCCTTAGTGATACAACAAGATTTGCAAGTTCTGAATCGGTTATTCCCATTTTAAGCTGGCGGTTCAGTGTTTCTCTTGCATACTCCCGCAGATTGTAACTATATAAATCATCAACAGCCTTTTTCATTTCATTGGTAACAAAAAGAGTATCCTTATTTTCTTCAATATATCGAAACAGTCTCATATATGTCCTGTATCTGGCACTGTTTTTTTTCCCAAGCTGGCCCCCTGTTTTATCTTCTGTTTTCTTTATATGCTTTATTGCAGCAGTTACAATTTCATGGTGGCATTCCATTTTTTGTACAGGCTTTTCTTCAGGTGTGCATTTAAGGGCTTTTAATATTGAAAACTGCGACTGGGTGACAATCTTTTTTTCTGTATTAATCCACGTTAAAACATCGTTATTCCGGGCTGTTCTTGCATAAACAATTGCACCGGGCTGGTGATTCTTTTTACCTGCCTTTTTTGAAGAATAAATAACATCTGATAAATCTGGAATTATTTTGTTTAATTCAGGATTCTCATCCACGGCATTCTTCCATATCTGAAATGCATAGGAGGCAAGATCAACTTCAGTATCATCTTCATCATCAAGGATTCCTGCTTTTTCATTGTACAAATCTTCTATGTTGATCGGATCACCTTCAAAAAACACTTCATCTGCACCAATGGTTTCAGCATTCTGCCTTATGCGGTGCTGAAGCCTGTTTCTCAGATTAATGATATCTTCAATGCCATCCTCGGGTAAAAAAGAGTAGCAGAAAATCTTATCAGATTTCTGTCCTATTCTGTCAACACGGCCTGCCCTTTGAATAAGTCTGATAATGGCCCAGGGAAGATCATAATTTACTACAATATGAGAATCCTGGAGATTTTGTCCCTCGCTTAATACATCTGTTGATACAAGGACACGGAACTCATCTGATTTTAATATTTCGTCTGATTTTCCATTACTTTTCGGGCTGAATCGCCATGCCATAGATGTTGGATCTTCTGAACCACCAGTTACACATGCAAACTTTTTAATTTTATTCTTAAGATTTTCAAACAGATAATTTGCTGTGTCTGAATATTGAGTAAAAATCAGTATTTTTTCTTTAGCATGTGTTTTATTGCACAATTTTTCAAGGGAAGCTAATTTACGATCTTTTACAGCCTCCCATTTTTTATTCATATTAACGATTTTTAAAAGCTGCTTATTATCATTATTTAAATCTTTTTTTAATGTTTCAGTAAAAAACAGACTTCTTATCCAGTCATATTTCTTTTTATGTTTTTGTACCAGAGCCTGATAAAATTGTGTGGCTTTTTCCTGGTATTGCTGTTGAGTATCCATTATTCCAATTTCCAATTCATCATCTGAATCGGAAAAGAGATAATCATCAATAATTGCTGTTTCCTGTTTTCCAACCGGCAGAGGTTTATTATTTTCAATTGCATGGAGAAAGAGAAAATTTCTTAATATCTGCCTGCTAACAGAAAGCATAAAAGCATATCCGCTGCTTTCAAGTCTTTTAAAAAGATTTGTTCTGGCAAATCCTTTTAATTGTATTCCTGCACGTCCAAGGTTTTCAATTATTGTTTCTTCATGGAGTTCAAATTTTTCCTCTGGTCTGTCTTTGATATAATCGTCCTGACCCAGGCCATACCGGGGGAACCTCATTTTATCTATAAGGTCAATCACATCTTTTGAGTAAAGCCTGGCATATTGATCATCCTTATCTTTAATCTTAAAACTGAAGTCAATTCGTTTGGGTATGCGTTCCGGAAAATACTGTCTTGTACCATCCGGGAAAAGAAGATAGTCTCGTCCGTTTTTGTCAGTTTCAGCATAATTATTTTTTATGAAACTTCGAGTCCTTCTGACCAGGAATAGTCTCATTAATTCATTCCAATCATCAGTAAAATTACTCTTTTCAAATGCTGCAATTGTGTTTTCACTGGTTTGATATTTTGCTGAAAACTGAACCCGTCCTCCAATGCTTTCAATAAATCTTTCCGGCGTGATACCAAGATTTTGCTCTTCATCCACAAAAAGGCGCAGCTGGTTGCCCAAATCCAGATAAGATTTATTATAGGGTGTGGCAGTTAGAAGTATGACTTTACTGTCATTGAGCTGAATATACTCATGAAGCGCTCTGTACCTTTTGCCTTCACGATTTCGGAAATTATGACTTTCATCCACAATCACCAGACGGAATCTCCGTTCATTGCCAAGCCTGTTCTGTATTTGTGTTACAGACATTACCCTGGCTCTGAGTTGATACTTATGGGCATAGTCTTCCCACATTGTTACAAGATTTTTAGGACAGATTATCAATGTTTCAAGAAAAAAATCATCTTCAAATATTTTTGCAAGGGCAGTTGCTGTTATTGTTTTACCAATTCCTACAACATCACCTATTATCACTCCGCCTCTTTTATGCAGATGATGGGCAGCCACCTTTACAGCACTTGCCTGGTATTGGAAAAGTTCTTTTTGAAATCTTTTTGATAATGAGAATTCAGCCACACCTGCCCGGGCTTCCCTTGCAAGGTGATATGCTGTTTTCAGATATATATAATAAGGTAAAATTTCTTTTTCGCCTGCCCAGCTTTTATCCAGTATTTCAATCAATTCCTTTGATATATCAATGGACCATCGATCATCCCACCTATCCTGAAACCATTTGGAAAGTTTCTCAGCAGCATCCTGTTCAACCACATCAACATTTAATTCTCCCTGGCTGGAAATACCTGAAAAAGTAAGGTTGCTGCTGCCTACAAATCCAATAACAGGGCTATTATAATCTTCCCGGAAAGACAGATATAATTTTGCATGGAGAGGGTGGGCAAGGTACAGCTTAACAATAACTTTGCCTGTTTTAATCTGTTTTGACAATTTTCTTAATGCTTTTTCATCCTCATTATTAGGTGTGCCAATGATCAACTGCTCCTTAAGTTCGTTAGCAAGTTTTTTTCTAAACTCAATGGCTTTTGCATTGTCTAAAACACTTTCCTCACCTGTGCTGAAGTTTTCTTCAAGAATCTGAACAGGCTGCCTTTGCATTCCAATAAGGACTCGGCAATGATATCTAACATCATCCCCATATTCTTCTGGAAGATAATCTCCAGATAAATTATCCACCTGCTGGTAAAGCAGTCTCCAGCCACGAAGATTGAAATATCCAATGCAGAAATCAGCTCTTTTGGCGTTTTTAAGGGTTTTATTCAGACCTTGGTTTAATTTGTTTTCTATATTGTCATATATTTTTGGCATTTCTTACCCATAGATTATAATTTCATCAAATACTGATAACTTTAACACGATCATCCAATTCATTTCCAACTATTATTCTTTATTCCAAGGCTATTTATATGTCAATCCAAAATGCATTGCAGAATAGTCCACACTTTTCATGGATAATATTCTGCAATCCATGTACGGGTTTGGCTGATTTTTATTGCCGTATTGACTGGCTTTAACAGTATGCTAATTTATTTTACACAGTTAAAACAATTGGTTAGCTTTGTTTACCCACTCTTTTTTATTTCTGGCACAACTCTTGATATATGCTTTGCTATTATGAACTTTTTAACTTAATGGAGGTTGTTTTGAAAAAATTTTACTTTTTAGTATTGTTTACCGTCATGGTTATTGTTCCTGCTCTGTCAGGGTTTGTAACTGCCGGGAACGGGCAGGAGCTTAAAAGGGTTATTTTACAGGTTGATAATATCTCATGTGGTGGTTGTTTTACAAATATCAGCCAAACCCTTGCACCTCTGCAAGGGTTTTCAGGCGTTGGTGCAAACCTTCTGAAAAAAGTTGTTGCTGTTGATTTTACACCGCCTCTGACCGCTGAAACCATTGCAAAGACAATTTCAAATCAGGGATATCCTGCAACCATTGAATCTGTCCGGGATATCACTGAGAAAGAGTCTTTTGCCATTGTTCAGGCCCGGCGTAACCGGTACAGGGGATGCGGGGCACAGGAAAGCTGCGGCAGGTTCATACAGGGCAGAACATCTTATCAGTATGGTGGAAGTCAGTGCTGTGGTGTACCAGATACAGACCTGAAATAGTGACAATATCATGGCTTATAAAAAGGAGAGATAAATTGATCAATTATAAAAAGATATTTACAATGATCATTGTCTGTGTTGCTGTTTTTGGTGTGGTATTGCCAGGATCTGCTTTTTTCAGAAACAGATTCAGATTATTGGAACCTGAAAATGGAAATCTGTATATTCCAGTGGGTGAGGTAAGCAATGGCAGAGCACACTATTTTAAAGTAAAAGCTTTTGATGGGGTGATGGTGACTTTTTTCGTTGTGAAAAGCAGGGATGGCATTATCCGTGCTGCCATTGATGCCTGTGATGTATGCTACAAATCAGGCAAAGGTTATATTCAGCAGGATGATGTCATGGTCTGTACCAATTGCGGAAGAAAATTTGCTACTGATAAAATCAATGAAGTAAATGGAGGTTGTAACCCGGCTCCACTTGCACGAAAACTTGACAATGACACTCTGGTGATTTCCATGAAAGATATAAATGCCAACTCCTGGTATTGCAAATATAAAAGGTGATGCCATGGTCTATGATAATGAAAAATACAGAGCAAAAAGGGAAAAAGTACTGGGTATTAATCAACAGGGTTTTAAATTTCAAACCCTTGCATTGATTGTGATCTGTACAATATTGTCAGGGTTTGCCTTTGCATCCCTGCCTGAAGCTGTCTCCTATCTTGGTACCAGAAATCTTGACGATGCCATCTACAAACTTGACGGCACGGTTTTCCAGGATGCAATGATGGAAAAGATAGAGGCCATTAAAGGTGTTGCCTTTATTACCAGAGACAAGCACGGCTCACGCCTTGTGATCACCTTTGACAGGCGGGTTGCAGAAATATCTGATTTTGATTTGCTGTTCAACAGGATAAATCTGAGAGCAGTACTCCTTAACCGCGTCAATCACCGACAGCGCCGGGCTGTTCTGGAAAAGGAGGAACAATTTGAAACTCCATAATATTTCATTGGGCAATATCATGCGCCGGAAAACCAGGATGCTTTTTCTTGTGACAGGTCTGATCATAGGAATAGCCACAGTTGTAACTTTGATATCCATCACTGAAACCATGACAAAAGATATTGAAGAGCACCTTAATCAGTTTGGTGCAAACATCATCATGGTACCCAGGAGTGAAAATCTTTCCCTGAGCTATGGAGGAATTAATGTCGGGGGTGTAAGTTATGAAGTCCGGGAATTTGATGAGAAAAAAATTAAAGATATAAAAAAGATAAAGAATTCAAAAAACCTTGGTATTATTGCCCCTAAGGTGTTAGGCCCGGTTGTGGTTAAAGGTAAAAAAGTGCTTTTAATGGGAGTTGTCTTTAAAGAAGAGCTTGCCCTTAAAACCTGGTGGTTCAATAAACAGGGCAGATTTCCTGAAAGCAATAGTGAAGTAGTACTTGGATTCCATGCAGCTGATATGCTCTCCCTTTCCCTGGGTGACACAATAAAGCTTTCCGGGAAAGAGTTTAAGGTATCATCCATACTGAGTGCAACTGGCGGGGCAGAAGATAATGCAATTATTACCGGCCTGAAGGCAAGCCAGAAAGTATTGGGCAAGCAGGGTAAAATTTCCATGGTTGAAATTGCCGCCTTTTGCCAGGGATGCCCTATATCTGAAATGACTTTGCAGATCGCTGAAAAATTTCCCAATGCAAAGGTAACAGCAATGAAACAGGCAGTGATGGCAAAAATGCAGTCCATTGAACTGTTTAAATCCTTTAGTTTTGCCGTATCAATACTCATAATATTCATTGGCTCCCTTCTTGTGTTTGTAACCATGATGGGTTCTGTCAATGAACGCACACGGGAGATCGGGATATTTCGCGCCATTGGATTCCGACGGGGACATATAATGCAGATTATTCTTTTTGAAGCGTTTCTGCTGGGCATAATAGGAGGAATTGCAGGATTCATTCTGGGTAACCTTGCTGCCCTGGGGATAATTCCCATGGTTATGGAGGACACAACTTTTGCAGGTATTGACTATTTCCTTGGTGTTATATCTATATTAATGACTGTGGGTTTGAGCCTTGCTGCAAGTTTATATCCTGCCCATAAAGCAAGCAGTATGGACCCGAGTAAAGCTTTAAGAGCACTTTAAAAAGGAGAAACAGTGATATTTATGGAAAAAATAACACATAAGGCTGACCATCTGATGGAAATACACGATATTGGGAAAAATTATCAAAATGGCAGCAGAACCGTACATGCAATAACAAATATGAACTTTTATATTGATGAAGGCGAATTCATCACCATCATGGGCGAATCCGGTTCCGGCAAAAGCACTCTTCTTTCAGTGCTTGGAGGCTTGAACCGGCCCACAACCGGGAAACTTCTTATTGATTCCATGGATATCTACAGGCTTTTAGCGGAGCAGAGGGCAGATTTCAGAAGCGAATATATTGGCTTTATTTTCCAGTCATTCCAGCTCATTCCTTATTTAACCGTGCTTGAAAATGTTGAACTGCCCATGGCAGTCACAGGAATCAACAGGGCAAAACAGAGGGAGATGGCCATGGATGTATTAAACGTTGTGGGCCTTGAGCACAAGGTATACCGCCTGCCAGACCAACTATCAGGAGGTGAGCAGGAACGGGTTGCCATTGCAAGGGCCATTGTAAACACCCCTCCCCTGATTCTTGCGGATGAGCCCACTGGAAATCTGGACTCGGGCACTGCCAGGGAGATCATGGACCTTTTAAAATCTCTGAATAAAAATGGCCATACAATTATCATGGTGACACACAACCGGGAGATGGGCAGGTATGCCTGCCGAACCATCATAATGGCTGATGGCAAAGCCCTGGTTCATTAAATTACAATTATGTAACAAAGCATTCGATAAAATGCCAATACACAGGAGTGTTATGATTAGAAAATTTGTTGCAGAAGAGTTTATTACATTTTTGTAATATTATAATATTATTTAATAACAAAAACGTAAGTTATCGGTTGATACAACCTTTAAGTTACCCGGCACCATAACCTAATTGCTTATACAACTATTTGAAATTTATAATTTTTTTATTTTTATTTTAATCCTGGCATATTAATTGCTCTAAACAACATCAGG
>CAZQJS010000075.1:0-12267 GCA_964593725.1 uncultured Desulfobacterales bacterium
TCTACGGGGAATTGAAATTGCAAAAAAAACAGGAATTGATTTTCAGATCAATACCACAATTACAAAAACAAATCTTGATGAAATACCAAAGATTCTTAAACTTGCACAAGAGCTTGGCGCTGTTGCCCACCACATATTTCTTCTTGTTCCCACTGGAAGGGGCAAATATATTATTGACTCGGGAATTGATGCCCGGCAATATGAGAAGACCCTGAACTGGTTCTATGACCAGAGGGAAAAGACCAGTTTGCAGTTAAAAGCAACCTGTGCTCCCCATTATTACAGAATATTGCGCCAGCGCGCAAAACAAGAAGGCAGAAAAGTAACCTTTGAGACCCATGGACTCGATGCTGTAACAAGGGGCTGCCTTGCTGGAACCGGCTTCTGTTTTGTCTCCCATGTGGGAAGAGTCCAGACCTGCGGATTCCTTGATGTTGACTGTGGCAATGTTACAAAACAGCCCTTTTATGAAATATGGAAAAACTCACATGTGTTCAAAGAACTAAGGGACTTTTCAAACCTCCAGGGCACCTGCGGCCTTTGTGAATATAAAAATGTCTGCGGCGGATGCCGGGCAAGGGCCTATGAAGCCACAGGCTCTTACCTTGCCCAGGAACCTTTGTGTACCTACCAGCCCCGGAAAGCTTAACCTTCTATACTGTTTTTCACTGTTTAAAGAATCTGGCTTAAAAAGAGTTTGGTTCTGTCATGGCCTGGATTTGTAAAAAAATGTTCAGGTGTACCTTCTTCCACAATGGCTCCCTGGTCCATGAATATAACTCTGTTTGCAACTTCCCTTGCAAACCCCATTTCATGGGTAACAACAACCATGGTCATGCCTTCCTTTGCCAGTGACTTCATTACATCCAGTACTTCTCCAATCATCTCAGGGTCAAGGGCTGATGTTGGTTCATCAAAAAGCATTATTTTCGGGTGCATTGCAAGGGCCCTTGCAATTGCAACACGCTGCTGCTGCCCGCCTGAGAGCTGGGCAGGAAATACATTGGCTTTCTCGGCAATACCAACCTTTGCAAGAAGTTCCATGCTCTTCTTTTGAGCAGTAAGTTTATTTGTTTTTCTTACAACCCTCTGGGCAAGATTTACATTTTCAATAACGGTTTTATGTGGGAACAGATTAAAGGACTGGAACACCATTCCAACTTCTGCCCTGACCTTATTAATATTTGTCCTGCGATTGAGAATATCAACTCCATCGATATAGATATGGCCTTTGGTTGCAACCTCAAGATGGTTAAGACATCTCAAATATGTGCTCTTGCCTGAACCTGATGGACCTATGACAACAACAACTTCCCCCCTGTTGATTTCAGTATTAACATCCACAAGGGCATTGACACTGTCACCATCAGCAGTTTTAAAGGTCTTATATAAATTAACTGTTTTAATCATGGAGTTTCCATCCTCCTTTCAAGGTATTGAACAAACATGGAAAGGGTAAAAGTAAGTACCAGATATAAAATTGCACATACAAACCAGAATTCATACGGCTGAAGGCTTGTGGTAATACCCTCCCGTGTCGCTTTTGTAAGCTCACGCACTGCAATTATACCTAAGAGTGATGAATCTTTAATTAATGTAATAAACTGGCCGGCAAGGGGCGGCAGAATCCTGCGGATGGCCTGGGGCAGAACAATATAGTACATGCATTGAGCAGAAGTCATGCCAAGGGAACGGGAAGCTTCTATCTGGCCTATATTTATTGATTCAATACCTGATCTGACAATTTCAGTGACATAGGCTCCGGCAAAGGTTGAAAGAGCTGCAATACCATACCACATGGCTGATATCTCATGAAAACCCGCACTCATTAAAAGTTTGTTAAAAATAGTTGCAAATACAAAGTACCAGATAAATATCTGAACCAGCAGAGGCGAACCACGGACAAGTTCGATATAGCAGATTGATGACCATTTCAAGGCAGGATTGGTGGAAATTCGTGCAATACCACCTATAATACCTATGAAAATACCGATAATACTTGAGTATATACTCACCTTAAGTGTAATTAAAATACCTGTGCCCAAAAGCCCTAAGCGCCACCTCTTATACCTGGCAAGGGTATCTCCCGAGTATACAACATCACCTTTATCAATAAGAACCTTGCCGGATTCAGGAAGCGTATAAATCTCATCTCCATAACTTCCATTGACGGTTATTATGATTTTCCCTTTGCTGTTGGTGATGCTTTTAACCACACCCTTTATCTCAGCGTTTAAATCAAAGGATTTATTACTGTAAAAATACCCGGGTATTTTATACCAGCGCCAGGTATAATCAATTTTCTTAGTGGCATATGAGAACAGGCCTATAAGTACAATTGCCAGGACAATAAAGCCCGTCACACTGAGATTATAAGCCACAGGATTTATCCTGTTAAGGCCGGAACTAGTTTTCATAAAAATTTTTCATCCATTTTATTTAAATTATAAACAACTTGGAATTTAAAAAAAGCCGACAGGGATCGATCACTGCCGGCTTTTTAAAATTACACTTAAGTACTTTGATCTATATTCTAGGATTTTGCCATTTCATCAATCCAGTCAGTACTTGTTATCCATTTACTGTATATAACATCATAGCGGCCGTCATTTTTCATCTGTCTTAGGAAATTATTCAGCCAGTTCAGGAAATCAGGGTCGCCTTTTTTGATTGCCCATGCAAGTGGTTCAAAAGTAAAAGGTTTATCAATGAATGTCATTTTACCTTTACCCTGCTGTGCCATAAAAGTCGCACAAAAAGGAAGATCATAGATTGTTGCATCTGCTTTTCCGTTGAATACTTCAAGGGCAGCTTCGCTCTCAGCTTCAAATGATTTATAGTTAGCTTTAGGGATCAGTCTCTTGATTGCCTGCTCGCCTGTTGTACCAAGTTTTGAAGTAACAGTGTACTTAGGGTCATTTAGATCTTTGTAAGATTTTATTTCACCTTCAAGGCCTTTTCTGAGAAGTATGGTCTGTCCTACAATGATGTACGGGTCTGCAAAATTAATGGCAAGGTTACGTTTCTGGGTGATTGTCATTCCACTAATGATAATATCAAATTTGTCAGTTATTAAAGCCGGAATAATTCCATCCCATGCAGTGTTAAAAGGGACAAACTTCACGCCCATTGCTTTGGCCATCTCCTTGGCCATATCAATATCAAATCCTATGAAATCACCTTCTTTGTTTGTCATTTCAAATGGAAGATAACCTGCCTCAAAACCAACTCTTAATTCACCTCTTTTCTGAATTTTTTCAAGGGTTGAACTCTGGGCAAGTTGAATCTGTGCATTCACCTCTTTTTTTTCTGTTGTCTTATCCTCCTGCTGGGCACAGCCTGCAAAAAACAGCAGAGAAACAAAAATTACCAAAACAGTTACTAAATTAAAATTCCTTCTCATGTTACTAACCCCCTCTTACTTTTGTAGTTCCTGCCCGGATAGCCTTCCGGGTTACGTTAAGCTGTTTTTAATCCTGGATTACAGCACAATAGGATTAAAAACCAATTTTAATTCTACCTTTTCCTCTTAAATAATAAAAATCTATTGTGTAGGTTTAACACATAGGGATTAAATGGCAAGATTTTTTTTAAATAAATACTCCAAAATCCCTTTTAAATTGAATTTAAAGTCAATGTAATTGGACGTTCTTCTTCACTTTTACCTGTGAATCGGACAGGCCCGGGCCGCCTAAGACGGTCTTTCCCTGGATTTGCTGCAAGCCACTCTTCCCTTAATGATTTAAATATTCTGAACGCATTGGAATCTGTATCAACAACGGAGCGCTCAATAACAAGGGCAAGGCGCCCTTTTCTCTCCTCAAGGTGCATGAGTTTTGCAATGGGAACACCCAGAGGCTCCCATTTTTCAAACTCATACTCAAGATTCTTTATTGCTGCCATCTGCCCTGTTGCCCCGTTGGCCACAAGGCTGAAAGCGGTCATGCCAAGGTTGTATCCGAAATTACAGTCAAAAAGGGTGGGATCATTGCCCCTTCCGTCATAGCCGTAGAAATGAAGCTGGGTTTTAAACTTTGGAACAGATTTGTTAAATATCTGAAGTATGGGTGCTGGAATTTCCTGATCTTCAGTGATCAGACTTGCATGTAAAAGCTCCTGTTTTAAGGTTTTTTTAGAAATAATTGATTTTTTAACAAGGAATAATCCATTATCACTGTAGTTCCTGAAAAGTATCTTTCCAATCTTTTCAGGGTTGAGTCCTGACTGTTCCATGGTATATCTGAAATAATCCTGATCAATACCAACCTTGTATTCCCCTTTTTCAATCAACATATCAAGGTACTCTTTTACCATGTCTATGATAATCTTCTCTGTTTTGACCAGGGAAAACTGGAAATTGCCATGGGTGTCACGTTCTATTAATAACCCTTCCTGGAAAAACAAAGGAAGCTGGTTAAAAAGATCATCATCCCTTAAATTCCACAATGCAATGTCTTTTTCACTTTTCATACCCCTTGTAAGCCGTCTTAAGTAATCAAGTTTATCTGTGAGTGCCGGAAAAGAAGAGTGGAAATCAGAGTCATGGATATTATTGTAATCTGCTATTATCTTATTCAGTTTAATTATAAAAATCTGAATCTCGTTTATGAACTCCAGGATGCCCTCCGGTAGAATCATTATTCCATAATTCTTTCCAAAGGCAGCTCTTCTGACAATGGCATCACATATCACTCTTGACAGATGGCGAAGGGTGATCCCAAAGGCAGTGTAATCGATCTCATTATTCTTTTGTGCTTTCTTAAGCCTCTCAGTATCAACATAATCGGCAAGTTCTTCACCTATAAATGTCAGATTAGCATGGGTCTGGAGTGCACTCTCCAGGGCAAGATGGCTTGCCACCCTTCCCATAACCTTACATATATGCCAGTATTTAACATCGGAATTTGCATCATTTGCAAGATTGCTTATGTTCTGGGAAAACCCCCTGGCAGCAGTATGAAAACCAAAGGAGATTGCACACAAAGTTTCGCCATCGTCAGTTTTAACCTGGATATCCCCATCAATTGTCTTTGGAACACCAATCACCTGTATACCATACAGTTTAAACTCCTGGGCAAGAAATGCCGCATTTGTATTTGAGTCATCTCCGCCGATAATGATCAATGCATCAAGTTTGAGCTTAAGACATACTCTTCGTGAAGCATCAATCTTTTCCCTGGAATCGATCTTTGTCCTCCCGGTTTTTATCATGGAGAATCCACCCATGTTTCTATAGGTATCCACAAGGCTCTCTGTTATTTCTATATAATTACCCTCAATAATCCCGTCAGGCCCCAGAATAAAACCATACACCTTTGAATCAGGGTTTGCCCTTTTTGTTTCATCAAATATTCCTGCTATAACATTATGACCGCCCGGTGCAGGACCGCCGGAAAATACAACACCGATATTTCTCTTTTTTTTAAAAAAAATTTTTTCTTCTTCTGGTTTTTCAGGATCATTGATAACTTTCTGAACACTATTCTTAATTATGTCAGGCAGAGCTTTTTCAGCCTCCTTATCTATACTGAACCTATACTGAGGCTGTTTTGACAGAGATGTATAACCACCTGAAAAAACACCTATTTTTCTTGGTGAAAATGTTCTTCTTTCAAGTACTTCTTTGCTGATATCCGATATTACATTCTCAGTTAACGGATGGTTGAGCAGAACATCAATATCGATTTGTTTTTCTTCCCCCATGTCTTCTCCTGGTTAATATTCTGATTCTTATTATTTAATTTACAACCACTTGATTTCTGCCGTTGGATTTTGCCTGATAAACAGCTATATCCACGCGCTCAAAAAGGGATTCAAATTTTCTGTCATCCTTTGAAATCTGTGCAACACCTATACTGACTGTAACTTTGACCTTCTCTTCTTTGTAAATAAATTCTATTTTTTCAATATTTTTTCTTATCTTTTCAGCAGCCTGCTTTGCAGCTTCCTTACCGGTTTCAGGCATAATGATCGTAAACTCTTCTCCGCCGTACCTTGCAAGCATATCCACTTTACGCAGAAGCGCCATTGTCCGTTTTATAATCTCTTTTAAACATTTATCACCAACTGCATGGCCATATTTATCATTTATCCTTTTAAAATGATCAGCATCAATAAGCAACAGGGAGAACAGATTGCCATATCTTAAGAATCTGTCCATCTCCTGCTGTGCACGCCGGTCATAGGCTCTTCTGTTATAGGCGCCTGTCAGCTGATCCCTGTACGCCTTTGCTTCAAGTTTTTTTGACTGTTCAGTTGCTTCAGTCAGCTCTTTCTTAAGCTTTATAAACCCTTTTTTAAATGCCTGCAAGGTCTGTTTAGCACTCTTTTTAACAGCCTGTTCCCTCTCTCTTTTTTCTTTTAAAGCATCATCTATGGCAGCAAGTCTTTTAGCTATTTTTTCTCTTAAGCCCTCAAGGCTCTCTGCAACACAGGTATTCTCCTTTAGCCCGCCAAGTTCCCTGACAAGAGTTGATTCAAATCTATTACCTGCCTGGATCATCTCACCGGTATGCTTATATGATGCAGCAAGACTTGCTTCAATACCAAAGATACCTTTAATAATATCCTGTACAAATGAAGCAATCTTTTCCCTGTCCCTGGTTGTATCTGCTATATATGTTGCAAAAAGTGCAAAGAGTGTTGTCCGTATATCATTGATATCATTGGAGGTTGTACAATTCTTCAATTTTTCAGTAATATCATCAAGGCGTTTATTATACTCTTCACCCATTGTGGATTTGAGATTGTTTACAACATCATTGTATGCATCCTTAAACTCTTCTATTAATGATGCCGATGATTTTTTAACAAATGATGGAAGCCAGCCTTTTTTGCCATGTACAGCATCACACTCCTCCTTTAGAAGAACATCTTTAAGCTGGTTAAATATATATTCAAGTTTTCCCAGGGATGCACCCTTTTTAAGGGCTGAACTTAAATCTCGGCACACATCTGAAAACATTGAATCACTCTCGGCAACAGAGTCAATTATCAGCGGCAGGTATCTCCGATAGAGCTTATCTGTTTTTTCATACTGTTCTTCAAGTTCATCTAACTCCCGAAGGAGTTTACTCTTCTGACCTTCAAGTTTGTCAATGCGGCTTTTGAGCTCATAATGCCTGCTGTCCATATTTGTCCCGGAATGTGCCATATCAATGCCTGTCTATCCCATTGCTGTTTCTTTGATCTGTAATTTTAACGATAGATGCAGATAAAGTAAAGCTTGTTTATGCAATATTTTTACAGGTTTTCATTTTAAGTTTTGAAGATATGTATCCGTCAATCATAAGATGAATAAAGTGATGCACCACACATACAAAAAGAGCAGCAGGATAAGTGCTGAAATATGTAATCTGGATAATAACGGACAGGGGAAGTGTTTTCTGGGATCCCATAAAGATCACACTCTCATACCTTTCAGGGCCGATCTTAAGCAGTTTTATGCCGTAAAATGAACAGAATAACAATATTAAATGGAAAACTGTTACAACCAGTACTATTATAAAACACTGCCTGTAACTGCTGCTGAATATCTCCCTTGAGCCGGATGCTGCCATGAATACAATGCAGAGAACAAAAATTTGATTCATTATCTGAAGTCTCTTTTTTGTTTCTGCCTCTATCCTGAACAGAAAAAACTTGGAAGTAAGTCCAATTGCCAGAGGCAGCAGCACAAGGACAAAAAGACGTTTTACAATCATTATTTGATCAATGCGAATATCCTGGCCTGCAAAGGAGGATGATAAAAGCCAGGACAGAATCAATGGAACTGAAATAAATGATATGGAATTTGAAAAAACAGTAACAAATAAAGCATGGGCCATGTTGCCCCCTGCCTCCCTTGTCATGACCACCCCCGATGAGAGAGTGGTTGGCATGGCAGCAATGATGAAAAGGCCGATTACCAGATCCTTCTGCAGCGGAAACAGACTGAGCACATAGGCGGCTGAAGGTGATATAACAAGTATTACAAACAGGGCAAGAAAGGTTGCAGATATATCCTTAATACCTGATCTTATCTCTTCTGTTTCAATCATCATTCCAGACATGATAAAGATCAAAAAAATTACAATGTCAGAACCATGCCTTACCTTAAAATAGTTGCCAGCTGCAGCAGCCGTTCCTGTTTGATCCAGAACAACACCTGCAAAAACAATAATAAGGCCTGCAAAAAACCATTGTTCCTGTAGTCTTCTAATCAATCTGAATTCCCCCTGTCCCACGGTTTAAGCCCTTATGAATGATATTACCCGGCATGGTTTATTTATGCATACTTCTGATTTAATCTTAATTTAAATCAATTACACTATTGATTCAATCAAAATAAAAATGTAAAAAGAGCAAATAATCTGATCAACACCTTTTAAGGAGCAGCAAATTGCAGTTTAACCTATTTTCAAAACTTAAAAACGGTCTTTCCAAAACACGGCAGATTCTTACAACTGATATTGGTGATCTTTTTTCAAAAGATAAAGAGATTAATGACAACCTGCTTGAAGAGCTGGAAGAGCTTTTGATCACCTCGGATCTTGGTGTTGAAAATTCCATGAATATCATGGGCAATATTGCAAAAGCTGCAAAAAAACTTAAAACAGCAGATGAACTGAAGCTTGTCCTCAAACAGGAGCTTCTCAATCTTTTCCCGGAAACAAAGAAGCCTTCCGAAACACCCGGGCACGGACCCAGGGTTGTTATGGTGGTGGGAGTGAACGGCACAGGTAAAACAACGACCCTGGGTAAAATTGCAATGGAACATACAAAGCTTGGACAGAAAGTATTGATCGGAGCCTCAGACACTTTCAGGGCTGCTGCAATTGAACAGCTTGCAATATGGGCTCAAAGAGCCGGTGCTTCCCTTGTAAAACATAAACAGGGTGCTGATCCTGCAGCAGTTGCCTTTGATGCAGTGGAGGCGTCCAAGGCACGTGGTATTGATCTTGTACTCATTGACACGGCAGGAAGACTTCATACCCAGAAAAATCTCATGGAAGAGTTGAAAAAGATTAAACGATCCGTGGGTAAATGCATGGAAAAAGCACCCCATGAAATCCTAATGGTACTTGATGCAACAACAGGTCAAAATGCCCTTTCCCAGGCAGAGCTGTTTCACAAAGCTGTTAACATCACATCCATTGCCATAACAAAGCTGGATGGAACTGCCAGGGGCGGTATTGTGGCAGCTGTTGCAGGCAGACTGAATATCCCCATAAAGTATATTGGTGTAGGAGAAAGCATAGATGATCTACAAGCCTTTGACGCACAAACTTTTATTGATGCTCTTCTTGATTAGAGTATCAGATTTAAAAAAGATCATACTGCTTCATTTTGGCCAGGAGTGACGGGTGGCTGATCTCAAGCAGTTTTGAGGACTTGGTTCTATTACCGCCTGTCTTTTCAAGGGCCCGTATGATCATTCTTTTCTCAAGTACTTTTTTTGCCTCTTTTAAAGAGAATCCTGAATAGTCAGGTTTTTGTCCCTCCTCTTGCACCATACCTGATTCAATCATAAGATTACCGGGTCCGAGTACAACATCATCTGTTAATATAACTGCTCTTTCAATTATGTTTTCAAGCTCCCTTATGTTCCCTGGCCAGTTATATTCAAAAAGTTTGGTAAGGCCTGAAGCAGACACCTTTTTAACATTTCTTTTGAATTTTTCATTAAACCTGTTAATAAAAAAGTCACACAAAAGCGGAATATCTTCAAGCCTATTCCTTAAAGGCGGGAGTTTAACCGGCATGACATTGAGCCGGTAAAACAGATCTTCACGAAATTTTCCAAGGGCAGCCTCTTTTTGAAGATCCTTGGATGTTGCAGCAACAATGCGTACGTCGATCTTTTTTGCACTGGATGCTCCCACGGGCATTATCTCATTTTCCTGCAGGACTCTGAGTAGTTTAACCTGTAAATTCAACGGCATCTCACCTATTTCATCCAGAAAAAGCACGCCTTTATCTGCCTCTTCAAAAAGTCCTTTCTTGTCCCTGTCAGCACCGGTAAAAGCCCCTTTTTTATAACCAAACAACTCACTTTCCAGCAGGTTCTCAGGTATTCCTCCGCAATTGATGGAAACAAGTGACTTATCGCTTCTCCCGGATCCGAAATAGAGTGCCTTTGCAATGAGTTCCTTGCCTGTCCCACTCTCTCCTGTAATTAATACTGTTGTATCATAATCTCTGATCTTTTCCAGGAGGTTGAAAATCTGAAGCATTGCCCTGCTTTTTGCAACTATATTTTTAAACTGATATTTTTTTTCAATGTTATTGATCTGTTTTTTTAACCGGACATTCTCTTTGGCAAGTTCCATTTTTTCAAGGTTTTTTTCCAGAATAATCAGAATTTCATCTGGTTTAAACGGTTTTGAGATAAAATCAGATGCACCAAGTTTCACTGCTTCAATGGCTGTATCAATGGTGCCGTAAGCAGACATCATAATAACAGCAGTGTCCTGAATTTTATCCCTGATCTTCCTTAAAACCGCAATACCGTCCATGCCAGGCATTTTAAGATCACATAAGATAATATCATACTTAAAATCATCCATCTTTTTTAATCCTTCTTTACTGTCAATGGATGTATGTACTATATATCCTGCATTCTTCAGGATATTTTCAAGCATGTGACACATATTTTCTTCATCATCTATTACAAGTATTTTATTTTTATTAAGTTTCATATTATTTACTGTTTTCCTGTTCATTAGTGTATTACTCTTTTAAACCTTTCACCGGCATCGTAATTGTAAAACAAGTTCCTCTGTCCCCAATCCTCTCGATCTTAATATTGCCATTTATTTCATCAATAATCATATAGGAGACCCAAAGGCCAAGGCCGGTTCCTGCACCTGGTTCCTTGGTGGTGTAAAAAGGATCAAACACTCTGTCAACATCCTTTTCTCTGATACCAGGCCCGTTATCGGAAATCTTCACCAGAAGAGATGAATTATATTTCTGTTCTGCTTCAATGGTTGCAATGGTGATAACACCATGGGCAGAATCTTCAGAGAGTATTGCATCTGCAGCATTCAGGATAATATTAATAAAAACCTGTTTAAGCTGGTCTCCATTACATATAATTGTATCATTCCCGGCTTTAAACTCTGTTCTCAAATCAATTTCTGAAAAGATAGGCTGGACTTTCAGGATATTGACTGTATCCTGGATAATTTCATGGACAGAATTGGCTTTATGCTCTGTTTCTCCCTTTCGTGAAAGATTCAACAGCTGTTTGATGATTCTATCTATCCGCTGAATCTCGGTTTCAGATCTTTTTAAAAAGTCAGATTTTTCATCATCACTGATATTGTTCTGTTTTAAAAGCTCAAGATATCCCAGAACTATCCCTATGGGGTTACCAATTTCATGGGCAACCCCGGCAGAAAGTTTTCCAATGGATGCCATTTTCTCTGTTTTTATCATTTCATTCTGGGCTTTTTTCAACTCTTCAAGATTATTCTCAAGTTTCTGCTTATCCTCTGATATTCTGTTTACCATGGAATTTAAAGAGGTTGTGAGAAGGCCGAACTCATTATCTGCACTGTTAAGCATATATAGTGCATCATTGCTCCCGTCATACCCCTTTACAATGTTGGTGAGTTTTTTAATGGGCTTTATGATTATCTTTGAGAATCGTATAAGGCCGATAAAACAGAGGAAAACAGTATTAAACAGAATATAAAAAAGAATAATCTTCTGTTTTTGTCTGAGCGAAGAATAGACACTGTCAAGTGCAACCACAAAACTTATGCCCATATCAGGTTCCAGGGGATATGATATAACAGCATACTTACTCTCCTTCCAGAACACACCCCAGGTACTGCCAAAATAATCTGTTACACGTTTTTTTTCTTTGACAGCCTTAAGGCAATAATTTTTTATCCTCTTTTCCATAAGTAAATTCTTCTTTTTTGTGTCAGACCTGTAATATTGAATGGTTGCACTTTTACGTCTGCTGTTAAAAAAAAATATTGAGTGATTCTGGGATTGTTTTATGATTCCGGATAAATATTTTTGTATAAAGATCTCTTCTCCATGCTCAACAGATATCTTTGATATACCCTTTTTAATATGGGAAAATATAATATCAGTTTTTGAAAGCTCTGCCTTTAGCAGCTCGTTTTTGAAAATACTGATAACAATAAAGTCAGTAATTAACATTCCTGCAATTAATAAAATCCCAATATTTAAAACAATATTTATTTTAAGACTTTTAAAATTCATTGGATTATCTGAATATATTTTTTTAAAACAGCCTCTATTAAATAT
>CAZQJS010000076.1:0-11816 GCA_964593725.1 uncultured Desulfobacterales bacterium
CGTTATTGCAACAGCAGAAAATCAAACAATAAGTGAATCACAAATCAAGTAACTTACATTCCACACCTTTATATTTAACTACAGGGTATTTTCCCTTTGGTCAAATTCATCTATCCCCAGGGTTTGTAAATATTTTCGAGAATATTCGAAATCTTGAAAACATATACGGGCATACCACCAGAATCTGTGCACTTTTCAAATGAATCAATAAAGCAAATGCATTGGATAGAAATGATTTTAATGAAGATATTGTAACAAGTGATGAAGTATATCACATTTACCGGCATCCATCTGGTTTCGGCCAGTGCTCGGTGATGGCGGCTTCTTCATTTGGTGGATGGCAGGATATCCACTCTTTCTCGCCCAGGTTAAGTCCTCTCAATTTTATTGCGCAGGGATCATCAATAACCTTGAACGTCAGGTACTTTTTTTTATAAGGGTGGTTACAGTATTCAAATTTAAATGTATACAGACCAAACTCATTGATACAGGATGGGTCATTTGCAAGAAGAATCCTGTTCTTTGATACAATATAAGTTCCTATACTTTTCCAGCCGGTTGCAGTATTAATGATTCTGTAAGTTCCCCTATTAAAATAAATCCGCCATATCCCTGGATTGGCTAACCAGTCAGGACATCTCATACAGGGAACTTTTTCTCCTTGTCTTAACGCATTTTTAACATATACTCCATCAACAGGGGTTGTTTTTTTTACACTTGGAATGGTGTAGATAAATGGCTCTCTTTTTAAAAGGTTATTCCATTTATTTTCGATACCACTGTTTGAAAATGCACTATAGCTCATATTGACAAAGATTAGTGTTGTGAAAAATAAGCAGATAAGCAGTCTGGATTTATACATATTAACCTCCTTGAAGTCGTATTGCATAAATTACACAGCCATTGAAAAAATATACTTTTAAGGATTTGCTGTCAAGTCAGAAAAACCTGTTTCAGCGGGGCGTGGTTTTTGCTAATATATAAAAATTTTTAATGATTATATGGATAAGGCCATTTTTAGTATCTGGGTGATCACTTTATTTATTATATTATCTGGTTTATATTAAAATCCTGGATCAGATTAATTCAGGAGATGGATTGAATCATGGCAGGTCAGGAAAACAGAGGCAGTGCAAATCTGGGTACTTTTGCAGGGGTTTTTACCCCAAGCATACTTACAATCCTTGGCATTATTCTGTTCCTCCGCATGGGCTATGTGGTTGGTAATGCAGGGCTTGGTATGACATTTCTGATTATCGGCATTGCCAATGTGATTTCAATACTGACAAGTTTTTCCCTTGCAGCAATTGCCACCAATATGAAAGTAAAAGGGGGAGGAGACTATTATCTGATCTCAAGAACCCTTGGCCTGGAGTTTGGCGGCGCAATCGGGATTGTCCTTTTTCTTGCCCAGTCAGTTTCAATTGGTTTTTACTGCATTGGTTTTGGAGAAGCTCTTAATAGAATTCTAGCTGCCAATGGATTTATGGTTTATCCACAATTAATTGCACTGGCAGCTTTAATTTTTTTGTTTGCCCTTGCCTTTACAGGAGCTGATCTGGCCACAAAATTCCAATATATTGTCATGATATTTTTAATACTTGCACTTGTCTCTTTTTATGCTGGCGGCCTGCAAAAGTGGAACAGTACATTATTGTTTGAAAATTGGAGTGTAAGTCATAATGGTGCCGGCTTCTGGATATTATTTGCAATATTTTTTCCTGCTGTGACAGGATTTACCCAGGGTGTAAGTATGTCCGGGGATCTTAAGGATGCCGGGAAAAGCCTTCCTTTGGGAACCTTTCTGGCTGTTGGTGTTTCAATCCTTGTATATTTTTCCGTGGCAGTGTTTTTTGCAGCTTCCAACATCCTTGATGTTCTGGCAGATGATTATGGAGCAATGAATAAAACAGCAGCTTTTGGTTTTTTAATTGATGCAGGGGTTATTGCAGCCACTCTTTCCTCTGCCATGGCATCATTTCTGGGTGCTCCAAGAATTTTACAATCCCTTGCAAGCGATAAAATCTTTCCTGTTTTAAATCCATTTGCAAAGCTGTCGGGAAAACTTGGGAACCCCCGTAAAGGTGTGGTTTTTTCCCTGGTAATTGCACTTATAACCATTGGTTCAGGACAACTTGATCTGGTTGCAAAAGTTGTTTCAATGTTTTTCTTAATTTCATATGGATTGCTGAATTATGCAACATATTTTGAAGCTGCAACCATTAGTCCGTCTTTCAGGCCGCGTTTTAAATGGTATAATAAAAAATTGAGTCTTGCAGGATTTTTCACCTGCCTTGGGGTCATGCTTGCCATTGATTTAAAAACCGGTATAGCAGCTACAGCCATACTTTTTGCCATTTATCAATATCTTAAAAGAACTTCAGGCCCGAATCGATGGGCTGACAGTCAAAGATCCTTTCATCTGCAAAAGGTAAGAACCAATTTAATTGCAGCCAATAAAGATATTGAACATCCACGGGAGTGGAGGCCTTATATTCTTATATTGTCAAATGAGCAAAAATTTCGCAACCTGCTTTTAAGCTTTGCTGAATTACTGGAAAGCGGCAGCGGCATAACTTCAGCCGTAAAAATAATCAGGACCAGTGGTATAAGGGCAGATATAAAAAAAGAAGCTGCCCTTGAACAACTGCGAAAAGAGATTCTTGAAAATTCCCACCATGCTTTTCCCCTTGTGCTTTCAACCATTGACGTGGAAATCGGGCTGTCTGCACTTTTTCAATCCTATGGGATTGGACCTGTCCGGGCAAACACTGTATTGCTGAACTGGGAGGAAAAAAATGATCATAATAGTGATTTAAAGGAGGGTCCATCCTATCAGAAGTATATTCAGATTGCTGTCCAGTCCGGCTGTAATGTTGTCTTATTAAATTCCAATGGTTCAAATTTAAATGGTTATGATTCTGATAAGGATGGTTCTAAAAAAATTGATGTGTGGTGGCAAAATGATGATACAAGCCGTCTCATGCTTTTACTGGCACACCTGACCAGGCAGACTAAAGGATGGGGATCTGCCCGGATCAGGCTTCTGGTAACCCATTTTGACCGGGATAACAGGCAAAACCAGGATCAGATCAGGGACATGCTGGAAGAGTTCCGCATTGAATCTGATCTGGTTATAGTTTTAAGACCTGAAACAGAAACAATAATAGAATATTCCAAAGAAGCAGATCTGGTCTTTCTGCCAATTAAGTACAGTCAGGACAGGGTTGTGCTTTTTTCCAATGAAGCCATTGAATCTGTTCTGCCTTTTTTAAAGGTTTGTGCCCTTTCCATTTCAGCACAAAAGATTGAACTGGATGCTGATCCGGAAGATGGAAAAGTTAAAGAGGCAGCACTTATTTATGATCAGTTTCAACTTGCGGAAAAGCGGGCAGACCTTGCTGAGAAATATGCTGTCAGAATTGCAAAGGAGGCAGGGCAAAAGATAAAAGAGCTTGCAGTTAAAAAGAAATCAGGTGATAAATCCATGGAAGAAGAGATACAAAATGCCCTGGAAATAAGACAAAAAGCAGCTGCAGCAAAAAAAAGGGCCCAGAGGGAAAAAATAAAATTGATTGAGGTACAGGATAAAGCCAAGTCCCGGGGCATACCAACAGATAAGTAGAATTATATTTATAAAAATCAGCAGCACTATTGGGATATGATGTCAAAGTACATGATACGGGAAACAGGGCAGCGGGCACTTTCTTTTTTTAAAAAATCAGAGGTTAAGCATTCTGTCAAGGGCTGATTTTGCACTGTTTTTTATTTTTGGTTCAATATCGATTACATTGATTTTCCCGATGTTTTCCAGGGTGTTAAGAAGGTTTTTAAGGTTAATTTTAAACATGTTGGGGCAGAGGGATTCCTTTAAAGGGAGTATTGTTTTATCTTTATGGTCCAGGGCAAGCCTTTTGACAAGATTGATCTCTGTTCCTATTATTATGGTTGAATCTGGTTTAGCCCTTTTCACATAGTTTACAATAAAACCGGTTGAACCAACAGCATCGGCAAGTGAAGCTACATCTTCAGTGCATTCCGGGTGTACAATGATTTCTGCTTCAGGATGGGCTTTTCTCATCTTTTCCATCTGGTCTGCTGTAAACCTTGTATGAACCAGGCAGTAGCCCTTCCAGAGAATGACCCTGGCCTTTTGTATACTCTCTTCCGAGTTGCCTCCAAGGGGCTTTTCAGGGTCCCATACTATAATTTTGTGTTTTGGGATGCCAAGGGTGTTGCAGCTGTTTCTCCCCAGGTGCTCATCCGGGAAAAAGAATACTTTTTCTCCCCTGGAAAATGCCCATTCAAAGGCTTTAACTGCGTTGGAAGATGTGCATACAGCTCCGCTGTTGCGGCCGCAATGGGCTTTTATACGGGCATCAGAGTTCATGTATACAAGGGGTATTATTTTTTCTTTTTCTGCAATGGCAGTTACTGCTTTCCATGCTTTTTCAAGCAGTACTGAATCTGCCATATCAGCCATCCAGCAGCCTGCATCTTCATCGGGTATCTGGACGATCTGATTTGGTTTTGCAAGTATTGCAGCACTTTCCGCCATGAAATGAACGCCGCAGAACACTATGTACCTTGCATTCCTGTCTTCTGCTGCCCTGGAAGAGAGTGCAAAGGAATCACCGGAAAAGTCCCCAAGCTCAACAATCTCTTTTCGCTGGTAATGATGTGTAAGAATAATGAGTTTTTCCCCAAGGCTCTTTTTCTTTAATTTTATTTTTTGAATAAGCTCTTTTGTTTTCATGGCTGAATAAACTTTATCTCATCATTGATTTTTAATGTACCGCCTTTGATAACCTTTGCAAACACACCTTCTTTAGGCATTATACAATCGCCTGTCCTGTGGTATATGGCACACTTTTTATGGCAGGTTTTACCTATCTGGCTTATCTCAACAATCGCCTCCCTGCCAAGCTGTACTTTTCTGCCAACCGGGATAGTCTTCCAGTCAACACCAAGGCTTGCAATGTTTTCGGCAAAATCTCCAAAAGAGACATCAAGACCCTGCCTGTTTGCAGCATCAATATTTTCCTGGGACAAAAAACTTACCTGTCTGTGCCAGTCACCTGCATGGGCATCCCCTTTAAACCCATGGTTTTTAATTAAAGTCGCTGTTTTAACTGTTTTTTTTATGGTCCCCTTGTTTTTGCTTATTGCAAGGGATGTTATTCTCATTTTCATACTTTATAACTCCTTGTCATTTTCCTATTTCGTATATTCCATAGGTTGCAAATATGTTTGGCATAAATTTAATAATTTTCCCCTGGCAGCTCTGCCCGCCCGGTTTAATTGCAGCCTGTTTATGGATATTAAAACCTGTTTTATTGGAAAATACTTTAAAATCCTCAAGGGTTAAAACCCGAATATTGGGTGTGTCATACCACTGATAGGGCAGTTCCCTTGATACAGGCGCTCTTCCGCTAAAAAGAAGTTGAAGTCTTATTTTCATATGGCCAAAGTTGGGAAAGCTTACAATGGCTTTTTCCCCCACCCTGAGGATTTCCTTTATCAGGCCCCCAGGGTCATATACCTGCTGAAGGGTCTGGCTTAATATGCAATAATCAAAGCTTTTGTCCGAATAATCAAGTATTTCTCTGTTTATATCTCCCTTAAGTACAGTAAGTCCTTTTTCAATACATATTGCCACCTTTTTTTCTTTGATTTCAATGCCGGTCTCTTTTACATTTTTGTTCTTTTTAAGAAAATGGAGCAGGTCTCCTTCACCGCAGCCAAGACCCAGGACTGTTGAGCCGGGTTTTATCCATGAGGCAATTATTTTAAGATCATACCGCATTGCTGGCAGACCCTCCTTGCATTGCGGCCGGGCATTTTTCATAAACACTTGAAAGAAAACCCTTTATCATTCCTGCAAGCCTTTTATCCGGCAGAAGAAATGCATCATGGCCCAGTTCCGACTCTATTTCGCAGAAGCTGACATCAAGTCTGTTTTTCTTCAAGGCATTTACAATGGCCTTTGATTCATAGGTGGGATAGAGCCAGTCTGATGTATATGATATCACCAGGAATCTTGCTTTTGCCCTGGAAAAGGCATCAACTGCCGATCCGTTGCCATGCTGCTGCTCCACATCAAAATAATCGGCAGCCTTTGTAATATATAAAAAAGAGTTGGCATCAAACCGTTCTACAAATTTTCTGCCCTGGTGTTTGAGATAGCTTTCCACCTGGAATTTGGAATCAAATGTAAGGGCAAGGTCATTTTTATCCTCCATTTTCCTGCCGAATTTCGACCGCATGGATTTGTCTGATAAATATGTAATATGTCCTATCATCCTTGCAACGGACAGACCCATGTCAGGTTTTTTTTTGTCTGTATAATTTCCATGATTCCAGTCAGGATCACCGATTATGGCCTGGCGGGCAACTTCATTGAATGCAATGGAGAGGGCTGAATGTTTCATGGTCGTTGCAATGGGTATGGCAGCTTCCACCATGTCAGGATATCTTAAGCTCCATTCAAGTACCTGCATTCCACCAAGGGAGCCTCCGACAACAGCCAGAAGATTTTCTATTTTAAAATGGTCAATAAGTCTTTTCTGGCACCTTACCATGTCTGTAATGGTTATCATGGGGAAATCCATGCCATAGGGCTTCTTTTTTCCAGGCATGGGCGAAGCAGGCCCGGTTGAGCCCATACATCCGCCCAGGATATTTGAACAGATTACAAAATATATATCTGTGTCAATAGCCTTGCCAGGGCCTATCATAACATCCCACCACCCTGGTTTTTCATCCTTTCTGCCGGGGCGGCCTGCAGCATGGGAATCGCCGGTCAGGGCATGGAGTACCAGGATGGCATTGGTTTTCTCATCATTGAGCTTCCCAAAGGTCTCATAGGCAATGCAGATCTTTTCAAGTTTTTTACCCATCATAAGGGTGAAATCTTTATCTTTTATATGGAAAAACTGTCTGGCATGGGTAGTGATTTTATTATTTTCAGCATGCTCTCTGTTTTGGTTCTGTGTCATGATCAATGCTCTGCCTGTTCCTGTTTATCTTATTTTATCCAGGGCCTGGTCAAGGTCGCCCATTATATCGTCAGGGTTTTCAATGCCGACAGAGAGCCTTAAAAGATCAGGTGTTATGGAAAGAGCTTTCTTAACATCAGGCTCAAAGGAGATGTACTGGGATGACCAGGGATGAATTATCAAGGTCTTGCAGTCTCCGAGGTTTGCAAGGTGGTAAATCATCTCAAGGTTGTCAATCATGGTAAAACAGTTGTCCTGGTTCCCAAGGCCGAAACTTATCATGGCACCATACCCCATGCCGCGGAAAATTTTATCTGCTGTGCCATGGTCCGGGTGATCCGGGAGTCCCGGGAAATTAATCCATTTGACCTTTTTGTGCTCCTCAAGATATCTGGCAACCTTAATGCTGTTGGACATGTGTCTTTCCATGCGCAAAGCCAGGGTATCCATGCCGATCATGGCAAGGTATGAGTGGAAGGGCGCCTGGGTTGTGCCGAAATTTATATGGTGCTCCTTCCATATTTTATCAAGAAGAGCAAGTTCTCCTTTTTTCTCTATAAAGGGAGCAAGGTCGGGAAATCTTTTATTGTTTTCCCAGGGGAATCTGCCGCTGTCCACCACAATTCCGCCTGTTGCAGCACCATGACCGCTTAAATATTTTGTGGTGGAATGAATGACAATGTCTCCGCCAAACTCAATGGGACGTGCAAGAAAAGGGGATGCAAGTGTGTTGTCCACAACAAGGGGCAATCCATGGGCATGGGCAGTCTCTGCAATGGATTGTATATCCGGAACATCCATTTTAGGATTCCCAATGGTTTCAATATAGATAAACCTGGTTTTGTCTGTGATGGATTTTTCCAGGGTTTTTTGATTCTTTATATCAATTATCTTTGCCTTAAGCTTGTATTTTTTAAACACACCTGTAAAGAGAAGATAGGTTGACATGAAAAGCGAGTCAGATGCTATGAATTCATCTTCTGATCTTAAAAGAGCCATGCAGGTATTGGCAATGGCTGCCATGCCCGAAGACATGGCAATGGCACCTTTTCCGTTTTCAAGGGATGCAGTCTTGTTTTCAAAGCTCTGGTTCGTGGGGTTGCTCAATCTCATGTATATATGACCCTGTTGTCTGCCGGCAAAGGTATCACTCAAAGATTGAGCACTGTTGTGCAGTGTGGAAGCGCTCTGGTATATGGGAGGCAGGGTTGAGCCCTGCCACTCCTTTGGAGTTAAACCCTGGTGGATCACCCTAGAATCAAAGTGCAGCTTGTCTTTTTTATTCATTTATCAGCCCCGTGTTATATTTATCATGAATTAATTCTGTTTTAATCCTGCAAGACCCCGGGTGAGTTCAAGCACCACGCCAAGCCCCATCTTTACATCGGGGTCATTCATTGCCATGACCATTGATATGGGTCCTGTGGGTTTAGCGTTTTCAATATTGATACCCAACGGTATTTTTGATAATTTTTCAATAAGTTCAACTGCCCTGGGATCAGTCAGGCTGCCCAATGTATTGACAATTTTTCCAAGTCCTGCTGTGATCTGATCAATCTCCCGGGCCGAGTATTTTTCAGTCATGCTTTTCATAACCTCAAACCCAGTGTTTATAAACCTGAATACATTTTTTTGTTCCATATCATCCAGGAAGCTGATTATCTTAGGCACGGTGCTCTTTAATAAAGGTTCAGCATTCACTGCAAGATCAATTAAATTATGCATCATGTCAAGGGCAAAATTAAAATTTTTAATATTCCGCATGACCTTTTTGATAAGGTGGAGCAGATTTTCCAGCTGGAAATCAGCTTCAACATCGGCAAGTTCAACAATCAGTGCCTGAACAGCTTCATTTATCCTGGGTGTCAACTCCTCTTTTAACTCTTTGACAGCTGCGGCTGATTCGGCAATGGGCGTGATTTTTTCCTCAAGTCGTTCAAGTCGTTCAAGGATTTTATCCTGGTTTGTCATGGAGCACCTCCTAAGCTTTTTGTCGAATCTTTCCGGCAATGTTCATCTGGGGTTCCAGGGGAAGATCAAGACCTTTCATCATCAGATTCCAGTATACCCACCTGAACATCATCTTTCCCCAATAGTTGCTGAGGCTGTCCTTTAACAGGCTGAAAGGCCCCATGCCGGGAAATGGGAATTTCCCTGGTAATGGTTCAACATCATAACTGAAATCCAGCAGTATTGCCTTTTCAAAGCCCGAAGCAAGAAAACATGTGGCATGTCCGTCAAATTTCGGAAGAGCTGCATGGCCGTCCATCTCCCGTATGATGTTTTCAACCAGGGTATAGGCCATGTAATGGGCCACAGAACCTGCCTTGGAAGTCGGTACATTGGTTGTGTCTCCAATGACAAAAATTCTGTCAAAATTTTCAGCTTTAAGGGTGTGGTTATCCGTGGGTATAAATCCTACAGGGTCACTTATGTCCGAGTCAATGAGCATATGGTTTCCCATGTTGGGAGGTATTGATACAAGAAGGTCATAGCCTATCTTGTCTCCTTTGTGGGATTCAATGGTTTTCTCCCTGGCATTTACCTGGGCAAGGTCAAAATGGGGTGTGACCTTTATATTTTTCTTAACTGCAACTTCAGACAGGATTTTTGTTGCCACAGGTTTTGTAAAAACATTGTCAAGGGGTGTTACAAATTCAATTTCCACCTTATCCCTTACACCATTGACCTGGAAAAACCAGTCAGCCATAAATACAAATTCCAGGGGAGCAATGGGGCATTTATAGGGAATCTCTGCAATGTTAAGAACAATTTTCCCCGATGAAAAGTATTTAAGTTTTTTGTAAAGGGCTGTCGCACCTTCCAGGGTGTAAAAATCAAAAACATCGGTGCGCCAGGCATCCAGCATGCCGTCAATCTCTTCAGGGGAAATGTCACACCCAGTGGAAATAACGAGCCAGTCATAATCATATTTTCCAAGTTTTGTTTCAACAATACGGTTTTCAGGATCAATTTTTACAATATAATCAACAATGAACTCAACACCGTATGGAATAAATTCTTTCTTGGGTTTTATTACATCGGAAGCAGAATAGATGCCAAAGGGAATAAAGAGATAGCCAGCCTGATAATGGTGGCGCTGGTCCCTGTCAATGATGGTAATGGAAAGCTCTGATTCAGGCATCTCCCTTCGAAGCATGTTGGCAACGATTGTACCGCCTGCGCCGGCACCAAGTATTAAAACTTTTCTCATAATATAATCCTCCTGATTAAAGATTGACAAAAGTAACAATCAGGAAAATTATACCACATGGTGGTACCTTGTCAAATGTTTTTTATTTTTTCAATGCACCAGCTGTGTTAAGCCCGTGGACAATGCATAAAACACTGCCCACGGGTAATATTTTTTTTAAACTGTCATGAGAAATCATATCCGCGTTCGCCGTGGAGGGTCTGGTCAAGACCTATCATTTCTTCTTCCCTGCCAAGCCTGAATCCCACTGTTTTTTCAACAATAACGCAGATTATAAAGGTTGCCACGGCTGCAAGCAGTATTGTAACAGCAATTCCCTTAAGCTGGATAAGGAGCTGATCCCACATTGTCCATGTCTGTCCATATGCTTTTGATGCGGCAGCCATCCAGGAGTCCCGGATGAAAAATGAGAGAAGAATAACTCCAAGGCCGCTTCCCACACCATGGATGCCAAAGCAGTCAAGGGTATCGTCATAGCCAAGCTTTGCCTTCATTCTGAGGGCAAAGTAGCAGGCAATGGATGAAATGGCACCAAGGCAGAAAGCCCCAACAGGCTGAACCACAGCAGCAGCAGGTGTTATCACAACAAGACCTGCAAGTATACCCGATGCAAAACCAAGAGCCGAAGCTTTTTTGTAAACAATTGCCTCAATGACAAGCCATGTCAGGGCACCGCTTGCAGCTGAGATCTGGGTCATGGTAAGTGCTCTGGCAGTATCAAGTCCGCTCTGGAGTGTGGAACCTGCATTAAACCCGAACCAGCCAACCCAAAGCAGTCCTGCTCCCATCAGGGTCATGACAAGATTGTTGGGAAGGGAAAGGGATTTGGGGTAGCCAATGCGGGGTCCTAAATATATGGCAGCCACAAGGGCGCTTACTCCGGCAGAAACATGGATTACAAGACCTCCGGCAAGGTCAATAACTCCGGATGCCCCGGCATTGAAAAGCCAGCCGTCCGATGCCCATACCCAGTGGCAAAGGGGTGCATACACGGCAAGGAACCATAAAATTATGAACATTATATATCCCCGGAAAAAAACCCTTTCTGCAATGGCTCCGCTTATCAGAGCAGGAGTTATGATTGCAAATTTTCCCTGGAACATTGCAATGATATATTCAGGAATACCGTCTGTGATAAGCTCGTCAATACCGTTCAGGAAAAAAAAGTCTTTGTTCCATCCGATAAATCCTCCAAAGACACTACTGCCAAAGGTTAAGGAGTATCCGCATATCACCCATAAAACACCAATCACTGCCATGGCAACAAAGGTATGCATCATTGTTCCGAGAACATTCTTGCTCTTGACAAGGCCGCCGTAAAACATGGCAAGTCCAGGCATCATCAGCAGTACAAGGGCAGTTGATATCAGCATCCATGAGGTTGCACCAGTGTCAATCACACTGCTGTCTGCTGCCATTGATGTGAATGGTGATAATAAGATAAAGCCTGAAATCATCACCAGGGTAATCAGAAGGTGTTGAGTTGTTTTTCCAAAGTTTCTGAACATAATCAAATCCTCTAAATAATATTAAGTTGTAAATCTGTAAACCTGATGTTGTTTAGAGCAATTAATATGCCAGGATTAAAATAAAAATAAAAAAAT
>CAZQJS010000077.1:0-11605 GCA_964593725.1 uncultured Desulfobacterales bacterium
TACCCCCTATCACATAGATATTAATGGTGACACCACTACTGATAGTGATGATGTTAATGCGGAAAAGGGAGCTTTTGTTGAATGTACCACCTGCACACCCGGCCCGGGAAAGAATTGCTGGAGCGGTAAGTATCTCAACTGGCTCATTACACGTAGGATTGATGCTGCACGGGATGTTTTGATTGGAGGAAAGGTTGAACACCGTGCCGGTTTTGATTATACAGGTGATGGAAATTTGGAATGGAAAATCATTGCCAATAATGAAAGTGATGATGGGAATTTTAATAAATCATATGCATCAACACATTTATATACTCCATTTCCTGATAATACAAAATTTACGATTAAAAGTCCGGCAAACAGTGGAGATACTCATAACAGTACTACACCATATGACCCATATGCCAAGATTTCATCAAACAGGCATAGTATTAGTATTATTTACAATGCAAGTGGAGCTGTTATTGGTGAAGCAGGTATGATAAACAGATTAAGACATAACTGGTATACTGTTAATCTAGCCAATGTCTATACAGACCCTGTTGTTGTAGCAGTGCCCCTGAGCTTTAATGGTGTAGATCCTGCAGTGGTGAGAATCAAGGATGTGGATGGTGCTGGAAAGACATTTCAAGTGCGCGTTGAGGAGTGGGAATGCGAAGATGGTGGCCATGGTAATGAGAGGCTATCATATATTGTTCTGGAAAAAGGTATACATACATTAACAGGGGGAAAGACCATCATTGCAGGAAGTCAAAGTATAAACAGTACAGATAATACTTTTACAACAATAGCACTGGGAACCACCCTGCCTTCAGCACCGGTTGTAATCAGCAGTATTGCAACCGATAATGACCATATAACTGTGACAACACGCCAGCAAAATGTTGATACAGACACATTTGAAGTCCGCCTGCAGGAAGAGGAGGGCCAGGACCTTGTACATGCCGCTGAAACAGTTACCTATATGGCCTTTGAGCAGGGAAGTTACGGTGATGGTGGTATGGTCAAGTTTGAGGTGGGAGTAGAGACTGATGTTAATAATAATTTTAAAACAATCTCATTTAACGGAGATTTTCCCTCCCCGCAATTTTTTGCAGCCATGCAGACAGCCAATGAGTCTGACCCTGCAAGTCTGCGTTATCAAAGCCTTGGCTCCGGAAGTGTGCAGGTAAAGGTTGAAGAGGAAAAATCAGTTGATCCTGAAGTTGAACATAGCAATGAAGATGTCGGTTATATAGTTATTTCTGCCAAGACTGTATTTAATATAGCACTTCTGGTTGATGAAGAACCAAAGGGACTTCTCCATGATGTTATTGACCAGGTCAGGCTTGGGATCTCTTTTTATAATTATAAAAAAGGTGATAATATCTATTCTGGAAAAGTTGACGGTGGAACTCTTAACCTTAAAATCCCTAAAAATCCCTTTGTAAAGAAACTAAAAAATCAAGCAGACTTTCGTAAGATTAATACACCCATCAAGTCAACTATCAGTACTGTGGTTGATGCAATAGAACATTATCCTCTGGTTTGGGGAACAACCCCCCTGGCTGAAAATTATTTAGAGGTTATTCGTTATTTCCAGCAGGTTGATCCCCATTATGATTCAAGTAATTTTGAGAAGAATAACACCTGGGATCCTTACTATTTTGAAGCTCCCTATAGCAAAAAAATAGGTTGTGTCCATTCCAACATACTTGTTTTTACAGATGGCCAGCCTTGGTTGGACGGCAATGTCCCACAAAAGTTGTTAAGTGATGATTTCAAGGACTTTGATGCTGATAACAATTCCGGTGATTGCAGAAACGCTTCTAACCGAGACTGTGAAGACAACCTCAACGATCTTGCTAAATGGGCCCATTGTGCTGACCCTGGGAATGGGAGTTCCTGCTCAGGAGACCATAGGGATCTGCGAAGTGACCTTGGTGGTAAACAGTATTTGACCACCTATACTGTTGCATTTGGCCGCTCGACAATACCACGCATTCTTAAGGATACAGCTAAGTATGGCGGTGGTGTTGCCTATCTTGCCCAGGATGGCAATAAGTTAAAAGAAAAATTACGCAGTTTCTTTGACCAGGTGCTGGGCCGTGCCTCTGGAACTGCAGCATCAGTTATTTCCAATACACGTGGCGGTGAAGGCGCAATTTATCAGTCGGTTTTTTTCCCCAAGATAGCAAATACTACTGTTAAAGTGAACTGGGTAGGACAGGTGCATGCACTTCTGGTGGATGCCTATGGTAATATGCGGGAAAATACAAACAATGGCTTAACTTCTCCTGATAACAAAAACACCAGGCTGGATCTTAAAGAGGATTATTTTGTAGTATTTAACGAAGATGGTACAGCCAGGCGCTACATGGATGGAGATGGCAACCAGAAGCTGGAGATTAACACTGCAACATGTCCTAAAAAACCACCTGCTGGAACACAATGTTATGACAGCCTGGTTGATGTGGTCGGCCTTGATGATCTGAAGTATTTATGGAACTCTTCCAACTGGCTGAATGAGATCAGCGATACTGAAGTGGAAGTTCAAAGACCGGTAACTGATTATATTTCAGATTCCAATAAAAGGTATATATTCACCTGGGTTGATGATAATAACAATAATAAAGTTGATTCTGGTGAGACTATACCTTTTGCAATCAAATCTTCCGCAACTTTGACAGAATCTCTTTTAAAGGATAAGCGTGAGATATACCCGTATCTGCATCTGTACACACCCTTTGAAAATAAACCATCAAAAATTTCAGGTTTGTCAAGTGCGAATTTCCTTGATTTTCTTAAAAAACAGACACGGCGGCAGATCAACTATATCCGTGGTTCTGATTGTGCTGCAACAGGTACTGACAACTGCAATACAGAACCGTTGACAATTGGCGGTATATCTCTTCCAAGTACAGCCATGCGTTCCCGCCAGTATGACTATGATGGAGACACTGACCTTAATACATGGCGCCTCGGGGATATTGTCTACTCAACCCCGACACTGGTTGGCCGCCCGGCTGAGAATCTGCACCTGCTTTACCGGGATGCAAGTTATGCAACATTTGCCTTTAAATACAGAAAAAGAAGACAGGTCATTTATGCAGGCGCCAACGACGGCATGGTACATGCTTTTAATGCAGGCTTTTATGATTTTTATACAAAACAGTTCTGTAAATCCAGTGATTCCACCAATTGTGCAGACTCAACCCAACCAGCTCTGGGAGCAGAATTGTGGGCATATGTACCAAATAATCTTTTACCCCATTTATACTGGCTGACCCAGACGTCTTATAACGAAACAAAACATATCTATTATGTAGATCAGCAGCCCAGAATATTTGATGCTAAAATATTCAAGGAAGAGACAAAGTGCTCAGACATTTCAGATCCCAAATGCATTCATCCAAAGGGCTGGGGCACTGTCATGGTTATCGGCATGAACCTGGGCGGTGGTTCTATTATTGCCGATATCGATAAAACCGATGGTAAAAGCCCAAAATCCAGTGATACTATCAAGAAATCGGCGTTTTTGATTTTCGATATTACAAATCCGGAACAACCGCCAAAGCTTCTGGCAGAATTGACAATGCCGAAAATGGGCTTTGCAACCTGTCATCCAACTGTTATTACCATGAAAGATGGTGATGGTGATGGACAATATGAGGATTATGCATCCGGTGAAAACAGGTGGTACCTGGCATTTGGCTCTGGTCCTGCCGATGCAAATGGTGACCCGGGCCATGTTGATGTTACTTCAACAAATGGCAGCTATAGTCATGAGATACTGGAGGATATAAAAAGCCTTCAGCCCCATCAGTTTTATATGCTTGATCTGTTTCAGCTTGCCCATGAAAATAAGCTTAAGACATTGGATGCCACAGGCACACTCAAGGAAGAACTTACTAATTTTACTGCAAATGATACAAACTCTTTTGTCAGTAATCCTGTGTCTGTTGATTATGATCTGGATTATAATGCCGATGCCATCTATTTTGGTACAATTAACGGTGCCCCTGCTTCAGGAAGTAATCCTGCAACCTGGGGCGGCAAGCTCAGGAGGATTGTTATAGAAGATGATAATACTCCATCCAATTGGACCCGGAACAGTGTCCTGATAGATGCTGAGAAACCAATCACAGCAGCACCGGTCATTGGAAGGGATGAGCAGGGGAAAAACTGGATATTTTTCGGCACAGGCCGTTATTTTTCTACAGCTGATAAGTCTTATGATGCAAGGCAGAGGTTCTATGGACTCAAAGAGCCTGTGAATACTGCAGGTGTAAATACATGGGCACTTCTTTCCGATGCAACATTAATGAATGTCACTGATTATCAGGCTTATGCAGATAGTAATGGCAGTATATTTATACCTGGTACTGGCGGTACTGGCGGTACTACTACCAGTTTTGCCAGTGTACTCAATGACCAGCTGACAAAAGATGGCTGGTATCATGAGTTTGCTGATGGTACAGGAGAGAGGAATTTAGGAAAGGCAGTGCTCTTTGGCGGTCTGCTCTCCTTTACAACCTTTACTCCGGAAGCTGATATCTGTTCCATTGGAGGCACCAGCGATCTCTGGGCTCTCTATTATAAGAGTGGTACTGCCCATTTTTCAGCGGTTCTTGGCACCACAACAGTTAGTGGACATGAGGTTGCTGATAAAAAAGTCAGCCTTGGAAAAGGACTTGCAACTTCACCAAATATACATGTCGGGCGTGAAGAAGGCTCAGCTGTTTTTATCCAGTCAAGCACAGGTGAAATTACCAGGATTCAGCAAAAGAATCCAGAGAGTACAAAATCCGGAGTACAATCCTGGAAACAGGACTGATATGATTAACGTTTAAAACCAGGCATGCCTGGTCAGCAGCAGATTCCAGGATATTTGACTTTAGATGTCATATATCCTGGATCTGTTTTTTATGTGCAGGACTCAAAGCAGCAGTTTTATTTAAGCCATAAAAAATTTCTGTTCAGCGGGTTTTTGAAACATATAAAAGCTGTCAGCAGCACTCCTGCAGCAAATCCTGCCCCATGCACTTCCGGAACTGATGCCCAGCTGATGTGTGAAAAAAGAGGTGTGTTCGTGTAAATCTCATATATAATTTTTCCCATGGACAGGACAGCTGCAATTACGGCAAGCTTTTGCTGACTGCTGTTCCAGACCGAAATAAGCCCGGCAGCCAGAAGACTGTTTTCAATACCAGACAGGCCGCAATAAAGATTAAGCTCCGGCATCCTGAACCAAATCCAGGCATCCACCATTATAATACCGGCTGCAAGCCAGAGCCAGATGGCCTTTGCAGACAAACGGTCAAATATAAAAATCAGCCCCCAGATTCCCAGCAGGTTGAGGAGCAGATGTTCAGAATCACAGTGCACAAAGTGACCAGTCACAAGGCGCCATATCTGGCCTGCAGCAATGGCATCACGGTCAAAAATCAGGATTTCAGATGCATATCCGGTTAAAAGAAACAATACAACTGCCACAATACCGGGTGAGGTGCGGGCAAGTATTGTAATTACTTTGTTTTTAATCTTTTTTCCAGGAAATCTCATTTTTTTATCTCTCTTTTTCAGGGGGCACTTAATCATTAACTGCCCCCTTATTGATTATTTGAGATGGTTTAAGAGGTTCTTTTTTTCTTAAATTTAACTGCTGCCAAAGGCAGAAGGATTACAAAAAACCATGGATCAACTGCACCACCTCCACCGCCTCCAAAGCTGCGATGGGAAGACTGGTGTGATTTGTACATGGGTTTCCGGGTATCTACCCTCCTGGAAACCACAGGAGCACTGGCTCTTTTCTGCTGGGCTTTTTCTTCGACTGCCAATCTTTTTTTATTACTACGCCTGATCCCGTGCTTCTTAAATATTTCATCACGGACAACTAACATGGATGTGTAATCAGTCACAATACCGTACTTTGTACTCAGGCTGATAATGGCCTGTTCGCTTTCACTTTCATCTGTTTCAAACACCATGGCCCGTTTAATCTGATCAATGGCTGCGTATGCCCACAATCTTTCAATTTCAGGATGATCCATGGCAACCTCTGGGAATGAAACTGTTGTCTCATACTGCTTGTTTTCCCCTGAAATTTTTCCTGTCAGGACAAGATCAGCCTGGCCTGCCTTTTTATAATGACCAAAATAGATAAGCTGCTGGCCCCGGTAAAGGGAAGATGTATTATTGGTTACAAGTTTTTTAACTGGTATTCCCCTGACTGATAATTTTGTACCATGGAGTGCTTCATGGGTTACTTTACTTGTAACAGAGAGGATCAGACCTACAATGTCGTCACTATTGGAAACCGACTGGGCAAATCCATTGGATGCATGGGCAAGATGTTTTAATAGAAATTCATTGTTTGAGTTACCCATCATCAGGGTAAAAAGCCTGATATCTTTTTTCTTTAAAAGTTCAATAAAGCTTTTCTGTTTGGTCACACCCACATTGGCAACACCGTCTGTAACCAGCACCATTGAGGTTGTCCTGTCTGCATCAACCACATTAAGCCCTTTTTTTAGTCCTTCATAAAGGTTGGTCCCACCACCCGGTCTTTGTGTTCCAAGGGTGTTAATCATATTCTTAACATTTTGCTGGGTGGCAGTTACAAAACCGCTTGTGATCTCTTCTGCCTGATTTTCAAACATGATAATCCGGAACCGGTCTTTGTCATTCATTTTACCAAGTGCTCTTTCTACACCATTGAGAAGGGTCTCAAACTTGCCGTCCATGGAGCCTGAACGGTCAAGTACAAACACCCAGTCCCGGCCTTTCTGGATTTCTTTCAAATCATCACCCGGAGTGATGGTGATCATGAATGTTCCCTGTTTGTCCTTTGCTGGTTTATAAGTAACCATATCCACCCGGGCTGGAATATTGGCAGCCTGGCGCCAGTACACTAGTATGTCTTTGTCAAGAGTAAATGCTGCCTGGGAATTTGAGGAAACAGCCGTGTTTTCCAGGTCACCCTGCTCTTTGACTTGAACAGGATCTTCAGGGTTTATACTCTGCTGTATAATGCTTCCTTTATTAATATCTACTGTCCACTCCCGGGGTGATGTTTTAGTGACAGCAGCCTTGGGAAATCCTGGAACTCTCAGACCGTCAACCGGTATGGAAGACCTGAGATGAAGTACAAAGGAGAATTTTTCTTCAACCTTTTCATTGGCTGTCCAGAAAGATTCCTGAACATCGTCCACACCACCGGATTCAAGGGGATAAACATAACGCCCCATACCTGTATCCACTGTAACCGGCTGAATATATACCAGGCGCATCCGGGTTGTGTCATTGGCCTTGACCGGAAATACCTTTATCTCAAACGAGTTGAGCTCATTTTTTTCAGTTAATCCGGTTTCGTGGCCTGCAGCCTTTTCTTCTTCGTAGATCTCTTTAGCCTTTTCTTTTTCCACCACTTCGCCTGGAACTTTTTTCCCGTCGATCCAGAGACTGAATTCAGCAACCGATGCTGTTTCAGGAACAGGAAAGGTGTAAAGTGCCTCCAGATCCATTGAGTTGGGGTTGAAAAATGACTGATCAATCCGGGTGATTACATACCCATCTTCCACAGTAACACAAACATGATGTTCTTTTAATAAAAGGGCAGGCAAAGAGCGGCCGCTTGGAGTCAGAAGGCCTGCTGTGAACCCGGTTGTTGAGAAAAAAAATAAAATCAAAAGGGAAATACCCGTGGTAATAATTTTTGCTGTTTTTGTTTTCATGCTCTACCTCCGTAAATTTCAATTAATGCCAGGTACAATTCCTGAACACGAGTCAATGGTAAACATGTTTTAAATGGTGTGCCATTGGTAAATTGCACAAGGTCACAACTTTGACTGGCAACAGCAGTACAAGAAAAATATTCTTCTATATTCAAGTAGTTGGAACAATATGACCATTCATTTTTTTAATGAATAGTCCTGGGAAATGACAGACGGGCATATTAATTTAAGATTATCTTTAGAATAAGGCCGGGAAAAATTATTTAAACCAGCCGGGAAATTTTTTTCTGCAGATTTTTTCCTTGGCTCTGGATAACTTGATTCCCTGGAAATTGTCCAGTTTCTCCATAATATCTGCAATATGCGGTGCGGTAAACCTCAGTGAAAAATCCCTGCTGCCTTTTTCTTTTTCTGCCTGGATACTTTTTTGTGGATTGATCATAAATGAGCGGTGAACCCTGAAGAGTTTTTTTTCATCAAAATAGGTCTCCATATCACCAAGGGACCAGTCAAAATCGACAAAGGTGCGTTCACCTTCAAACAAAATCCTGCAAAACTGGCGGTCAGCCTGGATAAAATAGATATCATCCATCCTGGAATTTAAAGCAAGATAGTTTTTTAAAATTGTTTCATCTTTAATAAAATTCTGGATATTATTTTTAACCCGGGCGGCTTCCTGCATTACCATCACTGCAAATTCCTTATCAGCCCTGGTAAAAGTGCCCATGGCACAGGTCCGGTAAAGAAGGAAACAATAGTTTTCAAGCAAGGATGTCCTGAATTTCATAATCCACCCTTGTCCATCCATACTGGTAAGGCTAAGGGGCTGGATAACCGGGTTTTCGGAAATGGGCATCTGGTCTGCCTGGTATTCAAAACAGGAGGTGTCAAGGTCTTTGGGAAAAGCAGCAGAAACCTGGTGATCCTGAAGGTTAAAAACCATGGCACTGTTTATGGGTATCTGATCAATCAAAAGTTTGTGGATTACGTCGGCCAGCTGTTTTTCCCCCCTGAAATTTTTCAGATCACTGCAGAAATCTTTAAGTCCGCTTAAACGTCTTCCAGCTGTTTCCACCTGGCTGTTAAAGTCAATATGATATCTTACCCTGGTTAAAAGTTCATCCTTTGAAAAAGGTTTGGAAAGATAATCATTTGCTCCCAATGAAAAGCCCTGGGTCAGGTCAGCCACCTGGTTTTTTGCAGAGAGAAAAATAATGGGAAGCTTATCAAAACTATATGTATGCCTGATTTTCTGACATACTTCAAGACCTGATATTTCAGGCATCATAATATCAAGGAGTATAAGATCAGGCTTTTCATTTTTCTCAAGGTATGACAGAGCCCGGGCACCTCCGGGCATGGTTACAACATCGTATCCAACACTGAGATAATCTTCGACTATATGCAGATTAACCGGATCATCATCAACCACCAGCACGGTTGCAGGGGATTCTGATTGACCAGTATCCCGGGTCCTGTCTTCCTCTTCAGGACCCAGTCCGGTTCCCTGAATCAGCCTTGATATTTTTTCACGCTGGTCAATACTGTCCGGTTTTTGATCTGATACAGGCAGAGAAAAGGAGAATGTTGACCCAGCCCCTGGTACAGAATCAACCCATATGTCACCTCCGTGCTGTTTAACCAGGGTCCTGGTAATGCTCAAACCAAGCCCCATGCCCTGGTATTGCCGTGTCACTGAGCTGTCAAGCTGGACAAAGGACTGGAAAACAGCTGACAGTTCCTCTGGTTTTATTCCAATGCCGGAATCCTTTACACTTGTAACAATAAAATTATCTTTTAAAACAGCATATATTTTTACCATGCCTTTGTTGTTGAATTTAATGGCATTTGTGACAAGGTTTTGAAGTATTTGATAGACCCGGTTCTCATCAGCCATGACAAATGTACTGTTCCCTGGTATTTCATTATAAAGCGTGATCTGCTTTTTATCTGCAAGGGGTTTGAGAAGGGCAAAAACCACATCTGTCACACTGTAAAGATCCACTGGTGCAAGGGACAGGTTTAAATCGTTATTTTTTAATCTTGAGTAATCAAGGAGATCATCAATCAATATTGCAAGACGTCTGGCACTGGCAAGGGATGTCTGCAGACATCTGATAAGGCCGGGGTCACTCCTGGACGTCTGTTTTTCCAGTGCTGTTTGTGTAAGTCCTATGATTCCGTGCAGCGGTGTTTTGAGCTCATGGGAAGTTGCAGCAAGGAATTCATCCTTGAGCTTGTCTGCCCGCTTAAGGTTGTCTATTGCCTCCTGCCTGCTTTGGGCAACCATGCGCTGGCTGTCTATGAGTTCCTGCTGTGCCTGGATAAACTGCTGTATCATGGCAAACCCCATGGGAAATGAGAGAAGGAAAAAAACATATTGGGAGAGCTGATATGTGGTCAGGTAAAACATGGACCTGCTGATATCAATCATGCCAATGAAAAAGCAGATGGTTATGCCCATGAAAAGTCTTCCTTCAAGGGTTGAAAAAAGGGCCTTGAAGCGTGTTTTATCTGTCAGCTGCCTGTACCAGGTATTGTAAAAATAGATTACAATATGCAGATAGGCCATTGGGATGGAAACCTGGAAGAGCCGCAGCAGGTCGCTGAGAAATGCATGGGGGGCAAAAAAACAAAAAAGGATCAAAATTAAAGCAAACAGCGCATAACATTTTGAAAACAGTGAGATTGTTCTGCTTAAAATAGTATCGAAAAAGCCCAGAATCATGGGAATCAATAGAAAAAGTGAGATAAGTTCAATCCTGTGTGTGATTCCTGTGTGTGACAATAATCTGATCAACATGTGGTCCATGGAAAATTTGTAGGAAAAATAGACCACGCAAAACAGACCAAAGAAAAGATGTGAAAGATCTTGACGGCTCTTTTTATATAAATACAGAAAATAGATGCCAACCAGCAGGTAAAGGAAAATAAGAACCCTGGTAAAAGGTGCCCGTGTTTTTTCAAGGGCCTGGTCATAGAGGTGGATAAAAAATGGGAAGCCTGTATAGAATCCGGTTTCCGGGTCAGTTGGATCCCCGATGATTTTAAACATAAGGATATTTTTTCTTGGTTTGATAAACTGCTTGTCAAGTTCAACTGCAATATTGTTCAGGCTCCTTTTATGGAGAATTTTCCCTGCATCATTGGTATAAATTTCCCTTAAAATGCTGTGTCCATTAAGATAAATTTCCCAGTTAACTCCTATGGAGCCGATGAAAAGCCCAAGTGATCCGGGTTTTTCAGCTTCCCTTTCCGGGATATTAAACGGGATAGCAAATGAAAATGTCATAGGAGCAAAGCGCTTTAAGGAAAATGGTCTCCTCCCGGGCAGATCCTTCAGTTTAAGCATGCGCACCTGCACAGGATGGCGGCTGTTATCTGAAACCGGGATCTTAAGCCATTGATCATCAAAACAGGTAAGGTCAGTCCAGGCAGGTTCAAAACCCTGTCTTACAAATATGGGTGCTTTACTTAAGTCCACCTGGTCAAAGGCAGGCAGGGGTGAAGCAGGCAGGAAAAGAGAAATAAAGATAAGCAGAACAACTTGTTTCATCCGGGACATTCTTTTTAAAAATTCAGGTTTTAATTTAAGTTCTGAAAGGAGAGGTGTACCAGATAAGAATCAGGCAGCTTTTAAATTTTGCTGATACAACTGTCCTTTACCAGTCATAATTGATTTTTGTATCAATTCAGCCGGTTTATGTCCAGAGTTTATCCTGTTTTTTCAAGTATTATGAACAGATAACAATGGCAAGATATCCATAATATATCCTTTATCATCTAAATGATTGCTTATATAAAATACAGCAATTCCCGGTAAAAAAATATAATTAATAAATACAAGTTGTTAGTAAAATAGTGATATTTATTTTTCGTAATGTTTGAAA
>CAZQJS010000078.1:0-11171 GCA_964593725.1 uncultured Desulfobacterales bacterium
CAAGCAAAGAGATTCTTTCAGAAAAACATAGTTTTCAGCCCGCCCGAATCGTTCTTGACAATGGTACAGCAAAGGTGATGACATCTTCCGGTAAAGCACTTTCCATTACAGATCCCCGTATCACAATGCTTCTGCCTTCCATGGGAAAAATTTCCACAGAATTATTTGCAGCAGTATTCCGTGGTTTTGGCATTAATGCAAGAGGTCATATGCCTTCAAACGAAAAAATTTTAAAACTTGGCCGTGGCAATACCTCATGCAAAGAATGCCTTCCATTGATTCTTACAACCGGAACATTGCTTAACTATATTCAAAATACAAAGAAGAAAAATGAAGTGCTTATATATTTTATGGCCACAGGTTCAGGACCCTGCCGGTTTGGACAGTATTCCATCTTTATGGAAGATCTGATAAGAAAACTTGAAATACCGGATGTGGCTTTATTTTCACTGACATCAGAAAACTCTTATATTGGAATGGAAAACGGGTTCGAACGAAAGAGCTTCTGGGCGCTCATCGTATCCGATGTTATGGAAGACATCCGATCAATGATACTTGCCAACTCAACTGATACTGATTCAGCACTTATAACATTTGAAGAAGAGCTGGCTTTGATATCCAGCGAACTTGAAAAATGTAATTTTGCACAACTTGAAAAACGGCTTTTAAAAACTGCAGACAGGCTTGGCAGAATTCCTGTTAAACGCCCGCCCAGGGAAGTTCCCATTGTCTCGTTGACAGGTGAAATTTTTGTCAGAAGAGACTCCTTATCACGGCAGTTTCTAACCGAACGCCTCGCTGAAAAAGGTTTTGCATCCATATGCTCACCAGTCGCTGAATGGATTCATTACTCCGACTACCTTGTTCAAAAAGGGCTTACCGATTATCAAATGACAAAAATGGAAAAAATTTCATTTTTCATAAGAAAAAAGTTCATGATCAGAGACGAAAGGCGTATCAAATCCATATTTTCCAGATCAGGCCTTGTTCATTCTCAACCAGTTAACATAAAATCAATAATAAATAATGGAAAGACATATATATCAGAGAACCTTACAGGCGAAGCCATTCTGACAGTGGGAAGCTCCATGTCGGAAATAGCCGTCGATTCCTGTGGTGTAATTGCCATCGGACCGTTTGGCTGTATGCCTAACCGCCTTTCTGAATCTATTCTTAATGAAACAATGAACCAGGAGGAAAAATTAAAAACAGATCCTGAAAATGAGCAGCTTCGCTCCATCCTGCTTGAAACCGAGGGCCTGCCTTTCCTTGCCATTGAAAGCGACGGTTCACCTTTTCCCCAGGTAATAACTGCAAAACTTGAAGCATTCTGCCTGCGTGCAGAACGTCTGCATAAAAGAATGCTTCAGCATTACTGAAACTATTTGCAGCTGCCATTAAAAAAAGTCATCTGATTTTTACATCAAGATTTTCAACAGATGACTTACCGGTCTTGTGTCTCAAATGCCAGATAGACTTAACATTACTCTGCAGAGTATCCAGCCACAACGTAATTATCACTTCCTCACATGCAACAAAAGCCTGAAAAACTGCAACAATTCTAAAAGGCCACGCTGTTTTTGCAATAAAAAATATTAAGAGTGCAATACTCATTAAAACAGCTGCTGTTTTAGCACCAATGGTATGATAACTCGGCATCTTCTTAAATTTAATAATACCTGCAGCAAGCGGGATCACATAACTGCTGATTGCCATATATACATATATTGCTTCTGCCTGAAGCAGATCCAGATACAACCACCATGCACAAAAAGGGATACTTAAATAGAGAACCATATCACCTAAGCTGTCAAGTCTTGCTCCAAGCTGTGTTGCAAATTCAAATTGACGTGCAATAAATCCATCAACAGCATCTGTTATCAATGATGTAATAAGAAATACTATAAAAAGAGTTTCATTTCCTGTCCATGCAAAATAGAGCATTAAAGGTGCCATTGCAATGCGGGAACAACTTAGGATATTTGGAAGATTCTCCATAAAAAATCTCTTTTTATTTTTAAGTTTTACATGGAACAAAAAAACAAGGTGCATTGTCTTTATTCAAAGATCAAATCATGATCCCATGGCTTTTTGTTCCTCAAGAAATTTTTCTGAAAACTTGACTGCAAGTTCAAATAATTCCACACCTGTATCAACATTGGTCTCATAGCCATTTTCTATCTCTGCATCCTGCCTGAATACTACAACCTCCACATTTTCTTTGGTCATTGGTTCAACAAGAATATATCCTGGCACATCTAATTGGATTTTTTCAAGACATTGAATCAAATTATTATTTTCCTTACATATTACAACTGAATAACAATAGGGGTAGGAATCATACTTTACATGATTTAAAACCACCTGGGTCTGAATACCATAAAAGTAAGATGGTGAATCATCCGGCAGATAGGTAAATTTCATGTTTGTAGGTATTTTCTGTTCACCTTCAGTGATCAGCAGCTGAAGGCCAAACTTACCATTTATTTTATTTCCTTTTTTATAACTCTCAAGTACCCTGGAAAGATATCTTGCTTTTTTATAAAGATCAGTATTTTGCTCTGGAACACGTTTCCCGCTGAACCACTGGGGCAGAATTAAAATAGCCACATTCATTGCTATGAAAAAATAACCAAAATAAAAAATGGTTCCTGTAACAATCAGTAAAATAACAAAAATAAGTCCCCCCTGGACATTAGTTGCATCCAGAGAGCCTTGCTCATTCCATTTATATTGTCTGTCATATATTTCTATAATTTTGGAAATAAGGCTTATATCACTTTGCTCCCATGATTCATTATGAAAAGCCGGGAGATTGGTTTTTAATTCCAGGGCTTTCAGGTATGAAAGGCCGGAAGCTGCTGCTATAAACATTATGCCCACCACAAAACAAGACGGAAAAAGCTGTATTACCGCTCCTACGACAAGATTTGCTATTATCAGTTTCTTTCTGGTGCTGTATTTCAAATTATTGAAAAACAGAAACTTTAATTCAGAATTTTTCACTCCTGATAATAATCCGGCAGACATTGGTTTCTGATCTATAGTATTAACTGTATCGGTCATGGGCAGCCTCCACTCCACTATTTCTTTTATGTAAACTTACTAATTCATCATACCCGGTTTGACGCCAATAAAGCGGACAGGCGCCATTGCAGATATGGAAATATTCACATGCTCTACAGATCCCATGGGCAAAGCTTTTTGTCCGGATCTGTTTTGTCTCTGGCTTGTTCCAGATCATCTCAAATGAATCTGATAATAAACTGCCAAGGGGTTTATCATAACTTGCACAAGGTAAAACCTGGCCCTCCGGGTTAATGGAAATAAGGCCGTCACAAGCTGAGCATCCCTTGTTCCCAAAACCATGCAGAATTGTATTAAACATACACATGGGCACTGGCGAATACCATTTAAAATCAATTGCATGCTTTTTACTCACAGAGCTGATTTTCTTTAATAATGCACCAATATCTCTATAATTTATTCCAATGGTATCATTTATTGCTCCGTTTCCGGTGGGAATCATAAGATTCATACTGAATGCTTCCATACCAAGTTCTTTTACAAGACCGGGTATTTCCAGTGCATCCTCTTTATTTATATTTGTCAAAGTTGTATTTGTATGTACAGTAATGTCAGCATCACGGTAACGCTTAACTGCATCAATGGTTTTGTTAAAAGACCCATTAACACAGGTCATCCTGTCATGGATTCGGCTTGCTGCACCTTCAAGGCTGATCTGGGCAGACTGAAGCCCGGCATTTTTCAATCGATTTACGAGCCTGTCAGTTGATAAAGTACCATTGGTAATTAAATTAACACGCATACCAATTGATCGTGCATATTCCACCATTTCAGGCAGATCCGGCCGTAAAGTTGGTTCTCCCCCTGTAAAGCTGACACTTGGCACCTTTGCCTGGTAATAAATCTTATTTATGATACTTTTAATCTCATCAAGACTCATTTCACGGTTTTTATCACCATCCATGCCTTCACTGCCACACCCTGCATAGCAGAACAGGCATTTTGCATTACATTTGTATGTAATTGCAATCTCAGATAAGACCGGAAATTTTGAAAACTCCATGGAAAATGCTTTTTTTTCAACAGCAGATGATTCATAAGTATCATCAATACCATTCTTCAGCATTTTTCTGAGGTCCTGCAGAAATATGTTGATATCATAACCTGCTCTGGGGTTATGACCATATAAAGACAGAACATTTTCAATGCTTTTCCCATCTAAAAGCTGCTGCATTATTGAGATGCCCTGATCATTCAGATGAAATGCCTTATTAGGCCGCTGGATAAAGACATTGTCTTCAGCCCTTACAAATATATAATCCTTAACATTTGCTATCCATTCATTGACCCATGACAGGTCAGGAACAGCATTATTTATTTCCAGGTCAATATTCTGCTTACTGAAAATCATTAAAATGACCCGCCGCTGTGACATGCTGAGTGACAGGCTGAATGGCATGCTGAGTGACAGGCCGAGTGACACGCAGAATGACAGGCCGAATGGCAGGCCGAATGACAGGCTGAGTGACATGCTGAATGGCATACATCAGCATCAAGGACCTGACTCTCATGGAAGCTGTCAAAAGATACATGGTCGGTATTCACATCAAAGCTCTGCTCATATTTATCAGGCAGAAGGGTTTTATCATAATTGTCATATCCATAATTATGAAAATACCAGTGATACCAGCCATGGTGGCGATAAATATATGGTCTGGCTTTATCTTCTTCATAGGTTGAGTGTCCCTCCTTCTCTTTCTCCTGCCAAACCGGTTTAATCTTATTTTTCCAATACTTTTTAGTTGCCTGAATATCACAATCCCATGATTTTTTCCGTACAGATTCCACGGCATTATCAAGAATTGATTCCAGCTCTTCCAGTGAAAAACAGCCGTCATCCATTGCAGCTTCAACCATCATTTTTTCATATTTTCCAAGTTTTTTAAAATCATTCTCATGCCTTTTGATTGTCTTAACAGATAAGGGGGATTCAGATACTATCTCAAAAAAACCAGCCTGCACCAGCCTTTGTATCATACAGCTTAATATTTTCCTGTAGGGAAGTTCCAAAAAAAATGCAGCTTCAATGGGAGTAAAATCTTTACATATTTTACCGGGCTTTCTAAAGCTTGAAATTTCTATTTTCGGCGGTGTCCAGTCAACATTATTCCATTTTATTTCCTCAACATCGACCATTGCCTCCTGGGTCGCTTTAAATTTAGCCTTTAGAATAAAAGCAAAAACAATAATTATCAAGCAAAGTATAATGGCGTGGGCTGTTAAAAGTCTGATTCCAGGCATGAAACCGTTCAGACGTTTACTGGATCCAGTGCTGTTCCACACCCTTGGCACACTTTGGTGGAAATCAAAATATGTTGCATACACATACTGCTTAATCCTGAATTGATAATCAACGTCAATATTTTCCGCATAAAGCAGTGTTTCAAATTTATTATCTCTTGTACTGCGATAATCGATTTCGTACTGCTCATTCATAAAATGTTCAGTACGGAGATGAATTTTTTCCAGAAATTCACTGGATTCCGGATCATCCTCACCAACATCAATCGGATAGATAACCTCCACTGAATAATGCTCAAGACTATGGTCCCAGGTTGTAGGACTCCAGTGAAAAACAACCAGTTCATTTTGATCATTATCAACTGTCGCTTCTAAAAATCCAGCATCAGCCATATCTGTACGGAATCTAAAAGTAAAAATCACACTCCCGGAACTGGCACTTGCATTTTTTAACTCAATAGTGCCCTTGCCGTTTCGAAAGCCACGTAATACTTCATGGGTGGATCCATCGCTGGTTATGGCGCTGCCCCAGGAGTTATCCCATTCAGGGTTAAGATCATCAATCTGGGGCCCTGAAAAATAGAATCCATGGAATTCACCACTGATCACTCTATAATTAACTGAATAGGTAATGGTTGCCCTGCCGCTTTTTGTAAGATCCACTTTAACCTCGCACCAGACCGGCACGCCCTCCCCTGCATAAAGAGGACCATGTAAAAACAACAGAACTAAAAAAGGAATTATAAATCGAAAAAATTTCAAGGGGTTCCTCCCATCATTAAATTTAGTGGACCATATCATAAGTATCAGGTTAAAAATCAAATAAATTTAATAATTACACACGCCAATAACTTAAGTTTTAAAAATTATTCGTGCCAACAACTGTCTTATAAACTTTTTTTTAAATATAGACAAGTAAAAAATTCAAAATATCGTGGGAGTCGCAGGATCATTACACATCAAGATGCAAATCTTATCGTGTTTATTAACTAATCTAAATTAAGATCAGCTTTACACTTATTACATTTTACAACACCCCGGAAAACGAAATTACCGCATTCCGGACAAATATAGCGCTCCTTTTCATCTTTTACAAATTGTTCTGTGCCGACTTTTTTCCAATGCGGGACAGCCCGCAGAATTACTTTTTTACCAACTGCCATGGGAAAATCTTCAGTAATAAAATGGCAGGGAAATTCATTACATTGATGGCATCCATTGCAGCCTTTACTCTTTGTACAATCCTTAATTGCACATTTTTTGCAGTACATGAACACATCATCTGATAAACAGCCGCTGCACCTGATATCTGCTGTGGTTAAATTTTCACTGCCAGGAAGAACACCCTTGCCAGGAATCCCGCCTCTATAAAGGTTTACCAGCCGCTCTTTTAACTTGAGATTATTATCCCGGTGTGCAATATAAATAGCGCAGACACCGCAGTAAAGGCCACATGGGCCAAGTAAAGATGGATTTTTTGTCATGTCTTAGTTCCTCCCATTATATAAATAATTTACCCCAAACCTGCTATTAAATTTATACTTTGCTATGGCCTGGTTTTGCTATAATCCAAATGCCTTTGGCATTTTTTTCTAAAGAATTCAACAGCTCCTTCTTTATAACCTGAAAGTATATTTAAAGCCTTGCCATAGACAGAATCGATCTCGTCCTTTTCTTTTAATACTTTGTTTGATTCTTTCTGCTTTTTCAATTCAATTTCTGCAAAAGATAAGCTTATATATAACCAATAAAGATTAAAACTTATTTTCTGTTTTAAAGCCTGCTATCCTGATTCATCGATGTAACATTTCCCATTGTATCTCCCTGACCATTTTGCATTTTTCTCCATGCCCTTTGTCATTATGATCAAAATTTTACTGCCTTCTGGTAAGATAACATTACGCCACTGCATCCACCCTGTCTGCACTATCTCTCCATTGTTTTTCTGTTGATAAACTCTGTTGTCCGATTCGAAACACCATTTCTCATTCCTGCCTGTATATTTACACATAAGCGCCCGTCGTTGTTCACCCGCTGCCAGCCGGTATGTTCTGAACTCTGCCCTGCCTGTCTGTACTGCTTTTCCCTGCACATCTTTATATATTATCCCGTCAATCACAAACATAAAACATTCACCATACTGTTGAAACGCCATGACTTTTACATGTTTTCCATTAAACAGGACACTGTGATACATTTTGCGGCCAAAAGGTGTAGCAGGAACACTGTCAGATTTAAAAAAGATTACCTGAGCAGGTTCTCCTGAATCATTATTCCCGCTATCCCAATAATATTTAAGATTCTTACATGAAAAAGTAGAAACTTTCTGAACAGCCTGCTTTTTTTCTGTTTTACCCTTCAAATCAGACAAAGGGCTTAGAGCAAGAATCCGGAGCTTTCCATTTACTGTACAAGCCATAATAATCGGCTGTTTACACAAGGCATACTTACAGCCTGAAAAAAATGAAAACAAAAAAATAAAAACAATGTATATGACTGTGATTTTATTTATCTTCATAATCATTCTCCTTTATTGACTCTGCAAATTGTTTTAATTCATGCCATCCAAAAAAGCCATTATAGCGCAGGCAAATATATTTATTAAGTGATATCTTAGTTGAACAGCCAGGATAAAATCATCTGCAGGTTTGCAGGCTGTTCAATGCCCACTGGTTAATCTTCTGGGCCAATATCCGGAAAGATTGTGTATAAAAGCTTCATAAGCTTCCATGCCTCTGGTTTTTTTGAAATTCTTTAAATGTTGAAACTGCTTTATACTTATTTGCAATCTTTTGAACCATACAATCGTTTTTGCCATATCACTCTAATGTATCAAGATCAAAATCATTTGCAGCTGCCCATTCTTTAAAAATGCTGAGCTTCTTTATCTTTTTATGAATAGAATCGCGTTCAGATGCACTTTTTATATCTTCTATTATCTTATTTGCATCAGACCCAAGCTTTATTCTACACATTGCCCGGTTAAACTCATACATTTTAAAACCTTTGATTCCTTCTTTGTTACGGAGATTAATTGCATTGTTCAATTCATCAAGTGCACGTTTCCAGTCTGTTTTTGCCTCACCATCTTCAATCTGATCTTTTATTGCATACCCAAGCTGTCCATGATTCCGATGGTATTTTTCACCTGATTCATTTTCTATCAATGCTTCAAATACAGGTATTGTCCTTTTCATGAGTGCAACATTGTTTTTCCAGTTTGCCTCCCGTACTTTACGTGCTTCTTTAAATATTTCAAATCGTGCAGAACGTGAGGCTTTCTTGATTGACGTTTTCAATTTCGACAAATCCTGCTCTTCTTCTCCTCCATCCAAATGTAAATGGGTCAACTCCCGGGCAACTGTGTCTGTCTCCTGGATCTGTACCAGTTTTTCTTTTGCCTCTTTAGCATTTTCTTTTGCCTCTTCTACATCTTTGGTTAAATTTGCCAGGGCGCGGTCAACTAAGCTTCTTCCACCATAACCGCCAACCAGCGCAATAGCAAGCAGCTTGATCAGGTCCACTGTTGATACAATATCTGATAATGATTTGGTTTGTGCGTTGGTTGCAATTTCAGTGGGTAAAATCAGAAATACTACAAAGGCACCTGCTATGCCAAAGGCACAATCTGCTATCCAGCCAAGTTTAAGTATGTGTTTGTGTTCCGGGTCACGATGGGGGAACTCGATTCCACTATCGCGCGCAGTGTAAAGCAATCCTCCAAAGGCCCCTGCTAAAACAATAAACAAAAAAACAGTTGCGTTGCCATTCCATGAACATCCGGTTTTACAATTAAAACCGATAAAATGCCCAGAGACAGCTGCTAATACAAAACATAGTATTAATAAAAATCTATTCATTGTCGCCCTCCTTATTTATTGATATGTTTTTGCTTTATTCAGATGGCTTTCTGATAATTATTATTGAATCAGAACCCAGCCTTTGTTATATAGTGTCCATATAAATCAGACTCAATATCAATGAAATATTGATGCTGCCATGGTACAAAAAACATGAAAAACCTGAAAAACATGCGTAAAAGGAAGAAAAAAATATGAAAAAAGATTTCTGCTTAAACCCACACTGGTCACACACTAAAGTAAGTGCACTCATAGTGATACTCATACTTTTTTCCGGATGCACAAATACTTCTACAAAAGCAACCAGGGCACAGACAGCTCCTGATTTAAAGAATGTTACACTCAACATAACTGACCTTGCAGGCAGACCTGCCAGATTAGTAAACGGAATGTTTAAAGGAGACCATCTGATTATTAATGTGGTACGTGAAGCTGCTGCAGACCTGAACCAGGACGGATTAATTGATGGCGCAATTATCATCTTTGAAAACTCCGGAGGATCAGGAAATTTTCGTGAGCTCTGTTTATTGTTAAATAACGGGAATCATCTGATCCAGGCCGACCAGGCATATATTGGTGACCGCATTGGGATCACTGACCTTAACATCAATAAAAATGTAATTACAATCAACTATCTGGACAGGAATAAAAATGACCCGTACAGCATTGCGCCATATATTAAGAAAAAAGTCTGCTACCGGGTCAAAGGAGGAAAACTAGACAAACTTAACATAAAATAATAATTTAAAATGGGACCAAAATGTAATTTCATATTATCAAACTGTGCTGGCTTACACAGGGTTTGCCTTGTCAGATCAGGCTTTTGATAACAACACAGCACCTGTGCCAATCATCACGCCAGCTGCTGTTTTGTTCATTTTAATCTGTGCACTTTCACTTTTAAAAACCTGCTTTGCCCGGGAAGCTGTGAATGCATAAAACAGCATCACAGTGGCCAGTACTGAAGAAACAATAAATGCCACAACAGCCACATCAATGCTCGAGAGCATACTAAGATCAACAAAGCCTGGCAGGAATCCAAGGTAGAAGAGAATCACTTTGGGGTTACCAAGCGTAATGGATAACCCACAAAGAAAATTGAATTTCCCTGATCGTAATTCAGGTGGCGTGATCTCTGGATTCATTGGTTTTGATAGCCACAATCTGATACCAAGCCAGATTAAATACCCACCCCCAAGATATTTAATAACTGTAAAGAGGGTATTGAATGTTTCAGCTATCGCAGAAAGCCCATAGATTGCAAACAGCAGAAATATGATATCTCCGGTAACAATACCAATAACTACAGGAACGGCATGCATAAAACCTGATGAAAGTGCTTTGGTGATTGTAGCAAAAACTCCTGGACCAGGCGTTATTGCCAGCAGAAATATTGCAGTGGCTAAACCTAAAATATTAAAGACAGTCATAAATGTTCCTCCATAAACCTGAGGCCAGAATCTGCAGCTGATAATGCAGGCATTTTTCCCTCAGAAATAATCGATCCTGTGCAGAACTGTACCACTTTCAGAAGCAACTTGCAAAGCTGATAAGGTGTACCCTTCTCTACTCATAAAAATATACATTTCTCCATTCTGCAGGGCCACTGAATAAGGTTCAGTATATTTTTTAAATAAATCCTGCACATTAATTTGTTTTAATTCCCGCCCATCTGCATCCATATAGGAAAGCAGACAATTTGGTTTTCTGCTCAAATCCTGCCAGTGCATCACCCAGATCTTATCTTGGGAAAGCAGTTCATCATCCCATCTGGGAACAATTTTCGGGGATAATAAACCTTTGGCATCTTGTGTAAGATTTACTCCATAGGCATGAATTGTCTTTTTTTGTGAGCCGGCTTGTTTATTAAAAACCCATTTACGGCGGTTAACAGTTAAAGGCTTTCTTTGAAAAAATCTATTTGATTCAGGGATATCTTTTTTAGCTGCAGCTTTTAAATCCGGATCTATTCTAAAAATAACT
>CAZQJS010000079.1:0-11135 GCA_964593725.1 uncultured Desulfobacterales bacterium
GCAGTGAACATGAGATGCCATGGCGTGGAACCAATGCCGCTGTCCACCATGGATGCGGTCATGCCGCCATTGTTCTTGTCATCATTGATCAGGGATACAACACCTGCATATGTACTGCCCGGGGGGATGGTAACATATACAGGATCATTGCCTGAGCCAACCTGGTAGGAAAAGGAGAGATCCGGGACAACAAAGGAAGGGCCGTTTGTGACAAGTATCTGATTGTTTTTTGTGCTGTCCTGAACATTGGATGACAGCTTTACATAGCTTCCGTCTTCGCTGGTCGCAGCACTGGCAGTGACATAGGTTGAGGTTCCATTAATATTATCTGAATCTGCATTAATGGCATTGACAATATCCTGTATGCTTGAATTTGCAGCCAGGGTCAGGGAAATGGTCTGCTGACCGTTTTCATGCTCCACAGTAAAAGTGAGCTCAGTATCCACCAGAACAGCAGGCTCTGAAAAAGTTGTCAAGGATGTAACAGGCTCTGCATACATAATTGAAGTTGATTTTTCAGCTCCTGTTGTTGCCTGCCATGCACTCTTTGAAGCAAGACGGCCAATGTCCAGGGAGTAGGATGCAACTTCAGCACCGGACTGTACCGTTGCAATGGCGACTTTCTCATCTGCAGCAGCACTTCTTTCCAGAAAATTTGATTTAAGGGAAAGAGCAAGGGAATCTGACTTCATCTTAAGTATCTTTGCATTGATAGAGTCAAATTCAGCAACCTGCTCGGTGAGCCGTGTCTTTTCACTCTTTTTTATATTAAGTGATGTTTCATCGGCCTTGCGCAGATTATCCAGCATTTTCTGGAGTTCAAAACCTGAACCCACTCCAAGGCTTGATACAGATCCCAGTGCCATGATTATTACCTCTTATATTTTATCCGGTGTAATTATTTAATATTAATACCTGTTTTAAAAGATTATATCGGTATCATTGGGACAAAACATTAATAAAAAGCAGAATTTTACGGCTTTTTCAGGAGAATGTTCAGGTTTGAATAGGCTTCTCTGGCAGCTTCAAATTGTCCTGTCTCCCTGTAGCAGTCCCCGATTTTTTTCAGTAGATGGGTGTGACCCGGCAGAATTAAGAAACTGTTTTCAAAGGCAGCAAGCGCATCTTCATACTGTCCGGACTGCACAAGTTCATCCCCCAGCTCTTCCCAGTACACAGCATAGGCATTATCCAGGGATACAGCCTTTTTCAGGTGGGTTATACCTTTGACATAGTCATTTTCAGCAAAACAGGCATGGAAAAGTGATATATGAAAAACCGGGTTGTCCGGCATAAAGTCACAGGCTTTTGTAAAATGTTCAACCGCATTGTTGATCTCTCCCTTATCCAGGAGCGAGATCCCTTTATAATAATGAAATTTTGCACTGTTCTCAATTCCTATGACAGATGACAGATCAGGGCTGGATAAAAGGTCTTCCACCCAGTCATCAATCATCTCTTCAACCTCGGCAAGGGCGCCCTTTTTTTCGTGCTCTTTTATTTGTGCCATTGATTGATCACTGCGCAGTTTAAGCTCTTTTTTTATCTGTCTGTGTCCGGGAGCGTATATCATACCCTTTAGCAAAAGTCTTCTTGCAACTGTTTTATCATCTTTGTCAAATACCGGAGCATAGCTGACATAGGCATCTCCCTGTTTGTTACGAAATTTTTCGATATCCTTTGTAAGACCGGGGTCGGCGCTTATCGCTTTTTTAAAAAAATCTTCTGCCCTGCTGTATTCAGTGTAATGGGCGGCAATGATGCCTTTAAAAAGGTTTACTGCTGGATTGTCTGCCATGGATGTGGATAATTTTTCAAGCCAGGGCAGGGCAAGAGCGATATTTTCTGTATCAAAATAAAGACTTATGAGCCTGAGTATCTGTGTGTCCCGGGCTTTTTTATCTTTTTGTCCATTGATTGCAAGAAAAATTTTTCCCTCTGCCTGTAAAAAATCGATATTATCCAGAAGCGGTTTTTCAAAAAGTGGCAGGACCTCCATCCGTGTGTTATTTATGGTCTCCAGACGTTTCAGATTTTTTTTGAGCCATGGAATATAGTTTTCAGGTGAATTTTCCACAAGGTCAATGGCGTGCCTGAGCTGCTCACTTGTGCGCAGCCCGGCCATGGTTACTTCCTGCATAAGAGGCCATATATCATTGTAATTATCCAGTTTTTCGCCAAGCTTATCAAGTTTTAATATTTTTTTCCGGCTGGAAGGGGGAAGATCGTTAAAACCCTGATACGATTCCCTGGGATTTTTCGCTTTTTGCAACATTTTTTTTAAATCTGTTAAAAGATGCTTTGTCTCCTTTAACATTTTTTTTATTTGGGAACATTTTTTTATTACTTTTTTAAGATTCTCTATGATGTGTGCCCGGAGCTCTTCTCTTTTCTTTTTATCCGGCGGCGTGACATCTGAAACCATGTCAATCTTTTTTGTACAGAACCTGTCAATCACCTCCTGGAGAGGCATTACTTCGGTACCTCGTATGTGACATCCCCTGGCAGTTGCGTTTATATAGTATCCTTTCTCCTTTTCAATCATTGTTTCAAAATAACGTCTGTGGGCATCAAAGCCTCTGTTCGAGGGCACTTTTTCTCCATTAACCCCGTCAAGCCAGATTATATCCTTTTCATTCTTTAACACATCATTTATCAAATCCCTTGTGGGAAGTGTGGTGTCTGACGAATGACTCTTAGAATGAGAAAAAGAGAGATCCTGGCCCAGGAAGACTATGGGAGAACATCCCATCCAGATGGCTGCAAGCAGATTCAGATGGGCAACAGATGTTGCACCTGCTGTAAGTGTTTTACAACCTGCAATATCAGCCATCCATTTTTCCACAGGTTTTGCACCAAAACACCAGAACACTTTGTCTGCAGGGAAGAGTTTAGCCATTTTACAGCTGACCCAGGACATGCATATCAAAGAGACATCATGTACTTTCCTTGAAACCGTTGCAACCTTTTCATATATAAGCTCAAGTGGGTCAATGGTTGTAACATAGCCGGGCATTATATCCTTTGCAACCAGGCTTGGCAGAGCTGAATCCACAGCAAGGATAACAGCTTTTCCCAAAGCCTGTTTCAGGATATGTATATTTTCATCAAGGGAAGGACCTGCAGAAACTATTATGGCAGGCATATCTTTATACATGCCTGAAAGATCATCAAATACATAATTGTGATGGATGGAGCCTATATGTTTAAGTCTGTTTGTGAAAAAATCACTGCCCATTATCATAAAAGTATTGCCTTCTATATTGGCAGAGCTGGTATAGTTGTTAATTTTCTTATAAAGGGCATCATATTTTTCATGATCAAGTGCAAATGATGGATTGTGTTTTACATGCTGGATTATTTCAAGCTGCAGTGCCTTGGTTGCAGGGGCCATCACTTCCGGAAGGGCAGGGTCATGGCCCAGGCTTAATATTACCCTTGGATCGGAAAGGAGCTGTGAGAGATCCATGACCTTTAATGCCTGAATAAAAATGCCGGGTTCCGGCTCAAATATAATAAGATGCCGCATATGGTCACGGTGCATGCACAAGGCTGTGGGACAATATCCAAGGCCCATGCCTGTCATGATAAGGGTGCCGTCAAAGTTCTCTTTTACAGTGTTTAATATATCAGCAATTTCTGCTCCGGGGTTTTCCAGAATGTGAAGAGGGATTTTTTTTCCGTTTTTATCCGGAACAATGATATTGGGCTCACCGTTTTCTGCAATGATTATTTCGCCCTGGGGTTCCGGGGGATTTTTTTTCATGAGTTTCCAGATGTCCTGGTGGTATTGTTTCAGTTTTTTCATATTTTTTTCATAGAAATCAGGAAGCTTTGGATGTGTAATAGCGCTGTCAGGCATGCGTGTTCCTCCGTTTTGTGAGCAAAAGAATGATAAATTTTTTTTAAGGATTTATGTTCCAATAATACCCTATATATCGTATTAAGTCTACGATTTTTTTATTAAAGTTTACCCCCTGTATGCCGATAAGGGATTTTAGATATCAAACATATATTTTTCGTTGAAAGGGGGTGAAATCACAGAAATTGTTTTTTGTTATTACAGTATAGAAACTAACTTTCAGGGAAAGGATTCCCTTGATAAACATTATTTCATGGAGGAATAATTATGACATTAAGAATAAACACAAATATTGCGGCAATGAATGCCCACAGAAGTATGCTCAGGAATGACAATGGTCTTACCGGATCATTGGAAAAACTGTCTTCCGGACTACGCATTAACCGGGCTGCCGATGATGCATCTGGTATGGCAATTGCCGACTCATTGAGATCCCAGGGGTTAAGTCTTGGCCAGGCCATTAAAAATGCCAATGATGGTATTTCCATGGTACAGACCGCAGATGGTGCTCTGGAAGAGTCCATCAATATTGTTAACACCATTAAAACCAAGGCTGTTCAGGCTGCCCAGGACGGACAGACCACTGAATCACGCCTTGCTATCCAGGCAGATATTAACAAACTCATGGAAGAGCTTGATATTATTGCAAAGACAACTTCTTTCAATAACCAGAAGCTCCTTTCCGGTAATTTCACCAACAAGAAATTTCAGATAGGTGCCTATTCCGGCGAAACTGTAAATATTTCCATAGGAACCGGTGAATCAACAAAAATAGGTCATATAACCACTTCTGATCTTACTGTGGCTGGTGTGGGACTTGCCGAGCTTTCAATCTACAGTAATGTCCAGGATGCAAACTTTGATATTAATTCCGTGGATATTCAGTATGATAACACAAGGGAGAACAGTATGGGTGCCCTTGCCGATGCCATTAATAAACTCAGTGATGTTCTCGGTATAACTGCCAATGCTTCTGTTGTTACAACCACAACCAGTAATATTAAAGCCGGCACAACAGACGATGATTTTGAAATTAATGGTGTACACATCGGTCAATTAACTGTTCAGGAGAATGATGCCAATGGTGCACTTGTTGCATCCATAAACCAGAAAACCGATCAGCATGGTGTCTTTGCCTCTGTTGACGAGCTTGGAAAACTTACCTTGACATCTCTGGATGACAGGGCAATCCAGGTGAACCAGGACACTGCAACAACCGCAGTCCTTGGCGGTACAACAAACATGTCAACCCTTGGTAAGATTACACTTACACAGAACGGAACAGCTGAAATAGTTGTCAATGACAGGGCAGGCGGACGGGCTGTATCACTTACTGATAATATGCTTGCAACCGTTGGTGTGATTGATACAACCATCTCCTCAAGCCTTGCTTCAGGAACTGTGATTGAGTCTGGTTCAACCCTTGCTGCAGACAGCACCTTGTCTGTGGGAGCAGCTTTGGTTGCAACATCCGGTAATGTGGCCACAACAGGAACAAGTATTATTGGATCTGGTTCTGTATTGCAGTCAGGTTCCATAGTAAGTTCAGGCACAACTCTGACAGGTGTGGTTACTGTTGACTCAGGCCAGACAGTTTCCGGTACAGGTGTTCTGGGCAATGGTTCTGTGATCAATTCAGGTTCAACCGTTGGTGCAGGCACAATTCTCAATACTGCAAATACCGTAACCATCAGTGGCAATGCAAGTGGTGTTTTGGATGGTACAATATTGACAGCAGGGTCATCATTGACAGCTAGCTCGGTTATAAAAGAAGGCAGTTATATGTTAACAACTGATTATGTAGATAGTGAGTATTCAGTTTCAGGACAGACTACAGTATCAGGAGCATATACTATTTTTACTGCAGATAAGACAGTTAGTGGTACTGCAGTATATTCCAATGGCGGTGTAACCCTTGCTTCAGGTTCTGATATCTATTCAGGTAGTTCTTTTGAGGACAATTCAGTTATAATGAAGGATTTTGCAACTGCAGGAGACTTTACACTTAACAGTGAAACTACTCTTGGTGCAACAACCACTCTGGTCTGCGGTTCTGAACTTGCAACCGGTACCAATATAATCGGAGATGATATTGATGTACTGCACCAGACTCTGACACTTTCAGGCGGTAATATGACCCTTACCCAGGGTTCAACCATTGCTTCAGGAACAACATTTGGTACTGCAACACATCTTTCTGATTCATTTATTAATGCTGCTGAAATAACTGTTTCAGGCGGCAGCATGACCCTGGGACTTGGTTCTCATCTTGCATCGGGAACAATATTTGCCGAAGGGTCATCCCTTGGAGGATCCGTTACAACAGCTGCTGTGGAGCATGTTGACGCATCCACAGATATGCTTCTTGCTGTGGGCTCCACCCTGGCAACAGGCAGCGTAATAGCAGCCGGAACCAGGTTGACCAATGATGTGATCGCAACCGATGGTAATATCTATCGTGCAAACAGTACACTTGACACTGCCATTACAACTTCAGGCGCTACTGCAATTACCCATGCAATGACCCTGGAGGGCGGTTCCAGAATTGCTGCGGGAAGTGTACTTGCTGCCAATAGTGCTGCATCGGATGTAAATGCAGTTTCAAGCACAACAGCTGCAGGTTCCTATCGTCTGTCTGATGTTGATGTAACAAGTCAGGAGAGTGCACAGATAGCCATTGCCGTGGCATCGGCTGCATTGAAATCACTGGATAAGGTCAGGGCTGATCTTGGTTCTGTTCAGAATCAGCTTACATCCACCATATCCAATATTACTGTAACCAGAGTTAACATATTTGCAGCAGAATCTGCAATCCGTGATGTTGATTTTGCCGATGAGGCATCAAACTTCACAAAGATGCAGATACTCGCCCAGGCTGGTTCCTTTGCCATGGCCCAGGCAAATGCAAGTTCCCAGAACGTCTTAAGCTTATTACAATAGATTTGATAAGCATATGGGAAGTTAATTCGTAAACTTCTGAATCAAAGGGCAGCAGCCATCCTGGCTGCTGCCCATTTTTTTTCCTTGACTTATTTCAAAATAACAGCATATAATAATCCATGCTTTCGCATCGTCTTGTTATTAGCGATTATTAAACATTAAAAAGGAGAAAGAGTTGAGAATTCTGCTTGTTGTCTATGATAATGATTCCTATATACACTGGTTCCCCCAGGGGCTTGCATACATCGCAGCGGTTTTGAAAAACACAGGGCATGATGTTGAGATATATAATCAGGACATGCACCATTACCCGGAAGAACATCTGACTTCCTTTCTTGATAACAACAGATTTGATATGATCGGTGTCAGCATAATTGCAGGTTATTATCAATATAAAAAGTTAATGGAGATATCTTTGGCCATTGAAAAATCAAAAAACCGGCCTGACCACTATATTCTCGGCGGCCATGGACCTGCCCCGGAACCTGAATATTTTCTGAACAAAACCAATGCCGATGTGGTTGTAATTGGAGAAGGCGAGGAGACCATAGTGGAATTAACCAATGCCTTTGCCAATCACAGACCATTGGAGAAAATAGACGGGATTGCATATCGCAATGGGAACAGGGTTGTTGTGAACCGGCGAAGGGAGTTGATTCAGGATATCGATACTATTCCCTGGCCGGCCTACGATCTGTTCCCCATTGAATATTATCGCCTCTTAAGGATGCCCCACACAGCCCATAGTGACTTTGCCCTTCCCCTTCTTTCCGGGCGGGGATGCACATTTAAATGTAATTTCTGCTATAGACTGGATAAGGGATTCCGCCCCCGGAGTGCCGGAGCAATCGTTGAGGAGATTAAGTTTTTAAAAAAAGAGTATGGTATAACATATATTGCCTTTTCCGATGAGCTCCTCATGTCTTCAAAAAAACGTACTGAAAAGATTTGTAAAGCATTTATAAAAGCTGACCTGAATATAAAATGGGATTGCAACGGCAGACTCAATTATGCAGATCCTGATATCTTGAAAATCATGAAAAGTGCAGGTTGTGTTTTTATCAATTACGGCATAGAAGCCTTTGATGATATAGTCTTGAAAAAAATGAACAAAGCCCTTACAACCAGGCAGATTAACAAAGGTATAGAAGCAACCCTTAATGCCGGCATGAGTCCGGGTCTGAATATTCTTTTCGGCCACAGAGGGGATACAAAGGAGACATTGAAAAAAGCTGTTGATTTTCTGATCCGCCAGGATGACGGTGCCCAGATGCGTACAATCAGGCCTGTGACTCCATATCCCGGATCACCCCTTTATTATTATGCAATTGAAAAGGGCTTGATCAAGGATATTGCAGATTTTTATGAAGACAAACATACAAATTCAGATCTGTTTGCAGTCAATTTTACAAATATGACTGAAGATGAGCTCTATTCGGAATTGACAGCAGCCAATATAAGGCTTCTGGAAAATTATTTTGAGAATAAAAAGAAAAATATGTTTAACCAGACAATGGAGCTGTATGCCACCAGGGATGCTTCTTTCAGGGGGTTTCGCCAGGCATGACCAGTCACGGAAAATACACCATGCTCATTGATTTCATAAGGAAGTGGTATAAGACAGATGAATTCATACCCCTGCACATGCCAAGGTTCCATGGGAAAGATAAAGAATATGTGGCTGATGCCATTGATTCAACCTTTGTATCAAGTGTTGGAAAGTATGTTACACAATTTGAGCATGAATTTGCGAAACTGACTGGTGCTGAATATGCCATTGCCGTGGTAAACGGTACAACTGCATTACAGGCTGCTCTCAGGCTTGCAGGTGTGGGTAAGGGGCATGAAGTCATAACCCAGCCCCTTACCTTTGTGGCAACGGTCAATGCAATTATCCATAATGGTGCCGAGCCTGTCTTTGTTGATGTGGACAGAGAAACCATGGGGATGTGCCCCAATGCCCTGGAGCAGTTCCTTGATGAAAATTACAGCAGAAAAGAGACTGGAGTGTTTAACAGGGCAACTGGCCGTGCACTTACTGCCATAGTGCCCATGCACACATTTGGTTTCCCCTGCAGCATGGATAAGATAATGGAGATTGCAGACAGCTGGGGTATAAATGTTGTGGAGGATTCTGCCGAGGCCCTTGGATCTGAAATACATTTAAAACATTGCGGAACCTTTGGCAGGATGGGCATTTTCAGTTTTAACGGGAATAAAATAATAACCTGCGGAGGCGGAGGTGCCATTGTTACCAATGATAAAGATCTGGCTGTAAAGGCAAAACATCTTACAACCACTGCAAAAACAGAACATGCCTGGGACTATGTACATGATGAAACAGGGTATAATTTCAGAATGCCCAATTTAAATGCTGCCCTGGCATGTGCCCAGTTAACCCGGTTTGAAAATATTCTGGCAGATAAACGTCAATTATCCAATGCCTATGGAGAATTTTTCAGGAAAGCTGATTATTGTAAGTTTGTTACAGAGGAAGATGGTTGTACCAGCAACTACTGGCTGAACACAGTGATCACCCGTGACAGAAAAGAGAGGGATGAATTGTTGAAAACCACAAATAATGCAGGCATTATGACAAGGCCAGCCTGGCAGCTGATGACAAAGCTTGGGATGTACAGAAAGTGTCAAAAAGGAGATCTTAACAATGCTTTGTGGCTGAGGAAGCGGATAGTAAACCTGCCAAGCAGTGCGAGGGAAAATGTGTAAGAAACAGATAATCCTCCTTGGCGCCGGAGGACATTGCCGTTCGTGTATTGATATTATTGAAATGCAAAAACTGTTTACGATAGCAGGCATAGTGGAAAGAAAAGAATACAGTGGCACCTCTCCGGTATCAGGCTACAGGGTGTTGGGACATGACAGTGAACTCCCAGACTTAAGCAGGCGCTTTAACCATGCTTTTATTACTGTGGGTTATATGGGTGCAGCAGGAATACGAAAAAGGCTTTATAGCCTGCTTGTTAAACTTGGCTTCTCAATACCTGTGATTGTCTCTCCCCGGGCCTATGTTTCAAAACATGCGCAACTTGGCAGGGGTACAATAGTCATGCATGATGCCTGTGTCAATGCCGGCGCAGTAATCGGTGAGAACTGCATTATTAACACCAAGGCCCTGGTTGAACATGATGTGGTAATAGGAGATAATACCCATGTTTCAACTTCCGCAGTTGTCAATGGCGCATCAAAGATAGGTTCTGGTTGTTTTCTCGGATCAAATTCAACTGTTGTCAATGGTATTACACTCCCGGATAATAATTTTTTCAGGGCCGGGGCATTAATACGAAACGGAAAAGACGGTAAATATATTAAAGAGGTATGAACCGTGGGGATTGTTGATAAAATATTTATCATTGCCGAGGCAGGTGTGAACCACAACGGTTCCATTGATCGTGCAGTAAAAATGGTAGAGACAGCTGCAAAGGCAGGAGCTGATGCTGTAAAATTTCAGACCTTCCGGGCAGACACCCTGGTGACTGAAAATGCTGAAAAAGCAGGGTACCAGATCAAGGGGACAGGCAGTCAGGAGACCCAGTATGAAATGCTTGAACAACTTGCATTATCCCTTGATGATCACCTGACATTGATGGAGGAGTGCCAGAGGAACAGGATTGAATTTTTATCAACCCCCTTTGACCTTGCTTCCATTGATATGCTTAAGGAACTTGGAATGAAAAGATGGAAAATTCCCTCCGGTGAAATTACAAACCTGCCCTTTTTAAGAAAGATTGCTTCCCTTGATCAGGATATAATTTTATCCACTGGCATGTCCAGCCTTGATGAGATTAAAGATGCCCTGGATATACTTACTGAAAAGAAAATTTCCCTTGGAGCCATCACAGTTTTACATTGCAACACAGAATACCCAACGCCCATGGAAGATGTTAATCTCAGGGCCATGGAGACAATAAAAAAGAGTTTTCCGGGCGTGAATACAGGATACTCTGATCATACCCTGGGAATGGAAGCTGCCATTGCAGCTGCTGCCATGGGTGCATCAATTATTGAAAAACACTTTACCCTGAGCAATAGTTTAAAAGGTCCTGATCACGCTTCCTCCCTGGAACCCGGAGAACTCGCTGCAATGGTCAGTGCCATAAGAAATATTGAAAAGGCCCTTGGCACAGGTAGAAAGGAACCAACCCGGTCTGAGATGAAAAACATCCCCATTGTCCGGAAAAGTATTGTTGCATCAAAGAAAATTGTACAAGGCGAGAAATTCACCATAAATAATTTAACTGTGAAAAGACCGGGTACAGGTATGAGCCCAATGAAATGGGATACTATCATTGGAAAAACTGCTGAACAATCATAC
>CAZQJS010000080.1:0-11124 GCA_964593725.1 uncultured Desulfobacterales bacterium
TTAAAGTATTAAAAGTTTCATTTTTCCCTTGTTTATGATTTTGAAAGTAAAAAAATTGGTATCATCTGAAAATATCTGTAGTCTTTTTTGAAACGAAAGTAATGATGGATCTTGAAAGTACATCATAGCAAAGGCGGACATGAAAAAATCATGGAGCTTGTATTTAATACTACCTCTGCGGGGATCTTCAATTTGAAGAAACCGTTTTGACAACATCTTTCTCAGAGCTGAAAAGCCCGGATTTTTTTTAATATGCACAGTAGTGTGCCTTATGCCTGGGAAATTTTATGGGAAAAAGAAATTTAATTATCAGCTGAAGACCTTATCAATACTTTTAAAAAATAACCACCGGGAATTGCTGAATCTTAATTTCTAATGATTTAAACCTGTTAATGGCACGCCCGGAGGGATTCGAACCCCCGACCTGTGGATTCGAAGTCCAACGCTCTATCCAGCTGAGCTACGGGCGCATATTAGAATTGTTTTTTAAAAATGGGGTGAGTGAAGGGGCTTGAACCCTCGACATCCAGGACCACAACCTAGCGCTCTGCCAACTGAGCTACACCCACCATATTTTTTAAACTCCGGCAATATATCAAAGCCTAGGGAAAAAATCAATATTTTAATTGACCAATGCCTGAAGTTTGTTATTATTGATTGTCATTAACCGTATAGAATAAAGGAAAACAGATGGCAAGTTTTTATGTTTTTATTATAAGGATCATACTTGGGATTGTTTTCGGTATTATCCTTGCCAGAATATTCAACCCTGGCTGGAGTGTATTTCAAGGAGCAGCCCTTGGCATTGCTTTGGTTGCTGCAGCTTACCTGCTGGATTATTTCAGGAAAAGGAAAAAAAGAAATTGAAACAGATCATAGTTGGAACAGCAGGTCATGTTGACCATGGTAAGACAAGCCTTGTAAAAGCCATAACAGGCATTGAAACCGACAGACTTAAAGAAGAGAAGGAGCGGGGCATCACAATTGAGCTTGGCTTTGCATCCATGACATTGGGCCAGGGAATCCATGTAGGCATTGTGGACATGCCGGGCCATGAAAAGTTTGTGAAAAACATGGTGGCAGGATCAAGTGGTATTGATATGGTGGTCATGACCATTGCTGCCGATGAAGGAGTCATGCCCCAGACCCGGGAACATATGGAAATATGCTCCCTGCTCGGCATTGAACACGGTTTGATCGCTTTGACAAAAATTGATCTTGTGGATAATGATCTCATGGAGCTTGCCATGGAAGATGTTAATGATTTTGTCCAGGGTACATTTCTGGAAGATGCTGAGATCGTACCCTTGTCTTCTGTGACAGGCAAAGGTGTGGATGATTTTTTAAAAACCCTTGAAAAGATCTGTCTCAGTGTTCCTGAACGGTCTTTTTCTTCCATATTCCGCCTGCCCGTTGACAGGGTTTTTTCCATGAAGGGCTTTGGTACAGTTATCACAGGTTCATTGGTTTCAGGCAAGGTGGATGTGGGAGATGAAATTGTTATCTATCCCACCATGATCCAGTCCAGGGTCCGGGGAATACAGGTTCATGGCAAAAGTGTCGGCAGTGTCGGTTCCGGGACACGTACTGCAATTAATTTCCAGGGCCTTGACAGGGAGGCTGTAAATCGTGGTGATATTTTATCCAGCCCTGATACATTGATATCAAGCTATATGCTGGATGCTGAATTCATCTTCCTTAAAAGCAATGCCAGATCTCTCAAGGCCAGAACAAAAATTAGGTTCCATGCCGGCACCAGTGAGATATCAGGAGCCCTTGTGCTTCTTGACCGGGAAGAACTTAAGCCCGGTGACAGGGCCTGTGTTCAGATACGGCTTGATTCTCCTGTTTGCTGCCTTAAAAATGATAAATATGTTATAAGAAGCTACTCACCGGTCAGGACAATAGGAGGCGGAAGGATTTTAAATCCTGTTGCAAGAAAACATAAACTTTTTGATAAAGATATCTCCCTGGGCCTTAAAACGCTTCTTAAAGATGATCTGGAACAGGATATTTCATTTTTTGTAAAACAGGCCCTGTTTTCCGGTATATCATTTAAAGATCTCAGAGTAATGACCAATGCAAGGGACAAAAAACTTCAGTCAACCATACAGAAGATGCTTGCCACAAAAAAGATAGTCCAGACAAGCAAAGAAAAACAGGTTTATGTCCATGGTACTGTTTTTAAGAGGTTTGCTGACCTGTTCATGGAAAAATTAAGGCAGTACCATGGGGAGAACGCTCTGAAAGAAGGCATGCCCACGGAAGAGATGAGATCAAAGTTTGAGTACTATAATAAGACAAAATTGTTTAATATAGTATTAAGAAATCTTTTAAAAGAGAATCAAATTGTACAGGACCATAATATCATAAAGCTTAAGGATCATGAAATCGCCCTTGAAATTGACCAGCATGAAGTAAAGGATAAAATACTTGATATTTACAGAAAAACCCGGCTTACCCCGCCTTTTTTCAGGACAATATGCCAGGATCTCAAGCTTGATAAAAAGGTTGGTATGGATGTTCTGCACATGCTCATCAAGGATAAAGTGATTGTGAAGACCAAAGATGATCTCTATTTTGATACAGATACTATAAAAAAGCTTGAAGCAAGGCTTGTGAAGTTTCTTGAGGATTCAGGAGAGATAACAACTCCTGAATTTAAGGAGATGACAGGTATTTCAAGGAAATTTGTGATCCCTTTGATTGAATATTTTGATTCTGTCAATCTTACAATCCGTGTGGGAGATACCAGGCAGTTAAGGAAAAAGATTAAATAAGATCAATAAATAAGCGGGTTATATCATCCAGGTGGCAGAATCCCTTTTGTGTCAGGGAAAAGTCAAGGTTACTCTTTTTGGCAAATTTTTCCTTTAAAAGCATGTCAATAGCGGCTTTAAAACGGCTGTCAAGGTTACCAAGGCTGATTCCTCCGGATGTTCTGAGGCCCAGCATTATCATTTCCATCATTTTCTGCTTTTTTGTTAAGATCTCTTTTCCTGCAATGGGAAGCATATTTTTATCAAGGTCATTTATATATTTTTTTACATCCCCATGGTTCCAGAACCTTGTTTTTTTGTCAAAGGAGTGTGCTGAAGCCCCGAATCCCCGATAGGGAGTCTGGTTCCAGTAGTTTGAGTTGTGTTTTGATACATATGGCAGATCCGATGCAAAATTTGAAACTTCGTAGTGTATGTAGCTGCACCTGGTTAAAAATTGTGATGTCATAATGAATTGTGATGAAAGTTTCTCTTTAGTTAAAGGTTTTATAATACCCTTTTCCATCTGCTGGTACAGCCTGGTGCCTTTTTCAAATGTGAGCATATAGCAGGAGAGATGCCGGGGATTTAAAGCGGCAGCCATGGTTAAGTCCTGGATCAGGCTGTGCATGTTCTGGCCGGGGATACCATACATAATATCAATGCTGATATTTTCAAAATGTGCTCTTTGTGCAAGATCAACTGCTTTGTACGCCTTGTTACATGAGTGGATTCTTCCGAGGAATTTTAATATATTATTCTGGAAAGACTGAACTCCGATGCTGACCCTGTTTATTCCAAGGGCTTTGATTCCTGAAAAAAAATTCATATCAACTGTGCCCGGATTTACCTCCATTGTGATTTCACAGCAGGGATCAATCCTGTAATTGTCATGGAGCGCTTCCATGATGTGTTCAATAAGATAAAGGGGCAGAACAGATGGTGTACCGCCTCCAAAGTAGATTGATTCAATGTCAGGAACGGTTTTGGAATCCTGAACCAGGCTGAGTTGAATCTCCCTTGCCACAGCCTCTGTGTAATCGGATTTCAGGGAAGTATCCTCAATGGAATAAAAATCACAATAAAGGCATTTTTTCCTGCAAAAAGGGATATGAATGTAAATACTTTTCCTGTCAGACAAAACGTCTCATCAAATCATCTATTACAAGGTCTACATTTTCAAGGGTTATGCCGTTTGCCTCACAGGTCTGTTTTACCTGGTTGAGCAGTTCTCTGTTCTCCATATCATCGGGTCCACGGAAAAGCCCCATCCTTCTCCCGATCTGGTACAGAACCTGGCGTTCAGGTTCCATGTCCAGGAAAGAGTCCATGATTCCAATGAGTTTTTTCTTATCATGGGGCATTTTGCCGTCAATGGTCTCAATCAGGTTCAGGATATGGTCACTTTTAATAAAGGAATCAATATCATATAGATTTTCAAGGAATAGCTTTAACTCTTTTGCCATCATAAGGTCAGTACATTTTACAAAGCTTCCTTCTTTCCACTGTTTTGCCAGAGGAGCCCTTGAAGGCAGTGCCAGGGATCTTATCCTTATGAAATCCGGATTTATCATATTCAATGCTTCGGCAGTTTCCAGTGCGTTTTCAACGGAAAGATCGATTCCGCCAAGGCCGGGCATGACATACTCTGACAGCTCGATTCCAGCCTCTTTTACCCTTAAACCAGCCTTTATATGTCCTTTTTTATCCACTCCTTTTTTAACCATTTTAAGAATTTTATCCGAGCCCGACTCCATGCCGATGTGGATACGGTTCAGGCCTGCCCCGGCAAATTTTTTCATGTTTTCAGGGCTGATTCTTGCAATGGTATGGGACCTGGCATAGGAAGTAATACGCCGTACCAGGGGGAACCGTTTTTTCAGGTGGTTCAGGATCAGGAGAAAATCATCGGGTTTGATTATCAGGGAGTTTGCATCCTGGAGAAATATGGAGCGCATACCTGTTGAATGCCAGTGCAGCGCAGTGTTAAAAGCTGTTCTGTCCCTTACTTCAAAAGATTTATAAAGAGCTTTTATTTTTGCTGCATCAAAGGTAAGTGTAATATCCTGATTCTGCATGATCCCTTTGATATATGTATGGAGCAGGTCAATATCTTTTATGATATTTTCCGTTGACCGCAGGGAAAATTTTCTTGTTTTATATATGGAGCAAAATGTGCATTTATTCCACGGACAATTCCTTGAAAGCCTCAGTAATAGACTGGAAGCTTCGCTTGGAGGTCTGATGGGACCCTGTTCAAATCCTTTATATTCATCTTTTTTCATTTGTATTTCCTGTTGATCTTTTTAATTACTTTGACAATAATATAGTTGTAAACTATTTTGTATGTTTTAAAAATAGATTTTAATATTTTTTATTAAGATAATTTAAAAATTTTTATTATATGCTGATTTTTAAAAAAATTGTACGGTTTGCAGGGATTATAACCCTTTGTATACTAATTGCATCATTTGTTTTCTTCAGGAAACTTACATCATTTTCAAACTCTCCTTGTGAATCTTCCGGAACTGCTGTTAAGTTTATTGTGGAGCCGGGCCAGAACCTTTCGGAAATATCAGATAATCTTCTGGATAAGAAACTCATAAAGAGCAGCCTTTTTTTTAAAATTCTTGCAAGCTATAAAGAGTCTGAAAAGTCACTCAAAGCAGGTGAATATGTGTTGTCAGCTTCAAACACACCCCTTGAGATACTTTCTGTCATCACCAGGGGCAGTGTCAAACTCCATAAACTTACTCTGCCGGAAGGGCTTACCATCAAAGAGACTGCCATGCGTGTAAAGGATGCAGGATTCGGCACAATGGCTGATTTTATTCAACTTGCCCGGAGCAGAAAATTTGCAGAGTCAGTGGGTATTAATCAGGCAACCCTTGAGGGATATCTATACCCTGAAACCTATTTTTTCCCTAAAACCGCATCCCAGAAAGAGATAATCAAAACAATGGTTAAAACATTTAATAAGGCATATACTCCTGAGTTCAGGAAAAGGACTGAAGTACTCGGATTTTCCATACACCAGATTGTAACACTTGCTTCCATAATAGAAAAAGAGACCGGAGCTGCAAAGGAGAGACCTCTCATATCATCGGTATTCCACAATAGACTTAAAAAAGGGATGCGCCTTGAGAGTGATCCCACAGTAATATATGGGATTAAAAATTTTAACGGCAATATAACAAGAAAAGATCTAAGGAGATGGACACCATATAACACCTATAAAATAAAAGGGCTTCCTCCGGGCCCCATTGCAAACCCAGGTGGTAAGTCCATTGAGGCAGCACTGTATCCAGCTGATACAGATTTTATTTTTTTTGTTTCAAAGAATGATACCACCCACAAGTTTTCCAGAACAATTCGTGAACATAACAGAGCAGTAAGAAAATATCAGCTTAACCAATAGGTTAGTCGTTAAATTGATTGAGATAAACAATTATTGCTCCACTTTTTGCTTTTTTTTTATCAAAGGTGAAATGGAGTACTATCTTTTCATCTTTGAGTTTTGCCAGAAGGTCCTGTACAACCCCTGGCAGAACAGCACCAAATTCAGAGTGAAGTCCTTTACCCACAATAATTTTTACTGTGAAAATGCCCTGGTAAAAGCATGACCTTATGTATGAGTCAGTTTTTATTACAGCACTGTCACCTGTGAATCCGTGCAGGTCCAGCCTTGATTCCGGTGGTGGATACCTTTTAAGTCTTTTGGCCAGGGGAACTTTTCCCGGCCTGTCCCGCTCTTTTTTTTCCTGGAGCAGTCTTGCCATGTTTTTACCCCGCAGGGCATTGTCCATAAGCTCTGCAAACTCTCTTTCACAGATATTACCTTTCATATCTGATCCATGGTCTAAGTCAGGATTTGGATTTTTTTTTTCATCAGGTGTACTGCTGCTGCAGCCAAAAAGAGTGCTTAAATCCGTGCCAGGGTCAAGTGTTTTAATTCTGTTTTTCTTTTTTTTTCCCATGCATTATATTTAGCCTGAATAGACGTTTTTTTCAATAAGATACCTGGGAGTTGATTGACTTTAATATGTCACCCTGTTAAGATAACCGCTCATGAAAATTGGAAGTATTGTAGAATATATTGAGCAGCAAAGAATTATTTCAGCAGTAATATTAGAAGTGAAGAACAATCGCTTAAGATTACTCAATGAGAATAACAGGGAGGTTGCATTTTCTGAAAACAGACTCTCTCATATTTCCCAGGATGCGCTTGATACCTCACTTTCAAAGGATTCTCTTCTAAAGCAATTAAAAATAATTACAGAAAACAGGAGAAAGCTCTCTGAGAAAGTAAATATTCCTGAAATATGGGAGATTTTGTGTGATGAGAATGAAGAGATTGATATTCCAACCATGGCAAGTTTCTGTTTTGATCCTCCCATGGTGCAGGACTATGAAGCTGCTGTAATAAGGGCATTTTTCAGGGACAGGCTCTATTTTAAATTCAGAAAAACAGGTTTTACCCCCTATTCACAGGAACAACTTGAAATAAAAAAGCAGCAGATAAAAGAGGAAGAAGAGAGAAACCATCTCATTGAAAAAGGTGCTGCCTTTATAAAATCAGTATTAAGTGGCAAAAATGATATAATTGAAAATGCTGATGAACAGATACTTGATATTCTTAAGAATTACTATCTTATGGAAAAAGAGAGTACCACTGCAGCCATTGCAAAGGCAATGATCACAAAGGCAGATCTGAAAATTCCGGATCAGATATTTAATATTCTTGTCATGGCAGGTGTATGGGAAAAGGATGAAAACGTTGATCTTCTGCGCATGGGCATTGAAACAGAGTTTACAAAAACTGTATTAAAGAGGGTTGATGCCCTTGAACCATCCCTCCTGGCTGACCTTGCAGAAGATCCAAAAAGAATAGATTTTACAGATCAGGCTGTAATTACCATTGATGGTCAGTCAACCCTTGATTTTGATGATGCCATAAGCTTTGAAAAAAATGATGATGGATATAATCTTTATATTCATATAGTTGACCTGGGCTTTTATATAAAATCCGGAGACCCTGTTGATTCTACTGCCCTTGCCAGGGGTAGTTCAATCTACATGCCCGATGATAAAATCCCCATGATTCCCCCCCGGCTGTCCGAAGATCTGTGCAGTCTGAAACAGGGTGAGATAAGGCCGACAATAACCACACATGTCAGATTGAGCAGGTTTTTTGAAGTCATTGATTATGAGATAGTGCCGGGTATTATTAAGGTTAAGAATCAGATGTCATATTCTGAAGCAAATCTTTTAAACGGTAAGGAAGAGCCGATTACAACTCTTTTTAAAATGGCTACAACCCTGAGAGAGAAGCGGTTTAAAGCAGGAGCTGTACAGATAACACTTCCTGAGATTAATATCTGGATTGAAGAGACAGGTGAAATAAAGCTTGTTAAGGTTGACAGGGAAAATCCTGCAAGAATGCTTATATCAGAGTTTATGATCCTTGCCAATTCTCTCATGGCAGAGTTTCTGGCTGATAATGATGTTCCTGCTGCCTTTAGATCCCAGGTGGAACCCCGGGAACGTCTGTTCAAGGGTATGGAGATATCACTTTTTTTGAACAGCATGCAGAGAAGAAAACTTTCCAGGGCTGTAGTAAGCTCATCCCCGGCACCTCATTCAGGCCTTGGTGTAAAAGCATATGTAACAGCCACATCCCCTATTAGAAAATATTATGACCTTTTAACCCACAGGCAGATCAGGGGAATTCTCGGGTATGAACCTGCCTGTTCCGGTAATGATGTGGATCAGATACTGCAAAATTTAATGGTGCCTGTTACCAATGCAAATAAGCTCCAGGCCATGAGGAAAAGGTATTGGATCTTAAAATATCTTGAAACAGTTAAGGGCCGGGAGTTTGAAGCCCTTGTACTGGAGGTTCACAGGGATTTCTGCATGGTTCTTTTAATGGATTTCATGCTTGATGCAAAACTCCCATCAAGCGGTTATAATATGATGCCAGGTGATCTTATCACGGTCACGGTGCAGCATGTAAATGCCCGGCGTGATCAGGTATCCCTTTTTGCCTAGTGTTTAAAACTCCTCTGGGAGGTATAGACCATGGTGGCATCATGTTCATTGCACGCCTCAATGGACTGATAATCGTTTAATGAACCTCCAGGCTGAACCACAGCTTTTACTCCCTGGTTTAAACCAACATCAATACCGTCCCTGAAGGGAAAGAAAGCATCACTCACCATTGTGGAGCCGATGAGCCCGCCTTTTTCTTTTTTTACATCCATTTCAATCTCTAAAAGTTTTTCCTGATCTTTAAGCAGGGCAAGGGGAGTGTGGTATCGTTCAAAGGAGTAACGATCCATGAGCTTTCGATAAGCTTTATCCACAGCAATCTCTGCAACACCGACCCTGTCCTGCTCGCCTGTTCCAATACCCACGGTTACCTCGTTCTTTACATAGATCACAGAGTTGGAAGAGATACCCGATTCCACAAGCCAGCCAAAAAGCATATCATCATACTCTGCATCGGTTGGCAGCCGTGCAATTTTATACTCTTTATCTTTATACTCGGTTACCGCAGGTACAAGATCACCTTTTGAGAGTGTTTTTGGTGCAAATGACCATTGGGCTACTATGCCGCCATCAATGAGAGCCTTGAATTCAGGTACCCGCTCTCCGATAAACTCATTTAGTTTTGTGATATTATTGATTCTGATCACACGCAGGTTTTTCTTTTTCTGTAAAATTTCAAAGGCTCCTTCCTCAAAATCCGGGGCAACAACAACCTCTGCATACTGGCTTGCAATTGCTTCACATGTTGCCTTGTCAAGAGGTCTGTTAATGGCAATGCATCCGCCAAAGGCTGCAATCCTGTCTGCCATATAAGCTTTTAAATAAGCTTTTTCAAGGGAGGTGTCCCGGGCAACTCCACAGGGGTTGTTATGTTTTACAATAACAGCGCACGGTTTTGAACCAAAGTATCTTAAAATATTCAAGGCATTGTCTGCATCAGTGAGGTTTGTTTTCCCAGGATGTTTTCCCGATTGTAGCAGTTCGATATCAGATACAAGGTATTTGCCGGGTTTAATTGTTTCAGTCTCTCCCAGGATAAGATTTCCATTGACAGGCCGGTATAGAGCTGCTTCCTGCCCGGGGTTTTCTCCATATCTTAAGCCTTTGTTCACGCCGTCAATTGTCCAGGAGACCTTTTCATAGAACAGGGTCTGTTTTTTGTCTTTATCAACAAATGAAATCTCCATGTGCGGAGTAAAGTGGTCGTCCATGATTTTCTTATACATTTTTTTCAGGTCATTGCCCATTGTTATTCTCCTGTGTTGTAGCATCCATGTACTTCATTTAATGTCCTTGCAGAAAGCCAGTCAGCAATGGTTCTGTCATATACTGCTGTGTGTTCAAATGCTTTTTTCGACAGATTAAACCGGTTCTCAAGGGTGAGACAGCCTTTATTTTTTTCCATGTTTTTAATGATTGAGGGATATGATAAAGGGTCAACAACAGATGCTACCCGGATGTAATTTTTTGCAGCCGCCCTTATCATGGTGGGGCCGCCAATGTCAATATTACCCCGTGCCATCTCACAGGTTACATTATTTTCAGCAATTGTATCGGCAAAAGGGTAAAGATTCACAATTACCATGTCAATCTTTTTTCCGGACACTCTTTTAAGGTCATTCTGGTGGGATTCATTGTATGTCTCAGTGAGAAGTCCAAGATAAATTTTAAAATCCAGGGTTTTCACAAGTCCTCCCTGGGTTTCAGGCTGGCCTGTATACTCAGAAACCTGTATCAGGCACCTGCCTGCCTTGTTTCCCAGGATTCCTTTGATCTTTTTATACGTTCCTCCGGTTGAGAGGATGGTAAGGTCAGGATTGATCTTTAGAAGATCCGGGATAAATGTTTCAAGGCCTGCTTTGTCTGAGACACTGACAAGAATGGTTTCGACCTTTACAAAGTCATCAATTTTTTCCACAATGTTTTTAGCCATATTTTCCCCAAAAAATTATTAATCTTTATTCTTTTAAGATTAATAGTATAAACAAAAGTACGAGTCAAGAAAGATCAATTTATTACAGCAATTTCCGGTCAAATATTATTTTTAAGATTAACAAAGGAATAAGTGAGGCCTGGATATGCTTTTTCCGTTTAGGTTTCATTTGAAACAGATGCACTCCAAAAGCATATCCAGGCCACACTTTGCCCGATCTTATGCCCTGAAAGACAATATAACATTATTTGTTATTCCCAAAATATATACAGGATTTGCCATTATTATATTGAAGTACCAGATATGACAAGTATTTTGGCAGCCGGCTCTGCACTCACATAAGCAGTGTATAAATTGAGCCTTCTATTCTGGTGAACAGGT
>CAZQJS010000081.1:0-10832 GCA_964593725.1 uncultured Desulfobacterales bacterium
ACCGGGAATTGCTGTAAAAACCACAACAGCCTTGACCAGATTTTTACTCCATGTTAGCTTTAGAATAGAGTCTATTTTTAAATTGCCAGGTAAATCAGTATGAAAACAGGTGTAAAATCTTTACAATATTTTTTATCTATTCCATTTCTGGTGCTCCTGTTATTTTTAACCGGCTGTGCCAGGGAGCCTGCGCTTAGTGAAAAAATCCTGGGCGGATGGAGTAACAAGAGTGCAGAGACATATATCTATCTTACAATCAAGATGGAGAATAAATGGGAAGCTTCTGTAAAAATTGCTGACTTTACAAGCAATATTATCCAGGCCAGGGGAAAAGCTTCGGGACAATGGCATATTGAGGATAATACATTTGTTTTAACTGTTTTTGAGACAGATATTGAAAAAATTTTTAAAAAAAACAGTACAGGTTTTTTTGAAATTATCAAGTTGGATGACAAAGTGCTGGAATTGATGGATACAAATGGCCAGATAATAGTATGGAAAACCGTTCAAATACCAAAAAACCAGGCAGGGGGCAATAGTGTTAATTCAATCCGGATGGCTCCTTTTACTGTTAATCTTAATAAAGTAAGGTCCAGGGACAAGGACAGATATCTCTGTTTAAATCTTAAGATAATCTTAAAAGAGTTCATGCCCGGAGCACAACTGCCAAAGGTTCATCCCAAAGCCAGGGAAGCTGTTCTTATATATCTAAGCTCCCTTGTTTATAAAGATATTAAAGATTTGAGCAAGGTCAAGGAGCTCCAGAACAACCTCAGGATAGTACTTAATCCATACATGGGTGATATGGTGGAAAAAGTTGAAATTGATCATGTTATTGTATCGTCTACTATTGACAGAGTAGAAGAATTTCTTATAGAACATTCGTTAAAGGCTAGAATTTCTCAAAAGAGAGATGGAAAAGATGATAAAGAGAACAAGGCAGATAAAAAAGAAAAGGCAAGCAAATGAAAATAATTGAACCGTCATTTGAAATACTTCATATGGCTGATAAAGATGAGATAATGAACCTTTTAGAAAAGGCTGCACGGACGTGTTATAAGTCAGAAGATAAAATAGCCGCAGGTTCTGCTGAAAAATTACTGAAAAGCCTTATGAAAACAGGCCATGAAAGCGTTATTGAACATATATCAATTACTGTAAGACTTATCTGCGACCGTGGTATCTCCCATGAAGTCGTACGCCACAGGCTCTGCTCCTTCAGCCAGGAGAGCACACGGTATGCAAATTACTCAAAGGAAAAGTTCGGCCATGAGATAACTGTTATACGCCCATTTTATTTTCCTGCTGGATCAAAAGAGTATAAAACCTGGGAGGAATCAATGCTGGCCTCGGAAAAGGCTTATTTCAGCCTCCTTAACCATGGTGCAAAACCCCAGGAAGCAAGGAGTGTCCTCCCCAACAGTTTGAAAACTGACATTGTTGTTACAGCAAACATAAGAGAGTGGAGGCATATTTTTAAATTGCGTTGTTCCAGGGCATCCCATCCCCAGATAAGGCAGATTATGCTCCCCCTGCTTGATCATTTTTATGAGAAGCTTCCTGTGCTGTTTGACTCTGTCCATGGAAAGTTTGTAAATGAGATTAAAGAGTTCCGGAATTAACCATTCTTAAGAACCTCAATTATTATACCATGGTTCTGGTTGCAGAGGTTCTGTTTGATACAGGTACTGTTTTACCATGCTAAAAGAAAAACTTGTCAGATATAAAATCGGGTATTTTACCGGTGCAGATATTCAACACTTAACTCCATTATTGCTCTTATATTCCCACCTTGGTGGTATTTTTTATATTTATAAGAACCAGAGTACCTATAATTATTTACGGGAAAAATACAGTCATTTAAGTATTAATATATATTTCAGTGATTCCATAAAGGATATTAAAATCGCCATCAGACAGAACAGAATCAGGTTGATGATCTATTCTGACTTAAGTGAACTTGGCATTGTAAAATCGATCCAGGTTTTCCATGGTTGCGGGGATAAAAACTATGCAGAGCACCCCCTGATAATAAAATATGATTACCTGTTTCTTGCAGGAGAAAAGATAAAAGATAAACTTGAATATCTGGGAATTTTAAAGAAACTTCCTGACTGGGAAATGACAGGTTATCCTAAATTAGACCCTGTGATAAATAATAAATTGGTTGGGAAGAGGAAAAAGGTTTTTAACAATAACAGAAAAACAATTTTATATGCCCCGACCCTGTTTAATGAGATTGAGGGAAAACACCAGTTCAGCTCCCTGCCGTTGTGGACAAAACAGGTTATTTCAGCGCTTCATGGGGAATACAACCTCATCATTAAGTACCATGGAATTGTGAAGCGAAGGAGCCAGAACGTTTTTGAAAGAATTGATGCCCATATACTGAAACTTGATGCAGAAAATAGTGTAAGGCTCATTATTGATGATAACATTGTGGACTATATGGTGCAGTCTGATATGGTAATCACTGATATATCATCTGTTGCCTATGAATGGTTCCATTTTAATAAACCCATAATATTTTTGAACCCGGAGCCCGGCTATTTCCAAAAGTCCACAGATGTTTTTGCAAATTCATTCTCATGGCAGGGCGGGGATCTGGTGGAGGATGAAAAAGAACTTCTTAAGTGTGTACAAAAAAATTTTGCAGGAGATGAATATAAAAAAGCGCGTAATAAACTGCTTACCTACACTGTATACAAACCCGATGGCAAAGCTCTGGACCGGCAGATCAAACTTGTTTTGAAGATTTATAAAAAATATGAAAAAAAATCATATCCATGGTTTTTTTTAACCTGTTATATCCTGAAAAAGTTGAGACATATAAAATATAAGCTGATGTTGAGGCAATATAACAAGCATGTGAAAATATCTTCTTCCTGGTAAATGAAAAATAAAATTGAACCGGTAATACAGAACCAGCTGATATTAATCCCTGGATATTGCTGCAATGAGAATCCCCTTTTTAATGGAGACGGTTGCAGTGTCCTCTTTAAATCGGTTACTGATTCCAAGGGATATTCCGAATTGCATTTCAGCGTTGTTTAACTCATATTCAAGCCCGGTGGTTGTTATACCTTCCACTTTTGCGGTCAGGGGAAGCAGTGAGATAAAAGAATCTTTGTTTTTTTTAATAATTGTTTTATCCTGAACCAGGAAAATTTTATTGTTATCATCAATAATTCGACTTTTTATATTGATGTCAGCCATCTGTTTTAAAAGAAAGATATTGGCAAGGGTATGATCAAGGCGTGTGCCGGTAACACCTGTAAAAGTAATATCAAAGGCACCTTGCTCAACTGCATATAAAGCTGCAAGTTCCGTATCGGTTGCATCCTTGTTGCCAGGGTATTGTATAAGCTTTACAATATTTTTTTTTATAAGGGTTTTCCCATATGTATTTATTGAGTCAAGATCACCAATTATAATATGGGGTACTATTTTTATCTTTTCAAGATGATTTGTACCTCCATCGGCACAAATAACAAGGTCAGCCCGGGATATTAATTTTAATAAATGCTCTGGATTTTTAATATTTCCGTTTGCTATTATCAAAGCTTTCATAAATAATTATTTACCATGAAATAAATAAATGTTAAATATGCCTTTTAATTTATTCAGTAATGGGTACATGAAATTTACTACCATCATAAGCAGACACATAATTAGGGAGCTCATCTCTCCCTTTGTTGTTTCTCTCCTGTTTTTGTCGTTTATTTTTTTAATGGCAAAAATTCCGGAATTCACAAATATGATAGTGAATCACAATGCATCTGTTGTCTCCCTTTTTCTCCTTCTGATCTTTTCTTTTCCAAGGTTTCTGGAATTTATCTTTCCCATGTCTGTTATGATTTCCGTGATGTTGACTTTTATGCGCATGGCAGGTGACAATGAGATAATTGCCTTAAAAGGAGGCGGAGTATCATTGTACAGACTCTTACCTCCTATCCTTCTGTTCTGCACTGTGGTTACAGGTATTGCCTTTGTGGTTTCCATTGCTGCAGTGCCGTGGAGCAAGCATGCAGTTGAGAATAAGACCATGGAAATCGCACAGTCAAGCCTTGGTATTGCTTTGCAGCCCCAGGTATTTAATACTGATATCCAGGGGATGATGATATATATCAGCGGTGTGGACTCTGGAACAAAAAAATTAAACGATGTTTTTATAGAAGACAGCAGGACAAAGGATATGGTAGTGATATCAACTGCTCCTGAAGGAATACTGGTTTTAAATAAAGCATTAAAGCTTTATACGCTGCGCCTCTATAACGGTAGAATAAACAGGGTAAATATTTCCAAAGGCTCTGTAAATACAATTTTCTTCTCAAGCTATGATATAAATATAGATTTACGGCGGATCCTGAAAAACCCCAATACACAGCGGAAAAAAGAGCTGGATGAAATGAACCTTGCTGAACTTAAAAAGTTCATAGATGATCCTGCAAATAGTAATACAGCTGACTTAAATGAGGCACTTATGGAGTTCCATGGCAAGTTTTCATTGCCATTTGCATGCCTATGCCTTGGTATTCTGGCTTTCCCCCTTGGGATACAATCTGTTTCACTTAAGCGCTCTTCAGGTTTTGGTCTGGGATTATTCTTTTTTATAATTTATTATATTTTGTTTGCCGTTGGATTGTCTGCCGGTGAATCAGGAGCATATCCACCTTTTATCGGTATGTGGCTGCCTGACTTTATCATGTTATCCATAGGCATATACCTTTTGCATAGAAATGTTCAGGAGAGACCTGTTAAAATGCCTTTGTTTATTTTAAAGGGGACAAAGACATTTATTTCACAGGTTCGTTTTACATTTGGCAGAAAAAAGGCAGAAAAATGATATCAGTCCTGCACAAATATTATTCAAAAGAGTTTATAAAATTTTTCACAATCATTCAGTGCATTATTATGGTTGTACTGCTGTCTGTGGATTATCTTGCAAAGCTGGATCTGTTTCTTGAAAGCAAGGCTTCTGTTTTTCAAACATTTGAGTATGTACTTTTAAGGGCCCCCATAATGCTTGTGGGGCTTGTCCCGGCAGTGATTATTCTCTCTGTGATTACAACCTTTGGAATAATGAACAGGAATAATGAACTTGTTGCAATTAAATCCGGAGGAATAAGTGTATATCATCTTGTCAAACCTGTGATTTTTTCCGGCATTGTTTTAATGGGACTTGTATTTCTTCTTGGTGAAACCATTGTCCCTGTAACAAAGGCCAAATCCATAGAGGTAAAATATAATGTTATCAAAGGAAGAAAACATGTTCACCGGGCACGAAAAGATGTATGGCTGCGCCAGGATAATGTGATTATTCACATAAACTATTTCAATCCCCAGGATAAAACCATCTCAGGGATTATTTTAACTGAGTTTGATGAAAATTTTAATATGACAAGGAGAATTGATGCACAAAAAGGTGTCTATAAAAATAAGCAATGGTCATTTTCAAAAGTCCTTGAGCAGAATTACAATGAAGAAGCACAGGGTTATTCTGTTAAATCCTATGGAAATAGAGTTTATACCATGGACCTTGAGCCTGGAGATCTTGAAGAGATTGTGAAAAAATCCAATGAAATGAGTATCTTTGAGCTGGCAGAATATGTAAAGAAGGTTGAGGGAGAAGGGTATGATGCGACCACTTATAAAGTGGATTTTTTTGCCAAAACTGCCTTTCCCTTTGTATGCCTTCTCATGGCCATGATAGGAGCAGCCATTGGTATGCGTTCTGTTGTAAAGGTGAATATGCCCCTGGGTATTGCCATGGGTATAGGCATCTCCTTTCTGTATTATATCATGCATGGGTTTTGTATCTCCCTTGGATATGGCAAAGTCCTGCCTCCGTTTGCCAGCGCATGGATAGCAAATTTATTTTTCTTCTGCTTTGCAGTGTTGTTTTTAATAACAATTGATGATTAATACCGGGTTGTTAATGATAATAAAAATAACCAGAAAAATAGAGCAAATTATGACTAAAACCACTGCTGGCTCCGGCACCGGGGATAGTTTCTTTTCATTGGAAAATTTTCTGTTATTCTGCTCCAGACTCTACTATGCCGGGATAGTAATAAGAAATTTTCTGTATCAATATAAAATCTTCAGAACAGGGAAGCTGCCATGTTTTGTCATAAGTATTGGAAATATTGTTGCAGGGGGAACCGGCAAGACTCCCATGACCATGTGTGTGGCCAGGATGGTTGGAAATTTAGGTTATAAGTCTGTTATTATAACAAGGGGATACCATGGAACATATGAAAAACCCCGGGCCATTGTCAGTGACGGCCGGAAAATCTTTTTATCCGTGTCTGAAGCAGGTGATGAAGCATATATGATGGCAGAAAACCTGGATGTGCCGGTTATTGTCGGTAAAAACAGGTATAATGCAGGAATTCTTGCAATAAAACGATTTAACCCCGATGTAATCATATTGGATGATGCTTTCCAGCATATTGCCCTTAAACGGGATCTTGATCTGGTGCTTTGTGATTTTAACAGACCCTTTGGGAATCTTGAACTTATACCAAGGGGTAAATTAAGGGAAAAACCTGACTCGCTGCTCCGTAGTGATGCAGTAATATTGACAAGGTGGAATGGCATGGATAAATTAAATCAAGACGGAAAAAATGCAGCGCTTCTGAAGCGCAGGCCATTATTCCATGCCTCCCATTCTGCCCATGTGGCAGATTCAAATAACTGTCAATTGACTTTTGATGGGAAAGACCCATGCATCACTGGTTTTCTCTTTTCCGGGATTGCAGATAATACAGATTTTAAAAAGAGCTGTGGAAAATTGAATATTTCAGTAAAAGGCTCCATGGAATATCCTGATCACCACAGGTACACAGAAAAAAATATTAAGGAGATACATGATAGATACCTGGAGAGCAGAGCAGATTTCCTTGTCACAACCCAAAAGGACTATGTTAAGATTAAAGAGTTAATTTCTGCAATCTTTCCATCAGCAAGGTTGATTGTAATCGGGGTTAAGATTAAGTTTAAACCGGGACATGAACAGAAATTTAAAGACCTTATCAAGAAGAGGATTGAAAAATACATGTCTGACAGGAGACCGGCAGCAGGGTTACCTGATTAATCTGCTGTAGGGACGGGGCTTCCATCTATTATAATACCATGGGTACTGCTCTGGATATCTTCTTATCATCTCTTCAATAACCGTTATAAACTGCTGGGCTGTTCTTTCAATATCTTTAATTTCATCCCCGGTTTTTTTAATTTTAATTTCAGACAGGAAAATTGCTTTATACCGGTTCTTATACCTAACAAGAAATATTGGTATTACAGGTATCCCGGTCTGCAATGCAAGCTTTGCTATATTTTTATTTACAATAATTCTGGAACCAAAAAAATTGACAACCACACCTTTTTCTGGAGGCACTCTTTTATCAATAATCAGTCCTACATTCTCACCTCGATTAAAAGCACTGGTTATGCCATCGAGTGCCCTATGAAGTGGAAACAGGCTGCCTGTCTTAAACCTGAGTCTTTTCTCCTTAACAAATCTGTCCACCACAGCAGGCTTGATGGGCTGATAAACTGAGTGCCAGTTAACCTTTTCTTTTTCAAAAAAAGGTATGAACAACTCCCATATCCCAAAGTGGCTGGTGATAAAAAAGCTTCCTTTGCTGCTCTGTTTGATCCGGGTTAATATATCTTTCCCTTGGATCTCAAACCACTTGTCACCATTTTCTAAATTCATATAAATGCCCCAGAGGACATCAAATATACTCATGCAGAAGTGTGAGAAATTTTTACGGATAAGTTTATTAACCCTTTTTTTATCCATGTTTTTATCAAATTTAGTACTGATATTGCCAAAAGCTTTGGCCCGTCTTTTTTTGTCCAGAATATACCATACCAACCCAATGAAGCTGAAAAGTTTCAGCCCGATTCTGCGAGGTATATGTGCAATTAGAAATACAAAAACTTTCAGCATATAATAGATCAACTGGTCAATCATTCACTCTCCATTGTATTTAATAGTATTTTATAAAATTTATTGAATATAAATCTCTGATCATAGAGACATGCTTGTTTGCCTGCAGCTGATCCCATTTTTTCCCTCAGCCCGGCATCTTCAATGAGTCTGGATAATTGTTTTTCCCACTCTGCAGGGGAGCTTGCCCATAATCCGGTCTTTCCGTTTTCAATTACATCACAATTCATACCCACAGGGGAGCATACACAGGGTATCCCAACCGCCAGATACTGTATGAGTTTAAAGCTGCATTTCCCTCTGGACCAGATATTGTCTTCCAGGGGCATAAGTCCTATGTCAAAGCTTTTCAGATCATCAACCTCACTATCATAGCCCCACTCCTTTTTTTCAACAGGCAGGTCATCCAGGTCAAAAAACATGTCTGCAACTATCTTGAGTTTCAGATTTTTATATCTTGCCCCAAGCCTATTAAGCACAGGTTTAAGCTCTTTCAGGTATTTTAATGTTGATCTGCTGCCAATCCAGCCAAGGGTGACTTTGGAAGATTTTTCAGTATAATCTTTTTTTCTGTATTTTGATAAATCAACTGCTGTTGGAAGTATGTGTATTTTGTTTACAATTGTATATTTTGCAGCAAGGCTTTTTAAATATGAATTGCCTGCAATAATAATATCAGCAGATTTCATCATGCTTATGAATTTAATTTTCCGTCCCAATGAATGGTAGGGTGCAGAAGACTTGAATAATATTGCATCATCAAAATCAAAGACCACTTTGCAGGGTTTGATCTTTAACAGCATATTCTCCCATGGCTGAAGCAGTTTTCTCCGTACAATAACAATATCATATTCTGATGCTTTTAAAACTGCCATAAACCTTGTGAAAAAATTTTTTTTTACCGGGATTGATTCTATATTAATTTTTTTTTCAGCAAAGAGAGGCAGGTATTGGCCATGGCGGTAAAAAAGTCCGTCCTGATCGTGTATAAGGTAGCATATTTTCATGGTCGCTGTTTTCTGTAAATAGTTGATGTATGATTTATAAAATTATTATTTATCTGCCTTATAAGTTCCTATCATGTTTATCATTGTAGGTGTAAGCAGATACCTGTAACCCGCAAGCCATGTTAAAAGCCCTATCCTGGAAAGGGCTTTTAAAATTTTTACAGAAACTGCCCTGGAGAAATTGCCTTTTTTCATCTCAGTTTTAAAACTGAATTTTATTTTTCCGACCTCACTGTCTGTATTATAAAATTCAAGGTCCTTTGAAGTTGAGGCAAGACAGTCTTCATTGCTGAACTCAAGATCAGGAAAAAGTTTTTTTACCCCCTGGGGAGTAAAACGCCAGTAATCAGATGGAAACCCATGGAATTTCCAGGAAAAGGGGACAGAAACATATATTCTCCCTCCGGGTTTCAGCAGTTTTGTGAGGTTTTCTGCCATTTTAAACGGCTGGTCACAATGTTCCATAACGCTTATACAGAAAATTGTGCCAAAACGTTTTCCATTCAGTTTTGAATCAATGGTATTAAATCCCCGGGTAAAATCCATTACCACATCAACACCAGAACCTTCAAGCATATCAGCCCCAACATATTCACTCTGGTCTTTGAACATTGTCCTTATGGCCTGAATCCCTCCATAATCCTTTGATCCAACTTCCAGAAACGGACCATGGAATTGATCTTTATGCTTTTTAATATACACCAGTTGATTTTCATCACCCATTTTCATATCCTTGATTCTTAAAAAAATTCATTTGGTTAGTTAATAATGGTATTTATACCCATTCCTGTCAGGTCTGTATATGATTTATGTATAACCTTAATACTCTACTTTCTGTTATGGGATTGATAATATAGTGATAATACATTGGGACCATAAATACCTATATACTGTTCAGGGTATTTAATAATATACTCTTCCAGGATTTCTATATACTTTCTTATGATGTTATTATACCCGCATAAGTCATCTTCCCGGTTATTATTAACAGGCTCTTTAAATATCAAAGTAATTCTGCCGCTATCATATAGATGTATTAAAGGTATCAAGACAGCATTGGCCTGATGTGCCAAATGCACCATACCTGTTGGAAAATTCATTTTCTTGCCGAGAAACATGGCTTTTATACTTTTTTCTCCAAGGCCTGCGTCAGCGGTATAATATATCAGCCCTCCGGAGTTTAAAATTTTATATATTCTTTTTTTATTGGTTTCTGAAGGAACAGATTTATGAACAAAAATAGTGTTGTCCTCTGTATCAAAATATTTATATTTATGGTGGTTTTTAAGGAGAGGCTTGCCGCCTTTGACAACAATCACATTGTACCCCATGGCCCTTAATGAGCAGAAGGATTGATGCGGAGAACCAATATGAGCGGTCATAAGGACAACCCCCCTTTGTTCCTTTATGGCTTGATTAAGATATTGAATGCCTTTTACAGAAACAAATTTTTCCACAAATTGTTTGTTAATATGCGGGATCAGGTATTTCTGAGCTTTTCTGGTGCCTTTAATTTCGGCAATACCCTTTACAATCTTCTTGATCTCTTCTGGATCATTTTTTTTGTAGCAGAATTTTATCCGGTCTTCAAACTCTTCTCTCCAGGCTTTTCTGGTGTAATAATAAAGAAAAGAAAATACTTTAGGATATGTAAAAAAAAATTTATATAAAAAATATTTCACAAAAGCAACTTCCTTATAATAATAATTACCCATAAAATTGTATCTTTATATCAGTCAATGTCTGTTTTATCAACTCCATATAACGGGTTAACAGCAATTCCCGGTCAAAAATTATTTTTAAGATTAACAAAGGAATAAGTGAGGCCTGGATATGCTTTTGGAGTGCATCTTTTTAAATTTTCT
>CAZQJS010000082.1:0-10665 GCA_964593725.1 uncultured Desulfobacterales bacterium
CAACATCTTTCTCAGAGCTGAAAACCTTATCAATACTTTTAAAAAATAACCACCGGGAATTGCTGGTTCTAAAGAGCATTATGGCAGGCATATTTATGGTGGTCATCTCCCATAAGCCCGGGGGTATGTTCCCGGCACAGCTGTGTTGCAAGGGAGCAGCGGTCAATAAAGGAACAGCCCCGGCCCGCAATATGTTCCATGGAGCTTAAGTCAGGGTTAATCTCATTTATGGATCTGTTTTTAACATCAGGATCAACACTTGGTATGGCTGACAGCAGAAGTTTAGTATAGGGATGGCGCGGATTTTCAAAAACACGGGCCGTATCTCCCTGCTCCACAATTTTCCCAAGATAAATCACAGCAAGTTTATGGGTGATGAATTCAATCACACTTAAATCATGACTTATGAACATTAGAGTCAGATTATATTTTTCCTGGAGGTCCATGATCAGATTCAGCACCTGGGCCTGGACAGATACATCAAGTGCAGATACGGCTTCATCGGCAACAATCAAAGATGGCTTTGTAATCAATGCCCTTGCAATGGCAATTCTCTGCCTTTGACCACCTGAAAATTCATGGGGATATTTACCCATATCCTCCGGATTCATACCGACCTCTTTAAGAATTGATTGGACCCTTTTCTTCCTGTTACTGCGTAAAATTGATTTTTCCAGCATATCCAGGGGTTCTGATACAATGGCAAGTATCTTTTTTCTGGGATTCAGGGAGCTGTAAGGGTCTTGAAATACCATCTGGAAATATTTTCTCATTTCCCGTACCTCTTTCCCGGATGCCCGGAACAAATCAACTCCATTATAGTATACTGTGCCGGATGTGGGTTCATCCAATGCCATGACTATCCGTGCCAATGTAGATTTTCCGCATCCTGACTCTCCCACAATACCAAAGCTGTCCCCTTGCTCAATCTCAAGATTAATACCATGGAGGGCACGAAAAACAGGTGCTTTACGGAATAAATGCTTTTTAGGCAGTGGATAGTCTTTAACCAGGTTTTCAATCTTAATAAGAGACATTATTCCTCCTGCCTGTTAAAAACAGGATGAAAGCACCAGGCCCTGTGTCCTGGTGATATATCAACTCCCGGTGGATCGGATGTCCAGCAGATATCTGTTGCATGTATGCATCTTCTGACAAACACACAGCCGGTGTGTTCCATTCTGGGATCAGGTACATGGCCCGGGATACTGAACAGACGTTTTCTGCCTCTTATACGGGAAGAGCCAGGCTGCGGGATAGCATTAAACAGGCCATGGGTATAGGGGTGGCTCATCTGTTTAAACAGATCTGATGTTAAGCCCTTTTCCATTACTTTACCTGTATACATGACCATTACTTTCCCGGTTGTCTGGGCTATCACACCAAGATCATGACTTATTATTATTAATGCCATACCGGATTTATCTGCAAGATCGATAATTAACTTAAGAACCTGCATCTGTACAGTTACATCCAGAGCTGTTGTGGGCTCATCTGCTATGAGGATATCTGGTTTACAGGCAATGGCAATGGCGATCATCACCCTCTGACGCTGACCCCCTGATAATTGGTGGGGATAGAGATTTAAAGCAAAGCGGTTCACAGGCAGGCCCACACTGTCCATTAACTCCTCAACCTTATGCAGGATATCATGTTTTCCCATTTCAGTATGAAGAATCAGGCTTTCTGCAATCTGATCACCAATGGTTTTTACCGGGTTCAGGGCTGTCATAGGCTCCTGAAAAATCATGCCTATCCGATCTCCCCTGATACTGCACATCCTGTGGTCATCATATAATGCAATATCTTCTTTATCCAGAAGAATCTGTCCTGAAACCCCGGACTTGTCCGGAAGCAGCCCAAGAATGGCAAGGGAAGTAATCGATTTGCCGCACCCGGACTCTCCCACAATACCCAGACGATCTCCCTTATTTATGGAAAAATCAATACCCTTGATAATCTCCAGGGGTCCATCCATGGTATCAATTGTTACGTACAGATCTTTTACATGGAGTAGTGTCATATCACATATCACCTGTTCCGCCTGAGTTTAGGATCAAGAACATCCCTTAACCCGTCCCCGAAAAGATTTAAGCCAAGTACTGTAAAGGCTATGGCCAACCCCGGATAAATGGCCAATTGGGGGGCAAAGTGAAGAAATGTCTGGGCTTCGTTGAGCATCTTACCCCAGGATGCTGCCGGAGGCTGGGTTCCAAGTCCCAGATAGCTAAGCCCGGCTTCGGCCAGGATACCAATGGCAAACTGGATGGTTGCCTGGACAATGAGTACACTTAAGGTGTTGGGCAGGATATGCTCAATGGATATCCTGAATCTCTGTTTTCCTGCACTGCGCGCAGCAAGTATAAAATCTTTTTTCCAGATGCTTAAACCTGCTCCCCGGACAACCCGGGCAAAAACAGGAATATTAAAAATACCAATGGCTATGATTGAATTGACTGCCCCAGGCCCCATAATTGCTGTGATCATTATGGCTGAAATCAGGGAAGGAAAGGCCAGGGTAAAATCATTAAACCGCATTATCAAATCATCCACCCAACCCTGCCTGGATGCAGCAATCAGTCCGAGGGGAACACCAATACCAATACCAATGGCAATGGCAATAAAGGCCACAATAATTGAATTTCTGGCTCCCATGATCAGCATGGATAAAATATCCCTGCCAAAGTGGTCAGTCCCAAGCAGGTACCGGCTGCAGGGGCCAAGAAGCTTGTCAGAAATTACTATGTTATCAATGGGATATGGGGTCCAGAAATAGGACAACAGTGCCACGGCAAAAAAGAGAGATGTGATAATTCCCCCCACAACAAAACTCTTATTTCCTAAACCATGGCAGAAGATCTCACCCAGTCGTTCAACCATGCTGCCCCCTCCGCAGCCTGGGATCGATCACAGCATAGAGCAGATCAACAACTGAATTGATTACAATAACAGATGCTGCAAGCAGTACCACAAGGTTTTTTACAACGATCAGATCCCTCTGGGCTATGGCCTGGAAAATCAGCCGCCCTATCCCAGGCAGATAAAAAACATTCTCAATAATAATGGTTCCTGCAAGCAAAAATGAGAATTGCAGGCCCATGATGGTAACAACCGGGATCATGGCATTTCTCAGGGCATGCCGCCACAATGTCCGCCTGGGACTGCTTCCCTTGGCCTGGGCAGTTCTGATATAGTCCTCCCTGAGCACTTCCAGCAGTGAAGAGCGCGTAACCCGGGCCAAAATAGCTGCCTGGGGGAGTGCAAGGGAAATTGTCGGCAGCAAAAGGGAGGTCAGGGCAGGCACAATACCTGCATCCCACCCGGCAAACCCTCCTGCCGGCAGCAGGCCCAGGAATACTGAAAAAAAAATAATAAGCAGCATTGCAAACCAGAAATTAGGAAGAGCAATACCCAGCTGGGAAAAAATCATTACCATAAAATCCGTGATTTTCGTATGATTTGCCGCAGCCAGAATTCCCAGGGGAATAGCAATCAGAGTGGAAAGTACAATGGCAAAAACAGCCAGGGGAAAGCTTAAACATATCCGCTCTCCTATGAGTTCTGAAACAGGAACATCATAGGTATAGCTGACCCCCAAATCCCCGGTCATAAGATCTCCAAGCCAGCCTGCATACCGTATCACAACCGGCCTGTCCAATCCCATCTGTTCCCGGAGTGCTGCCAGGGTTTCAGGCTCGGCATTAATCCCAAGCATAACAGAAGCCGGATCGCCCGGCAGAATTTCAAGAACAAGAAAAACAACAAGGGAAGCAGCCCATAACGTTATAATCATTGTCATGAGCCGCTTGAATAAAAACACTCCCATGGGTATTATTTAACCCAGTATACTTTTGTGAGATCATTTGCCTGGATCGGACTGTTTTCCCACAATCCCCGGATATTTTTATTCCAGACTCCATGCTTTGCAAGCTGAAATAAAAAACCATTGACGCAATCCTCAGAGATTATCATTTGTGCTTTTTTCATTAATTTATAACGGCTCTTAACATCAACCGTTGCATCCAGTTTTGCTATTAATTCCCGGAACTCTGGATTGTCATAATTGAAATAATAATTTTCCCTGGCATATATGCCAATATCCATAGGTTCAGTATGGGATACAATGGTTAAGTCATAATCTTTTTTCTTAAACACCTGATCCAGCCACTGGGCCCACTCAACAGGGACAATCTCAAGTTTGATCCCGATTTTTGCAAGCTGCGAAGCAATAATCTCTCCTCCCCTGCGGGCATAACTTGGAGGCGGCAGTTTAATAACTGCTTTAAATCCGTCTGGATAACCTGCTTCTGCCATAAGCTTTTTAGCCTTTGGAATATTAAACTCAAACCGGCCTGTCAGATCAACATAGGCAGGATGGTGGGGAGCAAAATGGGTTCCAATGGGGGTTCCAAAACCAAACATGGCACCGTCAATAATTGCCTCACGGTTTAAAGCATGGGCAATGGCCTGCCTGACTTTTAATTTGGCAAAGGGGCCGCGTTTATTATTGGTGGACAGGATTGTCTCGCCTTCTGTACTGCCGATCACAACCTTGAATTTCGGATCTGTCTTAAACTGTGAAATTGTTTCCGGTGCCGGAAGATTGGCAAAGGCATCAATATCTCCTGCAAGCAGGGCAGAAACAGCAGCAGCAGGATCAGGAATAATTTTAAAAACAGCTGTGTTTAACTTAGCAGGTGTTCCCCAGTAGGACTCGTTTTTTACAAGTTCAATGCGATCTCCCTTTACCCATCGTTTAAACTTAAAAGGCCCTGTGCCAACCGGATGGCTTTTATTTTTACCTGCACTGGCAGGATCAACAATCACTGCATCTCCCCAGCCCATATTAAACAGAAAACTGCCTGTGGGATGATTCAGCTTAATAACAACAGTGTCTGCATCCTTTTTTTCAACGGATAAAATTGGTTTAAACAGTGCTTTCTGGGCATTGACACTCTTATCTGCAAGTGCCCTTTCAAAGGAAAAGACCACATCCCCTGCATCAAAGCTTGAACCGTCATGGAATTTAACCCCTTTTCGCAGATGGAATGTATAAACCTTTTTATCTTTGGAAATATCCCAGGTTTCTGCCAGGGCAGGTTTAACTGCTCCATTTTTGTCAATCCGTGTCAATCCTTCAAACACATTGGCATATACTATTTCATCAATGGCAGCTGCCGCACCTGCTGTCGGGTCAAGGTGCGGGGGTTCCAGCACCATACCCATTGTTAAACTGGTCTTAACAGCCATTGCCGGCGACGACATAATCAACAGCAGCAACAGCACAACCATACCCTGCATTACAATTTTAATTTCTTTCATACCCCAACCTCCTTTGGTTAAAATGATATACTCATTATTACACTATTATCATAATTTCCTGAGTAATTGGCTACCAAACCTTTCCTGGTAACTTTCAAACCCGCCAAAACTTACTGCCTCATAAACACCCCGGGCAACAGCCCTTGCCACACAGTCCCCTGCAAGCATCCCCAGCCGTGCAATACTGACAATCGGATCTGCAGGAATCTGTTTCCCAGTGGACAATACAAACAGGCTGTCTCCGTCAAAGGGAGAATGAACCGGCCGGATGGCGCGGGCAAGCCCGTCCTGGGCCATAATAGCCACCCTCCGTGCCTGGGGTTTGGTTAAAACAGCATCTGTTGCAACTACAACAAGTGTTGTGTTTTTCCCCACGGGAAGTTCAAAGGTATAATCAAGGTCAAAACCATTTCTTTTTTCCGGTGCAGGCTGGCCGCCAAGTTCATTACCCTGTTCAAACGGAGCTGCCCACATTACCGCACTTTCAGGCATGGTCACAGAACCCATGGAATTAACCGCAGCAATGGCACCAATGGTTATCACATTGCCGCCATCTTCATACACAAAAGATGCGCTTCCCAATCCCCCTTTTATTCCTCCGGCCACAGCACCAAGGCCTGCGCCCCTGTTTCCCAGCATAAAATCAGAACTTGAACAGGCAGCTGCCTTCCGGCCCAGTGCAGCATAGGGTGAAACATCCCCCCAGTCTTTATTTCCACCGTTTAAGAGGTCAAATAAAATAGCACTGGGAACTATCGGTATTACAGCATCTTCCAGCTGGAACCCAATTTTCTTTTTTGCAAGATATGACATGACCCCGCCCGCAGCATCCAGTCCAAAGGCTGATCCTCCGCTCAAAACCACAGCATGGACCACATCCACCAGGCAATCGGAATTCAAAGCCTCTGTCTCACGGCTTCCCGGACCCCCGCCCCGGACATCCACTGAAGCAACAGCAGGATCATCAGGTATAACCACGGTTACCCCGCTTCTCAAATTGACATCTTCTGCATTTCCCACCATAATCCCAGGGACATCAGTAATTAAATTTTTTCTGCCTGTTTTAATTATCATCTGTTTTTTGCCTTTAATTTCATTCCATAATAAATCAAAATACCACATCACTATCCAAAGGGAAAACCGGCCGCCTGATATTTTGATAGTTCAGCAGCTCATTTCTGGAAGTTGTCACTCCTTCTCCGTCACAAAGCAGAGTATGCTTTCCAATGGATGCAAATCCTGCCCTGTAGTGAATCCGTGATTTCAAAAGCAGATATTTTTCATGGCAGGGCTGAATTCCCACAGAGGTAAATACGCCAATATCCCAGGGCTCATGGTGAAGGGAGACAACCACAATTTTGACCTTACCTGTATCCAGTACTGCAGTTGGGCCCATGTCAACCTTAACACCTGTATACATGGGACCATGGACAATCCAGCGCCCATCTGTCAAAGCTTTTACCCGTCCTCTGATCTCAAGGGGAGCTGCCTTTAAGAAAAGAGAAGGCATGGGAATCTTTCCACCGAGCAGAAGCGTTATTTCGGCACCCACACCGACCTGGCGCATCTTTTCCACTGCCTCCGGATCAAAAACTGCTGCTACTGCAACACCATCAAGGTTCTGATAAATGATCTCTCTGATAACAGCCATGACATCCTGGGTTCCGCCTGATCCGCAGTTATCTTCATGATCCAGAAGCAGAACAGGGTAATCAGCAAGTTTTTTAGCCCGGGCAATCGATTCAGACAAAGGACGGCTGTGATAAATAAACGCTTCTCTTTTTTCCCAGGCAAGTTTTGCAATATCTTCTGCTTTTTCTTCTGCTCTCTTTTCATCATTATCACTGATTACAATTGTACTTGCACCTGCATCGGGCATATCAGCCAGGGGAAATCCTCCAAAAAATGTAGCCGCCAGAACAGATTCTGAATCCTCGGCATCCAGACAGGCCGCTATCAATGATTTTACAGGCTGATCATCGGTTCCCTGTTTTAAAGTATGGGTTAACATGGGCAGCTTTTTTGAAACCATAACCGGGCAGACCTTCCCTTCCATGCTGTCCATGAGAATACGCCCAACCTGGAGTCCTGCCTGGTACATATCCACATGGGGGTATGTTTTATACCCGATTAAGGCTGTACAATTATCCACCATTTTCTGTGTAAGATTACAATGGAAGTCCAGAGTCACTGCAATGGGAAGTCCGGGAGCAATGGTTCGGATCCTTTCCAGCAATGTGCCTTCACCATCCATGGTTGTCTCTGTAACCATGGCTCCGTGGAGATCCAGAAGTGCCAGGTCACATCCGGCATCGACAGCATCACAGATGGCATCTGACATCCTGTTATAGGCATCAGCCGTAACAATACCCGATGGCATGGCTTCTGCTGCAACCGGTGTTACTATTTCTGCTTTGGCTCTCTTTGCAAGATCAATATATGCTGCCATGGGCATTCCGGTATTTTCATAAGCCTGAAATGCTTTTCTGCCAAAATATGCACCCCAGTTTTCAAATCGTTTCCAATGGGTGACAACAGGTGAAAAAGTGTTGGTTTCATGCTTCATCATGGCAATAACAATTTTCATTAATCTACTCCAAAAACCAATGGTAACAAATCATGAATTTTATTCCTGGTTTGTGTCTTTTTTGTACAAATCCATGGTTTAAGACCCGGGTCCTTTATAAACTTTTCTTTAATTCTTCAACAGTTTCTTCCGGCATGGTAAAACAATGTTCTTGTGCAGGAAAGCTGCCATCTGCAACCTCTTCTTTATAGGCTTTCATGGCATCAATAATTATAGGCCTGATCTTTGTGTATTGTTTAACAAATTTCGGTACAAATTTATCAAACAATCCTATCATATCGTGGGTGACAAGTACCTGACCGTCAACATCATTACCAGCTCCGATACCAATAACAGGAACACTGACCGTCCGGGCAATAAGCTTCCCTAATGGTGCAGGAACCGCTTCAAGAATCATGGAAAAAACACCGGCTGCTTCCAGAGCTTTTGCATCCTCAATAATTTTTCTGGCTGCCTGTGCATCTTTTCCCTGCATTTTAAATCCGCCAAGTGCGCTTGCTGTCTGGGGAGTCAGGCCGATATGACCCTGGACAGGGATACCAGCTTTTACAATTGCTTCAATGGTGGGAGCAAAATCCACTCCGCCTTCAAGTTTGATAACATCGCAGCCGCCTTCTTTCATCAAACGCCCGGCATTGATAATCGCTTCCCGGATGGAAGTATTGTAACTCATAAAGGGCATATCACCAACAATCAGTGGACTTCTGCATCCCCTGACCACAGCTTTTATATGGTGTATCATATGATCCATGGTAACTTCCACTGTACCGTCAAGTCCCATGACCACCATACCCAGCGAATCCCCCACAAGAACAATATCAACTCCGGCCTCATCTGCCATTAACCCAAAGGGATAGTCATATGCTGTCAGCATTACAAGTTTTCTATTCTCTACTTTTGCCTGTTTGACATCCTGAATCGTAATTTTCTTCATTTTGTTAATTTTCCTTATTATTATAATTTTTTTGTACTGTTTGAATTAATGCTGTCAATGTTTTGTTGACCGGAACTGAAATTGCCTTTTCTTCTGCCAGGGTGACAATGGCTCCATTTATTGCATCAATTTCAGTCTGCCTCCTGTTATCCACATCCTGTCCCATGGATGACCGGTTGGACCCGGTTGCTTTGGCCACTTTAAATACCTGATCAGCCATATTGTCAGGAAGTTCTACACCATGGGCCAATGCAACTTTGCAGGCCTCTTCCACAGCGGATCGAACCAGTTCTCCTGTGGGAGGTGCATCAAGTATGCTGCCATTCCTTATCCCGGTCAGGGCAGTAATGGCATTGATTCCAATATTAATTACAAGCTTTTTCCAGATCACAACAGGGATATTGTCGTCAATACGGGTGTCAATGCCTGCTCTTAAGAATAGTTCTTTAATGTTTTCAAGTCCGGCATTACTCTTTTCTGACCACATCCCCATCACAGTGGGGCCAACACCGGCATGGCGTATAAGCCCGGGCTCAAGCAGGGTTGCACCGTGGGATGTTGTCCCGGCTATGACCCTGTCCAACGGCACATATTTTGCGATTCCATCTGCATTACCCATGCCGTTTTGCAGGGTCAACACAAAACCATTGCTTTTCAGACATTTTACTGCCCCGGGCGCAACCTGCTCTGTCTGTGTGGACTTTACAAAAATAATTACCAGATCTGATTTTCCATCTGCCGGGATATCATGGGCTGCCACTATATCCACACGCTTTATTTTCCCATTGAATTCAACTCCAAGTCCCCGGGTGTTAATGGCATTTACATGCTCCTGCCATGTATCAACAAGTAGAACACTCTCTCCTGTCCGGACCAGAAAGGATCCAAAGAGACTTCCCATGGCACCTGCACCAATAATTGTAATATTCATCACTTCTCCTTGTCAGCAACAATGATAAGGCATTCACTTTTATCTTTTCCTGCATTTCTTGCCCGATGAGGGGTTTTTGGATCAAAGTGGATCGAGTCACCAGATTTAAGGCTGATTATCTTTTCCCCGAATATAAATTCAATCTCCCCTTTTAATACAAACAGAAACTCTTCACCCGGGTGATCATAAAGTTTTGTCGGCTTCTTGTTGATGATCGGATATTGCACAACAAATGGTTCCATAAGCTTATCTGATCTGAAGCCTGACAATGAAAAATAATTCAGCTCTGCCATGGCCTTGTTTGTATTTACCTGTTTACGGTCACTCTTTAATGTCACGGCATATCTTTGTTCTGCCATGTCATCGTCTGCATCAAAGAATATACCTATGGGTACATTCAGGCTTGATGATATTTTTGACAATGTGGCTATGGGAGGAGAAACCTGGCAGTTTTCTATTTTTGACAACAGACCCTTGGAAAGGCCGGACAGTTTTCCCAGCTGTTCCAATGTATACCCTCTTTGATTTCTTATTTTCCTGATTTTACCTGCAATCTGTTTTTCCAGCATAGTTTATCCTTATTAAAACTAGTTTCAAGCTATGCAACTTTTCAAGCTTTTGTCAAGCTTTTTTAGAAATATTGCATGCACTCCAAGAACAAGGTCTTTTTAATCTAAAAACAGGAATTTTTCAACCTGCAGGTTGTCATCAATTATAATACTATAGCGGGCCCCAAAAACAGAACAATATATTAGATGAAAAAAGCAATCCTGAAGCAGAAATCATCAGTTTTCCTGTTCTTTTTAATGCTCATAACGGAGAAGTGGTCCGGTAGCTTTTATGCTCTTCAGAGTTATAATTTGAATAATGCCTATTTTATCACAAAGAATC
>CAZQJS010000083.1:0-10420 GCA_964593725.1 uncultured Desulfobacterales bacterium
AGATAAAAATACAGGTGATTTGCTTGAATTAAAAAACATAGAAATACATCTTGATCAGTACAGATAATGGCTGTATTTTGCCAGACGTCTGAATTTTTATCTATCCACTCATTACACCGCTGCATATGATGGTGAATGGTATTAATATTGGCAAGAGCCGGGAAGAGACCATTGGCAGGGAATAAAAAATTAAGTTTGAGCCCTGTTCCCAAGACATGGCTGAAAATAAGGGATGGATACTATGACTTTTTATTATGGTTTTCTTTGCATATTCCCAAGAAGTCTGTTAATACTTTGGACATAATCCTTATTCTGGCAGGGTTTTGAAAGATGGTCAAGATTAGGATCCTTCTTTTTTAAATCTTCAATGGATTCCAGGAATTCAATATTGCCTGAAACAAAAAGTATGGGCAGTGTTTTATGTGTCTCCCTTATCTTATTATATATATCCATACCATTGAGTCCGCCGGGCAGAAGATAATCAAGGCTTACAAAGTCATAGTTGTTTTCCTTGAATAATTTAATGGCCATGTGTCCTGTGCCTGCCACATCAATCTTGTGCCTGAAAGGTTCCCTGGATAATACCCTTGACTGCACATCGGATATTGCCTTTTCATCTTCCACAAGAAGGATATATCTTCCCTTATGGATTTTAGTTTTACCTACCTCTTTAATCTCTTTGCCTGTTAACTCTTTTTTTATCAAGGGAAGGGCCAGGGTGAATTTTGTGCCTTTATTTACTGTGCTTTCAAAAAATATCTTTCCTTTATGTTTTTCAACATAATTTTTAACATTTGCAAGGCCGTAGCCTGTTCCTTTAATATTGCTTGCATAGGCCTGGGTTATATCTTTGCCTCCCTTTAATGTAAAAGAAGGTGTGTAAATATCATCAAAATATTCCCGGGCAATACCACAGCCATTATCTTCCACTTCAATGAATATTCTATTATTAAAATAGTATGTCTTTAAAATAAGTTTGGGTGATTTGGTTTTACTCATGGCATGGACTGCATTTTGAATGATATTTACAAGTGCATGCTCGATCATGCCAGGATCAGCAATCAGGGTGGGCAGTGGTGATTTAAACATCTTCTTAACTTTTATTTCTGCAAGGTCCCGTTCCAGCAGATTAATAACCAGGTCTATCTTTTTATTAATATTAATTGTTTCCTGCCTTGGTTCCTGATTTTTTGCAAAGGCAACAAGGTTTTGTGTGAGATTTTTTCCCCTAAGGCTCTGTTCCACAATCAATTGCAGGCTTTTAATAACCCTTTTGTCTTTGCTCTGCAACAACGACAACTGAGCTCTTCCCATTATGGCTCCAAGTATATTATTAAAGTCATGGGCAAGCTTTCCTGCTATCTGCCCGACCAATGCTTTTTTCTCCTGTTCTGCAGCATACCTTTTTGCAGCTTTTTTCTCTATCTCAGCCTGCTTGCGGCCGGTAACATCCCTTGCCGAACCGGATACAAACGCAGGTTTGCCATCAACACCGTCGATGAGTACATTTTTATATTCCACATACAGGGTTTTCCCGCTCTTTGACTGAATTTCAAATTTCCCTTCTGCCTTCTTTTTTACCAGTATATCCTTAAGGGATTTTTCAAATCCGGGAATTATTTTCTCCGGAAGAATTTTCCGTACATCCACTCCTTTTAAATCATCATCTGCATGCTCAATAACTCGTTTAAATGTTTCGTTAACCTCAATAAAACAGCCGTTTAAATCATATGAATAAAGAAAATCTGATACATTATTAAACAGATCATAAAACCTTTTATCAGATCTCTGTTTTTCAAACAGGAGATCAGCATGGTCAAGTCCCTTTTCAATGGAATGAATTAATATGGAATGATCTGTAACCGGTTTGGTTAAAAAATCCCATGCCCCGATTTTCATTGTATCAATGGCAGCCTGTATACTGTTCACACCGGAAACCACAATAAGCGGCACACCCGGAGATGCCTTGTGTATATGTTTGATCACCTCATACCCGTCAACTTCAGGCATGCGCAGGTCAACAAGCACAAGATCGGGATGGGCTTTTTCAAAAAGATCAATACCCTCGCGCCCGTTGGCAGCAGTCAATGTTTTATAAAAATTATCCTCAAGGTGCATGGATATGCTTTGACGGATGGATTCATCATCATCAACTATTAAAATCGTTTTGGTTGCAGCTCTGGCGCGTCTCTGAAATTCCATGATTCTCCTCTTTTTTTCAATATACCATATAATTAGGAGCTTGTATTCTGTACTCTAAGAAAACTTGACCATAATGTCAAGAATGATTAAAGATGAATATAAAAATACACTTACATTTTCTACAATTTTCCGTCAGATAAAACCATACACAGCACCATGTCTGAAAGTACAATATTTTCCTTGACACTTTTCTGTCCCAACTATAAAAATAATAATCATGGCAAGTTAACATTTTATTGAAAATTAATAAAACGGAGATTATTATGTCGAAAAGATTACTGCTCATTCTTTTATGTGCTTTATTCCCGCTGTTTTCCCTGACCCACGCATTTGCACAGGATTCAACCATTACAGGGCTCTGGAAAACAATCGATGATGAAACCGGAAAGAAAAAATCAATAGTTAAGATATATGAACAGGATGGCAAATATTTTGGCAGGATAGTCAAACTTTTCAGAAAGTCTGATGAAGATCAAAACCCTGTATGCGATGAATGTGCAGATGATGATGCACGCAAGGATAAACCAATTAAGGGAATGGTTATTCTGGAAGATCTTGAAAAAAAAGGCAGCGTGTATAAAAATGGGAAAATTCTTGATCCAAATAATGGGAAAATATATAACTGCAAGATCTGGAGGGAAGGTGACAATCTTATATTAAGAGGTTATATATTCTTCCTCTTTCGCACCCAGACCTGGCTGCCTGCACAATCAGCAGATGAATAACCAGGAATTAAACAGTTGAATGGTCTCCTAATCAGATTTTAAGACAGAGAGAAATGCAGACTGGGGAATGGGTACTTTTCCAGCCATCTTCATCCTCTTTTTCCCCTTTTTCTGCTTTTCAAGGAGTTTGCGTTTCCTTGAGATATCACCACCATAACATTTTGCTGTGACATCCTTTCTAAAGGCATTGACCGTCTCCCGTGCAATGATTTTTCCGCCTATGGCTGCCTGTATGGGAATTTTAAACATCTGACGTGGGATCTCTTCCTTTAGTTTCTTACATGCAATCCTTGCCCTTGCTTCTGCCTTGTCCCTGTGTATTAATCTTGATAAAGCATCAACACGTTCCTGGTTCACAAGGAAATCCAGTTTCACAAGGTCTGTTTTCCGATACCCTGCTATCTCATAATCAAATGAGCCATAACCCTGGGTTACACTTTTCAGATTATCATAGAATTCATAAATTACTTCGGCAAGGGGCAGCTCAAATTTCATTTCCACCCTGTTGCTTGTCAGGTATTGATAGTTTTTGCTCTCACCCCTGTTGTCATAGCATAGCTGCATGACATTACCCATATACTTGTCCGGCACAATAATTGTTGCATTAATATAGGGCTCTTTTACAAATTCGATCTCGGCAGGGTCAGGGCAGAAGCAAGGATTGTCGATTATTATGACCTCTCCATCTGTTTTTGTTATCTCATACTTAACCGAGGGAGCCGTGAGAATCAATGAGATATTATACTCCCTTTCAAGGCGTTCCTGGACAACCTCAAGGTGTAAAAGCCCCAGAAAACCGCACCTGTAGCCAAATCCCAATGCAGCAGACGAATCTTTCTCATAAATAAGGGAGGCATCATTGAGTTTTAATTTACCAAGGGCATCGGTAAGTTCTTCATAATCATCTGAAGCAACCGGATATATTGAAGAAAAAACCACAGAATTGGGTTCTTTAAATCCTGATTCAGGCTCACTGCACGGATTATGCTTTAATGTTATTGTATCTCCGATTTTAACATCACTTATCACCTTTATACCCGCAATAATATAACCCACCTGCCCTGCAAACAGCTCGTCCTGGGGTTTTCTTTTGATTTGGAAAAGGCCTGCTTCTTCAATGGTGTATTCAGAACCATTGGACATGAATATGATTTTATCTCCTGGTTTTACACTTCCCTTAAAAACCCTTAAATGGACAATAATGCCCCGATAGGAATCATAATGGGAATCAAAAACAAGCGCCTTTAAAGGTTTATCTGAATCATCGGCAGGCGGTGGAATCTCCTTGACAATTGACCTGAATACCTCCTCAATGCCGATCCCGTTTTTTGCAGATATCAGCAGGGCTGTATCCCCGTTAAGCCCAAGATCTTCAGTGATTTGATCCTTTACCCACGGTATCTCTGCCGAGGGAAGATCTATCTTATTAATAACAGGAATTACCTCAAGATCGTGTTCCATGGCAAGATATATATTTGCCAGAGTCTGGGCTTCCACACCCTGGCTTGCATCAACAATGACCAGAGCACCTTCACACGCTGCAAGTGCCCGGGAAACCTCATAGGTAAAATCAACGTGGCCTGGAGTATCAATAAGGTTTAATAGATACATTGTGCCGTCATCGGCTTTATAAGGAAGAGAAACGGTCTGGGATTTAATTGTAATGCCTCTTTCCCTTTCAATATCCATGGTATCTAAAATCTGATCCTTAAAATCACGATCAGACACAATATCTGAAAGCTGTATCATCCTGTCGGACAGGGTTGATTTGCCATGGTCAATATGGGCAATAATACTGAAATTTCTAATATTTTCTGCTCTGTATCTCAAACTGACTCCACACAAGAGTTACCACCAAAGCGTATCTCCTGTAAAATATAAATAAATCATTACTGAATGGATTATTCCACATCAATTATCATGCTCAGGTCAACGGCCCTGGCCTGGTGGGTAAGTGCACCAACCGATATGACATCGACCCCTGTTAATGCCACACTGTTTACATTCTTTGCTGTCATATTGCCCGAGGCTTCAACAATTGCTCTTTTATCGATATACTGGACAGCTTTTTCCATCATGGCAATATCCATATTATCAAGCATGATAACTTCAACTCCTGCTTCAACTGCTTGTCTTACCTGATCCATATCAGACACTTCAACTTCAATCTTCAGGAGATGGGATATTTTTGGTCTGATTTTCTCAACAGCTTTTTTAATGGAGCCTGCAATGGCAATATGATTGTCTTTTATCAATACACCATCAAAAAGTGACATGCGGTGATTATGCCCTCCCCCTGCCAGTACAGCTGCTTTTTCAATATTTCTCCATCCCGGGGTGGTTTTTCTTGTATCCACAATACGCACCTGTATATCCTTATCAACTGCCCCGGCAAAGGAGCGTGTAAAGGTCGCAATCCCGCAGAGGCGCTGCAAAAAATTCAATGCAACCCTTTCACTCTTCAGCATATTTATAAGATTGCCCTCAACCCCAAGGAGGGTATCTCCTTTTTCTAAATCATCACCATCGGAAAAAAATGGTTTAACATTCATATCTGAATCAAGGGTTTTAAAAACCTTGACAGCAACATCGATACCACCCACCACCAGGGGCTCTTTTGCAATAATAATTCCTTTTCCCACCCTATCCTTTTCAAGGAGATTTTCACTTGTGATATCACCAAATCCTGCATCCTCAAAAAATGCAAGTTCAATGAGTTTTGTTAATGTGTCCATATTACTGCTTTTATTGATCCTCTCTAATACCTTTTATCCTGGCAAGGTTATGTTCAAGTTTATCATTTTTTTCCTCAAGCTCCCGATACTGACTTTTTACTTTATTTATAACTTCTTCAGGTGCTTTTTCAAGAAAGCTCTCATTATTAAGCCTGTTTGATACAACTTTCAAATCTTTTTCAACCTTTTTAATCTCTTTTTCAACCCTTGCCTCCTCTTTTTCAAAGTCTATCACACCTTTTAAAAGAACATAACAAACAGTCTTTCCCACAACCGCAGCAGCTGATGATTCAGGTACAGTGTCCCCATTAATAAATTCCATACCATCTGTTTTTGCAAGATTTGAAAGAATTGACCTGTTCTCGTTAATCAGCCTGCCCTCATTTTCTTCTGATGCATGTACAAGAATGCTTAAGGTTTTTGAGAGAGGAATATTCATTTCACTTCTTACATTCCTTACAGATGTGACAAGATCAAATATGAACTTTATCTCTTTTTCAACTTTGGGATTATACACTCTGTTGTAATATTTTTCATCCCACGGGAATGAAGCATCCATGACAGATCCCTCAGTTACAGGAAGAATATTCCATATCTCTTCTGTTACAAAGGGCATAAACGGATGGAGTATTACAATAATATCAGTTAATACTCTGGCAAGGACAGTCCTTGCAGTATCCCTGCCCTTCCTGCCCTCTTTCCCGTAAAGTGCCGGCTTTGCAGCTTCAAGATACCAGTCGCAGAACTCATGCCATACAAATTGGTAAATATATCCTGCAGCTTCATTAAATCTATAATCTTCTATTGCTTGCTTTACCTGTATGACAGTATGGGCAGACCTTGAAAGTATCCATTGTTCAAGCCTTGAAAGGCTGGATATATTCCTTGAGCAATCATGATCCAGGCTATTTTGCTCAATATGCATGAGGGCAAACCGTGCTGCATTCCATAACTTATTCACAAAATGGCGGTACCCTTCCACCCTGTTTTCAGACATTTTAACGTCCCGGCCCTGGGCCGCAAAGGCAGCCAGGGTGAAGCGGAAAGCATCTGCACCATACTGATCAATCACTTTTATAGGATCAATCACATTCCCCTTGGATTTACTCATTTTTTTACCATGCTCATCCCTGACAAGGGCATGGATATAAACATCCTTAAAAGGAACATCCCCCATGAAATAAATACCCATCATCATCATTCTTGCAACCCAGAAAAAGAGAATATCAAATCCTGTTACAAGAAGATCAGTTGTATAAAAAGTCTTTAAAAGATCAGTATCAACGGGCCATCCCATGGTGGAAAACGGCCACAGAGCGCTGGAAAACCATGTGTCAAGCACATCTTCCTCCTGGGTTATACTCTTTGACCCGCATTTACAACAGATATCAGGATCCTGTTCTTCAACTGTATAGCTGCCGCAATCAGCACATTTCCAGACAGGTATTCTGTGTCCCCACCATATCTGGCGGGAGATACACCAATCCCTGATATTCTCAAGCCATTCAAAATAGGTTTTTTCCCAGTTGGATGGAATAATCCTGGTTTTTTTCTGCCTTACAGCTTCCATGGCTTTTAACGCCAGGGGTTCTGCCTTTACAAACCATTGCTTTGAAAGGAACGGTTCAACCACTGTCTTGCACCTGTAACACTCTCCAACACTGTTTTTTAAAGGCTCTTCTTTAACCAAAAGCCCTTTACTCTTAAGATCAGCAACAGCTCTTTTCCTGCACTCAAACCTGTCCAGGCCCTCATAAATGCCAGCCCCGGACATCATTTTACCATCTTCATCAATGACTTTTACAGTTTCAAGGTCATGTTTTTCACCCAGATTAAAATCATTGGGGTCGTGGGCAGGAGTAATTTTTAAGGCACCAGTGCCAAACTCAGGATCAACATAGGTATCCTTTATTATGGGTATGACTCTGTTGGCAAGGGGCAGGATTACACTCTTTTCAGACAGGGCAGCATATCTTTTATCATCCGGGTTCACCGCAACTGCTGTATCTCCGAACATTGTCTCAGGCCGTGTGGTGGCAACAATCAGACCATCATCACCATTATTCTCAAAGGGGTATCTTATATAGTATAAAATGCTGTCCTTATCAGCATATTCGACCTCAAGATCAGAGAGTGCTGTCTTACACCTGGGGCACCAGTTAATAATATATTGTCCTTCATATATGAGCCCGTCTTTATAAAGTGTTACAAAGACTTTTCTTACGGCATCGGAAAGCCCTTTATCCATGGTAAAGCGTTCACGATCCCAGTCACATGATGCTCCAAGCCTTTTAAGCTGATTAATGATTGCCCCGCCTGAGATATCACGCCATTTCCAGACTGCCTGAATAAACTTATCCCTTCCAAGTTCATCCCTTGTTTTACCTTGTTTTGCAATATCTTTTTCCACAACATTCTGGGTTGCAATACCTGCATGATCAGTCCCGGGCATCCACAGGACATTACATCCCACAAGTCTTTTATACCTGCACATGATATCCTGAATTGTAATATTTAAGGCATGGCCCATGTGAAGGACTCCCGTGACATTGGGGGGCGGGATAACTATGGAATAAGCTTCTGCATCACTCTTATCCTCTGCATGGAAATATTTATTATCCTGCCAGAATTTATACCATTTTTTTTCGATTCCTCCGGGGCTATAATCCTTTGTAAGCAGATTATTACTCATAAACCAACTCCTGAAACTTAAAAATCTAATTAAAAAGGGGGCTTATTAAAACCCCCTGAAGATAACAATCTTGAAAAAATTATTGAGCATCAACTCTTGATAACATCGGTAATATCATCAAGATCTTTTTGTAAATTCTTTTTAACCTCTGAAATCTCTTTTTCAATTACTTTTTCCATTACATCAAAAAGGACTGATTCAATATTACTGGAAAATTTTTCCTGGACAATCTTCTCAATGGCAGCCTCAAGTTTCTCCGGTTCCACTTCAACTTTTAAATCCTCTTTTTTCCCACTGTTCTTGTCTTTCAAAGTATCAGATAATTGGGCACCAATTTCATGCCTGACCATATTCTTAATCTTAGCCATGTCAAACTCCATGGCATGCCTGCCCATTGTCCCGGCCAATCCACCAGAGCTGCCAGGCAGTTCGGTCTCCTCCATCTCAATAAGTTCCACATCATCATCATCCAGAACAATGGAGTCGTCCTCCATGTCTGAGACATCACTGCTGATAATATCATTGAGATCAATTATCTCTTCCTCAAGCTCATTGTTTTTGGAATCCAGAATATCTGTAAGCTCAATAACATCCTCTTCAAAATCCCCGGCAACGTTCCCATCAACGATTTCACTGAGTTCAATAACAGGGGTATCGGACTTTCCAGGCTTACCAGGCCTTTTTGTTGAATCTGCCATGTCAGAAATATGCCTCCAAAAAGTGGTATTATTACTTCCCTACACCATTTGAATAAATTTATCAAAGTGCATATCCCGTGTCAACCTAATAAACAGTGCTTTAAAATATAATTAAAGTATTTACATATAATGCTCTTTGTTTTAATAATTCTTTACCATGCAGAAATTTTTAATCCCACATAATGATATTAATGGCGGCAAGGCGGTTATCCGCGGACAGGATGCAAAGCACATTGCAAAGGTATTAAGAATGCGTGTCAGGGATAAACTTTTATTTACAGATGGAAACGGCAAAGACTATACCTCAATTATTATTGGTATATACCCCGGAGAAATCAACCTTTTAATCAAAACAGACTCTGATTCGAGATTTGAATCACCTGCCAGAATCACTGTTTTCCAGGGTATGCTCAAGGATAATAAAATGGATACTCTTATAAGACACTTAACCGAGCTTGGCATCCATGCTTTTACACCGCTCTTGTGTGAACGGACTGTTCCAAAGCCCAATAAGAAAAGAATGGATGCACGTTTAATACGATGGAAAAAAATTTCAGCAGAAGCTTTAAAACAGTGTAATAGAAGCATACTGCCAGAAATAAACAGGCCTGTTGCATTTTCTGATATGTTTGTGACAGGCTCAACATTTGATTTAAAAATTGCATTCTGGGAAAATGCAGGCATTCCCTTAAGTGAACTAAATCAAAAGTCTGCAGACATAAAAAATATTGCCATATTAATCGGTCCTGAAGGTGGGTTTTCAAAAACCGAAGCAGAGCTTGCAGAAACACAGGGTTTCCATCTTTATTCCCTTGGGCCAAGGATACTAAGAGCTGAAACAGCGTCAATGACAGCATGTTCCCTGATCCAACATTATTATGGAGATATTTAATAAAAATTTCTTGACATGGAAGGTAAAAAAGCATATATTCATTTTTTATTTTTGCCCAGGTAGCTCAGTCGGTAGAGCAGGGGACTGAAAATCCCCGTGTCAGCAGTTCAATTCTGTTCCTGGGCACCACACAAATCTACCAACATCAGGGGTTTCCAGGTTTTACTTGAAAACCCCAGGTGAACACTTTCTGTTGCCTTTGCCACTGTAATTTTTTCCATCAGCGATAAATTATTACTTTAATAAAAATGATTTTAATGATATAGCAAATCATGTGCTTTAATCATCAAAGCAAACAACAGCCGCATGGACAGTACCTTTCGGTTAATTCTGCATTGTAATCGACAAGGCGGAGCTATGTACTCTGCAAGTTTGGCAAAGTATCAAGGGGAGATATTGCTGGATTAATGTCCTTTTCCATTATGCGTAGTGATAATAACGCAGAACCTGCCGGACCTGATCCATTAGTTTCAATG
>CAZQJS010000084.1:0-10175 GCA_964593725.1 uncultured Desulfobacterales bacterium
CTCTCATCTGAGTCACTCCCGGGATTGTTCTAACGTTAAACAAAGTACGGAGGTTATTTTTTAACAATTAAGGGGATAGATTTCTGGAGGATTTCTATATTAACCTCCCTGTGGCGGCCTTTAAAATCACCGTCAAGTTCCATGGCAACAGGTCTGTCAGATGTGATTTTAATGCTTCTGCCTTTTAAGTACATGACATTTTTCAACCTTGTAATTTTACTGAACCTTGCATATAAAAAATATTTCACAACAGAGAAAAAACCTGTGCCAGGAAAGACAATAATGTCAAGAACTCTGGTGTCAATACCTGCTTCAAAGGCGATCTTACATATTCCTGCATAACATTTGACATTGGAAACAAGCACCATTGCACCATGGTAAGTCTTATTGTCAATTGTTACTTTAAAGGATGAACCAGCTGCTTTTTTCAGGCTTTTTAATATGGGTATTACATAGCTTAAGTTGCTGAGCCTTCCAGTCCTGTGTTTTTTTACTTCTTCGGTGACATGGGCATCAAATCCTGCTCCTGCCACCATGATGAATTTAATGTTGTTCATGACTGCCACATCAGACATGATTATCCTGCCATGGTCAATCAGATATGCTGCACCCTCTGCAGTACCGGGAAGGTCTAAGTCATGGGCCAGAAGATTTGCATTGCCTGTGGGAAGGTGGAGAAGGGGGATAGAACAATTATCAGGAATCCCGTTTATTATTTCATTGAAAGTACCATCTCCGCCAACAACCACAATTCTGTCAATATCATCACCCACCTTTGCAACATGGGCTTTGCCGTCATGGGCAAATTTTGTAAGATAGGTGACAGGTGTGTGACCCTGTTCTTTTAATATGGATGCAAGCTGATCCATCTTGTCTGCTGCATTACCACCGCTTGCAATGGGATTACCGATTATCAATATTTTCATATCTTCCTCTTTTATCCTGGAGCTTACATGGCAGTTAAAAAATTTTCTGTCTTAAATCAGCACTCTTTAAGAATAACAAGATTATTCCTGTGGATCACTTCATCATAATGCTTCCCTCCAAGGCAAGCTTTTATCTGGGTGGTTTTCAGCCCTTTAATAAGGCGGATATCCGATGCAGAATAGTTGACAAGCCCCATGCCAAGCTTTCCATTATCAACAGATTCAAAAGTCACGGCAGCCCCCACCCCGAATTCACCAGTCACATCCACAATGCCGCTTGGTAAAAGGCTTTTACCGTTTTGGACAACTGCATTTTCAGCACCGTTATCAATAATGATTTTTCCCTTAGGGACCAGTGTATATGCGATCCAGCATTTCCGGCTTGCCATTTTTTTATCCCTTGGAGCAAAGTAAGTGCCGCAGCCTTCAAGATTATTCAGCAGCCGGAGAAGAATATCCCTGGTATCCCCCCTGGCAATGATCATGGGTATGCCTGCTGCAGTAACTTTTTTGGCAGCCTGTATTTTACTCAGCATGCCGCCGGTACCAAGGGTCCCTGGCATGCCGCTTGCGTAATCCTCCAGCTGTGGTTTAAAAGTGGTAACTTTGGATATCAGCTTTGCATCTGAATGGGTGCGGGGGTCTTTATCATGGAGCCCTTCAATATCCGTGAGAATAAAAAGAAAATCTGCATCCAGAAGAAGGGTGATCATGGCTGCAAGGTTGTCATTATCCCCAAGTTTGATCTCTTCCACCATAATTGTGTCATTCTCATTGATAATGGGTACAACTTTCCAGTTCATGAGTGTGTGCAGTGAATTTCTGGCATTGAGATACCGTTTCCTGTTATTCAGATCTTCACTGGTTAACAGTATCTGGGCAACTTTTTTATCAAATCTATCAAATGCTTTTTCATAGGCATTTATGAGATCGCTCTGTCCAATTGCAGATATGGCCTGGCGTTTGGGTATCTCTTCAGGCCTGCCAGGCAGGCCCATCTTCCGTATTCCGGCTGCCATGGCACCGGAAGATACTAAAATGACTTCCATTCCTTTATCCATGAGCCTGCTGATCTGGGAAGATATTGATTGAATAACAACCAGGTTAAGGCTGTTCTCAGAAGTTATGACATTGCTGCCAAGTTTAACCACGATTCGTTTGGCATTATTAAGACGTTGTTCCGGCATGATTTTTTACAATATTTAAAAATTAAAAAAAGGTTTTGTCAAGTTTTTCATGGGAAAATGGCTTTGCATTCTTACCTGTATAGTCTGCAACCTTATGGCCGTTACCCACCAATCTCCACTGGTAAATCATTAAACCTTCCATACCCATGGGGCCCCTGGCATGTATTTTGCTGGTGCTGATGCCGACTTCCGCTCCAAGGCCGAATCTGAATCCGTCACTGAACCTTGAAGAGCAGTTCCAGAAGGCATCGGCAGTATCTGCCATATCCATGAATTTAAGAGCTCTGTTTTTATCTCTGGTTACAATGACATCGGTGTGGCCTGATCCGTAGGTGTTTATATGTTCAAGGGCCTGGTCCAGTGAATCAACGATCTTAATGGAGACTATATAGTCAAGATATTCGGTTTTCCAATCTTCTTCCCTGGCCATTTTTACATCAATAATTGCACAGGTCTTGTCACACCCGCGTATTTCAACCTTTTCAGCTTCAAGGGTATGCTGCAGCTCAGGCAGCATATCATCTGCAATATCCCCATGGACTAAAATGGTCTCTGTTGCATTGCAGACAGCAACATACTGGCATTTTCCATCCTTGGCAAGGCTGGCTGCCATGCCGGGGTCAGCATATTTATCAATGTATAAATGGCAGATTCCATCGGCATGGCCAAGGACAGGAATATTGGTATTATCCATTATATGTTTGACAAAGGCATTGCTTCCCCTGGGTATTATAAGATCAATATATTGATCAAGCCCCAGCATATCTGCAACATCTTCCCTGGTCTCAAGAAGTCCCAGCCATCCCTCTGGAAGTCCTGCCTGAATACCTGCGTCAGATATTATACCTGCAAGTATCTGGTTTGTCTCTTTAGCTTCGCTGCCTCCCTTGAGCAGTATTCCGTTGCCGCTTTTCAGGCAGAGTGATGCAATCTGCACAAGGGCATCAGGCCGGGATTCAAAAATAACTCCAATAACTCCAATGGGCCGGCTGATTTTGTAAAGTTCAAGGCCCTTATCAAGTTCAAGGGCGTTAAGAGTCCTGCCCACAGGATCTTCAATAAGTATCAGGCTGTCAATTCCTTCACAGGTCTCTTTAAGCTTACCAGTATCAAATTTTAATCGTTTAACCAGGGAAGGATCAAGGTTATCCTTTTCAGCCCTTTTAATATCTTTTTTATTGGCAGAAAAGATACTATCTTTATTGTCCTGTAAGCTTGAAATAATCAGAGATAATGCTCTGTTTTTCATATCAGATGAAAGTGCTGCCATAAACACGGAAGCTTTTTTGCACTCACCTGCAAGGTCATGGATTGTCATTGGGGTATCCTTAAAAATTTAAATGTGATTATAATAGTTTACAAGTTAACCCATTGTCAAGAAAACTATTTTTGCTGAAGATTCCATTAATATGCGGGTCATCCGGATTATCAAGGAGCATAAAAACAAGTTGATTAAACAGATTGAACGTGTCTGAATCAGGCAGGGCAATTATTTTTTTTATATCCTGATGGTTACTGAATTTTGTCATATACCCGGCTTTTTCTGCCCTGGCCATCTCTTTTCTGCGAAGATGGCGGATTATTATTCTTTTTGTCTTTTGTTCTTTAAGATACTTTTTTATGGAATTTAAAAAATAAATAAATACTTGCTGAATTTTTTCATCCATATATTCCTGGCTGCACAGGTTTTCATATTTCCTGATTTTTTCCAGGTATTGTTCATGGGGAAATTGTGCCCCAAGCCTTTTTTTTACCACTTTAAACATGGCTTTTCTTTTTTCGACGGCATGGGGTTTAAATGTTTCAAAATATTCCTTTAAGCTAATCATGCCAGGAGGTGTGGCAGCATAATTGCCATTGTCCAGAAGGAGATTTTCAATCTGCGGGCCAAGGAGATATTCAAGGGTTTGTTTTTCACCAGTGCAGTCAATCACATTAAGATGTTGAAAATAATCAAACCTCAAACCCTCTGATCCAACCATTTTTTCAATGAAGAATTTTGTATCCCTGCCCACGGGAATTCTTTTCTGGCCTGTTGGATTAAGTGCGCTTGTAAAGGTCGGAATCACAAGAAATGCCCCATCAGGGGTTATTTCCGTTCCATAACTGTCAGTTATGGAAGATTTTATGGTGGAAAAATTCTCATCCCTGCCGGCAGGGATGAGAAGGTCGTCTGTGTCATGCTGTTTTTCAATCTCACAGGAGAGCTGTTTTTCGATTCTTTCTATTCTTTTTCTGTTCAGACCGGTTATACTGACCGATACATCAATTTTCTGTTTAAGGATTTTTTTAAATACCAGCTCTTTTTGCCTGGGTACTTTTGTGAGCAGTCCAAAGTCAAAAAAGATATCTTTTTGTTTAAAAGCCTCCATGAGATGACTTATGTCTTTGCCGTTGTGGGACCAGTCCAGGGGGTCTGATGCACTGTAAAGTGCATATTTCCCATTGCCGTATTTTCCAAGGTTTTCTGCAATTTTAATTATGGCATCAAAGGAGAATTTTTTTCTGACCCCGGGCAAAGCCCATTCGTTGCACCGTCTGCAATAATTACTGCATCCTGTTGTAAGCTGGAAATTCATTGTTGTGGAGAAAAGTATTTTTAAGGCTTTATCATCAATGCCAAGGCTGTTTTTCCATGTATCATAATCAATGCAGGGCTGTTTTTCTATTTCTTCTTTTGCCCTGGTTTTTAAAAAATTTTTGAGAAAACCATGGCTTTTATCTCTTTTGTTGAATTTTTCTGCAATCTGCTTAATCTGGTAAAGGGTTTTCAGGCTGTTTTCAGACAGGGTTGAACAGGTTTTGATTTTTCTGCTGAGCATTGAAAATGTCCGGATAAAGGTGTGGTTATCGTTTGTAAGTATTGAAGCAAGAAGGTTATCCCTGGTTGTTTCAAAATATTGAATCTGGGTCAGGCTCTTATCCATAATAATAGAAAAAGGGGATTTAATAAAAATCCCCTTTTTAAATTAAACTATATATTTTTGTTTATTACTATCCTCTTACCTCTTCTTTAACAGTTGTTGCAAGTTTGTAAAGAATGGTGAGGATAATAAGACCAAGTGCATATATACCTATTGTGATCATAATCTCCTGGACAGTAGGTATATACTCTGTTACATGGTGCAGGGGCGAAGGTACAAAACCACCTGCTATCATACCAAGGCTCTTATCTATCCAGGTGCCCACAATAATCATGATACATGTAAAGGGCAGAAGGGCTTCATTGTTCCTGAGCCATGGTATAACAAGAAGTATTATACCGGTAAGCATCAGGAAGATGGATGACCACATCCATGGTACCATTGCATTGTGGCCGTGAAGTCCAAAAAAGAGATAATCAATGTGGGTTTCATGGCCTGGAATATTACTGTAATATGTTACAAAAATTTCACATAAAAAGAAGAATACATTGGCAATGAGTGCATAGCAGACAATTTTTGATAATGTCTGAATAGCCTCCCACCCCGGATCAAACTTTGTATATTTTCTTACAATATAGCAAAGCAGAATCAGAACAGAAGGGCCTGCTGCAAAGGCTGAACCAAGGAATCTTGGTGCAAGCACTGCAGTAAGCCAGAATCCCCTGCCAGGCAGACCGCAGTATAAAAATGCTGTAACAGTATGTATGCCTATGGCAAAGGGAATGGAAAGGTATATCAGAGGATAGGTCCAGAAGGGCGGTTTAACCTGATTTCTTTCCGCTTCAAGAACCTTCCAGCCGATAATGATGTTAAGACCAAGATATCCGTTCAACACCAGCATATCATAGAATAATACTGATTTGGGTGACGGATATAACAGTACGTTTAAAGCACGGATGGGCTGGCCAAGGTCTGCAATGATAAGCATCAGACACATTACCAGTGCTGCCACTGCAAGAAATTCACCAAGTATTGTTATCCTGTGGAATTTCTCATAATCATGCAGATAAAATGGTATTACAACCATTACACCACCTGCTGCAACTCCAACAAGGTATGTAAAGTTTGCAATATAGAATCCCCAGGAGACATCCCGGGCCATGCCGGTGATCATAAGACCGTTTAAGAACTGGTCAACATAGGCTGCAACGCCTGCTGCCATGATGACGAGCAGTATAGTCAGCCATATCCAGTAATTTTTACTTCCTTTAATAGCTATTTCAAGCATACTCGCCTCTCTTACATTAAGTAGTAAACAGAAGGTTCGGTTCCAAGCTCCTGTTTACGTCTGATTGCATATTTTTTATCAAGAAGAACCCTTACATTGGATTCGGGATCTTCAAGGTCTCCGACAATAATTGCACCCTTGGATGCCTCAACGCAATAGGGTTTTTTGCCCTTTGCAAGCCGTTCGGCACACAGGTTGCATTTTTCAACCACACCCTTTGTACGGGTGGGGAAATCAGGATTAAATTCCTTGATAAAAGGCCTTGGATCACGGAAGTTGAAACTCCTTGAACCAAAAGGGCATGCAGCCATGCAGAAACGACATCCGATACAGCGGTGAAAATCCATAATAACTATTCCGTCTTCACGTTTAAATGTCGCCTGGGTTGGGCATGCTTTAACACAGGGTGCATGTTTGCAATGGTTGCATGTTACAAGAAAGGGAAGATGTCTGAACTTATGGGCAAGAAATTCATCTTCCTTATCCGGAAATGCATGTTCAAAGTGTTCTTCCCAGATCCATTTTATCTCCTGATTTTTCTTGGCAGGACGTGTGCCAGGGTATTTTTTTTCATCGGGCATATGGTTAAAGTCCGGTACATTATGGGCTTTATGGCATGCTTCGACAATTTTTTTCACTACTCCATCATTAAGTTTATTAGTATCTATGACCATCCCCCATCGTTCTGCAGTTAGAGCTCCTTTATTTTTGCTTTTGACTGCATGGGAGGTGCCATGGGAATTAGATGAAGAGGAAAAACTGATTGCCGGAGCAGCACCAATGCCAATGGCAGAAACTGCTGCCACCTTTAGAAAGCTTCTTCTGCTCTTTTTCATCATTTAATCTCCTTTGGGTCTGTATGGCAGTCCCAGCAATAGGGATCAACCGAAGCATAGTTATGACATTTGTCACAAAATTTACTCTTATCTTCATGACAGCCTAAACAGGATTTTTCACCCGTGGAAAGACTCATTGCAAACTTTTTCCCATCACTGTTTGTATATATCCTGTCAGCATTTCTTACAACTGAATCCCTCCACTCATCAAGCAGTGACATATGGTTTGCTCTCATGTCCATTTTATCAAGTACACACTTTTTGGCTGCCTTGGCTTTACCCAGAAGTTCTGGCTCAGGAGCTGGTTTTGTTTCACCAAAGTTGATCCAGAAAGGGAAGAGTGCAATTATGATAAATATCACAAGGCCTGTGAAAATAGCGCTTTTACTCATCGTCTTCCTCCTCTGTCTGTTCTACACCTGGCAGGGGTTCAAACCTCAGGTCAGTTTCTCTTTTATGTTCTCCCGGTAAAATCAGGGCATTTCCAACAAGTTCATGGATTCCTATTACATCAACTTCCGGAACCCAGTACTCCATCAGGGTGGGAAGAGCTGCTCTGTCAATGGCGCATATAGTGCCAAGGCTGTTGACACCAAATTTTTCATGGACATATTTGACAGCATTGGCCCTTGGAAGACCACCTGCCATTCTAAGCTCAATATTCTCACCGGCATTCAGGCCTGCTCCGGAGCCGCAGCAAAAGGTTTTTTCCCGGATTGTGTTTTCAGGCATTTCATAGAATTCATCCACTGTATTTTCAATAATATACCTGGGTTCATCCAGAAGTCCCATGCCCCTTGCAGGGTTGCAGGAGTCATGGAAAGTCATTATTCTGTTGGAATTACGGCTCTTGTCAAGTTCAAGCTTCCCATGTTTGATAAGGTCGGCTGTAAATTCAGTAATATGAATCATTTTTGTTGATTTTGCATTTTCGAATTTTGTTCCTGTGATAGGACTTACAGGTTCTTCAAGGAAATCGGCAGGGCCGTTCATTGTATCCATATACTGGTGAATTACCCGCCACATGTGGCCGCACTCTCCGCCAATGATCCATTTAACACCAAGGCGTTTTGCCTCTGCATACATTTTTGCGTTTAACCTTTTCATGGTTTCATGGGATGTAAAGAAACCAAAATTACCACCCTCTGAAGCATAGGTGCTCCAGGTTACATCAAGGCCGTATTTTTCCTTAAGGTATTTAAAAAGTATCAGATATCCCTGGCATGTGTATGTTCCCGGGTCTGCAAAAACATCTCCGGATGGAGTGATAAACAGAATATCAGCTCCTTTTTTGTTAAGCTGGGGTGCGCAGTCAACACCTGTGATCTCTTCAATATCCTCTGTAAAGAAGTCCAGCATATCTTTGAATGCATGGGGCTGGATTCCAAGGTGGTTGCCTGTCCTGAAACAGTTTGAAACAGGGGTTGCAATCCAGTCAATATTGAGACCCAGAAGGTTTAAAAGTTCTCTGCCCATTATTGTTATTTCAGCAGTATCTATTCCATAGGGACAGAAAACAGAGCATCGCCTGCACTCTGTGCATTGAAAAAAGTAGTACCACCACTCTTTGAGTACATCAAGGGTCATGGGTCTTGAACCCGAGAGGTTCCTGCCGCCGGGTATTTTGTTAAGGATTTTAGCAGCACCTGAAAAGTCATTTCTATAGACAGATCTTAAAAGTTCTGCCCTGAGAACCGGCATGTTCTTTGGATCACCTGTTCCAAGGAAAAAGTGACATTTATCTGCACATGCGCCGCACCGTACACAAATATCCATGAAAACCCGGAAGGTTCTGAACCTTTCGAGCCTTGTCTTAAGACCTTCATGAATAATCTCCTGCCAGTTATCCGGAAGTTTCCAGTCCTCTTCCAGGGGGTCCCATTTTCGTGAATTTGGCATACCTAAGGTATCAAGACTTTTGGGATTGGCAGAATAACAATACATCCCGGGTCTTATCTGGACAGAAGTAGACATCCAATCTGTTGATGGAGTCTTATAATCTATCTTATCCAGTAATTCATCTGGTTTTATTTCATCGGACATATATTACTCCTTTTTATCAACTGGAAGACCAGCTTCTATCATTTTTTCTCTGAAATCATCCTCATACTCTTCATAGGTATGGGTTTTAACATCATAATTCCATGGGTTGACATGTCTGACAGCACGGGTGTTGTTAGCCATGTTCCTTGTGGGGCTTAAAAATATTCCACCCATGTGCATGAGCTTGCTTAATGGAAAGTAAGCAAAAAGAGTGCTTACCAGGAATATGTGTGCATAGAAGAGACCGCTTACACCCTGGGGAATTACAGGGTGAAAAGTAACAAGCCCCATGGCAAGTTCCTTGATGCCGATGATATCAACCTTTGTAAAATATCTCATTGATATTCCGGTTATGGCTATACCTATGATGAGAAAAAGTGGAAAATAATCTGCTGCAAGGGAGATATAGCTGATTTTCCGGTCAAGGATTCTTCTGGCCAGCAGGAACAGGGCTGCTGCCAGCAGCACTATACCCGATATAAATACTCCGGGGAGTCCCACCTGGAAAATAGAGTCCATATATTCCAGAAATTTCAGGCAGACAGGCACAGGATCAAGGAAAAACCGTAAATGACGGAGCAGTACAGTAAGGAACGCATAGTGAAATGCAAGTGCGCCAACCCAGAGAAAGATTTCCCAGGAATAGCTGAGTTCATTTTTTTCACTCCTGTTAAAGGCTGCTTTAGTGTTTCTGAACAGAGATCTGAAAAGGAATATTTCCAGAACCATGCGTATGAACACACCAATGCCTGTATCAGGGTTGTCAATACAATTTTGTTTAATCCATGGAAGTGATTTCTGCTGTCCGCAGGTTGTGGGGATTCTGAAAGGCACAGCTGAACCAGCCCATTTTGCAACACGGTAAAAAAAACCTGTGACAAATATGACTAGAGCTGCATAGGGTACAAAAATTCCAAAGAATCCTTGCATAGAAGCCCCCTCAACCCCTGTATAGGCAAATAAAAAAAGCAGAAATACAACTGCCAGGGGTACCAAGTACTTTTGATTCATATCTCAACCACCTCGTAATT
>CAZQJS010000085.1:0-10052 GCA_964593725.1 uncultured Desulfobacterales bacterium
GGCATCAATTTCCATGTGGGTTGGAACCAGGGTATTAATAATATCAACAACTCCTGTTTTCCTGGCATATGCTGTGACAATTGGAAGATGCTGAATGGTAAAGCCGTCAATGTTTGGTTGTTTATTCATTGAGGTTAACTATAATAAAATAAACTGGAAAAATCTAGACTGAATTGTATTTAGTTAGTGAATTGTATTCATTATAGTTGTTTATCGCAATAACCATCTAATATTATAGTAAAAAATACTTTGAAATAAATACTTTATTTTTTTTATTGGAGGTGTGGAATGTGAGTTTCAGGGTTTATAATTGGGTAAAGAGAGGTCTGGATATGCTTTTGGAGTGCATCTTTTTAAATTTTCTAAATTTAAAAACCTAAACGGAAAAAGTATATCCAGACCTCTCTTATTCCTTTCAACTTTATAACCTGGGCAGGGGCAAGCAGGCTAAAACTTGAAAAAAGTTGTGGATAAGTTTGACCATGACCAAAATTATGCTCAGGATGATACCCTTGATTCTTTAAAGTATTAAAAGTTTCATTTTTCCCTTGTTTATGATTTTGAAAGTAAAAAAAATGATATCATCAGATTTTTCAGATCTGTTCAAGGTATCTGGTTGATCCACTCATATACGTATCTTTTTTCTTTCGACCTTTTGATCTCATATTGAAGAAACTGTTTTGACAACATCTTTCTCAGAGCTGAAAACCTTATCAATACTTTTAAAAAATAACCACCGAGAATTACTGGCAGATATTCAACTATGACGGTAAATCTACTCTGTGATGATCTTTACATCAAGCGCAGTCCAGCCGTTGTCTGAAAAAACAATGGGGTTTATATCAAGCTGATTCAGTCTGTCTCCCATGTCACTTGCAAGGATTGATACACTGGACACAATCTGTGCAAACCCATCCTTATCAAAGTTCATATTTCTGAAGCCGTGGAATACTTCGGCAAGAGCAAGTTCATTAATCATGCTCCCTGCTTCATCCACAGAACATGGCGCCAGTCTGAAGGAGACATCTTTATAGATTTCCGTAAAAATACCCCCTGCACCAACCATGACAGCATGCCCAAGAGCCGGGTCTTTAATAACTCCGATTATAAATTCAGGAGTTTTGAAATCGCTCTGGTGCTCAATAAGGATATTCTTCCCGGCAAACCTCTGTCTGATCTCTCTGAACCGATTACTAAGGTTTTCTGCTGTCACATTAAGGACAACACCGCCCTGATCGGTTTTATGAAGAATATCAGGAGAGCAAACCTTTAAAACATAGGGAGGATCTATATCAAGCCTGTCAAGGTTATCTTCCGGAGCAAACAATTTTCCCTCTGGCACATTAATATTATAAAGCCTTACAAGTTTTTTTGCTTCAAACTCATTGGGGCGGTTTTTTATCCCAAGGCTTTTAAACCAGCCATCCACGTCCATGTTCACTTTAATATCTCCTGCTTTTGCACCATCAGTTTTTGTTCAATGTGTGCCCTTTCAACAAGGAATCTTGCCGCTCTTACAGCACGCCCGATGGCTGGAAAGCCAGGCACCTTTGCATAGAAAAAATTCCTCAGGCAGCTGTCTGTAAAAGGACCGTATTTTGTAAAAACAATAATTGGCTTATTATATTTCTTTATTACCCCGGCAATCAGGTCAATGAGGTTTTCAGTGATCCCCGGAGGAGCAAAAAACGCAATACAGATTACAATATCGACCCCATCATCCTTAACAAGAGCTTCAAGGCTGTCCTTAAACATCCGGTCATCAGCACTTGCTGTTATATCAACAGGGTTGCTGCATGCTGAAAATTCAAAGGTTGAGTCTATTATTTTCCTTCTGGTCTCTTCTGAAAGATGTGCCATTTTTAACAAAGCCCGTTTATCATGTTTTTCAACATAATCAGTACATATAACGCCATAGCCGCCGGCAGCAGTGAGTATTGCGACCTTGTTACCGGAAACTCCGGGAAGCATTGACAGCACCTTGGAGGCATCACAGAACTCTTCATCATCATATACCCTCTGGATGCCATACTGCTTAAAAGCTCCGCTTATTACATTATCAGAGCCTGCAAGCTTGCCTGTATGGGAGCTTACTGCTGAGATTGCAGTTTCTGTCCGGCCTGCTTTTAAAACAACAATGGGTTTTTTTAATGCAGTTTCACGGGCAGTTTCAAGGAATTCTCTACCTTTCTCAATACTCTCAAGATAAAAAGCAATACAATTTGTTTTATCTTCACTGCCAAAATAGTTTAAAAAATCGATCTCATCCAGATCGCACTTATTTCCGAGACCAATGAACGCCCTCATGCCAAAACCTGTATTACTGGCATATCCCAGAGCTTCCACTCCCACAGAACCGCTCTGCACAATACAGGCAACCCTGCCACCCGGATCAAGGGCACGGTCTCCATGTTCAACAAAGATTGTATCAATATTCTCATCGGGCAGGAAGATGCCCAGAGAATTTGGTCCAAGCAGGCGTATGCCGGATTTGCAGGAAATATTTTTCAATTTTTCTTCAAGGGTTCTGCCCTTCTCCCCTGTTTCTCCGAAACCTCCTGCAACAATTATGGCAAAGGGTATATTTTTCTTTGCACAGGATTCAACTGCTGTCACAGATGCCTGTGCAGAGACAGTAAGCACGGCAAGGTCAATATCATGGGGAAGTGCTTCTATATCGGCAAAGACCTTAATACCCGATATTACAGTTTCCTTCGGGTTTACAGGATATAGCCTTCTCCTTGATTCCAACAGTCTTTTAAAGACAATTCCCCCGACCTTGTCCATGGAATTTGATGCTCCAATTACAGCAACCTTTCCTGGGTTAATCAGGCGGGTCAATGATTTTTTATTGGTCATATATTCTCCCCTTTAATAATCATCTGCCAGATATTTTCCCATTCCACTATATGATTGTTTTTTAAAAGTCAATAGCTCAATTGATTGAGTAACTTCAACACCTGTTTGTAAAAAACTTCATGCCTTACTGGAAATGATTGAAAAAAAAGCGTACTTGTTTTATTATTCAAATAATTTATATGTTCAATTAAATAACTAATAACTTGGAGCAGCCCAATGAAAAAAATCAAAACAGGTCTTTTCTTTATTATCATTATTTCCATGCTGTTTATTATATATCAGAACCATGAATATTTCTTTGCAAAAAATTCCCTGATCATTGACCTTAGAATAGATTCATTACAATGGGTTATCCCTGAGTTTATGAATATTGGTTATTTTGGAATATCTTTCTGCCTTGGATTTCTTATTGCAGGCTATATGGGAATATCATCTAAACTTAAATCAAGAAAAGTTGTAAAAAAATTAACACATGATATCGATTCATACCATGAACAGGTTATCTCATTAAAAACAGAACTGGATAAATTTCACAATGACCCATACATTAAAGATAATAAGGATGATGACAAGGATCTGCCTGTCGAACAAACTCAAACAACATAACCAATTCTGTCCGGCATCACTTTTTTATGACTGAAACAAAAAACACTCCCATGATGGAGCAATATCTTTCAATTAAGGAGAAATATAAAGATGCCATATTGTTCTTTCGCATGGGGGATTTCTATGAGATGTTCCATGATGATGCAAAAAAAGCTGCTCCTATTCTTGGAATAGCCCTTACATCAAGGAACAAAAACAGTGCCAGCCCCGTTGCCATGTGCGGAGTTCCCGTGAAGGCGGCAGACAATTATATTGCAAAACTTGTTGATAACAACTGCAAAATTGCCATATGCGAACAGGTGGAAGATGCTGCCCTTGCTGAAGGTCTTGTAAAAAGAGAAGTTATAAAAGTAATTACACCGGGAATGATCTTAAGCGAACAGCTCCTGGATAAAAACACAAATAATTTCCTGCTTGCATTATTCAGCAGCAATAAAAGAGCAGGCCTCTCTTTTCTGGATATTTCAACCGGTACTTTTAAGGTAACTGAAATCGAAACTGAAAATGGCAGGATACCCCTGTCCCTAGTGGATGAGGCCCTTAGAACAGGCCCGAGCGAACTGCTTTTACCCATGCATTTTAAGAATGCACCGCAATACAGATCAATTAACAATGCCTTTTCAGATTGCACAATCACTTTTCTTGAGCCCCACAGCTTTAATTATTCCAATGCAGAACAGATATTATGCGACCAGTTCAGCACCAGGAGCCTTGAAGGATTCGGCTGTGACATGTTCTCATCAGGACTTTCTGCAGCCGGAGCAATCCTGTCCTATGTAAAAGAGACACAATTTCAAAAAACAACACATATTACAAAGCTCACTCCGTTTACATTGAATAATTATCTGATCATTGACAATAAATCATGCAGAAACCTTGAACTGTTAATAAACCTGCAGACCCATGACAGAAATGGTACACTTCTGGATATCCTTGACAGAACCGTAACTGCAATGGGCTCAAGGCTATTAAAGACCTGGATCAAATATCCACTCAGGGCAGAAGATGAAATCCAGCAGCGGCTTAATGCTGTCCGACAGGCCATAGCCTCTTCGAGCCTGTGTGAAACATGCCGCAAGCAACTAAGACAAATGTATGACTTGGAACGGCTTGCAAGTAAGATTTCAATGCAGCATTGCAATGCGCGTGATTTGACTTCCCTTAAAACATCTCTGTTTAAAATCCCTGATATTTTTACCCTCCTTGATGGATTCTCTTCTGACCTCTTCCTTGGAAAAGAGATTAAAAATCTTGAAACAATCATCAAGTCTCTGACCGGCCTTGCAGAACTGATTGATCAAGCAATCAGGGAAGATGCCCTCCCAATACTCAATGAAGGAGGATTGATAAAAAACAATTTTAATGGGGACCTGGATGAACTCCTGGAAATATCAAGGGATGGAAAGAAGTGGATTGCAAAGGCAGAAGCAGAGGAAAGGGAGAAAACCAAACTCAGCTCCCTTAAAATAAAGTATAATAAAATATTTGGCTATTTTATTGAAGTTTCTAAAGTTCAGGCACAATCTGTACCTGACACCTATATTAAAAAACAGACCCTGGTGAACTCTGAACGGTTCATCACAGACGAGATTAAACAGGTGGAATCAAAAATATTAAATGCCCAGGAAAAAAGAGCTGCCCTTGAATATTCCATCTTTTGTGAAATCAGGGATAAAGTATCGGAAAAAGTAAGATATATTCTTGAAGTTGCAGCATTCCTGGCAAGGGTTGATGTGCTTTTATGCCTTGCTGTTACAGCCAGAGAAAATAATTATGTAGAGCCTGAAATCAATACAACCGGTAAAATTGCCATAAAAGAGGGAAGACACCCTGTGGTGGAAAAACTTGTCCTGGGTGAGAGGTACGTACCAAACAATATAATCCTGGATAATGATGAAAACCAGGTTTTGCTCATAACAGGCCCGAACATGGCAGGAAAATCAACTATCCTCCGCCAGGTTGCCCTCACCTCCATCATGGCCCAGATGGGTTCTTTTGTACCTGCTGAAGAGGCATCCCTGGGAATAGTTGATAAAATCTTTACAAGGGTCGGCGCCCTTGATAACCTTGCCCAGGGACAGAGTACTTTTATGGTGGAAATGGAAGAGACAGCCAATATTGTAAACAATGCGACCAGTGACAGCCTGGTTATTCTGGATGAAATAGGAAGAGGAACAAGCACCTATGACGGAATGAGTATTGCCTGGGCTGTGGCTGAATACCTTCACAATCTTGATGGAAAAGGTGTAAAAACCCTTTTTGCCACACATTACCATGAATTGATTAAACTTGAGAAAAGATTGCCCAGATATAAAAATTTTAATATTGCAGTAAAGGAATTTAATGATAATATAATTTTTTTAAGACAGTTGATCAGAGGGGGAACAAATAAAAGTTACGGCATTCAGGTAGCAAGGATAGCAGGTATTCCTGAAAAAATAATTGAGAGTGCTAAAATGAAGCTTTTCAGCATTGAACAGCAGAGCAGCCAGAACAACAGCCATGGCAAATCTCTGAACAATTGTCAGACAAATGGTATTGACCAGGATAATGCCTTTCCGGCCCAGCAGCTTGACCTTTTCAATAACCAGGAGAGCAGACTTATAAATATGATTGATAAAATTGATATTACATCTACTACACCCATTGAAGCACTGAATCTGTTAAATGACTTGAAGCAGATAATAAAACCATGAAAAAGCCATTAAAATTATTCAACCATATATTTATCCTTTTTGTGTTAAGTTTAATTATCGGCTGGATAATGCCAGGCAATGGTTTTGCAGACACTTCAAAAGATAACTACCTTGCTGCAGACACATGCTACAAAATCCTGCGCAACTCTCCAAACAAAAAAAAGTACAGGCATAACTGGCTCAACTGCATAAACAAATATAAAAATATATCTATAAAATATCCGGACAGCGGGTGGGCCCCGGCAGGTATGTACAAAGCTGCCCAGCTGTACCTTCAACTCTTTAAACGTTCACGCATATCCATTGACAGACAGGAATCCTGTAAATTATTAGTAAAAATCAAGGAAAGATATCCTAAAAGCGCCTACCGATACAGGGCTGACCGTCTTTTAAAGGAGCGTTTTGCCGATATCCATATAAATGATCATATAATTACAAAACAGGCGGTAAAAAAACAGCCCAAGCCTGACAAACCAATAATACAGCCCTATGGCAATCAGCAACGCACCCCGCCTTCCCCTGACAGGGATACCTTTGTTACCGGGATCAGGTTCTGGTCAAATCCTGAGTATACAAGAATAGTTATTGATGCCCGGAACGAAAGAAATTTTACATACAGGCTGCTGAAAAAAGACCCCTCCATTAACATACCCTTCCAGAGACTGTATGTTGACATCCACAACTCAAGGCTTGCAACCAATTTCCCGGAACATACACCAATAGATGATGATCTGCTGAAACGTGCCCGGGCAGGCCAGCATGAACCCCATACAGTCAGGGTTGTTGTTGATATCAAATCCTTTAAAAGCTATAAGATATTCTGTTTAAAAGATCCTTTCAGAATTGTAATGGATATACTTGGTGAGAATGCAGATGCTGGAGCACTTGCCAGTGTACCTCCCCTGCAGAAACAACCAACCCACAGGATAACAACTGATAATGTAAAATCTTCAAGCATTGCAAAACAGCTGGCCCTGGGCGTAAGAAGAATTATTATTGACCCTGGACATGGAGGCAAAGATCCTGGTGCACCAGGATACATCAAAAATATATGGGAAAAAGATATTACACTCAAACTTGCAAAAAAGCTTGCAGTTAAACTCAGAAAAAAACTAAGCTGTGAAGTGATCCTGACAAGGGCCACGGATAAGTATATCTCTCTGGAAGAGCGAACTGCCATTGCCAATACTAAAAAAGCAGACCTTTTTATCTCTCTACATTGCAATGCTTCAAAAAGCAGAAAACTCAGAGGCTTTGAAACATATTTCCTTAATCTTGCAACGGATGACCAGGCCATTGCAGTAGCTGCCAGGGAAAATGCAACCTCCAGAAAGAATATAAGCGACCTTGAGTCGATTTTAAATGATCTTATGCAGAATGCTAAAATAAAAGAATCCAGCAGGCTTGCCTCAATTGTACAAAATTCCATGATTTCAAATATGAAAAAAAAATATTCAAAAATTGTAAACCTCGGGGTTAAGCAGGCACCTTTCTATGTCCTGATAGGTGCAAGGATGCCTGCTATCCTGATTGAGACATCATTTTTAAGCAATAAGACAGAGTGCAAAAGAATGATCACAAAAAAGTACCAGGACAGTGTCTGTGAATCCATAACCCATGGAGTTGAAAAATATATCAAAACAACAAACCCTAAAAGAATATAATTTTAACAGGAGAGAACAATGACATTTGAAAACTTAATTTTAGAAATTGATGATAATATTGCAACATTGGCCTTTAACCGTCCAAAAGCCCTGAATGCGCTGAATATTGCCTTGATTAAAGAGTTTATTTCAGCCATTGAAGGGATACGAGGCAACAAAGACTTAAAAGTTTTAATTCTCACAGGCAGTGGTGAAAAATCATTTATTGCCGGGGCAGACATTTCAGAACTTGCCCAAATGAACTGCCTTGAAGCAAAAAAATTCTCAAGAATCGGCCAGGAAGCCCTGTCAGCCCTTGAGAATCTTTCCATTCCGGTAATAGCAGCTGTTAACGGCTATGCCCTGGGCGGCGGCACTGAAACAGCTCTGGCATGTGATTTTATTTATGCATCGGAAAAAGCTCTGTTTGGCCTGCCGGAAATTACCCTTGGTCTGATACCCGGCTTTGGCGGCACTCAACGTCTGACAAGACTTCTGGGGGAAAATTCTGCAAAAGAATTGATTTTTACCGGTAAAACAATCAAGGCAGAAGAGGCATTATCCCTTGGCATTGTAAATAAAATATTTCCCCATGAATCGCTCATGGAAAATACTTTGAAAACTGCAAAAAAGATTGCATCGATGGGTAAAATTGCCCTGAGAGCAGCAAAGGAGACAACAAATACTGCAGGCAATGTTGATCTCGAAACAGGCATACGCTTTGAAAACGATGCCTTTGCAATCTGCATGGCAAGTGAGGATTCAAAGGAAGGAACTAAAGCTTTCCTTGAAAAGAGAAAACCTGACTTTAAAGATGAACTCTGATAATATTTTCTGGAGGATTTAATAAAATGCGTGCTGAACAACTATCTATTTTTCTTGAAAACAAGGCAGGCAGTATTGCTGAAGTTACTGCTATTTTAAGGGATGCCGGAGTTAATATCAGGGCATTATCCCTTGCAGACACAACTGATTTTGGTGTTATGAGAATGATAGTTAATAATATCAGCAAAGCTGAAAAAGCCTTGAAAGCCGAAGGATTTTCCGTGGGCAAAACCAATATTATTGCCATCAGTATTGATGATTCACCTGGTGGCCTCAACAAAATACTTGATCCGATCTATGCTGAAAATATAAATGTTGAGTACATGTATGCCTTTGCAAATCCAAAAGAGTACAATGCAATTATGGTGTTCAGATTTGACGATACTGATAAAGCCATAAGTGTTCTAAAGGAGAACTCACTTAAAATAATAGAAGGAGAAAAAGTCTATACTTTATAATAGTAAAGAGTTATCCCGTGCTACTCGTCTGACAAGCTCCCTGTAATCGATGGAAGCATTACATCCAGGTGCAAATTCAAAGATTGTCTTGCCATAGGATGGTGCTTCACTCAGATTCTCACTGTACCCAATGGGTTTGCATATATATTCCGGATAGAGCTTTTTAATACGTGTAAAAATCTGCTGGGGGCCTTTGACCCTTGCATCCATAAAGGTCGGAAGTATATATTTCAATGCTATCTCTTTTCTGTACTGCTGTATGGAACCAAGTCGTTTAATGAACTCTGCCAGACCATGGAGAGGCATGAATTCCAGGGCCATGGGTACCAGCACCTCTGATGCATAAAACAACACATTTACTGTAAGCTGATCCCAGCCCGGAGATGTATCAATAATAACATAATCATATTTATGATCAAATTCTTTCATGGCTTCAGAAAGAGTCCACTCACCACCAAAACTTTTCCTGGTTATCATTCTTTTAATACCTGCCAGAGATTTTCCTCCGCCTACAAGATCCAGGTTCTCTCTGGAAGATACAACAACTTCCTCGGGCGGCAATTCTCCGGTTAACAGCTCTGTCAGGCCAACTTTTGGATTCTCACCAAGAATATATGCACACTGTCCCTGGGTATCAGTATCTATGAGAAGTACTTTGTGCCCTGCAAGGGCAAGACCTGCACTTAAGTTAACAGAGGTTGTAGTTTTACCTACACCTCCTTTACTCAATGTAATACATATTTTTCTTGCACTTTTGCTCTTATACTGGAATCCATCTTTTTCAGAAGATGTATCAGTTTCATATTCTTCTGATTGTACAGGAAATCTATTATTACAAACTTTACAACGTGCAATAAATCTTTTTTTCAACAAAAATTTCTCTTTTAATTTATTTTCGTCTACTTCATGCTCTTTCCCGCATTTAGGGCAAATAATCTTAGCCACTATTCCTCCTTCTTTAATTC
>CAZQJS010000086.1:0-9631 GCA_964593725.1 uncultured Desulfobacterales bacterium
GCTTTAAATATTAAAAGCTTTGGGTGGTTTTAATACCTTAAAAGGGAATCCGGTTTAATTCCGGAACGGTCCCGCCGCTGTAAAGGGGTACGAAATCTGCATTCTGCCACTGTGGTATGGTTAATATTAGTTCCATGGGAAGGCGCAGAGAATAGAATGATCCCCAAGTCAGAAGACCTGCCCCGGGTTTTATAAAGCTACTAGAATTTCCCAGGGAGATGGTAAATCCCGGGCTGACAATAATTTTTTGTTGGTTCCGGGTTTTTTAATGCCGGAACTTCCAGGAAAGGATGGTAATTTTGAAGACACAGATTGAATTTGCACGGGATATGCAAATCACCCCCCAGATGAAAAGGGTTGGCAGGGATGAAGGGTTTGATCCGGAAACCATTCGGGAAAAAGTTGCCCGGGGCACAATTGTAATACCCAATAACCCTGCACGACAAAATCAGAAAGTTGTGGGCATTGGTGAAGGGCTTAGGACAAAAATCAATGCTTCCATTGGCACCTCGTCAGATATCTTTGATATTAATGAAGAGAGAGCCAAGGCAGTGGCTGCTGAAGAGGAAGGCGCTGATACGCTCATGGAGCTTTCGGCAGGCGGCGACCTTGACAGGGTAAGAAGAGAGGTGCTCCAGGCTGTTTCCATCCCAGTGGGCAATGTTCCGCTTTATCAAGCCTTTAAAGAGACAGCAAGGAAGTTCAGGAATCCAGCCCGGCTTGACCCTGAATATCTTTTTGACCTCATTGAAAAGCAGCTGGAAGATGGTTTAAGTTTTATGGCGATCCATTGCGGAATAAATCAGTTCACTGTGGAAAGGCTCAGGAACCAGGGGTTCAGGTATGGCGGCCTTGCTTCCAAAGGCGGAACATTCATGGTTGCATGGATGGATGCCAATAAAAGAGAAAATCCCCTTTACGAGCAGTTTGACAGGGTTTGCACTCTGATGAAAAAATATGATGCAGTTTTGAGCCTTGGCAACGGCATAAGGGCAGGTGCAATCCATGACAGCCATGACAGAGCCCAGATGGCGGAAATGATCATAAATTGTGAGCTTGCTGAAAGGGGGCGGGACATGGGATGCCAGATGATGGTGGAAGGACCGGGACATGTTCCCCTTAACGAGATTGCAGGCAATATCATGATTGAAAAAATTATGAGCAGTCATGCACCATATTATGTACTGGGGCCTCTTCCGGCAGACTCCGGAGCAGGATATGATCATATAACATCTGCCATTGGTGCTGCCATCTCTTCATGGCATGGGGCTGACTTGATATGTTATATAACCCCTGCAGAACACCTTGCCCTGCCAACGGTGGATGATGTTAGAGAAGGTGTGCGTGCTGTAAAACTTGCTGCAAGGATAGGAGATATAGCAAAATATCCTGACAGGCGGGAAAATGAAAAAAAAGCTGCATTGTCCAGGCGGGACATGAATTGGAAGGACCTTGAAAAGTATCTTTTGTTTCCAGGTGTTGCAAGGGCAAAAAGGAAAGCAAGATCACCCATTGAGGAATCCAGCTGCTCCATGTGCGGTGATTTCTGCGCCATGAAAAAAGGCATGGAATTGTTTAAAAGTGACATAAAAAAGGATAAAATTAATCAATAAAAAAATCAGGAGAAAAATACAATGGAAAAATTGAAACAGGAAATAGCAAAAATTAAAAAAACCAATAAGAAAGTTGAAAAAAAAGCTTATGAACGTCTTGCAGAACAGGCCCGTCCTGCCGGGAGTCTTGGCATGCTGGAGCATGTGGGGGCAAAAATGGCAGCCATCAAAGGCACTCTTGATGTGCATCTCACAGATAAGACAGTTGTAACCTGTGCAGGGGATCATGGCGTTGTTGAAGAGGGAGTAAGCCTTTTCCCTTCGGAAGTAACCCCCCAGATGGTGGAAAATTTTGTAAACCAGGGAGCTTCAATCAATGTCCTTGCAAAGCATGCAGGAGCACTGGTAAAAGCTGCTGATTTTGGTGTTGATTTTGATTTTTCTCCGGATCTGGCCATATTCCATAAAAAAGTACGCAAGGGGACTTCAAATTTTGCCAGGGGACCTGCCATGACAAGGCAGGAGGCTGTTCAATCCATAAATGGAGGAATTGAAATAGTAAAGGAGCTGCTTGACCAGGGAAATGTTGATATCCTTGGAACAGGCGATATGGGAATTGGGAACACAACGCCTTCGACTGCGATCATTGCAGCATTTTCCGGGATCAGCGTGGATAAACTTACAGGAAGGGGTACTGGCATTGACGATGAAATGCTTGTAAATAAGATTGATGTAATTAAGAGGAGCCTGGAATTACATGGTCTCACAGACCCGAAAACAGCAGAAGCTGACCCCATCAATGTCCTGTCAAAGGTGGGCGGATTTGAAATAGGGGGCCTTGCCGGCCTGGTTATTGGTGCGGCAGCTGCCGGAATACCTGTTGTGTGCGATGGTTTAATATCCACTGCAGGAGCTTTGATAGCGTGTGAGCTTGCACCCCTTGCCAGGGAGTATCTGTTTGCCAGCCACAGGTCTGTTGAAGCAGGCCATAAATTTATGCATGAAAGGCTTGCATTGCAACCCCTTTTGGATATAGGATTCAGGCTTGGGGAAGGTACTGGTGCAGCCCTTGCTTTTGAATTGATTGATGCATCAACAAGGGTACTTGCCGATATAAAGACTTTTGAGGAAGTGGCTATTATCAATGCCCAGAAGAGTGACAATTAAGTATCAATAAAAAGGGGTAGAAAAGATGAGGTTTGATCTTTTAATAATCAATGGCATGGTTTTGACAATGAACCGGGAAATGGAGGTGATTGACCAGGGCTATGTGCTTGTTAATAAAGGCAAAATAATTGATTTAGGCTCCATGGATGAATACCCCGTTAAAAGCCAGGAATGGACCCTTTGCAGTGACAAGTTTGAGGTGGAAAAAGTCATGGATGCCAATGGCGGTATAATAATGCCCGGACTCATCAATGTCCACACCCATGCATCCATGACTTTGTTCCGGGGGCTTGCCGATGATCTCCCTTTGATGACATGGCTGCAGGAGCATATTTTTCCAGCCGAAGCAGGCCTTACAGAAGAAAAGGTTTATAAGGGCGCTATGCTCGCCTGTGGAGAGATGATTCTTTCCGGCACAACATGTTTCTGTGACATGTATCTTTTTGAGAACCAGGTTGCAGAGGCAGCAAAGAATGCAGGTATGCGGGCTGTGGTTGGAGAGGTACTCTATGATTTTGCCTCTCCCAATTATGGCAGGCTTGATAAAGGGTTTGAATATGTTGAAAAAATGATTGATCAATATAAGGATGATCCTTTGATAATACCTGCTGTTGAGCCCCATTCAACTTATCTTTGTGCGCCGGAACTGTTAAAAAGAGCTGCAGAACTTGCCCGGGAACATAAAATACCTCTGGTAATACATGTGGCTGAAACCCTGGGTGAAAAGGCCCAGATAAAAGAGAGATATGACAAGACTCCGGTACAGTTTTTAAATGATACAGGAGTATTGTCACCGGGCCTTGTGGCATGCCATTCAGTACATTTATCCGAAGATGATATGGAATTGTACAGGGAACATGGTGTAAAAGTAGCCCATTGCCCGGAGAGTAATATGAAGCTTGCTTCAGGGGTTGCACCTGTTCCGGGGCTTCTTGAAAGAGGCATTTGTGTCGGGCTTGGCACTGACGGATGTGCAAGCAATAATGACCTTGATATGTTTTTGGAAATGGATAAAGCTGCAAAAATACATAAAGTCTTTTCCATGGATCCTGAGGTTGTTGATGCTGAAACAACGGTGAAAATGGCAACAATTGACGGAGCAGGAACATTGGGAATCTCCCATGTTACAGGTTCCCTGGAACCCGGAAAACTTGCAGATATCATTGTTATTGATACGGACAAACCCCACCTTGTGCCAATGTATAATCCCTATTCCCACCTGGTCTATTCAGTCAATGGCAATGATGTGGCAGCAACCATTATTAATGGCAGGGTGGTCATGGAGAACGGCCATATTTTTACAATGGATATTGCAAGGGTAATGGATGATGTAAAATCCCTGGCAGAAAACATAAAAGCAAATGATTTAAAGAGATGATCCTGAACCAGATGAAAGCAGATACTCTTTTTTTAAATGCAAGGGTTGTCAATGTATTTACCGAAGAGATTCAAGATCTTGATGTTGCTGTAAAAGACGGACTGTTTCTTGCCTTTGGAAATGATTTCAGGGCTGAAAAAACAGTTGATCTCAAGGGCAGATACATGGTGCCGGGACTGATTGATGCCCATGTACACATTGAAAGCTCCATGGCAACCCCGTTTAATTTTGCAGAGGCGGTTATGGCCCGGGGAACAACCACATGTATTGCTGATCCCCATGAGATTGCAAATGTCGCAGGCCTTGCTGGTATTGAATATATGATGAAATCAGCCCGTGAAAGCCTGATGAATATATTGTTTGCTCTGCCTTCCTGCGTGCCTGCAACAACCATGGAAACAGCCGGTGCAGTGCTGGATGCAGGCCAGCTGAAAAAAATGATTAATCATGGGAAGATAGTTGCCCTGGCAGAGATGATGAACTATCCCGGGGTTATTTTTAAGGATCCCGGTGTGATGGCAAAAATAGAGCTTGCAAGGAGCTCAGGCAAACCCATTGATGGCCATGCACCTGGTCTCACGGGCAGGGATCTTGCCATGTACACCGGGTGTGGGATCTTAAGCGACCATGAATGCACAGATGCTTCCGGGGCCAGGGAAAAACTGAGACTGGGCATGCATATCATGATAAGGGAAGGAACCTGTGCTAAAAACCTGGATGATCTTTTCCCGGCAATTAATGATATAACATATACCAGGATGATGTGGTGTACAGATGACAGGCACCCCGGAGATATTTTAAGCCAGGGGCATATTGATCATATAATCAGAAAAGCCATAAAAAAAGGACTTGACCCTGTCAGGGCCATAAAAATGGGAACCCTGAATACAGCAGATTACTTTAACATCCTTGATGCAGGAGCTGTTGCTCCGGGGCGCAGGGCTGATTTCATTATCATGGATGATCTTGAAGAGTTTAAAACCGGCCGGGTATTTGTCCGGGGAATTCCCTGGGATGAGTATGGTTTAAAAAGGACTGGTTATGGTCAAAACAGTGTCCGATCCGGAGAAACATCATACCCTTCAGTCATGAACATTAATAAAGAAGATGTTGATTTTTCAATTCCTGTTAAGGACAGCTGCAATGAAACCTGTTTGATACGGGTGATAGAAGCTGTTGAAGACCAGGTTGTAACAGGGGAAAAACTGTGCCGCCTAAAGCCGGAAAACGGATTTCTACTTCCTGATATTGACCAGGATATTTTAAAGATTGCTGTTGTGGAAAGATACTCTTCAAATTCAGGAAGTGCCATGGGGTTTGTAACAGGTATGGGCTTGAAAACAGGAGCAATTGCTTCAAGTGTTGCCCATGATTCCCATAATATCATAATAATCGGCACAAATGACCGTGACATAAAAAAAGCCTTTGGCAAGGTTGTTGACATGAAGGGTGGATTTTGTGTTGTAAGGGACAATACAATTGTTGAAGCACTTGCGCTTCCAGTGGCAGGATTAATGTCTGATAAATCCCTTAAAGAGATTGATGCAGGCATGGATAAGGTCTTAAAGGCGGTTTGTTCCCTTGGATCTGGTTTAAAAGACCCTTTTATGACCATGGGATTTCTGGCCCTGCCGGTAATCCCCCATCTGAAAATCACAGACCATGGCATTGTGGATGTGAACAAGTTTAAAATTGTTGATCTGTTTGTTAATAATGACCAGCAGTCGGATCAGTAACCAAAAGGGCGTATTAAATGGAAAGAAATATAACAAGACCCATCTGGTTTGATGAAAAGTCACAATCAATAAAGGTGATAGACCAGAGGTTTTTACCCCATGAACTAATTGTGGCGGATTTAAGAGATGTTGATGATGTAATTAATGCCTTAAAAAAGATGTATGTCAGGGGTGCTCCTCTTATTGGTGCAACCGGAGCTCTTGGAGTTTATGCAGTATTTCTCCAGGATATCAAAAAAGCATGCTCCAACAGTTACCTTGAAAAAGAGTGTGAAAGGCTTAAAGCTGCAAGGCCCACAGCAGTTAATCTTGCCTTTGGAGTGGATTATGTTTTAAATGAAGTTGTCAAACATGAAACCATTGAACAACGTGTTAAAACCTGTCTTGAAAGAGCTTTAAGGTTAGTTGAATCAGAAGTTGAAAACTGCAGGAAAATTGGTGAAAATGGGTTTCCAATAATTAAGAAGATAAGCGATAAAAAAAAAGGCAGACCTGTCAATATCCTGACCCACTGCAATGCAGGCTGGCTTGCCTGTATTGAATATGGAACAGCCACAGCTCCCATTTATAATGCCTTTGAAAAGGGCATTGATCTGCATGTCTGGGTCGATGAAACACGACCCCTGAATCAGGGCTCACGGCTTACTGCCTGGGAGCTTCTGCAAAGGAAAGTCAGCCATACTGTTATTGCAGACAATGCAGGAGGGCATCTTATGCAGCATGGAAAAGTTGATATTGTCATTGTTGGAACCGACAGGACAACAAGGGCAGGGGATGTGGCAAATAAGATTGGAACATATTTAAAGGCCCTGGCAGCAAAGGCATGCAATATTCCCTTTTATGTGGCCCTGCCTTCTTCAACCTTTGACTGGGAGATAAGGGATGGGCTTGCAAGCATACCAATAGAAGAGCGCAGTGCCGATGAGGTGCGTTATGTTCAGGGAAAGGATGATAACGGCAGCATAACAACTGTTCTTGTCCCTCCCGGAGATTCTCCGGCACTGAATCCTGCCTTTGATGTAACACCTGCATCCCTTGTAACGGGCTTTATTACCGAGCGCGGAGTTTGCAGGGCATCGGAAAAGGATATAATAGACCTGTTTCCTGAAAAAGCATAATAATATCAAACCAAACCCCTGACCAGGAGTATTGCACCATGAGTGATAAAAAATATTTTGAAGAGAGATATAAGACTAATGACATGCCCTGGGACAATAAAATGGTGGATTCAAACCTCATAAATCTCATTGCAAAAAAGAGGATATCAAAAAATGTTCTGGACATCGGGTGCGGAACAGGCCAGAATTGTATCTGGCTTGCAAAAAAAGGATTTAAAGTTACAGGCATTGATTTTTCACCCACAGCAATTAAAATGGCACGGGAGAATGCAGAAAAAAACAGGGTTGAAATCTCCTTTTTTGAAAATGATTTTCTAAAGGATAAAATCAAGGGCCATCCATTTGGGTTTGTCTTTGACAGGGGCTGCTTCCATACCTTTGACAATGAAGCAGACAGGTCTGCATTTGCAAGGAGTGCAGCGTGGCATTTGTCAGAACAGGGCAAATGGTTCAGCCTGATAGGGAATATTGATGAAAAACGGGAAGGGAACGGCCCGCCCCGGAGAAGTGTAAAAGAGATAGCAATTGCAGTGGAGCCTTTTTTTGAAATTCAATTCATTGCCTCAGGATTTTTCCATTCAGAAAGGGAAACTCCTCCAAAGGCATGGATATGCCTGATGCAGAAGCGGAAATTATAATTAAGCCTTGACAACCAGAGAATAAAAATCTAAAAATTCTAGCCATGACATTAAAACAGAGACCACAGGATAAGACTGTTAATTTAACTGACATTGAAAAAAAGGTTATTGCCTCCCTCCAGGGTGATATACCAGTGGTGGAACGACCATATTTAAAACTTGCCCAAAAGATTGGAATAACAGAAGATAAGTTTTTAGAGGTGATGAACAATCTTAATGACAGGGGTTTGATACGGCGCTTTGGTGCAACCCTGAAACATCAGAATTCAGGTTACAATGCCAATGCCATGGTTGCCTGGATTGTTGATGAGAAAAAGGCGGTCAAAACCGGAAAAACAATGGCATCATTCAGTGAAGTCTCCCATTGCTATAGAAGAAATCCTGTGCCCGGGTGGGAATATAACCTTTATACCATGGTACATGCTCTGGATGAAAAAGAGTGTTACGCCATTGTTGAAAAGATTTCCAAAGCTGTGGGCATTGACAGGTATGCTGTTTTGTTCAGCAAAAAAGAACTTAAAAAAACATCCATGAAATATTTTGCATAAGTGAGATCAGAATCCCCTTCTATATTATGTGTTAATCCGTTTATACATGATTTTGCAGCCTTTGATTTCTGGGCAAGACCTCTTGGTCTTTTAAGCATTGCAGCTGTACTGCGAAAGCATGGTGTCAATGTCTGGTATATGGACTGCCTCGACAGATTTTATCCAGGAAACAGGGAAAAGGTAAAAACCCTCTGGGACGGTAGAGGCCCATATCGTAAAAAAGCCATTGCCCCTCCCCCGGGCCTTGAAAATATCCCCAGGCAATATTCAAGGTACGGCATTGAACCTGACTGGTTCAGGCAGGATCTTGAAAACCTTAAGGAGAATGTATGTATTGACCTTATTCTTGTCACCTCAATTATGACATATTGGGCAGGTGGAGTTACTGAAACAATCAGTATAATAAAGGAGATTTTCCCCCGTGTACCAGTAGTACTGGGAGGTATCTATGCAAGTTTATGCACCTTTCACGCAGAAAAATATTCCATGGCTGATTTTGTAATAACAGGTTCTGGTTTTGAGAACCTGAACAGGATAGTAAAGGAGCATACAGGTTTTGACATGGGGTTTAATTATGATGTAAATGATCCTCAATGTCTTGATAAACTTCCATACCCTGCCCTTGACATGCAGTCAAAGATCAGCTATGCGCCTGTCTTGACTTCTGTGGGATGTCCCTTTTCCTGTGATTATTGTGCTTCTTCCTTTCTTGCTCCAAAGTTTCTCCGCCGCTCACCAGGCTCTGTTTTCATGGAGATTAAACATTGGAATAAAAGATATGAAGTTGAAAATTTTGCCTTTTACGATGATGCTCTGCTCATTAACAAGGAGGAGTATGCACACCCCCTTTTTAAAAAAATAATTGATTCCGGATTAGAGCTTAAGTTCCATACACCAAATGCCCTCCATGTAAAGGAGATAACAGAAAAAACAGCTGATCTTATGTTTAAAGCAGGATTTAAAACCATACGCCTGGGTCTTGAAACCACAGACTTTAAAAACAGACAATTTGATAAAAAGGTAAAAGAGGAAGAGTTCTTAAAAGCTGTTTTAAACCTTAAAAAAGCAGGGTTTGAAACACCTCAGATAGGCGCATATCTTTTGTGCGGGCTTCCCGGCCAGGACCTTGACAGTGTAAAAGACTCCTTTGCCAGGGTTAAGGAGTCGGGCATTCAGCCCACACTTGCATACTATACACCCATTCCCCACACAAAGATGTGGCACATGGCAGAAAAATATTCCAGGTTTGACCTTAATGCAGATCCTCTGTTTACCAACAATACCCTTTTCCCCTGTATTAACCAGGAAAATCCGGACAAGCTCATTGCACGTATAAAAGGAGAATAATAGGCTATAAACCTTGCTCCCCATATACATTGATCTGTTTTTAATCAATAAAATAAATTTGGTTTATTCCACACTCCATTCCTTGCAGAGCACTTCGGCCTGTTCAATCACAAGCTCTGTGGCTGCTTTCTGAAGATCCGGCGGAT
>CAZQJS010000087.1:0-9539 GCA_964593725.1 uncultured Desulfobacterales bacterium
ATGCTTTTGTAGTGCATTTGTTTCAAGTGAAACCTAAACGGAAAAAGCATATCCAAGCCTCACTTATTCCTTTGTTAATCTTAAAAATAATATCTGACCGGGAATTGCTGAATATCTGCTTATGTTATTGACAATTTTAATGATATCTGTATACTTGTATATACAATTAAGATTGTAATTTAACAGCTGAACCGGCCCGGCTTACAATAAAGGAATAATAAAAACAGGATTCATGGGTTCAATGGAAAAAGTATATGCAATATATGAAAAAATAAAACTGAGTGTTCAGGAAAAAATCCATGGGGGTATATTAAAACCCGGAGATAGAATCCCGTCTGAAATCGAACTTGCAAACAGGTTTAATGCTTCAAGGATGACTGCCAACAGGGCATTGAAAGAACTTTCAATGGAGGGGCTGATAGTAAGAGTCCAGGGAGTTGGGAGTTTTGTTGCAGAGCCCAAGCCCGATGTAGCTCTTTTTAAAATAACAAGCATAGCACAGGAGATAGAAAAATGGGGCGGGGTTCACTCATCAGATATGATTCTGCTTGAAAAAGAGGATGCATCAGGAAAAATTGCAGAAAAACTCAATATGGAAGAAGGGGATAAGGTTTTTCATTCGATCTTCCTGCACAGAGACAGGGGTATCCCTGTGCAATATGCTGAAAAATTTATCAATCCTCTTGTGGCCCCACATTATCTTGATCAGGATTTTTCAACTAAAACCCCCAGCAGATACCTGCTTTCCATTGCACCTGTACAGGAGGCGGAATACACAATTGAAGCAGTTATGCCCATGGAGAAGATTCGAACATTGTTGAGTATAGACCCTGGAGAACCATGTATTTCACTGAAGAGGCGTACCTGGTCCTTTGATCTTGTGGCAACCTGGAGCATAATTATCTATCCAGGATCAAAATACAAGCTTTCAGGCCGGTTGGAAAGGGGTATGAAATGAGCAGGCAGGTGATAATAACAGACCTGGGTGGAATGACTCTGGATGACGTTGAACAGATTGCCAGGAACAACGTAAAGGTTAAAATTTCCAAAAAGGCTGAAGAGGGATTTACCAGGGGAAGGGCACTTGTTGATAAATGGGTGGATCAGGGAGAAAAAATTTACGGAGTAACCACTGGATTCGGTGCATTGAGCAATGTTGCCATCTCAGGGGACGATACAAAAAAATTACAGAGAAATATTCTTTTAAGCCATTCTGCAGGCGTGGGAAAACCCTTGCCAGAGGATGTTGTAAGGGCAATGATGGCAATAAGGGTTAATGATTTTTGTCTGGGAAGGTCCGGGCTGAGCCTGAGAACGGTAAACAAGCTTGTTCAGATAATAAATTCACCCATTGTCCCGGTTGTACCGGAAAAGGGCTCAGTGGGTGCCAGCGGTGATCTTGCCCCCATGTCACACATCGCATTGGTGCTCATTGGTGAAGGAGAAGCATTTGTTAACGGGAAAAGGCTTGCCGGAGCAGATGCCCTGGCAATGTGCTCCATTGAACCGGTGGAACTGAAAGCAGGTGAGGGCCTTGCCTTGATAAATGGTACACAGATGATGACAGCCATTGGAGCCCTTGCTTTAACAGATATTCAACGGCTTTGTAAACATGCTGATATTGCAGCAAGCATGAGCCTTGAAGTTCTCCTGGGAACCAGAACAGCCTTTGACAGAAGAATACACATGGCAAGACCCCATGAGGGGCAGATGGTGTCGGCTGGAAATATGCTGAAAATATCTGAAAAAAGTGAGATCATATCTTCCCATAAAGATTGTTCCAGAATACAGGATGCCTATTCCCTGAGATGCTCCCCCCAGGTGCACGGGGCAACTCTGGATACTGTTAATTATGCTGAAAAGGTGATCACAACTGAGATAAATTCATCCACGGAAAATCCTTTGATCTTTACAGATACAAAGGATTTTATTTCCGGCGGTAATTTTCATGGCCAGCCTGTGGCACTGGTTCTGGATTTTCTTGGCATTGCAGTTGCAGAACTTGCAAGTATTTCAGAAAGAAGGATTGAAAGGCTGGTAAACCCGGACTTAAGCGGTCTTCCGGCATTTCTTGTGGAGAATGGCGGTCTGAATTCAGGGTTTATGATAGCCCAGTACACTGCAGCTGCCCTTGTATCTGATAATAAGATACTTGCCCATCCATCTTCTGTGGATTCAATACCAACCTCTGCCAATAAAGAGGATCATGTCTCCATGGGGGCCAATGGTGCACGCAAATTATTACGAATCATTGAAAATGTGGAAGAGGTATTATCCATCGAGCTCCTGGTGGCTGCCCAGGGTTATGATCTTTTTACCAATCTCAAGGGCGGGATCGGCACAAAAGCTGCCCATGATGTGATACGTACAAAAGTGGAATATTTGAGGGAAGACAGATTAATTGCCAATGATATCAATATCGTAAAGAATCTGCTGAAATCGGGTAAAATACTTGATGCAGTTGAAAAGAGGGCAGGAACACTTGGATAGGGCGGTAATTAAAGTTTTACCACCTTAAGATCGCCCCACAGCCCCATCTCTTTATCTTTTATTATTACCATGCCCAGAATACCGGCTGTGTTTTTACCATAATTAATAACTTTTTTTATATCTCTGGATTTTCTAACCATGTTCCCAAGGGCAGTTGCAGCCGCATCAGCAAGAGAAGCTGAATTTGAAAATACTGTAACTGCATCTGCACTGCCATAGCTTTTGGAATGTCCCACAGTACCGGATGATGTGCATAGCGCATAGGGGTGGTTTTGTTTTGCAATCAGCACCCCTGTTCTCATGCTCAGGGGTGATTTGCCGGCAAAAATTGTAAAAAGAGTCTCATTGCTGGATTTTATAAAAATATCCCCTCCGTTTTCAACAATTACTTCATGGGATTTTTTCATAAGTTCTCTTCCTGTATATTCGGCAACAGCTCCTGCGACTGCAGCCATGGGTCCGACATTAACAGCCCTGGCTGCAATGGCCATTTTATCGATAATACCCGGGACAATACCCGTAGTATTAACAGGTACAAGGGATGTTGCAAAATCAGGGTTAAGATAAATATATTTTTCAATATGGTTTCTGCATTTTAAAACAGCCTGGCGGGCATCTTGTGTAAGGTCGGTTTCTGCCTGTATATGCAGGTCGGTTTCTTTAACAGTCACATTAAAAGATATCAGTCCCTGCTTTAATGCATTTGATCTGTATGTTCTGTTTTTATACATTGTTCAGATTTTATCAATATATTCAGGCCTGAGTCTTCCGGGGATCTTGTCAATAAAATAGGAATCTGTCATACCTGCAATGAAATCCCTGACAATCTGGCAGTTTGCATGGTTCAGTTGGTACTCTCTGGAAAGCCCTTCAAGATAATCTTTAAATATTGGAGAATTTCTGTTTTCTTTTTCAAGGTCATCAAGGTATTTTTCAAACAGAAATCGAAACATATCTTTTATACTCCCAAGGTGCTCTTTTATTTTCGGGTTCAGATAAATTCTATCATAATTAAATTTTTTTAATTCCAGCAGTGCTTCTGAAATGTCAAGGGAAAAGCAGATATAGGGGTTATGAAGGCTGTTGGATATTACATTGGTCACAAGGTTGTAAACAATTGTACCATTGGTTTTACCAAGAAGACGTAAACATTTTTCCGGAATATCCCTGCGCTCTATCAGTTTTAATCTGACTGCATCTTCCATGTCCCTTCCAATATAACTTATTGTGTCAGATATCTTTACAACACACCCCTCCATGGTCATGGGCACAGAGTCTGGTTTTTTCTTAAACTCCATTGTTTTAAGCATGCTGTCAAAATCTTTAAAGGTTTTATTCCAATGGGGTTTAATCTTTTTCTGGTGGATCTCTCCATTGTGGCATACTATGGCATCAAGGGTTTGTAAACTTAAGTTCCACCCCTGTCCTCTCCTTTCGATTTTTTCCAGGAACTGAATGCTCTGGAGATTGTGGTGAAAATATCCTGCACCATACTCCCTGGTAAGGGCGGACAGGAATTTTTCACCGTCATGGCCAAAGGGTGGATGCCCTATATCATGTCCCAGGCTTGCAGCCTCTATCAGATCCTCATTTAATCCAAGATATCTTCCAATGGTTCTTGCAATTCTTGAGACAAGCTGTACATGGATACTTCTGGAGGTTAGATGGTCATTTTTAATAAGGGAGAATACCTGGGTTTTATCAATATACCTTGCATAGGCCATGGAGTTCAGGATCCGGTCGGCATCCCTGCTGAATGATTGTCTGTAACCTTTACCATGGCGGAAGTCTTTACATCTTCTCACAGCATTGGCACTCAATGCAGCCAGGGGAGAGAGGAATTTATTTTCCCGCAGATCCAATAGACTCCTCATCTCCCTGAGTTGTTCAGACATGGTTTCTTATTGCTTTATATCTGTTTTGTTATATTGGACACTATCTTTTCAAAATTCTTTGCAAATTCAGAATCAGGTTCCTGCATCATCATGGGCCTGCCTCCATCCCCTGATTTAACGACATTAAGGTCAAAGGGTATGGAGCCAAGGAAATTGAGACCAAATTTTTCAGCTGTTGCTTTGCCTCCTCCTGAACTGAAGAGTTCAATGGGCTCATCACAATGGGGGCATTTGAATGCTCCCATATTTTCAACAATTCCAATGGTTTTTAATTTAACTGTCTTGCAAAAGGATATGGATTTTCTGATATCTGCCAGGGCAACTTCCTGGGGTGTGGTCACGATAATACCCTGGGCATCTGGAATGGCCTGGGCCACGGAAATGGGTTCATCACCGGTTCCGGGAGGTGCATCAATCACAAGAAAATCAAGCTCTCCCCAGTCCACATTGGCAATGAACTGATTGATCATGCCTGTTTTTGCAGGTCCCCTCCAGATTACTGCCTGATCTTTGTCCTGCATCAATGCCTGTATGGTGACCACGGAAAGATTATCCATGACTTTTTTTGGTGCCAGGAGCTGTTTTTCCTCGGATGCCATATCCAGAAGCTCTGTTATTCCAAACATCTGTGCTATGGATGGCCCATGGAGATCAACATCCATCAGTCCTGTTTTAAAACCTTTTCCGGCAAGGCTTACAGCAAGATTGGATGCAATGCTGCTTTTACCTACCCCGCCTTTTCCGCTTAAAACAAATAATTTGGTTTTTATTTTTTTCAGTGCTTTGTTCATCATCTCATTTTGCTGCTGCTGCTGCATATGGTGGTTTGCCTGTGCACTGCCACACCCGCCTGCTCCTTTTTTTGCATCACTTACACTTTTATGAATCATTTTTATTTAAGACTCTCCTTTATATGGGAAAATTGGTTTCTAATTGATAAAAGTTACCATTATCTCTTGCCTGTCAAGCTGAACACTGATTTTTTTACAGGCAGGTTTTTGTAAAATTTAACTATTTCAAGATGGACTTTTCTGTTGAGATTGTCCTGGATGATTATTTGTGACGGAACATTCAATAGATCAAGCTCCATAAAATCAGAAAATGTAATTTTATAAACCATCCTTTTTTTTCTGTCAATTACCATATATTCTGTTATTTGATTTTTATGATCAATATGGATTTTTTGAGTTTCATTATTTTTCCTGCTTCTGAGAACAATGACGTCTGATCCGCCCTCCTGAAAATAAGCAGACTCAAAAATTTTAACAGGTACCTGTCCGCTTAACAGCATGATAATATCCCTAAGTTTTACAGGCATTGAAATGATGTGTTTTAATATGGTATCAGGAGACCTGGTAGTTTTAAGATCATGTTCTCCTGTATGGGAAAACAGGGACACCACCTCACCGTTGGAGGCAATGGTTTCAACGGGAAATCCATTGGCAAAGAGTGTTATTCTGATACTGTCCGGAGGTTTAGTTATCCAGGCTATCTTAAAGATAGTATCTTTGATGGTGTTATTGTTTACACCTGAGATTTTCAGCCATCCGACTCCCCTGGCAGTCCTGATCTTCCTGTTTGAGTCGATTATCTTCCTTGAAAGGTTATAGGCATGGGCATCATGATTTCCTTTAAAATCAACTGAAGCACACCCTGTAAATAAAAACAGGGTATAAAACATGATCAAAGGGAAAATAAAAAAGAGTGGTTTCTGGTTATTCCTGGGCATTTATTCTTTCTTCAAGCTCTTTGATCTTTTTTTCAAGTTTTATTTTTTGCGGGCTGTTTTCACCGGTTAATTTTTTTAACGCTTTTCTGTATGTTAATAACGCTTGTTTGAGTTTGTTCTCTTTAATATATGAATCTCCGAGGTGTTCTGTGATAATCGGGTCATAGGCTGTCATTTTTGCAGCTTTTTGAAGAAGTATGCTTGCCTTTGTATAGGAACCTTTCTGGTATAAAACCCAGCCCATGCTGTCTGTTATATAACCGTCATCAGGTTTAAGCTTAAGTGCCTTTGATATCAATTTATCAGCCTCATCCAGTTTAATACCGATTTCGGCATAGGTATAACCCAGATAGTTCAGTGCTTCTGCGTTTTCCGGATCAAGTTTAATAACCTGTTTCATTAATTGAATGCACTTGTCTCTTTTCCCTGACTTATCCATGCATATGCCAAGTTTAAAGAGTAACAAAGGGTCGTCTCTGGAGATAGTAAGGCCTTGTTCTAATAATTTAATACATTTTTCGATTTTTTTAGTTTCTATATAAAAACTTGATAGAAAGATTATTATCTCAATATCTTCAGGATGGCTGTCATGGTATTTTTCAAGGAGAGCCATACCTTTTTCAACCTCTTTTTTTTCTTTGTATAAAAAAGCTGTGTGGATAATACTTTTTTTATAATATGGAGAAGAACTCTGCACTTTCTGGTAATAGCTGACAGCCGTGGTATACTCTTTTAAAGAGTCAAATGCATATCCTGTAAAAAAGTTGAGTGAAGAGTGCCCGGGTGATGCCTTAAGCATCTCTGAAAAGATAATTGCAGATTCCTTAAAACGTTTTTTAACAATATATTCATTGGCGATTTTAAGCAGAAGGTTTTCATCCCTGGAACTTTTACTGCCAAAATCAAAAAATATGGTCCGGGCCTCTTTTTTTCTCCCGTGGCTGTATAAATAAAGGGCATACTCCATTCTTACGAAATTATTATGTTTTTCAATTTTAAGTATCTCTTTATAAGTGTTAATTACCTTTTGTTTATAAAGGTTCATATGCTCAGTGTATGAAGAGTAGATATCAATGAGTCTCAATCGTGGCTCAATGAGTGTTGGACTTAACTCAATTGTTTTTTTAAACTCTTTTTCACTTAAACTTAATCTGTGCTGGTCAAAATAGGCCATGCCAAGGTAATAGTGGGCAATATAGGACCCGGGAAAATGCCGGGTCATTTTTGAATATAGCTTGAATGCTCCGTCTGAGTTTTTTTCCTGACTGTATATTTTCCCAAGGAGCAGGTATGGATGTTTATTATCAGGTTCAAGCTCTATAATTTTATTGTAGATTTCTTCTGCCTGCCTGGTTTTTTTTCTGTTACTTTTTAATCTGGCAAGGGTGAAAAGAACATCAACGTCATCAGGTACTGTTTCCAGGAATTTTTCAGCACTCTTTTCAGCTTTTTCCAGGTTTTTCTGTGCCAGATAAAGATTGATAATCTCTTTTTTTAAAAAGAGTGATTCAGGGTCCATATCCATTGCCTTTTTTAAAAAAACAATTGCTTTGTCAGGTTTATTTTCCCTGGTATACATCCTTGAGAGCATGTAATAATAATGTGGTGAGCCTGTCTCTTTTTTCAAAAGCACTGGCTCCGGGTTTTTATTTTTTCCTGATAATTGTACTGATGGGGCTGTGTTACGGGTCCCGCAGCCTGGATACAATGTTAATATTGACAATATTAGAATAATTTGTAAAAAGATATGCTTCATAAACTCCACCTTATAAAAGCAAGGTCAACAAAATTTTTAACCCCGGCTTATTACATCAAAATCAGGCATGCCTTCTTTAAAGTATGCCCTCATCTTTTTTATTATATTACTTTCTATCTGTCGTATCCTTTCCCGGGATACATCAAACTCTTCACCTATCTCCTGTAATGTCTCGGGCGAGTCGGAAAAGATTCTTTTGTTGAATATATTCAGCTCTCGTTCATTGAGTGATTTTCTAAACTCATCTATTTTCCTGTGAAGAATAGTTTCAATCTCTTTCTGGGCAACTTCGTCTTCAGTGGAATCTGTTTCAACCTGGATGAAATCGACTCTTTTTGTATTGGAATCATCCTTTAAAGGCTCATCCAGGGACAGGTCCCAGTTGTCCAGTCGTTGATCCATGGAGATTATCTCCTTTTCAGAGACTCCAAGTCTTTCAGATAAGAGTTTTGGAGCAGGATTAAAGCCTTCCTCCAGTAGTTTTTGTTTTTCCTTTTTGAGTCTGAAAAATAATTTTCTCTGGCCCTGGGTTGTTCCTATCTTGACCATTCTCCAGTTATCCATGATGAATTTTAAAATATACGCTTTTATCCAGAACGATGCATAATAGGAAAACTTGACATTTTTATACGGGTTGAACTTTTTAACGGCTTGAACAAGGCCTATATTACCTTCCTGTATTAAATCCAGAAGGTTCTGCATCCAGACCCTCTGGAATTCAAAGGCAATTTTTACTACAAGGCGCAGGTTGGAGGTAGTCATGATATATGCAGCTTCCTGGTCATTTTCTTCCTGGATTCTTTTGCCAAGGTCAATCTCTTCTTCCCGCGTTAAAAGCCTGTACCGCCTTATTTCAGCAAGGTAGCTCTGGACAGGGTCGGATTTCACAAGGGCTTTGCCAGGGTTTTCTCCGTTTGGTTTGACTGGCAGGCGAAAATCTTTTTTAGTGGTTCTTTTTTTATTTTTAACTTTAACCATATATTTAAAAATCACCTTAACTTTAATTATTATAAAACAACAATAAACAATCTATACTATAACATAATTAAGAGTAATTCTATTTATTTTTTTTATTCTATCTGTTTCTTATAGACAGGCCATGTAAAATTTGATATATTCACCTTTTTGTTTGCGCCTGTAGCTCAGTTGGATAGAGCAACGGACTTCTAATCCGTAGGCCACAGGTTCGAATCCTGTCAGGCGTACCATTAAAATCAAGGCTCTTGGGATTTTATCTCAAGGGCTTTTTTGCTTCTGTGTGAGAATCTGTGTGAGAATTTAATTAAATTCATGGTTTAACAAATCCATTGCCATTATCTCTGATTCGTTTATGGAATGTAGATAAATTTCTGTGGTCAATCTGCTCTCATGGCCCAATAGTTTTTGTATGGATGCTATAGGAGTGTGTTGTTGCTCAAGGCTGGATGCACTGAAGTGACGCAGCGCATGAAATCTGAAATAGGGAACATTAGCTTTATGGTTCATCCGATTAATGCGTACTTTTTAAAAAACTCAAAATCACGATATCCATAAGCTTGTCGTTTCATAGTTTTAATTTTATTATTGATGCCTTCTAATGGTCCTGTTGAAATAGCATAATCATAATAAGACAAAATTCTGATTTTATGTATGCCCAGAGTTTCAGCAAATTTTTTAAGCATAGGAATGT
>CAZQJS010000088.1:0-9391 GCA_964593725.1 uncultured Desulfobacterales bacterium
AAAATTTGAACTAAAATCGATTTCATGCAACTTATATGGTATATAAAGAATTATTATTTAACAGGAGGGTTAATAAATGCCGAAATCCATTGGAATTATCCTTACACAGGTAAGCATTGCACTTTTTATATCAATTACAATGACCTTTACATATATCAGCACTGCTTCTGCTGACAATGTTATAAGCGCAAACCTGATTATTAAACCCCCGGGAGAGGCAGCACCCGGAGTTCAATTAAGTTTTAAAGGCATTGTTTATAACAACCCTTCTTTTTCAAGACCTCCGGGAACCCGGATGCGTTGCTGGATAATACAGCCGGATTTTACACGTGTGACCGAATCCATTGACATAGATTATCCCGCACCTGGGAAAACAGCTGAAATAAACTTTATTAAAAGATTTACCATACCAGCAGATGCAGAACATGGAACAATTTATGATTTTTACCTTGCATATGGTATTTTTTACCCCATCAGCTCAAAAAAATCTGTCCAGGTAAAAAAACCCGGATTTCACTTAAAACCTGGAAAACTTAAAATCAGAAGAAAAAGACATGTGCCCCGTGCAGACAGAAAAGCCATTAATCCCCAGCCGGAACCCCCGGGTAAGATCAAGTATAAAGCAACCCCTGAAACCGGCAAAGTAAGTATTAATCCCCAGCCTGAGCCTCCAGGAAAAAATAAGAAATAGTATAGGGGCGGCCGTAAAAACAAAACTGATTACGACCGCCCGAAAAAGAAAAAATTAAAAGAAATTCTGGGCTCTATAGTTTAATTTTATTATCTCTGGCAGCATCTTTTATGTGCCGGACATATATTTTTACAACTTTAAGATTAATACCCATACCTTTTACTTCAGGAATAACCTTTATTCCCTTTGCCTCGATTACACTCTTCCAGGAATCGTCTTCATCCCCTGCCATATCGTTATTGGCATGGTCTCCTGCAACAATCATCATCGGTTTTAAGAGAATTTTCTTTATTTTAGTGTGAATAAGACCTGAGACAACGTCATCAAGTGCAGGGAACCCTTCCACTGTACCAACAAAAACCGGAGTATCAGGATATAATTCACGCATAACCTGCTGGAACTCAATATAGGCGCCAGTTGATAGATATTCATTGCCATGTCCCATGTACACAAGAGCAGCGCCCTTCTTCTTTGCCAGGGCAACATCATCTGCCATGGCCCTGGCACAAGCTTCAATATCTTCATGGTAATCATGCTCAATTCCCTTTTTACCAAGCAGGGGGCGTCCCAGTACCAGTTTCTTAAAGGGTCTGAACCTGGCTTTCACGGTTTTTATTGCATTAAGCCCGTCAAGATAGGAAGTAAGGTCTGCATACTCCTCACCGTCATATATATGGGTGGGTTGAACAACAATGATATTGTAACCATCATCCTGGAGATCAGCTATTGTGGCAAGGGGACCTTTAACAAATAGTATATCTTTTGGTATATTTTTATTTTCTGCCAGAAATTTTTTATCATTCTGCCTTTTATGCCAGATATTTCTGATAATATTTGAGGTAAAGGCTATTTTCACTTTAACTTTAGGGAATGCCTTTTCAACCTGCTGCTGAATTGTGGTAAATGACACAAGCGCTGCTGGGTAGGTTGTACCAAACCCTGCAATAACAATTGCTTTTTTATCTTTTTTGGATCCCATGGCAAAGCTGGGAACAACCATGAACAAAGACAACAATAGTGCGATGAAAACATAATTCAATTTTTTCATAAATAAACCTCTTATAAAATATTAATTAATAAACAGATAGTCTGCTGTTCCAGCAAAAAAAAATCCCCGGATCAAAATAAGATTAAATTGATCCGGGGATACCGTTTTTCTATCCGCCTTTTTTGTGCCTTACTCTATTCCACGAGAGTCAAACACTGCAACATCATCCGATATGGGCAGGTCTTCTGGCTTCTCTGCTTTTTTGATACCCTTCCCATTTCATCTTTTTTAGAAACAGTGGCAAAATCTACCAAAAAAGTTTGTTTTTTTAAAATTAACTAAAAAAACATCAGAGTCACAGCGGCGGGTCCGCAACGGATTTACACCGTTTTCCCTTTAAGTCCACTTAAGGAACAACCCATAAATATTTGTCATGTAAACCAATATAAGAAATAGATAACCAAGTCAAGGAAAAATCAAATATGACAGAACAGATATTTCACATTAATAGCCATCCTTGAAAATCTCTGCTGCCAGCTTTACATCTTCAGGACAGAAAACAAACAGGCATTTACCATTTGAGTCAGACACAGAGCCGTAAACATAATTGATATTTATCTGTTTTTCACCGAATTTTCTGGTAATTTTTGTAAATTCCCCGGGCTTATTGGTAATGTCAATTGTAACGACTTCCTTTGAATCAAATATATAATCATTGCTGTTCAATATATCAATGGCCCTGGAAGCATCATCAACAATGAGACGGATCAGGGCAAATTCGGCCGAATCCTGGCGCATGGAGCTGTAATTGGATGGTGATGCAAATCTTTTCAAGGATTTACCCCGTGCTTCAAATAAATTCTGTACATAGGCAGATGCATCCTGGATTGTAATGGCATCAATATTGATTTTTTCTTCTGCCAGCAATGCAGTCAGTTTAGCAAGTTCGCCAGGTTCATTTTTTAAAAAAAGTGAAATTTCTATTCTTATCATACTGCCTCCCTATTTTCTGCAGGTTATCCTTAAACTTAAGATAGAAAAATATCCTTTGTCAAGCTAAGTTGAAAAAAATCTGCCTATCCTTCTGATTATCCTGTTGGTAACATCTCCAACGCCTTTTAACCCTTATTTTTAATTAAACAATTTAAAACTCATAAAAACAATAAAAGTTATTTCCTATATCCAAAATATATAAACCATCATACAGATTTTTTTTTATTATTATTTATTGACTTGAATATCCAGAGTGGTTATAATCGAATAACGATAACGGAATACAATAACGAAAGAGGATAATATGATCAGAGACTTTTTCCTTGGATTTATTAAATTACATATTCTTTATCATGCGGCAAAAGAGCCTGTTTACGGGCTTGATTTTATCCGTGAACTGGAAACACATGGTTATCAACTCAGCCCCGGGACACTCTATCCGATTTTTCACAAACTGGAAAAGCAGGGATATCTGAAATCGGAAAAACAGGTTGTAAAAGGCAAAGTGCGTAAATATTACACAGCCACACAACTGGGCCGGGATGCTTTGCTTGAAGCTTACTCAAAAGCAAGAGAGCTGCTGGATGAAATAAGCAGTATCCAGGAGTGAACTCTTAAATGGAATGAAAGGATATTTAAAATGGATTATATAGTAATTTGTGCAGTAGCGCTTTTTGTTTCGGCTCTCACTTTTTTCTCCGGCTTTGGGCTGGGAACAATGCTTATGCCAGCATTTGCTCTCTTTTTTCCTGTACCAATAGCAGTGGCTGCTACTGCTGTGGTTCATCTTGCCAACAATATTTTCAAGGTTGTTTTGATTGGCAGAAAAGCGAACTGGCCCGTAGTGTGGCGTTTTGCTCTTCCTGCAACAATAACGGCAATGATTGGCGCAGCCTTGCTATTATTATTTGAGAAACTGCCCATTATTGCTGAATATACAATTGGGAATTCTTCCTATGAAATCACAGCAGTCAAACTGACAATCGGTATAATCATTGTTTTATTTGCACTTTTTGACCTGGTTCCCAAATTGAGCACAATAGCCTTTGATCAGAAGTATCTTTCCCTCGGAGGTGCTGCATCCGGATTTTTCGGCGGCCTGTCAGGGAATCAGGGTGCACTTCGTTCAGCATTTTTGATAAAAGCAGGGCTTGAAAAAGAGGCTTTTGTTGCAACAGGCGTTGTAACTGCAGTGATAGTGGATATTGCCCGTCTGCTGGTCTACGGTTTTACCTTTTATTCTGCCAGATTTGCGCTTATTGATTCCAAAATCTGGAGTCTGGTATTAGCAGCTACTCTTGCTGCATTCACCGGAGCTTTTATCGGCAGACAGCTGCTTAAAAAGATTACTCTTCGTCTGCTGCAGGTTATTATCGGTGGATTATTGATTATGATCGGCAGCGGATTGGCACTTGGTATTTTATAGATATTGTTCTTAAGGGTGTTTAGTAATTAAGAATTATTACATCACGCAAAACCATTGATGCCAGGAGGTATGGTCTGTTTATATTTTTTTAATCAAGCAGTTTTGCAAGTGCTTTTCCGGCCCGCTCATACCCCAGTTCAATCATTTCAGGTGCGCGATCAAATTCAAGTGTTCCACATGCATTTCTTGCAATTTCAATAATGTAATCAGGCGGATATGCAGCCAGTTTCTGCCTGGCGATAGTACTCTGCATAGCTTCAAAAGCATGACTGACAATATCATAAGCCCCCCAATCTCTACTGGGTGCTTTTGCTTTTTTCTTCTGGCTGAAGCGGGTGATAAAACTGCTTATTTTCTCCTGCAGCTGAAATCCTGTTTCTTCAGGAATAGATTTGTGAGGTGTAACCTTCTTCACGGCTCTTGCCTCTCCATCCAGAGTCACTGCAATGGTCATATCTGTGACATCGCCAAATGTTGGTGCAATGGGAACCGGATTTAATACACCACCATCAATGTACATGGCTCCATTATGTTCAAATGGTGTAAAAAATAGCGGCAAGGAAATTGAGGCACGAATTGCATCAAATAATTTCCCGGTCTCGATCCAGACTTCTTTTTCACAACTTATGTCAACTGTAACTGCTGTAAAGGAAACAGGAAGGTCCTCAATTCTGATATCTCCAACCAGCTGAACCAGTGTATTGATTATTTTATCTCCCTTTACAAGGCCGCTTTTACCCCAGGAGAGATCAAGCAATGTGAAAATATCTTTTTTCTGTAACACACTCACCCACTGCTCATAATCATCCAGCTTTCCAGCTGCATATATTCCACCAACAAGTGCACCCATTGAGCAGCCCGAAATTGACTTTATTTTAAACCCGTTATCCTCAAGCCAGTGTATTACCCCAATATGTGCAAGCCCCCTGGCTCCGCCACTGCCAAGAACCAGGGAAACGGTTTTATCAATCATACATATTCACCCTTTTGTTTTTCAGATCTCTGCAGTATGGGTCCATATCTGTCTGATCATCCTGTTTATTTTCTTTTTTTAATAATTCTGACCGGAATATAAATAATCAGAATGCCAAACACAAAAGCCAATACAATCAGCCCAAAAGCAGCCCAGGTAATATAATTCCCGCCTTTTAAAAGCTTGACCGGATTAAAACTTTTCTCCCATACCTGACGGCCCTGAACTTCTCTGTATCTCTCAGGAATTTCAGGGATACCATCTCCATCATTATCCTTAAATGTCTGAATATATGCCACCAGCGCAGTCCAGTCTTTTACTTCCTGTATGCCGTCTTTTGTCTTATCTCCATCAACCCGGACAGCTGCCAGGTCTTCAATGGGGTTCCCGTTTCTATCTTTAGGAACAATTGTCAGAATATTATTGGTAAAACCACCAATGATTTTTAAAAAAGTTGCATTATAAATATTGGTGACCACCTTATACAGTTTTGTATTGGCATCCGAGTAATCAAGTTTTTGATAATGCCCGTTTTCATCCTCCAGAGAAATACTTGTGACCCGGTCAAAGAACATCCGGTTTTTATTATAGGTTAGCTTTATACCTGACATCTGCAGAAAATAATCACTGTTCTTGAGTGGATATACAGTTGTTAACACTTCACAGGTTTTTTTCAGTTCAGCAGCAGTGATATACAGAGAAACCAGGGGATAACTCAGAGTATCATCCCATCCAACTCCCAGAGGCACAACCCTGAAAAGATCGCTCACACTGACAAATCCGGTACTGCCTTTGATAATATTATCACGTATCACTCCATTTGACTGGATCGTTACATTTACACGGGTAGCCGGATCTGCCGGGTCATATTCAACTCTGTTGACAGCCCACTTAATGGAGTCTGTTAACAAATTCCCCAGATTGGATTCATCTGTTTTATATCGCAGATCAAAGTCGGTTTCTGCAAGGATCTGATCAAATTCCAGATCATATGCTGCAAGTACTTCCCTGTTTATCAACTGTTTAGCTGATTCAATCATCTTTGTAACTTCAGGATCTCCTTTAATGGAATCATTGATTTTTACGGTTTCATATTTTTCAACTGATACTTTTCCGGAATTCACCTTTACATCCAGGACTCCTACTTGTTTCCCATATGCCCATGACTGCACAATAATTGTATCATTCTCAATAACAGGTTCCGGCAGTATAGTGTGCGAATGCCCACTGATAATGATATCGATACCGCTGACATTCTTTGCAAGCAGCACATCTTCATATTCCTCAGGGTCACCTTCCATGCCGCCATGTGAAAGGCATATCACCAGATCGACATTTTCCTTATCTCTTAATTGTGAAACCATTTTTTTTGCTGTTTCAATTGGATCTGCAAAAGAAACAGGAGAAGCAAAAGGCGCTACACTGGCAGCATCAATACCCATAAGCCCAAACAACCCAATCTTAATGCCTTGTTTTATAACAACATCATATGGCTTTACCACGCCTTTTTCAAAAATCTTTTCCAACGCATCATCCTTTTTGCTTTTCTGATCAAAAACAATATTTGAAGATACTATTTTCGGCATGGCTCCCTTTTTTGATGCAGATTCAAGAATTTTCGACAATCCTGTCGGTTTAAGATCAAACTCATGATTGCCCAAAGTTGTAAAATCATACCCCATCTTCTTCATCAGCTCTAACTCAAGTGCATGTTCTCTTGAAACCATATGAAAGAGTGAACCCATTAAAAAATCACCAGCATCAAGAACCAGAAAGGGATTTGACCTTTTTCCCTTCTCTGACTTGATAACTGTTGCAATTCTTGCCCAGCCGCCTATGGTTTTATCATCATTGATACTGTCAGGGCTATAATCGCCATTTGGTGAGAACCCTAAAAAGTGTGAATGAAGGTCATTGGTATGAAGAATTGTTAAGTGCTTTTCTTCAGCATAACCGGTTAAACTGAAAAGCATACAAATAAGAACGGCCATAAAAATTTTGAATTTCATTGCATCTCCATATTCCTGTTATTAATATTTTAATCTGTATCTTATTCCATCCCGGCAACCAGCACAACTCTGAAATTTTAAAAAATAAAAAACATGCCTGGTCGGCATGTATTAATAACCTTATTATATCAGCAGCCGCGCCATCATGGGATACTTGCTGTCTGTCCAAATTCCTGCAGATGTATTGATTTTCACTACACTTTATCTCCTTTTCTTTTTGGGTTGTGCTGTGTAAAAACATGTAAAGACTTCTTGTCATTGACATTCTGATGAATGAATTAACTGCTGTTCTCACGCACCCACTCAATATAGTTTTTGTAACCAGCATGGTTAAAATTTTTAGAAAGTGCATTCATGAAACCATGTAAAAAATTTGTTTTATTTACATTAACATTTGTTTTTCCTGACATATTCAGTGCAAACTGTTCGATATCAAAGTTTGGTTCAAATTTCGGTAATACAAGTTCTACAGGAATAGTTATGGAGATGTCTTGATGATATCGAATTTGTGAACCATAAAAACAAATAACTTTTTTAATGAATTCCATTTTCAGGTTATCTGAAATTTGCCATAAAGCTGATGCTCCGACACTGAAACCTACTAATACAGTTGGAATTCTGACTGATTTTAACTTTGCCATAATAATATTACAATACTTGTTTAAACCCACAGTATTCATGAAATAAGTATATGCCTCTGCTTCATTTACAAAACCAGCCAATTCTCCACCGTAGGGGTCAATAATTTCAAACTGCCCACCTGCTGAACATGTCAAATCTTCAAGTTCTGGAGTTCTACCAAATATATCAGCAATAAATATTATATTCATATCAGGATGTCTCTTGGATAAGCTAACTTATCATGGGTAGTTCTCAAAATTATTAAATTCTAAAGACTGGTAAGTAATGAAGCCACCTTGTTAATAGCGATAGCCGCCTTATCAATAACGTCAGATATTCTTTTTATTCTTTCAACATCATCGGTGATATCTTCACCTGCTTCAATTGCAGCAGCTCTCAATTCATTTAATTTAATAACAGCTTCATTTAGCCCGGGAGATCCCTTTCTAATAATTTTGTCTGCAAGTTCGTTTGCCTGGCTGTCAAGTTTATCACGCTTTTCTGCAATCTCTTCTGCTTTCTCATTATCCGTGCACGCAACCCAAAGATCATTTAATGTTTTTATCGCTGTATTTAATTCTGATAATTCAGCCATTCTTTATCTCCTTTTTTTCAATTATTGATTCGGGTTTTTATCTTTACAAATTATCCCTTTGTCAGGGTCTGCTATAATTTCGCCTTTACATGTAAACATTAAAACCTCAAGGTCATCATAATGATCATGAATATCTTTTAATTTACCTATTGCATCTATTATTTTTTTACTGGAAAACTTATTATCCTCAAGCCCTTTTTTGATTAAACCATGCGCTTTTTTAATGGCTTTTATTGCTTTGACTGATGTTTGTATGGATGCACTGGATGATTGCATCTCTATGTATTTTTTATAAATTTCATCTAAAGCTGTTTTCTTCTTAGCAAACGTGGCTGTTTTAACGGTTTTATTAAAATCTTTTATATACCCAGATAATTCTGTATATTTCATTGTATAAAGCCGTCCCTCCATTACACCTTTCAGCAGTTCGGTTTCAACGACTTCACATATCTTCTGAATAGGTGGGTCTGCAGCAATTACGATTTCTTTGATTTTTTTATTCCGTTTTTGTTCAATATAAAATCCAGCAATTTCACCTGTAATTCTTCCAAGCAAAGAACTCATTTTATCAGTAATTAAATCATCATCAGTTTCTTTCAGGGTTTTGTACTGTTCATTCATATTATGAAGCGATCCATAAAGTTGTGTTGCAGCCAGGTCTATTTCTTCACGACTTCCTGCTCTTGACAGAGCAGTTAATGCTCCGGCATATGAGCCTAAAGATTTATTTGCTTTGTACAGGGCATAATTTTTCTTGTCAGCATCTTTTATGATAACCTTCTTGACAGGATCAAGCTTTGCCATGGAAAGAGGTGAAGTTCGCTGGGCTATTTTTGTCAACTCATTTAAAACCAACGCTTGATTGTATTCTTTGATAACATTGTCGACTTTTTCTGTGACTCCTGATGCTACCGTGCCAAAAACCTCAATATTACCTGTGGGATCAGTGGTTACGCAACCTGATAAAATGAAAATAATCGATGAAAATAATAGTGCCCACTGTCGCAACGTCAGATTTTGCATAGTTCCTCCTGTTTAATCGGGTCAACCCCTTTTTTATGGAGAGTTTTTGCTCGTAATTTTTCCATTTAATTT
>CAZQJS010000089.1:0-8631 GCA_964593725.1 uncultured Desulfobacterales bacterium
CAGGCATCTTCGCCAACATAATCATCCGGGTTGAGCTTACGTTCAGACACCAGGGGATACCTCCGTTAGTTTATTGTGTTTAACAAACTCTTTATCTCTGTACGATACTCCTGCTCTGCCTGCGCCTTGTACCATCTGATAATTCCATGGCGTGAAAAAATGATATGCAAGCCGTGAAACATCAACTTTCCACCATCTTTTACAGCTCATATCATAAATTTATATATTTGCCAAATTATTTTTACTAAATAGGTATATTTTTTTTAAACAGGACATGTTAACAAACATCTTATAATATACAATAGTCAGAAGTCTCATCTGAAAAATCAGCAGACAGTACAACCATCCATGGCATCACATTGAATACATGGTTTTTTACGGTTGTTTTATTCCCATTTCCTTAATTCTTCTGTTATGGAGTGATATTTATCAATGATCTGCTGCCTCTTCATCTGAAATAAAAGAAAACTTATGATAAAACAGACTCCGGCAATCAAAAACAGGACACCAATAAAAAGGGTTACATTTTCCGGGGGTTGATTGATGATAATATTTGCCACAACACCAATACAGTTTACAATGAAAAATAACATACCCAGATACAAAAATATTCTGACTTGAAGAGAGATCCCTGCAACAACTAATAGGGTTGATATTAAGGTTGCAATCACTGGAAACCATATTGAACTGTCAAAATCCATGATGTTGTAAAACGATGCTGTTCCGCAAAGGATAAGGGATACAACAAATCGTATCTGTTTTATTTTTACATGTCCCAGCTCCTCTTTAAATACCTGTGTCAGAATAAGAATGCTGGACATGGATGGAAATATATAAAACATGAGGTTGGTGCAGTCATTGGTGATAAAATAGAAGAACATTGCAGCGTTAATAAAAACAAAAATAAAAATAACATGTACATTCTTTTTTGCACGGGAAAGCCAGAGACTTATACCTGCCATGATAATACTTGACAATTCCGCATGGTGAAAAGTCCCGGTCAGATGACTTTTGAAAAAGAGTTGAACCACCTGAAGATATATCCAGCCCATGAGCCCATATATAAATATAGTTTTTTTATAATAATCCATGAATCCTGGGATTTTCTTGTTAAAAATCTCCCTTAATCCTGCGATCAGAACTGCAATACTTATGAGAAAATACCCGTCAATGGGTGAGCCCAACTCCAGCACTTCCTGCATTTCAAGTTTCCATCTTATACAGGCTAAAATTATCCAGAAAAAGATTTCAGTTTGAATGATAAAGCTGAGCCTTTTATATTTCAGCCCATACCCCATAAAGATACCTGCACAGGCAATAAGGGTAATACAGGTCAGCAGGACAGGTATCCAGTCTGCAAGATACCAGGGAAAAACAGCAACAAAGCCTGTTATGCAAATCGCTAAAGATATATATGCCAGGGAAAAGAGAGCCTGTTGACCACCTTCACTCCAGTCCCTGATAAATATCAGGTTGATTTTACCTGCTGCATTTCTGATTGTTTCAGTCTGGATGATCAGATAGACAGCCAGGGGAACAAAAAGGTTCAGTAAACCCCATGTATTAAAAAAAAACTTGGTGGTATAGCCCATTGAACACAAAAGAATCAATAAGGAGATAACAGGCCAGAATGCAAAATGGTACTTTCTTTCAACGGCAAACGGTCTTTCAGGCAGTATTGACCAGCACAGAAACGGGAACATGATAAAGAAAAAACCAGTTGGATTAAGCAGGCTGAACTGGAGAATTAAAAGGTAGTAAATAAGGACTGATACTGACAGTGCCTCATTATTAATAAAACAGTTCAAGCGGCTTTGACATCTTAAAAGCACAGACAAAAGAAGTATGATTCCAATTGGTATACTCCATAAGAGGCCATGGCTTTTGAAAAAAAATGATCCCTCCAGCAGAAAAAACAATTCTGCTTCAATAATAAAAACCTGGATTGCAATGTCCCGATACCCATACAGCAGGAGACCCAGGGCTGCAACAATAGTGGCAATGGCAACAAAATTGCCCCCATATTGAAATATGAGAAAAAATATACAGACCTGCATGGTGATAACACTTAGTAAATACAGGATAACACTGAGGTTTTTATAATCCTGATCTGAAATATTTGTAAAAGTCTTAAACAGCTTACTGAATCCATGGTATGTATTAAAGTATATTTGCGACAGGTGAAGAAAAAATATAGTGCACACGATTTCTATAAAATCAGGGAATAGAGGCTTTAGTATGAATGATGACAATAAAACAGCTCCAAAGATCACCAGAAGCACACCAAGGATAGTCAATCCTTTCCAGTTAGAATGTTTATTAAGCCTTAAAAATCCGACTCCTAAAAGAATAATCACCGGAGAGTGGGAATAATAGTTTATCCAGTCAAATGATTGCCCGGGAAATAAAACTGCCTGAAGCGGTTGTTGCTGGGTATACAAAAAAGTCCCAAAAGCAAAAAGTACACCTGTTGCAATAATATCTTCTTCAATTCTGGTTTTCTTGCTTTCAATCCGGAACAGAAAATAAAACCCTGGCAGAGGTATTAAATAGATAACCATATTGGGGAAGGGCATAAAATAAAAACATAAAGACCAGAAAGACATAACAAGCGCTGTTCTGTACAGGGATCTATGGAGGGGCAGAATAGCTACAGACATAAGGCCGAATCGGAGGAACAGGGCAATAAGGCCAAGTATAATGCTGTTGACAAGAAACCTGAGCTCATGGGGTTGGGTAAGCTGGTGTGCCGTTACAAAGTTTGTGGTCAGAATCAATACAACTAAAATTGACAGAAAAACCGACACATTTTCCCGATGGACAGATAATCCTTTTTTCATATTGCCACCTCCTTTGTGAATCTTCTCTTTCCTATATTGTATAACAGAAAAACCAGAATCGTGAATAATATGGAGACACAAAGCAGGTGACCAATATTTAAATTGTTTTGAATAAATATATCAAAAAAATTCATTGCCATGAACGCATTGATATATGCAAAAAGACCAAGTGCAAGATATCCGAAATATGCACGGTCAAATATTCTAAAGCAGAATACTAAAAATGGTATGATAAAATAGAGCATATAATGGGGTGTTTTATTGCAGTTTAATATAGATGGTACTACAGATAATATATGTAAACACAGGGCAGCATAAAAAAATATATACGAGATATTGGCAAAACGGGCAGGGTAATTAATATTGCCACGGCCTCCTTTTGAAGGGCGCTCCATTAAATATGGCATTTTATTTTTATAACAATAATATATCAATGCTTCCATGGCTGCAAATACAATAAAGCCAATAATTATACTGGAAAGTAAAGAAAATGGACAAAGTAAGATTGCTGAATAGCAGCATAAAAAAGCTTTAGCTCCATATAATATCGGGGTTTTGTACAGCCTGTCGCCGGCATGGCTTATGAAATACCCTGAAATTGTAAAAAATGGTAAGAATTTTATGGGCGATATATGATAATATCCGTTGTTCACACCAGCCCAGAAGATACCTATAACAAGAATACAGAACAGACAGCTAGTACCAAAAAGCCATACTCCGAAAACATTTGAATAGGTTTTCAGAACTTTATTTTTTGAATTTTCAAATATGATCTCCGGCAGAAACAATGCCACACTGCCAAGGATAAAAACCATTAACACATCCCAAACTCTTGGTGAGAAAAGATAATTACTCAGATGGCTGTATTGCATAAAACCAGGATGTTTTAATAAGGTGTATATATTACAAATGAGAAATAAAGTGTGCAATGGTACTAAATGGGCAAAATTTAATCTCCCTTTATTAATAAAAACTATATGAATATAGATGAGTATGCCTGGAATTGATAGAAAAAGAAGATATCTGTTCCATATGGATTCCGGAATAAATTCAATATAATAAAAATAGAAGGCAAAGCTCATCAGTACACTGGAATAATTCAAAAAAGTATTCACTTTTATAATTGGGCTGCCCATGGAGTGTTCAAACTCATCTTTAAAAGAAAAGGAAATTGTAAAATAATTATATGTGAAAAGGAAAAGTATCAGCCATAAAGGACGCAGGGCAATGGGGACTAATGATGAGACAGTTAATAAGATAAGAGCTCCTGGAAAAAATATTAAAAAGCCTGAATTCCTGATATTATACTTTTTAACAAAAAGATAAAAAATATAAGCTGTAATTAACAAAGCTATGAAAATTTTAATACTTAAAAATGAGAAATAGCTGTTGTCTGAGTGAAACAGGGTATAATTCATACAAATTACCACAAAGGATAATGCCGCTGAAATCCATCCTGCAACCTCAAAGGGGAAAGTTAAAAACTTATTTGAGCTCAATGGAAGACATATGTTGAATATTGTGTCAGGCACCTGTTTATGCCATATTTTATGAGCTCTGAACAAATGAGAGAGATACAGGAAGGCCATGGCTGCTGTTGCAGCACCTGCACCGGATTTCATATTAATGCCGATAACCTTGTGTATGATAAAACCCAGGATTATGGATGTAAGGAACAGAAGATAAACCGGAACCTGTGACATTGTATTTTTTGACAGGATTAAAATTGATGCAAACATGCAGATAAATGATAATATCTGTATCAAACCCAGACTATATGGATTGAAATGAAACATCAGACAGTTTAATACAAACCCGGCAATTGCCAGTGTGGATAGAAACGCAGAGATAGCTGTTTTGTATGTATGGGACAATGCATCCTTAAATCTGTATGATACAAGGGTCCAGGCAAGGGCTGAAAAAGAAAAGGATAACAGGGCAGAATCGAATCTGTGTAAAATTAATAACAGACAGCAGGGCATGCATGACATGATTAAAAGGTTAATAAACCAGAGAGTTTGGTTGTAATGGATCACATACCGATAGTATCCATATGATCCAATCAGAAAAACCATGCAGAGGCTTACGGCAGAACCTGTCAGATTTTGAAGCATACCAAGGTAATTTAAGAACGGTAAGGCAAGTAAAGTCAAGGGTATTAAATATGAAATAGAGTGTATTGTGATTTTTTTTATCTTTCTCTCATAGATAATTGTAATGATCAAAGATATTGTTATGCCCAGGATTGACCATGATATTACCACGCTGGCTGAAGGTGTGAATATCTGATTTAACCCATGGATTACTCCTGCTGAAAATAAAAAAATATGCCCGGCCAGAACTTCATCCAGCCATTGTGTTTGAATATATTTTCTGTTGATTTTCCACAGCCATGCGCTGAGCAGAATACAAACCGGAGTTAAAGGATAGCTTGATTTAAGACTGATCAAGATACCAAGAACAGATAAACTGACTGCAGCAATGATATGGTCCATGATTTTTTCCTGATCCCCCAGAAGGACAACTGCCAGGGCAATCAATTGAAGCAGTATGGCAATGCTCATGAAATCAGGCATGACCTTTACATATATACAGGAGATAAACAGGGCCAGCAGATAATTAACACCAAAAAGCAAACATCTGAATTTATGTTTGGATTTATTGTATTTCAGAGCATTCCTGAGATGATGGATGGTGATAAAAAATGTTGCAAATAAGACTATATTGATGGCCAGCGGCAGGACATTAGATCCCGAAAAATAAGAAACAGCAGGCAGAAGTAGAAATCCATTAATAACACTCAGATATACTCCAGAGTTAAAACCCATTGAATCTTTAATCCATTTTCCTATAAATAACATGAGCGAGGCAGTATAAATGACACCGAGGATGGTTCCCACAATCAGGCCAAGGGCAGTTTGAAGATCAAAAATGGACAGGGCAATAAGATAATTAAAAGGTATGGACAATACACATAAAAATGTAAAAAGCACAGGAGCGCGTGGGGACACGCCTCTATCAAGATTCTTATGGAAATATTTACTGATATAAGCCATCATAAGGGTTGTACAGAACATTGGCAAAGCGCCGGTCAAAAGTTTGTAATAGTCGCCTTTATCCCACACCCAGATGGATATGCACAACCATGCAAGCATCAGCAGTGCTGCGCCAAGAACACCAAGAAGATTTTCAGCAAGAAAAGGTTTTAAATATTTACTCCAGGCACTATGTTTGAGGACAATTTTATCATCAGTGGACAAGACATTATCATCAGATGCTGATAATTCTTCAAAATCAAGGTCAAGGTCGATATCTGAGTCAAAACTCTCCTGTTTGGCAGTATCTGATGGGGCTGGTTCAACATTGTCTTTCTGAATAGCGGTGTTATCATGGGCGGCAGCCTCATTTGCCCCGGGCTGCAAAAGGGGTTCTGGTTCAAGTTCTTTATTTTCCCGATGCAGCTCTTCAAAAATCATCTTCCATTGATTACTCAACTGCCTGCCTGAATTTCCTTCAAAACATGCTATATAAGCAAATGAATAAATAAATCGATTTTTGTTAAATAGTTCTGAAAGTTCCCTTAAACCATCCAACTCCTCCTGCATAATAATTTCTGTTTCCAATGCCCATTTGGACCGGGATTTATCAGGGTGAATCCCGGTACAGGCCAGGCAGAGTTCAAAGGTCTCTTTATTCGGAAATATTGCAGCAAATTTCCTCAAAAACTCATACTTTCCCGGACCCTTCCAATATATTAAATATTTTCTTATATCTATTGTTTCCTGTAAATGATTTGATAACCAATACTTCTTAAAAAACAGATATGCATCATGCCCCATACTTTGAAAATCCTGTAATGATACCTCCCCTGCAAAAAGGGCCCTGAGATTTTCCTTACTTAACTTTCTTATTTTATGCCTGATAAAATTTATATCATCTACCATACCAGAGACATCCGGGGGAGAGATATATTTCTGATTGATCAGGACTTTAATTATTCCATCGTTCAAATCAGGAAACAATACAGGTTTTGACCCTTTGCTGTTTATATCAAAGAATACTCCTGTTTCAGCTGTTAATTGTTCAAAGCTCATCTGCCCTGAATTGAATTTGTCCACTATTTTTTGAAATTGTACTGCAGTATCACGCCAGTTATATAGTTTAAGTGGTATCCGGTCATACCCTGGATAATAATTTGAGATATCAAGAGATGAATATGTATTAACAGCCTGGCTTCTCAAAATTTTAATTGCTTTTAATCTTTGTTCTACAAACAGATCATTAAATAATGACACACTCTCTTCTGGTGCAAAGGTTTTTAATTCCAATAATAAATCCTGAATCGATATCTGTTCAAGTTTTCCCACAGCATCATTTAATGAGTTTGTAAGCATTCTGTTTATTTCATTACAAAGCCCACTCAAATCCTCCTGTTTGGATAATTCAGTTAAACAGGCTTGAAGTCTGGCAATAACGACTATTTTTTCTTCCTGACTGACTGGCATACAACTCCTCCTGCGATGTCATAATATCTATATTAAGGAAATATTCTATTAGATTTCATATTTTCATGTCAAGTTAAATATTCCATGAAATATCCAGATGAATGATTGACACAATAAATTCCATCTTATAAAGTGTGGTTTAAAAAATATTACTGAAAAATAACAGCCAGAGGTTCTCCATATATGAAATTATCAGTATTAATTAAAACATTGTATTTATCTGCTGCTGTATATTGTTTTATTCCCGGGTTTTACGGTTGTGCCGGGACTGACACCTTTAATATCGGTAAGATAAGCAGGAATAGTGTGGCAACAAGAGTAAAGATCACCAGCTGGCCTCTGCCCGGAAAGATGCCGGGAAAAAATCGGAGATTCCCTGAATGGTCATATAATATGCACATCTGGCCCTTTGATATTCTTTTGCCTGGCATGGACAATTCTGAAATCCATGACCGCTTGAAAACAGCAGAGAATCACCATGCAGATACAGTGATATTTTATATTGAAGAGGAGCACATGTATGATTCGTTTGTAAAGCGAGCAGGTTTTACAAAGGTACTTGCCAGAATCAGATATTTAACAGCCAGGGCAAAAAAATCCGGGCTGCGGACAATAGCCTATGTCAATGGCCTGGAAGTCATGACACGCCATGCCTATGATCAAAACGGAACCCCCACTGGAAAACCGACAATGGCAACAATGCATCCTGAATGGCTCCAGCATGACCTGGATGGCAGCCCTGTAATATATAAAAACCAGGGCTCCGGCTGGCTTGAACCTGATTGGGAAGATGCCTGGATATCACCTTTTTCCGGCTACCGCAATCTTTTTAAAAAACGCATCAAACAGCTTGCCAATGCCGGAGTTGATGCCATTTATATTGATGCGGCATTTCTTCCCGGGTATCAATCAGATGGTAATAATTTAAAATGGGGAAGCTCTGACACCAATTTTGCCAAAGCTTTTTTTACTGGCACGAAACAGCAGATTCCAAAAAAAGTTGATTTTAACTCACCCGGATTCCGGGCATTTTTGACTTTCAGGCATAAGGCAGTTGCTGATTATCTTGGAGAGCTTGGGGCAACAGCCCGTGCCAATGGTATGGTATGCTTCTGGGAATCGTCAACAAATGATACGCCTGAAAGTGTACTCCTTGGAAACGAAACTGCTGTCACAGGGCGTAAAGGGCTGGGATTTTCACCGGAAATTGAACCAGAAGGTGATTATATAGCTGCCTTTAGAATGGCAAAGGCTGCAAGGGAATTAAACATGGAAGGACCAATGAT
>CAZQJS010000090.1:0-7982 GCA_964593725.1 uncultured Desulfobacterales bacterium
TGAAGTAATTCTTTTATTGAGATCTGTCATTGAAACTGGTATCAATGGAGATCAATGGATAATAATATGAAAATCAATAAAGACCTGTTTCCCTTTAAACTCGGTACAACTTCATTTATCTTTCCCGATGATATAATTCCCAATGTTAAAAAGCTGGGATTGCTTTTTGATGAGATTGAGCTTTTGATATTTGAAAGTATTCCAGCCAACGTTCTTCCGTCAAAAAAAGATGTAAGGTTATTGAAACAATTGGCAGAAGAGTTTGATCTGACATATAATATTCATCTTCCCATTGATATTTCCCCTGCAGATGTATCAAAACTTAAGAGAGATCAGGCTGTTGAAACCATTGTCAAAGTGATTGAGCTTGTAATCCCTCTTAATCCTTCAACCCATACCCTTCACCTTGAGTTTAATGATTTTAAAAACCTGGATAATGGAGCCTTATATGTTAATGAAAAATGGTTAGAACGATGTTCCGACTTCATGGACATGTTGATAAGGCACCTTGGCAGCCTTGCAATGATTTCCATTGAAACCCTTGATTATCCTCTGGAATTAATTGAACCTGTAATTGATGGATATAAACTTGCTCTGTGTGTGGACGCAGGCCATCTGATAAGACATGGATACGGTATTAAGCCTGTTTTTGAAAAATACAGCAGCAATATACCACTGATCCATCTCCATGGCGTTGATTTTTCAAAAACTCCGCCCAGGGATCATGTGTCCCTGGAAAAGACACCAAAGGAGAGGTTTAAAGCGACCCTTGAGGTCCTGAAAACCTATCAGGGGGTTGTCAGCCTGGAACTTTTTAACAGGAACAATTTAATATCTTCCCTTGCCTGCCTTGAAAGGCTCTTTTCTTAAATAATATTGAATTATATCCAGGGCTTTGTTATTTAAGAGTTATTACTTTTTATTAGAAATTCAGGATTATTAGATAATGTCCATTGTTAAAAAGAGAAAAAAGACGCGCCAGATCACCATTGGCTCTGTTAAGGTTGGCGGCGGCGCACCCATAGCAGTTCAGTCCATGACAAATACATATACCCAGGATGTTGATGCAACTGTTTCTCAAATCAGGCACCTGACCATGGCTGGTTGTGAAATCATCAGGGTTGCTGTCCCTGACATGGAGGCTGCCCATGCAATAAAAAAGATTAAGGCTGGAATAGACATCCCCTTAATTGCCGATATCCATTTTGACCATAGGCTTGCAATTGCCGCGGCTGAATGCGGGGCAGATGCCTTGAGGATTAACCCCGGCAATATCGGAGCTGAATCCAGGGTTTTAAAAGTTGTACAATGTGCAAAGGAACATGGAATCTCCATAAGGATTGGTGTAAATTCAGGATCCCTTGAAAAACAGATTGAACAGAGTATGGGTAATGGACCAAAAGCCATGGCAGAGAGTGCCCGGCGCAATGTTGAACTGCTGCAAAGCATGGATTTCAATGACATTAAACTGTCTGTTAAGGCTTCCGATGTTTCAAGGAGTGTTGAGGCCTGCAGGCTTGTTTCGGCACAGACTGATATTCCCCTTCACGTGGGTGTGACAGAAGCAGGAGGAGTCATAGCAGGTATCACCAAGTCAGCATTGGGAATTGGCATGCTCCTTGCCGAAGGTATTGGTGATACAATCAGGGTCTCTTTAACACGTGATCCAGTGGAAGAGGTAAGAACAGCATGGGAGATTTTAAGGGCCCTTGGAATAAGAAAGAGGGGAGTTGAAATAATATCATGCCCCACTTGCGGCAGGTGCAGGATTGACCTGTTTGATATTGCTGAAAAAATTGAAAAAGCTTTACTTAAGTTCAAAGTTCCGGTTAAGATTGCAATTATGGGCTGTGTGGTCAATGGCCCGGGAGAGGCAAAGGAAGCTGACATCGGAATAGCTGGCGGTGACGGCATGGGGATTTTGTTTAAAAAAGGAAAACTTGTAAGAAAAGTTCCCCAGGACAGACTTATGGATGTTCTGCTGGAGGAAGTTAAAAATTTTGAAAAAGAGTCTGGAGGAAATTAAATGGCAAAAGAGGTTAAAACTGCAATAACACCAACGCGCAATGAAGATTATCCGGCATGGTACCAGGAGGTTGTTAAAGCATCTGACATGGCAGAGCATTCTGCTGTCCGTGGCTGTATGGTAATTAAACCGTGGGGATATGCCCTGTGGGAAAATATAGTCGGCAAACTTGATCAGATGTTTAAAAGAACAGGTGTTAAAAACGCTTACTTTCCTCTGTTTATACCAAAATCCTATCTTGAAAAGGAAGCAGAACATGTTGAAGGATTTGCCAAGGAGTGTGCCGTTGTAACCCACCATAAACTTGAAAAGGATGACAGCGGCGGTTTAGTGCCGGCTGGGAAGCTTGCAGAACCCCTTATTGTCCGTCCAACTTCGGAAACTATTATTGGAGAATCAATGTCCAGGTGGATTTCAAGCTATCGTGATCTTCCCCTTCTTCTTAACCAGTGGGCTAATGTTGTAAGGTGGGAAATGCGGACAAGGCTTTTTCTGCGGACAAGTGAGTTTTTATGGCAGGAGGGGCATACAGCCCATGCAACCGAAGAAGAGGCAAGGGAGAGGACCATGATGATGCTTGATGTGTATACAGATTTTGTGCAGAACTACCTTGCCATGCCTGTGGTTCAGGGTAATAAAACCGAGTCGGAAAGGTTTCCCGGAGCCATTGATACATTATGTATTGAAGCTATGATGCAGGATAGAAAGGCGCTTCAGGCAGGCACATCCCATTTCCTGGGGCAGAATTTTGCAAGAGGATCAAATATCAGGTTCCAGTCTGAGGGCAAAAAAGAGGAGTTTGTCTGGACAACTTCCTGGGGTATGTCCACAAGAACCATTGGCGGTCTCATCATGACCCATGGTGATGATGATGGTGTTATAATGCCTCCAAAGGTTGCCCCCTCCCATGTGGTACTTATCCCCATAATAAGAAAGCCCGATGAAAAAAGAAAGATACTTGAATATTGCAGGAGTATTAAAGATGCAGTTTCAGACAGGCAGTATGCCGGAAGAAATATAATAGTTGAGATAGATGACAGAGACCTTGGCGGTGCCAGGGGCTGGGAGTGGATTAAAAAGGGAATTCCCGTGCGTGCAGAAATCGGACCCAGGGACATGGAAAATGATGCAGTGTTCATGGGCAGAAGAGACAGGTCTCCCAGGGAAAAAGAATCCCTGAAAAGGGAAGAGTTTATAAAAAAAATAACAGATATACTGGATGATATCCAGAACAATTTATATAACAGGGCAGTTGTGTTCAGAAAAGAGAATACCCATGAAATTGATGATTCAAAAGAATTCTATGATTTTTTCTCTTCGCAGAATAAAGGAATCCATGGAGGTTTTGTACATTCCCACTGGTGCGGGTCTGCCAAATGTGAAGAAAAAATCAAAAAAGATATTTCCGTTACCATAAGGTGTATCCCCTTTAAGAGTAGAACCGAGCAGGGGAAATGTATTTGCTGCAATAGTACAAGCAGCAGAAGAGTATTATTTGCAAAAGCATATTAGCCGTATATGATCAGAATAACCGACATACTTGATAAAATAACAGAGTATAACCCGGATGCTGAACTTGATTTAATTGATAAGGCCTATATATATTCAGCCAGGGTCCATGACGGACAGATCCGCCTTTCAGGCGAACCCTACCTGTCACACCCCCTGGAGGTTGCAGCCATAGTAGCAGACATGAAGCTTGATGTTGAAAGTGTTGCTGCAGCACTGCTCCATGATGTTGTGGAAGACACCCATGCAACGGTTGAAGAGATTGATAAAATGTTCGGGCCCGGCGTTGCCCATATTGTTACAGGAGTTACAAAACTTTCAAAACTGACATTTTCAACAAAGGTTGCCCAGCAGGCGGAAAATTTGAGAAAGATGATCCTGGCCATGGCCGATGATCTAAGGGTTATTCTCATTAAGCTGACTGACAGGGTTCACAATATGAGAACCCTTAAATACCATAAGAGTAAGGAGAAACAGAGGGCCATTGCCCAGGAAACCCTTGATATCTATGCACCCATTGCTGCGAGACTTGGAATCTTCTGGATAAAACAGGAGCTTGAGGATATAGCATTTCAATACACCCTTCCTGAAGAGTATAAAAAGATAAATAGCCTTGTCAATAAAGCCAAGGAGGAAAAAGAGAAATATATTGCAATTGTAAAGGAACGCCTGGAAAAAGAAGTTGCTGGAATCGGGTTTAAAGCAGATATTAAAGGACGTTTTAAAAATCCTTACAGCATATATCATAAGATGGTTTCCCAGGAGCTTGAGTTTGAGGAGATATATGATGTCATTGCCTTCAGGATAATTTTAAATTCCGTGGCCGAGTGCTATGCAATAATGGGTATGATTCATTCAATATGGACACCCATTAATAATAAGATCAAGGACTATATCGGAAGCCCCAAGCCAAATATGTATCAATCCATCCACACTACTGTCATCGGTCCCTATGGAGAAAGGGTTGAGATACAGATCAGAACCTGGGAGATGCACCGTATTGCAGAATCAGGAGTTGCAGCCCACTGGAGTTATAAAGAGGGTTTGAAAATAGGCCAGGACACAAGCGAGGTATTTTCATGGATACGAAACCTTGTGGAGAATCAGGAAGATTATAAAGATCCTGATGAGTTTCTGGAAAATGTAAAAATCGACCTTTTCCCGGATGAAATATATGTTTTCACACCCATGGGAGAGATCCGCACCCTGCCAAAGGATGCAACCCCCCTGGATTTTGCCTATCTGATCCACACCGAAGTTGGCCATTCATGTAAAGGTGCAAAGGTTAACAGTGCACTGGTGCCGCTCTCTTCCCGTTTAAAAACCGGGGACAGGGTTGAAATTATCACATCCAAAACCCAGTCACCAAGCCCTGACTGGCTACATATTGTAAAATCGGTAAAGGCAAAGAGCAAAATACGCCAGTGGCTGAATGCCAGGGAAAAGGAGAGGAGCATATCCCTTGGTAAAGAGATGTGCGATAAAGCCTTTAGAAAAAAAGGCCACAGCTTTAATAAAGCATATAAGGCCGGCAGAATAAAAGAAGCTGCAGGGGAGTTTGGTTTTGAAAAGGGTGAAGAGCTTCTGGCCCAGGTTGGCTTTGGAAATATTACCCCCATACAGGTGCTGAATAAGCTGTTTCCTGATCTTGAGCAGGAGGCGACCAGGGCAAAGACTATTCTTACAAAACTATTATCTGTTAAAAAGAAGAAAAATAAAGATACTTCAGGTATTATTGTCAAGGGGCTCAATGATATTCTTGTCAGGTTTGCAAAATGCTGCAACCCCCTTCCCGGAGATCCCATTGACGGATATATCACCCATGGGGAAGGTGTTACAATACATAGAAAAAATTGTGTGAATATTTTAAAGATGAGCCCGGAAAGGCAGATTGATGTAAGCTGGAGCCAGGATGAGACCAAGGACCTCTTTTTTGTAAGCCTGCGGGTCAGGTGTATTGACAGGTCAGGACTGCTTGCTGATATGGCAAGCGTTATAACCAATAACAAATCAAATATCCAGGCCACACGTTCGGAAACATCTGAAGTGGGTATTGGCAATTTTTATTTTACTATATCTGTTGAAAATGCAGCCCATCTGAAGAGAATTATTTCAGCTCTTAAAAAGGTGAAAAACGTTAAAAATGTTAAAAGAATTATAATGAACTGATTTTTTTGTTATCCGTTGCCATCAACCCTGATTCTGCTGCTGATACAGGCATGGCAGCTGCCTGATCTCAGGCGTGATGCATCTGTAAGGGAGATGACTCCGCACACAGGCTGGTCTTTTCCCGGCACAACAAACAGGCGGTGCAGATCTTCAATAATCATTGTTTTTATGGCAGCTTCCACAGGATCATCTTCACGGCACAGGGTGACAGGGCAGGACATTATCGTTTTTGCAGACAGTGACAACTTGTGCCCATGCCTGTAACTTAGGGTAATATCTGTTTTTGAAATAATGCCTTTTGGATAATTATTGTCATCTGCCACAAGAATAGCCCCGAATCTTGAACCTGAAAGTATTTCCACCACAGACTCAAGGGAAGTATTTTCCCTGCATGATTCAACCTGTTTTGTCATGATCTCCTTAACTTTATATCTTTTAACCCTGTCCTTTGCTGTTTCCCTGTTTTTAGAAAAGAGGCCCTGGTCACAGCGGCTGCAATAGTGGTAAAGCAGGCCAACCATATCCGGATAGGCAAGAACACCTGCAATGGCAGTGGAGTTGTCCTTTAATGCATATAAGCGGTAGATTTTATTTTTTTTCATTGTATCAAGGGCAGAGTCCAGAGTGTCATCAGGGCTGCAGAAAAGCGGCGGAGAGTTCATTATCATTTCCAGGGGGGTTGATGACAGGGGGAGACCTGAATAAAAAGCTCCCATTATATCGGTTTTTGAGACAACACCCAGGGGTTTTTCAGAATCCCTGCCCACAAGCAGGGCATTGATTTTATATTTGATCAGATATTGAATACAGCAGTCCAGGCTGTCACCAGGCTCTAATATTATGGATTGTTTCCGCATGGCATGGTGAACTTTCAGGCCGGTTAATGTATCCCTTCCCATGATCATACCCTTTCAAGGAGCAGGCTGAAAAGGTCAGATATATAGACCATGCCAATGGCTTCTCCATCCAGAACAACCGGAAGTCTGCGTACATGTTTTTTAATCATGATATCAAGTATCATCATAAGGTGCATGTCAGGTGTTACAGAAATGATTTTCGGTGTCATGATATCCCCCACAAGAAGATTTTTCAGTCTGGCAGTGGAGCGTGAAATTATCCCTTCTATTTCAATATCATCTATATTGCCCCATATTTTAACATGTTTTGGCAAAAGGAATAAAAGCACATCATACATGGAAATCATACCGGCAATGGACCCATCTTTATTTGTAACCATGATGCCGAAAATGGTATTCCCCTGGCTCTTTGATGATTTAAAGATTTTTAAAGCTTCAAAGATTGATGCATCAGGACTCAATGTTTTAAAGTCAGTCACCATAACATCCCTGGCAGTTGTCTTCATTGCACTTCTCCTTCTTGCCTTTTGAATATAAAAATCATTAAAAACTCATGATATAACAATTGTAATGCCCTGGCAGATATATTCATTGTTAAGCTTTATTTTAAACAAATAAAAGAGGTTTAGTCAATCAAACAATAATGAATGAAATGGAATATGCCTGGGGAAACTCTACAGGATGTGGAAAAAAAAGAAATAATAAATCAAATATCCGATTCTTCATATTTTAAATTTTATAAAATATTTATCAATGGAAAACCGGATATTTTTATTTGGAATTTAAAAAAATGATTGTATGGACTATAGTTCCTTTGGTCTTGCAGCTTTTTTAATAACCTTGCCTGCTTTAATACAGCCTGTGCATGCATTGATCTTCTGTGTCCTTCCGTTAACAACGGCTTTAACCCTTTGCAGGTTCGGGTTGAATCTTCTTTTATTTAAATTATGTGCATGGCTTACATTATTTCCGGTCATGGGTTTTTTACCACAGATATCACACTTTCTTGACATATTTACGCTCCTAAAAACTTATCCAAGATAATTAAACAAATTAAACAATTGAATATATATTAATTCAAACTCTTTGTAAATAAATTTTTTATCGATTTGATCTGTTAATAATTAATACCCATAAATTTTTATTGATATTCATGCGGGGATATAGTTGTCAGGTTATTATAATGAAAAGCAGGGAATAAGGGCGCATTAAACATGCTTTTTCCGTTTAGGTTTTACCTCTGGTAAAAATGCTCTCCAAAAGCATATTTAATGCGCCCCTTGCCCAATTTTAGCCTCAAAACCCTGAATTCAACCCGCATTCCGCATAATTGCCCGGATAATTTGTTTAAGTTGTTTTATGGCGTGGCAAAATTTTCAGGTAAGACCTTCCAATACTTTTAAATATTTGTGCTGCACTGG
>CAZQJS010000091.1:0-7869 GCA_964593725.1 uncultured Desulfobacterales bacterium
CTATTGCAGTCGGATACAAACAGTTTGACAATATCAAAGGAATTTACAAATACAGTTACAGATTTAAAGATCATGGAATTCAACATTGACTGAACAGTTAATCCCTGAAAGTATCAACGGTTGACCCGTGTATGTAATAAACCAGTATATATCACATCATGGCTCTATTTATTCTATTCTGTAAAAATTTGTCTAAATTTCCATCTGGCATGGCATAGGCCAGGAATATTTCATCTGCGATATCAGCTATTATTCTATTCCTTTTGTTCGCAGTTTTCTGGGTAATATATATTATCTTTTTTTTAAATGGGCTCATCACCAAAAGTCTTCCTTTTTCCACTGCTTTTTTTTCATCCCCGGACCACTGTTTTTTCATTCCCCTTGCCAAAACCATTATCATGGGCTGGGTCCCTTTTAATAAAATATCAAAAACATCTTTTTCTATTGTGCTGTGGGAGCCTGATATCACACATTTGCCCTTATCTTTCATGTTTTTTGCCCAATCAAGGCTTTTCAGGATAATATCTGCCGGGCATTTTCTTGAACAGAAAAATGCTGTTTTATGTAATTTAAGTATTTCCTTATTTCCAAAATATTCCATTTTAAACGATTTATAATCTATTATTATATTTTTACTATTTTACCAATATTTCGGTAATTCTCTTCCATTCCTGGCCTGATAAAGATGATGTTGCAGGTTTTAATGCATCCCAGTCTGAATTTTTTAATCCTTTTACCATGTTGCGAAGCTTTCCAAACGAATAATCAGAAATATTTTCATCAATAATTTGTGAAAGAGATCCTGAAAGCAGTCTCGGGACTCCAACCATTCTTAATGCAAGGGATTTTTCATTATCCACGCCATAATATGCAAAAGAAGGCACATAAGTATCTTTTATATCATCCTTGTTCCCTTTAATAATTCCTTCCAGAGCACTTAATCCCCATGAAGATTTAAACCTGATTTCATTCATCTTCTGCACAAAGTCATTAATTCTTGTATTATCATCAGATATTGTACCATAATACGGATGAATTTTTGACATTGTATCCATTGTTTCTCCCTTTACCCAATCAATGAGAATTCTGGCAATAATTCCCGGATTAAAGGGAGCTTTATCTGAATCCGTGCCTATTTTGGTTTCCCTCAGGCCTGCAATAACTTTGATTTTTTCAGTAAGATTATCCAGGTTATTTCTGTTAAAAAGATTTTCCGGCTGCCAGCTTTCCATATCACAAATAGCAGCATTGGATGATTTTTCACCCATCACTCTTAAAACAGACGGGACAGAAAATCCTGTTTTATCTGCAAAAGAAAGGAGACCTTTTTGAGAACCATATTCTCTTTGGAGATATAAATATATTGCTTTGCATACTAAAATAAATTTTTCTTTGTCATCATGTGATTTTAGTAAATAGTATTCAAAGCTGTCCTTAAACAAATCTTCAATTTCACTTACATATGTCTCATATCCGCCTGTGGAGATAAGATGAACAAAATATTGAATTAACGGGGCAAGGGATTTTCCATGATCTTTAAACAAAGAAGTTATATTATCATTTTCTGCATTGCTTATTATTTTGTCTGCATTAATAAACAATTCAGACAAAACACTTACTAATTTATCTGCACTCTCTTTTATTAAATTTCTGGCAGACTCAATATTTGCCTTACTATTAAAAGGTAAAATTATCTTTCCATAATTATCAACCAGTGTACGCCCGGCTCTGCCTGCAATATTCCAGAAATCATTGGCAGACAATTTTCCCTTTCTGCCTTTGCGGTAATCATCAAAGAATATTGAAGAAATAGGAAAATTTACACCTTCGGCAATTGACGTTGTTGCACAGACATAATTTATATGTTTATTTCTGATAAGATGTTCAAGAAGCAGCTTTGTTTCATCTGAAAGCCCTGCATGATGAGTACAGATTCGTTTTTTTAAAACCTTTGATAAAGTTGTTTGCCTGCCAGTCTCATCATATATAAATTTTCTGACTAAATCTATCTCATCATTATTTTTTGTGTTTGAAATATGATCATAAATAAATTCTGCACGGCTGTCTGCACTCTTCTTACCCCAACACAATACAAGTTGGGTCTTTCCATCCTGACCAAAATGATTAACAGAGAACTCCAGAAGTTTTTGTTTTTTTTTGCTGCTTTTTAAAGTTAAAGGATTTTCAAAACTTCCCTTTTGTGCGACTGAATATTCAGAATAGGGAGAATCAAGGATTTCATATTTTATTTCATCAATTTTTTTTGTCTTATGGTGCTGTATACCAATGAGCAATTTATCAGCCGGTTTCCAGTCTATGCTTATTGAATTACCCCCGCCAAGCCATTCAGAAAGAGTATCTCCTGCATCTTTAATAAAGGGCGAAAGTAACATGAACTTGGCATTTGGGCGTTCTCTTCTCAACAAAGTCAAAAGCAGTTCAAGTCTTGCTCCCCGCTCACCATTCTGTATGGTATGGGCTTCATCCACAACAAAAAGAGATATATCTTCAACAGACGGGTGCTGTCTGCGGATTAACAAATCAAGTTTTTCCGGTGTTGCAACAAGAATATCAATTGCTTCTCCACTTAAAAAATTATTTTCACTGGGATCAATTTCTATGGCTGATGATGTTTTTTCAATGATCAAACCAATATCTTCAAGATCAGATTTTAAATCAAAATAAACCTGGTTGACCAATGCCCTTGAAGGAACAATGTAAACAATTTTAGCATCTGGTCTTAATGCTTTTGTAATAAGTATATTAAACTCTGCCAGTAAACTTTTCCCTGAACTGGTGGGCATCTGAAGAACAATAACATTTGAAACAACATCCAAAAGTTTTTCATCCAGTGCATCCCTTTGAGAAGGTAATAAATCAATCATTCCAAGTTCAGCTTTTGCTTTACAGAGTTTTTTAATATTATCGTTAAAAGATGTTTTTGCCCAGATAGAATTTTTGCAGATTATTTTTAAGGATATTTCAATTATCGAAACAATTGTCTGCAAACGCGGGACACTTTGCAAGAGTTTTTTTGCAATATCTGCATGCTGTCGTATCTCAGCGTCTATCCTTTTTTTATAATCATATCCTGTTGTTAAATATATGGCTGTTTCAACAATAATTTTTGATAAATGGTACAACCCTAATAAGGTATATGCCTCACCAATTTCTTTATTAAACTTGTATTGTTCAAGGTATGTCTTTTCAAACAACGATTGTTCCTGTCTGAGTTCTTCAACAAGGTGGATACTTTTTTCGATATCTTGAAACCCATTTTTCTTTCTGGATAAAGACACAAAAGCGTTTAAAATTTTATTAAGAATTCTGTCTTTCCAATTATCAGGCTGGTTTTCCAACGATTTCTCAGAATACTTCAGAAGATCAATTCTGATATTAATGATTTTATCATATTGAATTGAAATTGATGAAAGATAAAAATAATATAGTAATTCACTGTCAATACCATCAATTCCGCATATCTCATTAAACTGCTTTAGCTGCCTGCTATTTGCTATTGTTATTGATTTTAAAAGCAGATAAGTTGCCTTTAGCTTGTCATCATCCATTTTCTCTGAAGAAAAACAGTGATTCATGAGAAGAAATAAAAGCCTGATTACTTTCTGACTGTCAAACAGAGTTTTTTTAGTTTCATATACCTGTGACATTAACATACGTTTTTCACTCTCTGAAAGTAACGTCTGTATTTCTTTATCTACAAGTAAACTGTCTAATAAAGCTATCATTGAACAAGTTCCTGCACTTTTTCATAAAAAAGCTGAACAGTTGGTTCTATCTCTTTTTCAGTCAACGAAAGTATTGAAAAATGAATTTTATCAGGATAAAACTCATTTGACTTGGATTTCATTTTGCCAAAGTCAGCTTTGGAATCAACACAGGTAAAATCACGTATCAGGGTACATCCAAATGTGATGGAATATGCTTCTGTTTTTTTTAAATCAATACTTAAAATGGCAAGGCCAATGATTTCAGCATGTTCAGCATCAAGCCGTTTGCAATAATCACTTAATCTTCTTACAATTATGTCCAGATTATTTTTATATTTTTTCTGTGTTGCATAAATGGAATCCTTTGATTTATGGACAACAGCCGGAGGATTCTTCTTCTCGGAAGATACCTTTGCCTCACCAAGCAGAATATCAATCTTGTTTTCGTCTGTTTTATATCCGATTGCATCCATACCTTTTCCCGGCATATCTTCACGTTCTCTGTAAGTAATATTTTTTAAAGGAATGACATAACGAAAATTATCTTCAAGTTTTTCTTCAAAATAATAGGTCATTAAAAGCTCGCCCAGATCACTGCGGTAAATATCCTGCAATACAGAAGGGGTGATACCTTGTTCTCTTTTAAAATCATGGGCTACTGAATTTTCAGTAATAATACCTTCCAGTAAAGATGTATCAAAACCACTGGTTTTAAATAACTGGCTGTCACTTAAGGAAGAAATATCTGCACTGGTTTGGCTGCGCAATTCAATATATTTACGGGCAAATTTATCAATAAAAGAGTCCATTACCTTAACATCAAAGGCTTTATAGATATTTTGATTGTTCTGATCAGGCATCAGATGTTTTCTCCTGTGCTTTGCCAGGCCTGCTTCAAAATTTATCCTCCAGACAATAAGTCGTTAGCTGTAACATTGTTTGTTTTATTTTTTATGGCAGAGTTAAAAAGGGTAACAAGACGTCCTTTTTCTTCTTTTCTTGTTTGTTTATCCGGGCATAATTGATACCGCAGGTGAAAGAGAAAAACAAAAGGATTGTCGAGTCCCCCACCTATCCTGATTGTATGATTATCTATTGGAGATTCTATATGGTAATGAGTTCTGGGATGGAAAATAAGACCATCCAACACTTTTTCAATATGCTGTGCAGATGTTTCAGGTATTACCTGTTTTTCTTCTCCGAGTTTATTTAAAATCGATTGTACCGGGAAAGCAAAATATTGATGATCAGTATGATATATCCACAATAGATTGAACTTATCAGAAATATAAGAACGCATTCCAAATTTTTTAATGCTTGTAATATTAAATTCAAACCTGAGATTTATTTGATCAAAATATATTTTTATCTGATATGCATTTTTATCCTTGGAAATTTTCGGATATTGGTCTGTTTGCCAAAAATCAGGCAGAGTTTTATTGTATTGGCTCAACCAGCTCCCATAAGCATTGTTTTTAGGTGAAAATCCTAATTTGATAATTTTCTGCCAGAGATAGGCCTGGATAATCTCATTATCCATGTCTGCCTCCTCTGTTTTGTCTCAAATATTCAAGTACTATTTTAAGATTTGCAACCACAGAAAATTCAGAACTTGTTTCAGATTCAACCATATCCTGAAAAAATGCCAGGTCAGATTCTATCTCCTGGATTGACAGACTTTTAAGCAACTCATCCTCAAGAATAAAAATTTCAAACAATTCCCTTAACTGGACCCAGTCAGGCAGATATTCCTTTAAATCCTCTATTTGTATCCACCACAGCATCTGATAATCAATAAGACGGTCTCTATATTTATCAAAGGATTCTATCTGTTTTTTAGTGAATTGGCCTGAAAAATCAAGGGAAATTATATCTATATCCAGGTTCAATACTTGTTCGAGCTTATTAATCGGTTTTTTATTCTCTCCCCCTTGGATCACAACATGTTCAACTCTCTGGTATTCATAAGAATTCGCCTTTGCAAACAGATACGCCCGCGCTGCATTAAGAATATCAGCATTTTGATAGGCAATTATAATTCTGTCTTTTCTATCCCGGGAAAGTAGCGCAGCACTTATTATTTCCAGCACTTCAACAATATTTAAAGACAAAGGTTCCTCAATCCCGATCGAAAAAAATTCCTGCAACAGTTCATCTGCACTTTGTTCAGAATTGTCATCAGAAAGCATATTAAAACCTATACCATAGGGGCTCATATCATTTGTTCGGGCATAGTTCAGTAAAAGTTTTTGTTCAGGCTCTTGCAGCAATGTTTTATCATGTCGGAAAAAAGGTTTTACCAGTGGATTTACAATGGCAGGCCATGAACCATTATCAGAGTCACCTGTAATAAAAATCCAGTTGCCATATAGAGATTCTAAAGCAGTTTCCTTATCTCCGGCTAAATAAAACAGTGAAGACTGAATGGATTTGTCTTTTGAAATAATTTTTATCAAATCTGCTGATGGTCTGTTCGCAAAGGCGAATAAATCATTTGTGGTTCTTTTAATTGCATTGGCAAGCCATCCGGTTTTATCTGATTTATTATTTTTTTTCGCGCTTTGATAATGTGTTAAAAGGCGGATTGCCTGGCGGGGGTTCCCCCCTGCCCATTGAGCAATAATTTCAAGTTCCTGCCTGATTGGTTCTGCATATACCCCCATGCGTTTTTCCAGAAGCTCCAAAGTTTTTTTATCATCCATGGTCTGGATAAATATTTTTGGACAATCAAATGAAAACAAAGATGTGTTGTCTCCCATAAAAAGATGCACTGCATTTACTTCGTATAGGGTTTTATACTTTGAAAGTATATTGACTGAACTGTGCAAAGACAGCTTAAAAGCATGCTTTTTAGGATTATACTTATCCAGTCCCGATGCACAAATAAAAAGAGGAGTGTCTGTTTTCTTTTGTAATTTTTCGCCTATTTTATTGATATTTTCTATTATATATCCAGTATGCCCTGATATTTTTTTCCTTGCTGAAATCTTATTTTCAAATGCTTTTAATGAAAAAATACCAGGACACAATATATTAAAAATACCTGGCCAATCTTTATCAGACAGTCCAAAGATTTCTGCCGGCAGTTTTGAAAATGATAAATCTATCTTCTGATTCATTGCCCTTTTAATGAACCCGGCTAGTACGATGCCTAAAAAATCACCCTCTTCCAGATTAAGGCCATCTTTGTCAAATTTAAGGATTATATCCGGTTTTAAATTGGTATCAGAAAATATCTTTGTTAGCAGAGTAGTTTTTCCTGCTCCTATCTGACCTCCAAATAACAATGGAGTATCTGTTGTATTGTCTCTTATCCAGTCTGCTATTTTAAAAACAGTTTCATCAAAACAGGACACATATAATTTTTCAAAGGTTTTCTCTGTTAAAGGGATACCTTCATCAAGGTTCATTCCAAACCGATTGATTCCCATTGTACTATTTCCTTCTCTGCTTACGCATATTTTCCACAGCCCTGTCAAAATCAGGTTTTTCTGCTTTTTTCATCCATTCTGACCAGAAATCAATGGTTGCACTGAGTGGTTTTTCTTTGGGCTCATTAATTTTTATTCTGCTTGGTAAAAGTACAGAATCCCCAACAACAAGTGCTTCACCAACATCCATTATCGGCAATACATCCAAAAGCCCTTCAAGGCTTTCAGGCATTAATTTGCTGACCGTACTCCGGTCCGTGCCATTTGTCAGGCGCAAAGCAATTACATTATTGCATTGACTTAAAATTGTTGTGCTTACATCTGAGGGGCGCTGGCTTATAATTGTAAGGGCAACACCATATTTCCGCCCCTCCTTGGCAATTTTTTCCAATGACTCAATTGCTCTTTTTTCCACTGGATTTTTGCCGGCTTTTTCAGGCAGATATATATGGGCCTCATCACATACAATTGCCAGGGGATGCCTTTTATCCTGGTCTGTCCAGAACTGTACCTGATAAATGATACGGGCAACAAGCCCCACAATCACCGGTAAAATATCCGAAGGAACTTCAGAAAAATCTATTATTTTAATTTGAGCTTTCTTTGCTTCATAATCCATTAATTTTGAGATCATCTTTGCCATGGAGTGATACTTATGTTCAGAATCAGGTGCACTGAAAAGAAATCCATACCGTTTATCACTTAATTTA
>CAZQJS010000092.1:0-6745 GCA_964593725.1 uncultured Desulfobacterales bacterium
ATAATTGAGCAACAGGAGGATTCTATGCTGCCCATTCACATTGTAGGCCATGCAGGCTGCGGCAAAACAACATTAATTGTTGACCTTGTCAGGGAATTAATCAAAAACAGAGTCAAAGTGGGATCACTAAAACACAGTGCCCATGCCCATGAACTTGATAAACCTGGCAAGGATTCTTTTGCCCACAGGGCTGCAGGCGCAGCACCTGTCACCATGGTAACAAAAGAGATGAGTGCAGTATATCTTCCCCGAACCAAAGAGACAAACCCTGAAAATATTCTTAAAACCTTTTATTCAGATGTTGATATTGTTCTGATTGAAGGCTGGATCAGCGGCCCTTTTCAAAAAATTGAACTTTTTAGAAAATCTCTTGACAGACCTCCTCTTTTCCCTGAAATTAACAATGTTAAAGCCGTTGTAACAGATGATCATATTGAAAACTTAAATGATATTCAACTCTTTTCAAGATCTGATCTTGACGGGATAGTTAGATTTATACTCTGTTTTACTTGATCCTGATTTTGTTATACAAATATATTATGGATTCAAAGGCAAAAAAAATCGTTCTTCCCTGCCTGGTGGGAATGGTTGTCATAATCGGAATACTGCACTATGTAACACCCGGTTATATGATTTTCTACCATGACACATATCGGCGGCTGAGCTATTTTCCCATAACCATTGCTGCCATTATCTTTGGGCTTCCCGGGGGAATAGCCCTTGCCCTGTTATCATGCATAGGATTTATTCCACACCTTCTCAAGTTCTGGGCCCAGGGCCCACAGGCCTACTACAGTGAACTTTCCGAGATTATTTTCTACATGGCAGCAGGCATTGTAATGGGTTTTATTTCAAGCAGGGAGCACAGTTTGCAAAAAAAACTTGCACACTCTTACAAAAGGCTTCACTCCCAGGCAGAAAAGCTTGTAAAGGCAGAAGAGCAGCTGGGCAACAGCCGGAAACTGAGCATGCTGGGCCATGTATCAGCATCTCTTGCCCATGAAATAAAAAACCCCCTGGCATCCATAAAAGGTGCAGCAGAGATTCTATCCGATGAAGTCCCAGAGGGCCATGCAAAATATGAGTTCATAGAAATCATGAAATCAGAAATCTCAAGGCTGAACAATTCAGTTGAAGAAGTACTGCAATACTGCCGGGGGCAGCAGGCAGAAGATAAAATTAAACCTGAATCTGTAAGCAATATAGTCACCAGGGTAACAGCCCTTGTGGACAACAAAATCAAGGGAAAAAACATCACAATAATTAATAAAACAAGATCAGAATTTGTTACAAATGGCAATATCATGACCCAGGTTCTGCTGAATATTATATTAAACTCCATTGATGCCGTTGACAGGCAGGGCAAAATCACAATTGATATCTCTCCTGAAAACAGCAAATGCAGAATAGATATTTCAGACAATGGACCAGGCATGGATGAACAGATCAGGAAAGATCTTTTTAAACCCTTTGTCACATCAAAAGACGGCGGGACCGGCCTTGGACTTTCCATTACAAAAAAGCTCCTTAAAAGCCTTGGAGGCAGCATAACTCTAACAAAATCAGATGCAAAGGGCACCATATTCACTATTCTTATACCAGAAGTAAAAACAGCACCCAACCAGGAACGGTAGATCGATTATGCATAAAACAATTTTGTTAATAGATGATGATGCAAGTTTAAGAAGAGTAACAGAGTATAATCTGACTTCCAGGGGTTTTAAGGTGATTACTGCTCAATCAGGAAGCCAGGGCCTTGACTGTTTTAAAACATATATGCCGGACATTGTTGTCTCAGATGTGAAACTTGGCGATATGAGCGGCCTTGACCTTTTAGAGCAGATTAAAAAACAGGCTCCCATGACTCCGGTCATTATCATTACTGCCTTTGGCTCCATTGAGATGGCGGTCCAGGCCATGCACAAAGGCGCTTTCACCTTTATTGCAAAACCCTTTGACAGAGATACTTTAATACTTTCCTGTGAAAAAGCCCTGGAGTTCACAGGTTTAAAAACAAAGGCAGAATATTTAACAAATGTTGTGAACCGTCTCACAGGCACAAAAGGAATTACAACGGCCAGCAGTATCATGAAAGAGCTCCTTGATACAGCTACAAAGGCTGCAAACAGTGAAGCCACTATATTGATTACCGGAGAATCGGGCACGGGAAAAGAGGTGCTGTCAAGGCTTATCCATGAAAAAAGTCCCAGGAGTAACGGGCCCATGGTCGCTGTGAACTGTGCTGCCATTCCGGAAAACCTGATTGAAAGCGAACTTTTCGGTCATGTTAAAGGCGCATTCACAGGTGCTGTAAAGAACAGAAAAGGGTATTTCCAGACAGCAAGTAGCGGAACTCTTTTTCTTGATGAAATAGGAGAAACAGGGACAGATATACAAGTCAAACTTTTAAGGGCTATTCAGGAAAAAGAGGTGCAGCCTGTGGGCGCTGAAAAACCTGTCAATGTTGATATAAGAATCATTGCTGCAACAAACCTTGATCTTAAGAAAAAAATTGCCCGGGGCAGTTTCAGGAAAGACCTCTATTACAGACTCAGTGTAATCCCACTATCCATTCCTCCTTTAAGGGAGAGAACCGAAGATATTCCGGCTCTTGTAAATCATTTTTTAAAAAAATTTAAAGCTCCTGCCAATGTATCATTCTCATCAGAAGCACTGAAAATTTTAAAAGCATACCCATGGCCAGGCAATATAAGGGAGATGCAGAACGTTGTGGAGCGGTGCATCATATTAAGAAAAGGGAAGACCATTGGGGAAAAGGATCTCAACCTCATCACCCATGAGAAACAAAAGCCTGAAATATACACCTTGAGTCCATTAAATCCATTAATTCCGGACAAAGGGATAGCTCTTGACGACATTACAAATGCTTATATCAAAAAAGCCCTTGAAAAAACCAATCAAAACAAGTCCAAAGCTGCAAGGCTTCTGAAAATACCAAGGCATGTTCTATTGTATCGCCTGGAAAAATACAAACTTTAGTCATTACCTGCACTTTACACCTGCCTGCCATCCAGTAAATTGACAACACTGCCTGCAAGCTTTATCAATTCCTGATCATGGGTTGAAATGATGATTGTGCACTGTTCTTCCTTTGCAAGGCAGAACATCAATTCCACAAGTCTGCTGCCTGTTTTTGTATCAAGACTGGCTGTTGGTTCATCAGCGATCAATATTTTTGGATGGTGCACAATTGCCCGTACAAAAGCAATCCTCTGCATTTCGCCTCCGGAAAGTTCTGATGGCATTGCTGATGCAAGATCCGGCAGACCGGTTCGTTCAAGGAGGTCGGCAATGCGGTCTTTTCTCCCCTGTCTGTCATACATTTTATTGAGCATCAGCGGAAAAGCAATGTTTTCCTCAACATTGAGAAAAGAGAGAAGATTTCCAAACTGAAAGACAAAACCCATATGCTGCCGCTGGAAAAGGGATAACTTTTTTTTTGAAAGGGCATGTATATCAGTTCCAAAACATTTTATACATCCGGTATCAGGGTATTCCAGCCCTCCGATACAGTTTAAGAGCGTTGTTTTGCCTGAACCGGACTTCCCTGCAATGGCAAGGGTTTCTCCTGGAGATATGGAAAATGATATATCACAGAGGGCCTTTACAACGCCCCGGCCGGACGGATAGGCCTTTGATACTTTTTCAATCTCTATCATTGCTGTCAAATACCCCTTAATATTTCAGCTGCACTCTTTTTTAAAACCATTATGCCGGGCCAGATTGCCGAAGGAATACTGAATACAAGGGCTGAAAAAGGCGGCAGCCATAATGAATAAGATGTAAGCCTTGGGAAAATAACCCCTGACACAACAAAATATTGATTGTGGGATGTCCAGGCACTAATATCGATTCCAGTTTTCCGGACAAGGGATACAATAACAATCCCGAAAATAATCCCGAAAAAAGATGCAGCAATATTTATCAAAAAAACTTCCAGACACAGAAGGGATATGGTTTGTGTTGAATCCATCCCCATGACTTTCATAATACCGTATTCACGCATACTCTTTAAAATAAATATGGAAAAAGCAGAAGTAAGTCCAAGGGATACAATAATAAAAACAATCATGATCACAATGCCCATGGAAAAGTAGTTAAGCAGGATCAACTGCTCAAGATCAGGCATTAACTGCTTCCATGTTTTAAAATCAATACTTGCGGAAAATTTATTATTAAGCGTTTTCACAACTGCATCCATATCAGCACCATCTTTTAAAAAGACGGCACCATCCCAGAAACAGCTTGTCTTTTTTCCTGAATCATACTCTGTTTTGTTTACCACTGTTCCAATATCGCAAAAGGCAATGGCTGAATCGAATCTGGTGATACCTGTTTTATATACACCTGAAACCTTATATTGCCTTTTGCCATGTCCGGTTTTCAGATCAAACAAGAGAGTATCACCACATCCTGCACCCAGCCCGGCTGCAAGTGATCCGCTTAAAAAAATCTCCCTTGAGTCCCTGTTAATAAACCGTCCCTTTACAACTTTTTTCCAGAAACCAGATGACTCTCTCTCCTGGTCCGGATCAATCCCAATTAAAATAATTTTTTCAACCTTACCTTTAAAACTGATATATCCACTAACCTGTGCGCGTTTCAGCACATTTGCCACACCTGTTTTTAATAAAAGATCATCTTTTCTGATATTACAGGGAATATTATATCCTGAAATATGGCCTGAATAGAGCCCTGCAGAGTTGCGTACCATTGCATCATTGACGCCCACGGCAAGGGAGGACAGAAATATAAGGCTTGCAACCGCAATTACAACCATCATGGCAAGTACACCGGATGTTCTCCTGGACCGGATGAGAAAAAGAGCTGCTGTTCTAACTAAAAATAACATGACTCAAACCCGGGTCTACGATATTCTGAAGGAACCTGTCTGCACCAATCTGTTTTGAAATTAATGACATGGAGATATCTGTCATGAACTGATGCTCCGGGGCGAAAAGATTGGCAAGGCCCTGGTGTAAAAGTTCATAACCCTTTTTTGCCGCTGTTCTTTCAGCAGAGGGAAACTTGAAAAGCAAATCCTTTGAAACCTGTATCTTTTCCCTGTTCTGCAGCATCTCTTTTAACAAAATTGTCTCACTTTTCTTTCTGCCATGCTGTATTAAAGCTGCTGCATAATTATGGCGATTCATTTTTATATCCAGGGAAAGATCAACCATATCATCAAATATCTGGCACCCCATTCCAATGTCAAAAAGAGCATTTTTAATGATCTCTTTGTTCCTGCAAAATAACGGATCCAATGCATCAGTCTCTTCCAGCAGTCCAGGCAGAGCCCAGGGTGACTGGAATAAAACCCCGGTTTTTAAAGAGTGAATATCAGATAAAATATAATCAGGCTCAACAATACTGCCTGCGCCCTGTTCTTCTGAAGCTTCCTGGGCTCCGCTTTTTGCAAGGGTTCTTAAGGATTCAAAGGATGCCTCGGTTACCTTATCAAAGGAGAGGCTGAACTCCCCAATAAGCAGTGAAAACAGGACACGATCTGAAACCATTATGTCCACTATTGAGCGAAATTTATCAGCACCAGAAGGAAGATCAGTTGCCAGGGTCATCTTGTATTCATCATCCAGAATATTATCACAACCTGTTACCATCCCCCGAAGGCACTGGTTTACAGCAGCATAAAATGTACGCCGGCTGCTGGTAATTCCTGCCCTGAAATATGAATACAGAAACATGGTTGAAAAAAAGTTTTTCTCAACAGAATAATAATCAGACCCGGCTTTAAGCACTTTTATGGAGCTTTTGTCAAGCACTTTGGCTGCAGTGTCCCAGTAAAGCTTTAACCCTGCCTTTAATTCCTGGTGCAGGGTGTTAAATATCGATATATCCCTGTCAAACATCATTAAGGTTCCCTTTGAAATTAATTAAACGGTTTTATTGTGGTGAAAATCGCAATATAACCAAAATAGGTGGCCACAATTTCCGGGTTTTCAAACCCTGCCTCTTCCATCAACGACGGAAGAACTCCCCGGATATTCTCTCCAATCTGGGGCTGAAAAAGGAGCCAGCGGGAGGCATGGGATATAAGCCATCCAAAAATACTGCCTGGAGTATGCATATCTGAAATCACCATCTTACCGCCTGGCTTTAACACGCGGAATGCTTCTGCAAAAGCCTTCTTTTTCAGATCAAGCTGAATATGGTGAAAAAAAAGGGTCGAAAAAACAGAATCAAAGGAGTGATCTTCAAAGGGTAGATCTTCTGCAGCAGCAACTTCAAACTTACAGCGTTCACTTCCCCTTTTCTTCCTTGCACCCTGGATCATTCTGCCGGCAGCATCAATCCCGATTACAACTCCTCCACTGCCCGGGTTTAAATATGTTGAAACAAGTCTGGTTATAACTCCTGTACCACAGCCGATATCCAGAATCCTATGATCATTCTTAATATCCAGAAGCCCGGTAAGCTGCCGGTTCATCTCCTCTTCTCTGCCAAATAACAGCATTGGTTCAAATATATCATAAATACCCGCAGCATAATCAAGGGTACGCCCCTTTGTGGCAACAGATTTTAAAGCCATTTTATCTCCCCATATATTTATTATGTTAAAGCATTATAACCACCAACCAGCCATAAAAAAGGCAAGCAAGTATCAGGCCTGAAACAATGCAGACCCAAATTAAATATTATTCCCTGCCTGTTTATTTCTCCCATTTAAATGGTATACCATACTATTGCAGTCGGATACAAACAGTTT
>CAZQJS010000093.1:0-6688 GCA_964593725.1 uncultured Desulfobacterales bacterium
TGTCACCAAGGTTATCTAAAGGACTTTTACACTCTGACCGATTTATTGAAAATATAGTGAGGGTGTTTAGTACCTCACAAGGATATCAGCCCTTTGTTTGTTGTATAAAATAGGCTTGTCAATGATTTTTAAATCTTCTTTTTTTGTAACACAATTATGGTGAGCATTTATTTGCTCTGTATTTGTGATAATTTTTTTGCCTTCTTCACCATTACCAGAAATATTAGTTGCTGCCACAGGCAGTTCAAGCTTAAGGTCAAGTTCAACAGAGGTTGACAGCACAAGATTGTATCCATATATTTTTTGTTTTTTATTGGGATTCTGCGGATCGCGCATGACACCAAGCCTGGCATCTGTCCGTTATTAATACAGTCCCAATGCATTTTGACAAAAATATAAATGAACTTCCAGATGAAGGATGGGATTGGGGTGTAAAGAAATCGATATCCGATTACAAAGCTGAAATAAAGCCGAATATTTTGATGGGAGTACAAATTGTCGTAAATAGAAACCACCAAGGGAAAGGATTGAGTTCTATTGCTGTCAGGGAGATGCTTAATTTAGCAATTTAATTCCAATGGAAAACTATATGAAAAGGAGGCTGTGGTGTTAAGAATAACATTTTTTCTGAGATTTTTTATGTGTTTGTCAATTTCATTTCTATTTTTTATTATGCCTGCACAGGCAAAAAAGAAAACTGCTGGTAATCAAATAATTTCAGTTGGAAGTGATCACAATCTTTTAATCAAGTCTGACGGCACCCTCTGGGCATGGGGACGAAACAGCTCTGGTCAATTAGGAAATGGAAACTTCACATATCAGCGCAGTCCGGTTCGAATTGGATCAGGTTCCAATTGGGTGTCTGTTTCGTCAGGAAGCGATCACAATCTTGCACTCAGGTCCAATGGTACCCTCTGGGCGTGGGGGCATAATTATGATGGTGAACTGGGGATTGGCAATAGAACAGACAAGAGCCGCCCGGTTCAAATTGGATCAGATTCCAATTGGATGATGATTTCGGCAGGAAAAAATCACAATCTTGCACTCAAGTCCGATGGCACCCTCTGGGTATGGGGACAAAATTGCAATGGGCAACTGGGTAATGGCAATTTTGTAAACCAGTACAACCCGGTTCAAATTGGATCAGATTCCAACTGGATGTCTATTTCAGCAGGAAGCGATCACAATTTTGTACTTAAGTCTGACGGTACTCTATGGGCATGGGGATTTAACTGGCATGGTAAATTGGGCAATGGCAATCTCATACGTAAGAGAAGCCTGGTTCAAGTTGGATCAGATTCCAATTGGATGGCTATTTCAACAGGAGGAGATCACAATCTTGCGCTCAAGTCTGACGGTACCTTGTGGGCATGGGGATACAATGAATATGGCCAATTAGGAATTGGCAAAAGCGTAGACCAGCATAGCCCGGTTCAGGTTGGATCAGATTCCAATTGGGTGACTATTTCAGCCGGAGGCTTACACAGTCTTGCACTCAAGTCCGACAGTACTCTCTGGGCATGGGGATGCAATTCTGATGCTCAGCTGGGTAATGGCAACCTTTTAAACCAGTACCGCCCGATTCAAATTGGATCAGATTCTAACTGGATGGCTATCGCAGCTGAAAAGTCAGCTAGTTTTGCACTCAAGTCCGATGGTACCCTCTGGGCATGGGGATACAACTATAATGGACAACGCGATATCAAAAGTCAAGACACCCCAGTTCAATTAGTATTTGAGAAATCAAATAATTCTCATGCAGATTTAAAAGAAGGTTTAATTAATGCAGCACTGGAAGGCCATATGAAAATAGTAACGACTTTAATTAAAAATGGGGTCGATGTTAATATAAAAAATAAAAATGGTGATACTGCTTTGATATGTGCAGCATTCACGGGACAGACAAAGATAGTAACAGCATTACTTAAAAACAGAGCTGATGTGAATGCTAAAGATCAGTATGGAAAGACTGCTTTGATGCTGGCAGCAGCCGAAGGCTTTCCAAAGATAGTAACAGCGTTACTTAAAAGCGGGGCTGATGTTAATGCAAAAGATAAGAATGGAGAGACTGCTTTGCTGGTGGCTGCATCCAAAGGCAATACAAAGGTAGTAACAGCGTTACTTAAAAGCGGGACTGGTGTTAATGCAAACAATGAGGATGGTGGTACTGCTTTGATATGTGCAGCAGCCATAGGGCAAACAAAGATAGTAACAGCATTAATTAAAAACGGGGCTGATGTTAATGCTAAAGGTCATTATGGAAAGACTGCTTTGATGCTGGCGGCATCCCGTGGCCGTTTAAAGAGTGCAGCGGTTTTAATTAAAAGCGGGGCTGATGTTAATGCAAAAGATAAAGATGGAGAGACTGCTTTGATGCAGGCAGCATCTGGTGGCCATGCAGAGGTGGTAATAACTTTACTTAGAAACGGGGCAGATGTTAATGTTAAAGATCATTATGGCAGGACTGCTTTGAACAATGCATCAGGGCCCAACAAAACAGAAATAGTAACAGCGTTACTTAAAAGCGGGGCTGATGTTAATGCAAAAGATAAAGATGGAGAGACTGCTTTGATGCATGCAGCATTTGGTGGCCATGCAGCGACAATAATAGCTTTAATCAAACAAGGGGCCATTGTTAGTGCAAGAGATGAAGATGGAGAAACTGCTTTGATATATTTTATAAAAGGCGCTTCTCATGAACCTATTGCGCCTGAAAATTGCACAGAAGCAGTAACTGAATTAATTAAAAGCGGGGCTGATGTTAATGCAAAGGATGAGGATGATAGGGCTGCTTTGATATTGGCATCCAAGCGCGGCTACACCCATCCAGAGATAGTAACAGCGTTACTTAAAAACGGGGCTGATGTTAATGCAAAAGATAAAGATGGAGAGACTGCTTTGATGGGAGCTGCAGGCTATGGCAATACAGATATAGTAGCAGTTTTACTTAAAAACAGGGTTGATGTTAATGCAAAGAATAAATTTGGAGAAACTGCTTTAAGCAAGGCAGCATCCAGAGGTCATGCAGAGGTCGTAAAAGCTTTAGTTGAAAAAAAGGCTTGTGTTAATGTAAAAGCTAAGCAGTATCGTAAGCCTGTATATCCATTTGCATCGGGAGCCAAAGGGTTAACGCTGAATGCTTTAATTAATTTAAGTGATGAGCTTAATAAAAAAGATGAGGGTGGTTGGACTGCTTTGATACGGGCAGCAGCCCAAGGTCATACAGAAACTGTAGCAGTTTTAATTAAAAATGGAGCTGATATTAATGCAAAGACTGAGTATGGAGAAACTGCTTTGATGTGGGCAGCATGCAACGGTCATACAGAGACAGTAATTACTTTACTTAAAAACGGGGCTGATGCAAATGTTAAGGATAAATATGGGAAAACTGCTTTGAATAAAGCAGCAAGCAAAGATCATAAGGAGATAATAAGCTTATTGGTTTTTGGAGAGTTGGTGGGCTTATTAAAAAGCAGGGGTTAAACAGTAATTGGTAATTTTTAAGTACTAAACATCCTCAAAAATATTCTATCTTAATTGTCAGAAAAGAGGAAAATAAAATGAGAAAAATAGTTATTCTGATATTAATAATTGTCAGTGCTGTTACCAGTGGCTTAGTTTATGCTGCAAGAGCCGGGAAACCACAATTTAAAGGGGTTGAGTATATAGCTTCAGTGCCGGACAGGATGATACTATACAATACGCATTAATGCCTGGGACAAATGCATTCAAACAGGCAGAATATTTAGATGATGGAAACAGATAAAAACCTCTATCGTGACAGGGTTCTCCATTATCGAGGAATAATGAACCTTTTCCATGCCAATGGTTACTTAACATATAAGTAATTTGATTCCATCGGGGAACATAGAACTATTATACTGAATAAAGCTGTTTAATTAATGATTTATGGGCTTTCAAAGATGTCAGGATAATACACAGTTTTATCAGTACCTTGAGAGGTATTTTAATTTTAATGGAGAAGTAAGAACATGAAAATTGGCAAATTTGTTTTAATTATTATAATAATTATGTTGACCATGGTGTTTGCCTGTCCACTGCAATCATTTTCCACCAGCAGAAAGAAAAATCCTCCTGTCTATTGCTGTATGAAAGGCAAAATAAAAAGAATTCAACTGGCAGAGTGCCTGAAACACAGAGGAACCGCCCATCAGACACTGTCTGAAGCCAGACAAAGATGTTCAGGAAAAGTTCAGAAACAAATCAATAAACAAATAAAAACAAATGGAATCACGGTTAACAGCCGTACCATACCCGGGAAAAATCTGAAACATTTACGTCCTGACCTTGTGCTGGTTTCTATGCGCTACAGAGTAAAACGATCAGGTAAAAGTAAACAGGCACAATGGATTGAAGTTAAAGTCCGGAATAATGGCCCGGCGCATATTGGTATATCCGGGCATCCTCCCATCCAGGTGGCTGCCAGGAGCCTGCATGCCGCATCAATCACCTTTTCATCTGACCGACCCATCACTAATTTAAGAGCCGGGCTTTCACAGATTGTAAAAATAATTCTGCCGGAACCGGTCAAAAAGCGGGAAGCCTGGACTGTTAAGGTGGATTCGAAAAATGTCATCCTGGAAACAAATGAGGCCAATAACAGTGTAACAACTATGATCGGTGAAAAGGCTGGACCTGATTTTCCGGCTTCGCATAAAAAAAAACAGGTTCCCATAATCTCTGTTGGAAAATTTAAGGGAACATCGCCAAAAAGGAATGGAGCAGGTAATGTCCCAAAGAGTGTGCCAAAAAGCCTTGGTAGTGGAATTGTCATTGTTTCTCCAACCAGTGCAGATACTATTTATATGGGAAGGCCAATGAATGTCCGTTTCCGGTTTACAAGGGATGTTGAGGCGGGTGAAGTTGCTGTCTATATCAAAAACAAGGATACTGGTGCAATAGTTTTTACAATGAGCACATCGTATCATACATCCAGATCCGCAGTATATAATCAACCACATAAAACCAAAGGGGAGATGAGAGATAGAAGACCTTTGCAAGAGGTCGAATTGACGCTGCCCGGGGATCTGGACACAGAAAACCCATATGTAGTAACAGTGAACAAACCAAGATCAGGTGTATATGGTGTCAGCGATATTTTTTATGTCCGGGATTTTACCATTGGATCAGCTCTGAACATGACTGCCGTAGAGGTCAAGCAGGAAAGCCTTTCTATTGAGCCGGGCTATGGTTCATATCAACCAGGCGAGGAGGTGATTGTCCGTATTCACAGCAAAAAAACGCTCAACTATATCTATCTGAGCCGGAGTGATACGACAATGGGCTTCTGGCCTTGTTTATGGCGGTATGAAGATGGCCATCAGGAATACAACATTGAAACCGGTGATCATATTGTCCGGGTACAACTGCCGGATGAAGATACAGGGGATCAGCGCTGGGCTGTCAAGGCCTTTTTAGGTGAGTCCGATTCTTTAACCAGTCATCGTTTTGTCATTGCTGATTCTATGGGAGCGCGCTGGCCAGCTGCCTGGGAGATTTTGATCCCATCCCCATTAATGTCAGTGACTGCGGGTCAGAAGAATGTGCCGTTCAGCTGGCGCCTTGCCGGAGATTTCCCGGAAGACAGGCGGGAATCTTCTGATTTCAGAGTCATTTTGTTAAAGGGTGATTCAATGCGTGTTGATCTGCCACGGGAGAGTATAAGACGGCAGCATGGATATCGGTTTGAGTGGGATGTTCCGGATGATCTGCCCACTGGCGATGATTATCGAATGCAGGTTATTGAAACCAATAGTGGTATAACGGCTACTTCTACTGAGTTTTCTGTTTATTCCACAATGTCAATTCGTTATGATACAACGTCTGTTAAAGTATTTGATAATACATTACAGATTTTTCTTGAAAGAGGCGGAAGAGAAGGGCAACTGGATCTTTATCTGATTGATCAGCATGGTGAAACTATCTTTCGGATTGGTTCAGTCAGGAGAAGTGCAAGTCAGTACAACTGGTTAATCGGTTCTAGATTTTCTGGTATCCGATCCCAGAATTACCCTGCCGGGTATGACACTGAAATATTTCGTGGGCGGTTTGCCATACGTGTTGTCAGACCAAGACATATTGATCAGTGGGCGCAAGGGGGTTTTTTCACTATTTCAAGACCATATTTAATTGTCTCGGCTGATGGTAGCAGGTGTGGAAGAACCAGAGGGAAAACAGTTCACTGGGAATCCAATCTTGATGACAGTCATCTGGCACATATTGATTATATTTTGTATAATTATTATCCCGATAGAAGGGTACGGCAAAGGGCAGTGAGATATAATGCTGCCCAGCCCGTAAATGGCAGTTATTGTTTTCCGTTTACTAATATTTTTCTTTTTCGGAACAGGCGGGAAGATATTTCATCTGCTCTGATAGTGTATATTGATTTAAAGATGAGAAATACGCCACGCAGCCATATTGTCTCCGGGACAAGCCCTGCTTTTGAAATTCCATGGAGGTCTTTTAAAAAGCATGTCCAGGGAATGAATGGAGGTGGAAAACTTGACTAAGGCCACAGATTCGCACGATCGGCAGCATCTTCATCAGTCTGTCAGAGGCTGCCGGGAGCTGTGAAAATATTTTATGGGTTACTATTTAAATGTTGCCGGGTATAAAGTTGCTATTATAGCTTTAGGTGCTTTTGTGTTTATATTTTTGATGTTTC
>CAZQJS010000094.1:0-6432 GCA_964593725.1 uncultured Desulfobacterales bacterium
CTGCATGGCCTACAATGTGAATGGGCAGCATAGAATCCTCCTGTTGCTCAATTATGATTTTCCTGCCCAGTATCTCATACATGGGAATTTAAGTATATCTGCAATTAAAAGCCTTAAAAAAAAATTTAAATTTGTCCTTGCACCAGGTACTATTTTGTGGTACTCGTTATGGAAAAGTACTATTTTGTGGTACATGATTGAATATGCCGGTGTGTTGTCCGGTTAATAAAACCCCCAGTAGAGGAGATATTATGCCGATATTCAGTTTTCTTGCCTATCCTGAAAAAAAAATGAAAGACCAGTTGGTCAGAGACCTTTCCCGGATGAAGTATTGTGAGCCCGAGCCTTCTGCCAACAGAGAGGTTGTAATTATTTTAACAGATACCCCTGATGAAGAGACTGGTAAAAATTTAATCAAAGCCATTAAGGATCTGCCGTCCCTGCAATCATTGAGCATGACCTTTGGACATACTGATTTACAATAATTTTATTAAATATCAATTTAAGGAGTATTGTATGACAATTACCAGAAGAGATTTTATCAGGGCAATGGCCTTGAATAGTGCTGCCGCAGCTGCTGCAGCCATGTTTCCGGGAATCCTTTTTGCAGGTTTTAACCCAACAGATATCCCGGCTGATTCCATGCAATGGAGTAAAACCCCCTGCCGTTTCTGTGGAACAGGGTGCGGGCTTCTTGTGGGAGTCTCTGGCAGCAGGGCCGTTGCTGTCAAAGGTGATCCCAATTGTTCTGTAAACAAGGGGCTATGTTGTGTTAAAGGATATCACTCCATACAGATTCTCTATGGTAAAGACAGATTCACAACCGCTTTTGTGAGAAACGGGGATAAAATGATACCTACACCCATTGACAAGGCCCTGGATATTGTTGCACAAAAAATGAAAGATTCCATAAAAAGAACAGGTAAGGATTCTGTCTCTATTTATGGATCAGGGCAGTGGTCCATACCCGACGGATATGTTGCATCAAAATTTTTTAAGGGGTGTATCGGCACCAATAATGTTGAGGCAAATGCAAGGCTCTGCATGGCAAGTGCTGTAACAGGATGTCTTACAACATTCGGTCTGGATGAACCCATGGGTTGTTACCAGGACATTGATAATGCAGATGTTTTTGTCACCTGGGGCAATAATATGGCAGAGATGCATCCGGTACTGTTCTCCCGCATGCTTGCCAATAGAAAATCCAAGGCCCATGTGAAAATAATTGATCTTACAACCAGATCTACAAGGTCAAGTCAGGCAGCAGATAAGTCAATTATTTTTAATCCCCAGTCTGATCTGGCCATTGCCAATGCCATCTGTCATGAGATTATAAAAAATAACAGGGTGAATAATCAATTTGTTGCACAACATGTCTCCTTTCACAAAGGTAAAACCAATATCGGTTATGGCACTGAAGATCATTTCAAGTTCAAGGATAAGGGAAGAACCGTAAGTTTTAAAGAGTTCAAGGCTTTTCTTGATGATTATACACCTGAAAAGGCGGAAAAGATTTCCGGAGTACCTGCCAGGGATATCAAATACCTGGCAGATTTATATGGTGATCCTTCAAAGAAAGTTACATCCTTCTGGACAATGGGCATGAACCAGCATACAAGGGGTACATGGATTAATAATCTGGTTTACAATATTCATCTTTTAACCGGTAAAATATCATCCCCGGGCAATAGTCCTTTCTCACTGACAGGCCAACCCAGTGCATGCGGCACAGTAAGGGAGGTTGGTACACTCACCCATAAACTTCCCCATGGTGTGGTCATGGATGAGAATGCAAGAAAGATGGCTGCAAAAATATGGAAAGTGCCTGAAAGCAATATCGACCCAAAGCCCACCTATCATACGGTTGAGATGTTCAGAGCCCTTGACCGGGGAGATATTAATTTCATGTGGATCCAGGTAACAAATCCCATGGTCACCATGCCGAATTTGAGAAGATATCGTAATGGTGCAAAAAAAGATGGGAGGTTCATTGTTGTGTCTGAAATATATCCCACTCCCACTTCAGATGTTGCAGATGTTATTCTGCCTTCAGCCTTGTGGGTGGAGAGGGAGGGCTTTTTTGGTAATTCAGAAAGAAGGACACAACATAATGAACAACTGGTGCCAAAACCTGGTGAAGCCATGTGCAACACATGGCAGCTCATTCAGGTTGCAAGGCGCATGGGATATGAAAAACAATTCCCCTGGAGCCGGAAAACCTATATTGAAGATATCTGGAATGAGTATACAAAATTCCATGATACCCTGAAACATCGCATGGCACCCTATAAGCTGTTAAAGGAACGTTCAGGTGTTGCCTGGCCCTTTGTAAACGGCAGGGAAACCCGCTGGCGCTATAATGGTAAATATGACCCGGCCTGTAAAAAGAAAACCTATGATTTTTATGGAAAACCTGATCACAGGGCATGGATATGGCTTCGCCCCTATGAAGCACCCGCTGAATCACCGGACAGGGAATATCCGTTCTGGTTAAATACCGGCAGGGTTCTGGAACATTGGCATACAGGTTCCATGACACGCAGAATTCCAATTCTCCATAAAGCTGTGCCTGAATCATATGTGGAGATAAATCTGGAAGATGCAGAAAGAATGGGTATTGTTAACGGTGCCAGGGTGAAAATATCCTCCAGGCGGGGATCGGTTGTGATGAAAGCCAATATCAATGGCCGGGGCAAACCGCCCCGGGGCATGGTATTTGTGCCGTTTTTTGATGAAAGCCATTTGATCAACGAGGTGACCCTGGATGCGTTTTGCCCCATATCCAAGCAGCCTGATTATAAAAAATGTGCAGTAAAACTGGAGAAAGTCTGATGGGAAAAATATTTTTGATATTTTTAGGAGCCTGTGCCATTGCACTGCCAATAGTAATTTTCCAGGCATTTTCCGTCAACAGCGGAGATACGCCTGTCAGGGTAAACAATGTAAAGGCTGTTGATTTTGATCATAATGCAAAGCAGTTGTTTGATGCATATAAAAACACGACATCTGTTTATATGAGTGCTGCTTCCACATCAAGAACCCTGAACTATTACTACTCGTTACGCCAGTATCCCGGATCTCCGCCATTCATTCCCCATGATCTGACAGATGGGAAGGGAGACAGATTTCTCTGCCTTTCATGCCACGAAAAGGGTGGATTTGTACAGAGTATGAACCGGTTTACACCTGTGACACCCCATCCGGGGCAGGTAAGCTGCCGGCAGTGCCATGTAAAGACAATTGTTGAAACTCTTTTCCGGGAGAATGACTGGGTGGGTTTCCAGGCACCAAAACTTGGAAGATCAGAACTTCCCGGTTCTCCTCCGCCCATTGCCCATTCTCTTCAGATGCGGGAAAACTGTGTGGCATGCCATGTTGGCCCGGGAACTGTGGTGCCCATACGAGTGGAACATCCCATGCGGGGAAATTGCCGGCAGTGTCATGTGCCCCGGGAAACAAATTCCGTGTTTACAAGAGACCCTGAGTTATGAAAAGGGGATTTAACTTTATGGATAAAATAGCATTCAGGAACATAATGTTGTTTATGGCAGCCTGTTTATTTTTGTTGTCTGCAACGTCCAATGCCTTGTCAGATCAGCAGGGTGTGGCAGGTAAAATCAAGGGTGCAACAGAGAAATTTGATAAACTTAACAGTACTGGTGCGGTTCTTCCAGTGCCGGAAAATATTGTTAAAGTGCATGGCAGTTATCAGGGTGGATCATTTTTCACACAAGCGCGTAAAAGTGAGATCACCCGGTACCAATGCAGTGCCTGCCATAATGGTAAAAAGGTTTCTGTTTCAGATGGTGCAGACATCTCCCATGCCGATATAAAGGTTACCCATGGACCTGAGGGTAAGCCCCTTTCCTGTGATACTTGTCATAATAAGAATAACAGGGATCTTCTTGTGACATCCGGGCAGAAAGGAATTGATTTTGATCATGTTTATGATATGTGCGGCAGGTGTCATTTCAGGCAGGAAAAGGACTGGAGGGGAGGTGCACATGGCAAACGTGTCACATACTGGGCAGGGGAGCGAGTGGTGAAAAATTGTACTTCCTGCCATGACCCACACTCTCCCCGTTTTAAAAAAAGATGGCCTGAAACTTATTCAGTGCCCCACAATTAAATAGGATTACCCCATGGATGCAGATGATAAAAAAAAAATGAATCGAAGAGCCTTTCTGAAAGGGGCAGCTGCCACTGCCCTTGCAGGCAGCGCCGGCATGGCAGGTGCCGGATGTAAATCAGGCGGGCTGCAGGGAAGTACCGGAACCTTTGCCCTTAAGTTCCGGGAGTATTTTAAAAAACATTATCGGCTGATGACAAAGGATGAAAGAAAGGAGACCGTTTCACGCCTTGAGAAACTTGCTTTGCTAAAGCATGATATCACTGTGAATATAAATACAGACGAACCCCTGGAAAGAGTTCTTTACGGATATGCATTCAATGTTACCCGCTGTGAAGGATATATGGAGTGTGTAAAGGCGTGTGTTAAAGAGAATAATCTGGATCAAAAGTCCCATACTCAGTACATTCGCATCTTTGAAATGGAGCATGGCAAAATGTCTCCTGACCAGGGGGATGGCAAATATTTTCACATGGTTCCAAAAGAAGGCAGTTTTTACATGGGTGTGCAATGTTTCCAGTGTGAGAATCCCCCCTGTGTAAAAGCGTGTCCCACCAGGGCCACCTGGAAGGAGCCGGATGGTATTGTGGTTGTGGACTATGACTGGTGCATAGGGTGCCGTTACTGCATGGCAGCCTGCCCTTACTGGGGAAGGAGATTCAACTGGAACCAGCCCGTTATTGCAAAACAGGATGTTAACAGGGAGCAGCATTATCTTGGCAACCGCAGGCGGGCTAAAGGTATGATGGAAAAATGCACCTTCTGTATTCAAAGGAGCCGCAGGGGCAAACTGACAGCATGCGCCGAAGCATGCCCCACCGGTGCCAGGGTTTTTGGAAACCTCCTTGATCCTGACAGTGAAATCAGATTTGTATTGGAAAATAAAAAGGTATACAGACTGAAAGAGGATCTTGGTACAGATCCCAAGTTTTGGTATTTCATTGATTAACCAAGGTTTAAGGATATAACTATGGAAAAAGACAGAGGATCAAAAAGTTTACTATCATTTATAAAAGATGCCTTTTTATGGAATTTTTCCGGGTCTGCTGGATATCAGATCTATCTTTGTATCCTTATCTGCCTTATGCTTGTGGGTGTGTACGGGTATTTTGTCCAGTTTAAACTGGGGCTTCAAGCCACAAATATGTCCAATATTGTCTCCTGGGGTTTTTATATTTCAAATTTTACATTTCTTGTGGGTGTCGCAGCAGCAGCTGTCATGCTTATAATGCCTTCCTATATATTTAATGACAGGGATCTGTATAAGGTTGTAATTATTGGCGAAGTTGTGGCTGTAGGGGCTCTTGTCATGTGTATGACCTTTGTTTTTGTAGATCTTGGGCGGCCCATGCAGTTCTGGCACCTGATGCCGGGCATTGGTCAGTTGAATTTCCCCTCTTCCCTGCTGTCCTGGGATATACTTGTTCTCAACGGATATCTGGCCCTGAATGCCCTTGTTCCTGCCTATATTGTTTTCTGTCATTACCAGGGGAAAGAACCTGTAGCCAGGTATTATAAGCCCTTTGTATTCCTTTCAATCGGTTGGGCAGTTGGTATCCATATGGTTACAGCTTTTCTGTACCAGGGTCTTCCGGCCAGGCCCTTCTGGAACAATCCCCTTCTTGGCCCCCGGTTTCTTGCATCTGCCTTTGCAGCAGGACCTGCCATTATCTCTCTGGTTCTCCATGTGGTACACTCAAGAATGGATTACAAAATTGATAATAAAATTTTTAACAAGCTTAGAATAATCATTGTGTCTGCAGCTGTTATAAATCTTTTAATGCTCTTTTCAGAAATTTTCAAGGAGTTCTATTTTCCCACCCATCACAGTCAGTCTGCAATGTATCTGTTTTTTGGTCTTAAAGGCCACAACTCTTTGGTACCATGGATATGGGGAGCCATATTCATTAATCTCGCTGGTACAATTATTCTTGCAGTCAACCCTTTCAGGGAAAAGCAGATTTTTTTGATGCCGGCATTGATACTGCTTATTGTGGGGATATGGATTGAAAAGGGCATCGGCTTGATCGTCCCGGGCCTTGTTCCATCTCCCATGGGTGAAATCATAAGTTATTCCCCAAGTAGTACAGAACTTATGATCACAACCGGTATACTGGGACTTGGCATGTTTGTTGTGACAATTCTTTTAAAACCTGCATTGATTATTGAAAAAAAATATGAAAAAAAAAGCTTTTCTTGATTTAAATCAATCCATTTTCTGTTATTTTCTGGTAATGTTGAACCTGTAAAAGTAACAGGAGTGAAATATTGATATGAAAGATGAATCAGACAGTATAAAAAAG
>CAZQJS010000095.1:0-6279 GCA_964593725.1 uncultured Desulfobacterales bacterium
AAAGCATATCCAGGCCTCACTTTGCCCGATCTTATGCCCTGAAAGGCAATATAACATTATTTGTTATTCCCAAAATATATACAGGATTTGCCATTATTATATTAAAGTACCAGATATGACACGTATTTTGGCAGCCGACTCTGCACTCACATAAGCAGTGTATAAATTGAGCCTTCTATTCTGGTGAACAGGTTATCGGCTTACTTTATCAGAGCGGGTATTATACTGTGTTGTCTTTCATGGCTTATAACTGGGTAAAGAGAGGTCTGGATGCACTCCAAAAGCATATCCAGACATCTCTTATTTCTTCTCTGTTTTCCATATGGCCCGGCCGCCTTTGACCAACTCTTTGATATTGTTTTTATCTATTCAGATGCCTGTTACCCAGCTGTTTTTGTATGTCACTTTTCCCTTGTTTATGATTTTGAAAGTAAAAAAATTGATATCATCAGATCTTTATTTTTTTTAATATGCACTGTAGTGTGCCTTGTTGTATTGTAACGTACTGAAACTATACAATATTTTTAAGATAAAATCTATGCCTGTTATTTCTTGTAATATCAAGCGTTTACGCCATGCCTGGGAAATTTTATGCGAAAAAGAAATTTGATTATCAACTGAAAACCTTATCAATACTTTTAAAAAATAACCACCGGGAATTGCTGTATTTTTTTTGAACCTTTTACATTTCCAGGCTACATACAGGTAAACAGTCTGTAAAGACAGAGTTTTTTTTAATCAACCGTTTTAAAGGAGGAAAGTATGAAATCGTTCAAGGTAAAACAGAGGTATATTATTATTACTGCTGTGATTTTTCTGTTATCTTCTGGTATGGCAGGAGCAGGCCAGAACAAGGTGCTCAGGGCTAAAAAGATCAATTCCTTAAAAGTTAATGATAAGGTAAATCCTCAACTGTTAATGATTCGATGTGATCTTAAAGTAAACCATATCAGTGCCGGGCAATGTTTTTGTGGTGATGCCCTTGGGAATGTGGGAGCCATGCTTTTTAAGGATATCTGGGTAAATGTGGGCAATTATTCATGCGGCACTAGTAGTGCTGCTGTTAATGCACAGCTGGATGTGCAGTATTTTGATCTGATGCTGAACAGACTTGTAAAACAGACATTTCAGGTCTCTCTTGCAAAAAACCGGCAAAAGGATATTAAAATAAAGAACGGGTATACTTTGATCAAAAAGAGTTCTGGAATTACTGCAAATATCAAATTTGCGCCATCAACCTCTTCAAGTATCAGGGATTGTAATCCCGGGAATAACAGAAAAATTGAACGACAATGTCAATTACCTCTTGTTTACTAGTTTGTATAAACAGCTGATATAAAACAAAACATGTCAGTAAAAGCGGGGCAGCTGAATTTTACCCCGCTTTTTGTTGAAAGATTTTAACAGCGCACACTTTAAACTCAGGAATTTTTGCAGTTGGATCAAGTTTTGCATTGGTGAGCCTGTTTGCTGCTGCCTTGGAAAAATGGAATGGAATAAATACAGTTCCGTCAAATGCTTTGGATGATACTTTTAAATTTGCAGTGATCTCTCCCCTGCGGGATGCAATATTTACCTTTTCACCATCCCTGCAATTAATTTTTTCAGCATCGTTTTTAGATATTTCAACAAAACATTTGTCCGCAAGGCAGTTAAGCCCCTGGGATTTCATGGTCATTGTCCCTGTATGGTAATGGTATAAAAGCCTGCCTGTTGTCAGAATAAAGGGATAATCTTTATCAGGCATCTCCTTTGGAGGAGCATGGTCAATGGCATGGAAAAGACCCTTGCCCCTGGTGAATGCTTCTGTGTGCAGTATAGGGGTGCCAGGGTGGTCAGTATCGGGACAGGGCCAGTGTATGCCTGTATCCTTGATTCTATCCCAGGTGATCCCCCTGTAGGACGGAGTGACCTGGGCAAGTTCTGTAAAAATATTTTCACTGTTTTCATAACTCATTTCATAGCCCATCTTTGATGCAACAGCACATAGGATCTTCCAGTCGGGGCGGGATTGTCCCGGAGCATCAACAGCCTGTCTCACCCTTTGTACCCGTCTTTCAGTGTTTGTGAATGTTCCCTCCTTTTCTGCAAAGCAGTGAGCCGGCAGAACAACATGGGCAAGTTTTGCAGTTTCTGTCAGGAATATATCCTGAACCACCATGAAATCAAGATTTTTAAATGCTTTTTCAGCATGATTCAGGTCAGGGTCAGATACAAGGGGGTTTTCTCCGATTATATATAAACTTTTGATCTCTCCTTTTTCAGCCTTGTTGACCATTTCAGTGACCGGTATACCCGGCTTGGCAGGAAGTTCTGTTGTACGCCATTTTTGTTCATAGACTGCCCTTGCGCTCTCATCATCTACCTTTTGATATGCAGTCAATACATTGGGCAGTCCTCCCATATCACAGGCTCCCTGGACATTATTCTGTCCCCGCAGAGGATTAACACCTCCGCCTTCTATACCAAGATTGCCGCACAATAGCGCCAGGTTTGCAAGGGTTTTTACATTGTCAGTTCCGGTTGTATGCTGGGTGATACCCATGCAGTAAAGGATAGAGCCTTTGTCAGCCTCTGCATATAGTCTTGCTGTCTCAATTATATCTTCAGCTTTTATGCCGGTGATTTTTGATGCATATTCAGGGGTGTATTTTTCAATGGTTTTACTGAATTCATCAAAGTTTTCTGTTCTGTTGGCAATAAACTCTTTATCATGGAGATCTTCTTTTACAATAACATTCATAAAAGAGTTTATCAGTGCAATATCACTTCCCGGTTCCTGTCTCAGCCATTTATGTGCATGGTCTGCAAGGGTTATTTTTCTCGGGTCGATTACAATAAGGGTTGTTCCCCTGAGGGCTGCTCTCTTAACAAAGCTTGAGAGTACCGGATGATTTTCCGTTGTATTGGAACCTATTACAATGATTGTATCTGCCTTTTCAATATCGGCAATTGTGTTTGTCATTGCACCTGAACCAAAGGCTGCAGCCAGACCGGCTACGGTGGAGGAGTGTCACAGCCGGGCACAATGGTCGATGTTATTGGTTTTAAGCACAGCCCTGGTAAATTTCTGGGCAATATAATTCTCCTCATTGGTGATCCTTGCCGAAGTGAGAACTCCAATGCTGTCAGGCCCGTATTCATCTTTGATGGCACTAAGGTTAGATGCAACAGCTTCAATGGCTTCATCCCATGTGGCCTCTTTAAGTTCACCATCTTTTCTTAACAGAGGAGTTGTCAAACGCTCACTGGATGATACAAAATCAAAACCAAATCTCCCCTTGACACAGAGGCTTGCATGATTGGGGGCAGGATCATTGTCAGCCCCGGTTATTTCAATTATTTTATTGTCCTGGGTAAAAATATCCATCTGACAACCAACACCGCAGTATGAGCAGGTGGTGCGTGTCTTTTTTACAGGTGTAAACCTCTGCCTGGTAATGGTTTTTTCTGTCACCAGTGCGCCCACAGGACATGCCTGGACACATTCCCCGCAAAAAACGCAGTCTGAATCCTTCAGGGCAACATCCTCACCTGCAATGATTTTCAGATCTTCATTTTGATATCCAAAGTCAATGGCATTATTTACCTGTATCTCCCTGCATGCTTTGACACATCTTCCACATAGAATACAGCGGGAAAAATCCCTGATAATAAAAGGATTAACCCTTTCCGTCTCATATTTACATTCAGGCATGGGCTGGTTTTTTATGGTCACCTGATATTTATAGGCAAGGTTCTGAAGTTCGCAATTGCCCCAGGCAGGGCAAAGATCATTGGTCTTGTCATCTTCCATCACCTTGAGCTGGAACTTAGTCCAGTCATCAGCATCAAAATCCCTGATGGCACAATTATGGTTTCCTGAATAAAGCATTGATTTTATGGTATTTTTCCGTGCTTCCACCACTTTTTGAGACTCGGTATAGACTTTCATCCCATCTTTTGCTTCTGTCATGCATGAGTTTACAAGATCAGATACGTCTTTGATTTCAACAACACATATATTGCATCTTCCAGTGGGATTGGTTCTTTTCAGATGACACAAGCCTGGTATGTCAATATTGTTTTGCCGGGCTGCTTCAAGAATGGTGTCTCCCGGATTAAAGGTAAAATCAATGTCATTAATAGTGATAATGTTTTTATTGCCCATGGATAAATCCTCTCAAAAAAACTTTTGATCTAAAATTGAGTACAATATAAATGGATAATTGTCAACGTGGAGGTTGACTTTTTATTTGGTAAATGATTAGTAAAAGTTAAGGATTTTTTCAAACAAACCGGAAGAACAGGAGAGACAATGTTTGAAGCACTGATTTTGATGGGCGGCCTTGGAATTGTGACAGGCTCTGTTCTGGCACTTGCATCAAAAATTTTTTATGTTTATGTGGATCCAAAAGTGGAAGCCATTGATGAAGCTCTGCCAGGAGCAAATTGCGGCGGTTGTGGATTCCCGGGCTGTTCATCCAATGCCCAGGCAATAGTTGACGGCATGTCCGGTGTTGATTCATGTGTTGCGGCAGGGGCCGATGTTGCAGCGGAAATTGCCGGAATAATGGGTGTTTCTGTTTCAGAAAAAGAGGTTGAATATGCAAAGCCCGGCTGTTATTACCACAAGGCAGCAACCGATATAAAATACAGCTATGATGGCATTGCTGACTGCAGGGCAGCTGATCTGCTCTTTGGCGGAATGAAGGAGTGTAAAATAGGCTGCCTTGGCCTTGGAACATGTGTTGATGCATGTGTGTTTGGTGCTCTCTCCATGGGTGCAGGCGGCCTGCCAGAGGTGGACCAGGAAAAATGTACAGGTTGTGGTGCATGTGAAAGAGCATGCCCTAAAAATATGATTGCCCTGACTTCAGTTACAAGAAGAATAATGCGTGAATATACTGAAGATGAATGCATCACCCCTTGCCAGAGGGCATGCCCGGTTGGGATTGATATCAGGGGGTATATACAGTGTATAAAAGCAGGCAGACATCTTGAAGCAGTTAAGAAGATAAAAGAGAGAAATCCATTTCCCACGGTCATAGGAAGAATATGCCCTGCGTTCTGCGAGATTGAATGCAGACGTCAACTCATTGATGAACCTGTAGCCATCAATGATTTAAAGCGTTTTGCCTGTGATCTGGAAATGGAAAACAGTGAAAGGGTATTTCCCTGTAAAGCCCCGGAAACCGGAAAAAGGATTGCCGTGATCGGCGGTGGTGTAGAAGGGCTTTCAGCTGCATATTTCAGTGCAAGGCTGGGCCATAATCCCGTGGTAATGGAAGCAACCGGGCACTTGGGAGGCCTTTTGCGGATTGCCATACCAGAGGAGAGACTTTCCCGGGGGGTGCTGGATTATGATATTGACGGCATTATTGAAACTGGTGTAAAAGTCAGAACCAACAGCAGGGCTGGTGTGGATTTTACCATCCCGGGCCTGCTCAAGGATGGCTTTGATGCCGTTTTCACAGCCTGTGGAGGATGGGATAACAGGGTTGCAAGGGGAGATATTAATGATGTTGTTAATGTTTTTCCCGGCAGTTATCTTTTAATAGATCTGCTCCGGATGGATGAACAAAACAGAGCAGGGTTCTCCTTTGGGGAAAAAGTGATAATTGCAGGTTCAGGCAGTTCGGTTCTGGATGGTGTCAAGGTATTAAAAAGTGCAGGAATTGATGATATTATAGTTCTGTCACGAAAAGAAACCAGCAAACCATTAAGTGAAGAATTGGAAAAACTTGGTACTTCAATTATCTTTAATGCAGGAATAAAGAAATTGTCCGGCATGGAAGATAAATTGTGCGCTGTGGAGTATGTTGACATTAACCTGGGATCAAAACATGTTCTTAAATCAGATAGCTTGATAATATGTTCAGGCAGGTTCCCCCAGTTTTGTTTTACAAAATGTGGAAAATCACCTGCCACTGAAGAAGATGACAATACTGAAGAAACTTTGCCCTTTGAATGGGAAGGTGTTGAATTATACAAAGAACCAGGTGACGGGCAGGAGAGCGGACTTTTATCTGGCCAGGATCCGATAAGCGGCTATTCTGCTGCCATACTTGCAATAAACGGAGGCCGCAGGGCTGCTGTTCTACTGCACCATTTAATATATGGTATCCCCTTTTGTCTGCCCCCGGGACTAATTACAAAACAATCCATCATCCAGCAGGTGGAAAGGCTTGAGCATGTCAGTGTTGAACCGAGAAATATCATGTCTCCGGCAAAGGGGTTTTCCCAGGAGAGTGCTTCAAAGGAGTCTGACCGCTGCCTTAGGTGCGGGGTGTTGTGTTA
>CAZQJS010000096.1:0-6081 GCA_964593725.1 uncultured Desulfobacterales bacterium
GGTAAAACCCCTGAACATGTTTATGATATGGCAGGCAATGTCTGGGAATGGACATGCTCTTTTTATGATGCAGATAAGGATACTTATGTATTGCGCGGCGGCTCTTTCTTCTACATTAGTTACTACTGCCGTTGCGCCGACCGCAACGACTTCAACCCGTTTAACAGTAGCAACAATATTGGGTTCCGTTGCGCCAGGATTAAACTTTGAATTTTTACACTTTTACCCTTGCGCATAACAACGTGACTGCCATTGTTCACTTCTATTCATGTACAGAAATTTCTGTCTGCAATGTCAAGTCCAATGATCTGTTGCAGGTTTCAGGTTTTTGATCTCCAGGATGGTGTGGCTGAAAAGTTGATATTATTTTATAATGCGTTATTATCTGTTTTAATGCATTGTGATATGGTTTTTTAATTTAAATAGAACGGAGGCAGCATGATTTCAGAAAAATTGCAGACAGCAATCAATAATCAGATTAATAAGGAACTGTTTTCAGAATATTATTATCTTTCCATGGCATCATATTTCAGCTCTGTGGGTCTGGATGGTTTTGAGAACTTTTTTTTAATCCAGGTGGAGGAGGAGAGATTCCATGCCATGAAAATGTACAGATTTTTAAATGAGCGTGGTGCAAGGGTAATTCTTTCCCAGATTGATACACCTAAAACCGAGTTTAAATCCCCCCTGGAAGTTTTTCAGCTTGCCCATGAACATGAACAGTATGTTACAAAGCTGATCAATGAATTAATGGATATTGCCATTGCTGAAAATGACCATGCAGCCAGGAGTTTCCTCACATGGTTTGTGGATGAACAGGTGGAAGAAGAGGCTTCAATGGAGACAATTGTCAATAAATTAAAGCTCATTGGTGATGAAGGAAACGGGCTTTTAATGATGGACAAGGAGCTTGCCGGAAGAACTTTTACACCCCCTGCAAAATAATAAAGCGCCATGCAGGGTACAAAGCAGTTCCTGCATGGCTTTTTTATATATTTCAATTTAAGTATTTTTTAAAGCCCCTGGAAAAGACAGGTATAAATTCTGTTTTTCCCTTTTTTATCACGAGCATGCACTCAATATTTTCAAGGGTGTTGATAAGGGCTGTGCCTTTTTCCGGGCCCATGACCATGAGGGCTGTGGCAAGGCCGTCTGCCATTGTACAGTTTTCCGCAATTACAGATACGCTTGCAATGTTATTATCTACAGGCCGGCCTGTTTTTGGATTAATAATATGGGAATAGGTTTTTTTGTTAATTCTGTAAAAGTCTGTATAGGTTCCGCTTGTGGCAACTGCCATGTCTGAAAGGCTCAATACTTTAAACGGTTTTGTATTATAGCCCTGCTCGGGCATGCCCAGGCCGATTTTCCATTTTGACTTTTGTGATTTCTGCCCTGCTGCATAAACTTCTCCTCCGATCTCCACTGAAAAAGTATTAAAACCTTCCTTTGTCAGCAGCAGGCTTACTTTATCAACACCATATCCCTTGGCAACAGAGCCTAAATCAAGGGTTAAACCAGGTATTTTTTTTGTTAAAGTTTTGTCCATAATAAGTATATTATTAAATCCGGTCTTCAAAAGGCATGACCTGATTTGATCAGGTTCCGGGATTTTAAAGACTGTTCTGCCGGAATTTGAAAAGTTCCAGAGTTCATGGAGGGGGCCTATGGTTCCATCCCAGGCATGATCAGTTATTTTATAAAGTCTTTGGGACTCTTTAATTACTTTGTAAAAATCACTGGATATATGAACAGGTGTATTGGCAGGCGCTCTGTTAAATTTTGAGATTTCACTTGAGTTAATATAGATAGACATTGACCGGTTTATCATTTTAAGCTGAACATTGATTTTGTCTTTCAGGGCAGTTGGGCTGAGTTCTTTTTTTGTATATATCCGGACATTATAAAAGGTTCCCATGGTTCTGCCTGAAATGCAGTACTCTCTGTGAAAACCGGATGAATCTGCCGTGCATGGGAAAAGCACTAGTATTAAAAAAACAATTAATATATTGGCAGGCCCGGGCTTCATGGCTGCAAAGCTCCTGGTTTTTATTTATTATCCTGGGTTTGAAGAAACCTGGCAAATTCAAGCTCATAAATATATAGCAGAACCATGGTGATGGCGAAAATCAACGGTCCAAAAAGAAGCCCTGCAAGGCCAAACAGATTTAAACCTCCGAGAATGGAAAAAAAGATCAATATACTGCTCATATTGGCGGAGCTGCTCATGAAAAGCGGACGTACAAAATTATCTATCATCCCAACCACAACCACAGACCAGATAATTAAAAAGATGCCAAGCTTGATATTGCCGATGATAAAGAGGAAGATTGCTGCAGGCATCCATACAAGGGCTGTCCCCACAACCGGGATAAGGGATGCAAAACCCATGACAGCGCCCCAGAAAAACCCTGGCAGGCCGCAGATGGCAAAGGCAATGCCGCCTGCAAAACCCTGGCCCGCAGCTGTAACCAGTGTACCAAGGAGAGCTGATCTGGAGACAGCTTTTATCTTTTCAATCAGGATGGTTTCATGGTTTTTGGAAAGGGGCATGAGGTGAAAAATATAATCAAACAATTTATTCTCATTCTGAAGTACAAAAAAGAAGACAAAAATCATGAGACCGAAATTCATGAAAAGAGCAGAGATATTGCCTGCTATGGAGCCGCTCTTTTGGATCAGATATTTGCCGCTGTTGGCAGAGACAGTTGTTATGGCAGATTTTAGGTCAATATTGTTGATAAAACTTATTTCAGGCAGGTGTTTTTTGAACAATCCAGTGATTTTTTCAAGGTTTCCTGCCATGACCCAGTCTGTAATGGCATTAAAGGAGATGATGCCCTGCTTGATAACAAGGGACAACAGGAGTGCCAGGGGCAGCATAATGACAATTATTAGAAGGGCGCATAAAATTGTAGATGCAAGGTTTGTTCTGCCCTTGACTTTTTTTAACACGCCTTCGTACAATGGGTTCGCAAGTATGGCAAGGATCAGGCCGAAAATAATGGAAGTAAGATAGGTATGGATCATTTTATAACAGAGAAAAAGACTTGCAAATATGAGCATAAAGAGAAAATAGTGGGAAATATTCAGTTTTTCATGCATGGGTTGATCATTTTTATTCATGGTACCTCCTGTTTGTCATTCCCGGCCTGCCCTGTCAAGCCACTCTTTATACCTGCACATTCCTGAAAGTGCTTTTACAGCCCGCTCAGGTGTGGGGAAAAACACACCCTTGTATTTTTTACCTTCTTTTCTGTACAGGGTTTTTGTATCACGGTCAACAAGAAGACTTACTCCGATTATGGGTTTTTCATATTTTTCACTTAAGTTTATGATGTGGTCAATATATTGTTTTTCCATCTCAACAATCATGGCATCAACAGCTGCAATCTCCTCTCTGGAATGGGACGGGTCGATTTTTGAAAGGCCCTTAAGCATTTTTCTTCCAAGAATACCCTGGCCATGGATTCCAAGATGAATCAATGCGTCACATCCATCCCACCTTATCAGTTCTTCAGAGGCAGCAACGGGAATATCAGGGTCTCTTTCTCCGACAATATCAACAGGGTTTGCATGGCTCCAGAAGCTTGGCAGCATTGCATCAAGTTTCAGTTTTATGGAATTAGAAAGTTTTGGGACAATAAGATTGTTCTCCACGCAGAGATCTGTTGCCACAACGCCCCATCCTCCTCCCAGGGTCATGATTGCAACCCTGTTGCCTCTGGGCAGGGGCAGTGAAGAGAATACTGCTGAAAGATCAAGGAGATCCATGGGCTGGCTTACTTCAATCACCCCAGCCTGTTTTAATGCTGCTGAAAACACCTTTGAATTGGATGCCATGGCACCGGTGTGGCTCAGGGCTGCCCGGCTGCCAGCCTTTGTACGGCCGCCGTTTAATACTATGACAGGTTTTTTCCTTGAAACCCTTGATGCACTTTCAAAGAATCTTCTGCCCTGTTTAATGCTTTCAATATAGAGTACCACTGTTTTTGTAAGATCATCGGTTTCAAAGGTTTCCATATAGTCTTCAATTGTGACCATGGCTTCATTGCCTGATCCGCTGAAGGCTCTTATGCCAATCTCCTGCTGTTCTGCAAAGGCAAGGAGCTGGGTGCCAAGGTTGCCTGACTGGCACACCAGAGCAGTTGATCCTGCAAGTGGCTCCACCTTTGATCCGGTACAGAACAGGTTTATGTGGGGATTGGTTATGCCCATGGTGTTGGGGCCGAGAATCAGAATTCCGGCCTTTTGGGCAAGGGTTACAATCTCTTTTTCAAGAAGCTCTCCTTTATCCCCGACTTCCTTAAAACCCGATGTGATAAGGAGCATGCTCCTGATATTTTTCTTTTGAAGCTCCGGAATTAATCCGGCAACCCTGGAGGCGGGAATTGTTACAACAGCAAGGTCGATTTTCTCTTTTATATCCAATACTGATTTATACACATGCTTTCCAACTATCTCACCTCCCCTGGGGTTTACAAGGAAGATATCACCTTTATAACCGCTGCTCATGGTGTTGATCAAAAGGAAATGTCCCCATTTGCCAAGGGTTGAAGAAGCCCCTATGAATGCAATGGACTCGGGGTAAAAGCATGATTTCAAAATATTTTTATCAATCTGTCTGAAGGTTTTTTGTGAATTGGTGCTGTTTTCCGGTTTTTCCAGGATTATCAAAGCATCCACGGCAATCAGGGTCCCGTCTTTCCCGGCAATGAGCGGATTTATATCTATCTCTTTTATGGCAGGATATTTTTTGGAAAGTTCTGTAAGTTCAGATAGTATTTTTTTTATACTCTTAATTGCAACTTCCTTTTCACCCCGGAACGGTTTAAGAAGTTTCCTGGAATTAAGTTCATTCACCATTGATTCAACATCAGATCCGGTAATTGGTTTATCAAGGGGCGCAACTCTGAAAGCAACATCATTTAATGCTTCTGTGAATATACCGCCGAGGCCGAACATGACAACAGGGCCAAACTGGGGGTCTTTAAACAAACCTGCCACAAATTCACGTTTTCCCTGTACCATGGGCTGAACCAGGAATTTATTCAAATCATTCCTGAAGTGCTGCTGCATCCCAAGTCCTGCTTCTTTAACTGCCTTTGCATCATGCAGCCCTGTTTTAACAAGGTCGTTTTCGCTTTTATGGGCTGAATCATAAGGCAGCCCCTTTAGCACAACAGGGAATCCGATTTTTTCAGCCTTTTTTACGATTTCATCCACACCCCTGGCACTCTCTTCTGCAACCACATTGATATTAAAGCTTTTAAGAATTTTTTTTGCATTGTCTTCCAAAATAATGTTTGAGTTTGATGCAAGGCAGTTATTAATCAGTTCATCAATGGTTTCATGGTTAATCATGATTGAATTCCCTTAAAAAGTGTTTTGCATATGCTGGCTGAAACATAGTCAATATCAATATCTCTTTCAAAGATTATATCTCCCAGACATGCATGTTCTATTGCCCCGAGAATGATTTTTGTAAGGATTTTCGGATCAGTTCCCTGTCTGATTTCCCCTGCTTTTACACCCTGTTTTATTATATCTGCCACGGTCCTGGCATAAACCCTGATCAAGCCATAGGCCCGGCTTTTGTAATAGTCGGGATAACTTCTCACCTCAAGGAGAAGAATCTTTGCAAAGGCTTTGTTCTGAGTCCAGGATTTTAAGCTTGTTGTAATTATGAGTTCAAGCTTTGCAATGGCATTGGTTTTGTTTTTAATCAGGCTGTTGATCTTATTTTGAAAAATTTCAAAATGTTCTTCTAAAACCACGTAGAGCAGGTCTTTTTTATCTTTAAAATATTTATAAATCAGACCTTCGGTAACTCCTGCTTCCAGGGCTATTTCTGAAGTGGTAATGGAGTAAAAGTCCTTTTTTTCCATGAGGGTTGAAAGGGATTTTATTATTTTAACCCGTCCGGGGGGGTTGGTGATCCTGTTTTTCATTTACAACCTCTTTATTCATCAATCTGGTAAGTAAACCTTACTCACTATGGGTTTGGATGTCAAGGTGTATGAATATCCAGCAATTCTCGGTGAATGAAATTCATTAAAAAAATATAGTTTTTTATTCCGG
>CAZQJS010000097.1:0-5824 GCA_964593725.1 uncultured Desulfobacterales bacterium
TTTGGAAAATCCTCTATTGTTTTTATACCCATGGAATACCTCCGTTAGTTTATTGCAAATGAGTTATCTTTTAATATGCTTATTTTGATCTGCTTTACTTTCTTACCAGTGCTGAGCAAAGTCAGCAGCTTCTGGGAAAGCAACGGCAGAATCGTTCCCTCCATAATGTGGTCAATATTTCTTGCTCCTGTTTCCACTTCCAGGCAGCGGAGAGCTATCTGGTCTATCAGTTTTGGAGTATAGGTTAATTTAATGTTATGGGTCTGGCTGAGCCTCTGTTCAAGTTTATCTATTTTAAGTTTTACTATCTCCTTCATAATATCCGGTTTTAACGGCAGATATGGTATTATGGTCATCCTTGCAAGCAGTGCCGGTTTAAAATGTTCGCTTAATACAGGCCGTATTGTCTTGATTATCTGTTCCGATGTAATATCAGGATCTTTTGCCATTTGTGTGATAATATCTGATGCAAGATTGCTTGTTAAAAGTATTATGGTGTTTTTAAAGTTTATGTTCCTGCCTTCACCGTCTGCTAATACGCCCTTGTCAAATACCTGGTAAAAGAGGTTCATGACTTCAGGGTTTGCTTTTTCCGCTTCATCCAGTAAAACAGCTGAATAGGGCCTTTTTCTTATTGCTTCGGTTAATACACCCCCCTCACCATAGCCCACATAACCCGGCGGAGACCCAATAAGTCTGCTTACCGTGTGTTTTTCCTGGAACTCACTCATATTGACTGACACGGAAGAGTCTTCACCGCCAAACAACAGGTCTGCAATGGCAAGACCAGTCTCTGTTTTACCCACACCACTGGGGCCCACCAGAAAAAATACCCCATTGGGTTGATCCGGATCCTTTAAACCTGTTTTTGAACTCTTTATTATGCGGGCTATCTCTTCTATGGCCTTTGTCTGGCCCTTGATTCTTTTTTCAAGGTTTGCTGCCATGTTAATTACTTTACCTGCATCATCGTTCTGCACCTTACCAACTGGAATACCTGTCCAGTCTGCTATTACTTCAGATACTATTTCCGGATCCACTTCGGTTTTTACAAAAATCTCTTTATCCTGGATTTTTGCAAGCTTGTCTTTTTTTGCATCAAGTTTAGTTTTTAAATCAGGGCCGGGCTTATCTTCACTTAAAAAAGCATTATAATATTTTTGCTTAAGCTCAATCAGTTCTGCTGCAAGGGCCTGTTCGTTTTTCCACTTCTTTTTGGTTTGCCCAAGCTCTTTTTCAAGGGATTTTATCTCTTTTTCCAAAGCCTTAACCCGCTTTTGCTCGACTTTTACATCATAGATTTTATCACGCATCAAAGCTTTATGTTCCCGGTTAAGGGCGTTTAATTTTCTTTCAAGGTTCTCCACTGCAGCAGGTTTGGAGGTCAAAAGTACCTTTACCCTTGCACAGCTTGTATCAAGCAGGTCTATTGCTTTATCCGGCAGATACCGCCCTGAAATATATCTTGCTGACATGCTTGATGCTGCAACTATTGCATCATCACGGATTATTACTCCATGTGCCTGCTCATATTTCTGTTTTAACCCCCTTAAAATCAGAGTTGCTGTTTCTTCAGAGGGCTCATCAAGGTAAACTGCCTGGAACCTTCTTGCCAGGGCAGCATCTTTTTCAAAATATTTTTTATACTCTGACCAGGTTGTTGCAGCTACGGTTCTGAGCTCTCCCCTGGCAAGGGCAGGCTTTAAAAGATTGGCTGCATCACTGCCTCCTGCTGCACCTCCTGCTCCTATCATGGTATGGGCTTCATCAATAAAAAGGATTATAGGTCTTTCCGATGCTTTTACTTCCTTTATTACATTTTTAAGCCTGTTTTCAAATTCGCCTTTAACACTTGCACCGGCTTGTAAAAGTCCCATATCAAGGCTTATGAGTCTTACATCCTTTAAAAAATCAGGCACATCCTTTTTTACTATTCTCAAGGCAAGTCCTTCCACGATTGCAGTCTTGCCAACCCCTGCCTCGCCTACCACAATGGGATTATTCTTTCTTCTCCTTGCAAATATGTCTATTACCTGTCTAATCTCGGTGTCTCTGCCAAAAACAGGGTCAATATCACCCTGATCAGCTTTGTTTGTAAAATCTTCGCAATACTTTTGTATGGCTGATTGTTCACCGGATCGGCCAGGATCAGCTTTTTTATCGGCCATTGATTGTTCAACAGAAGTTTTTATAATGTCATAAAAATTTATTTTCAGGTCTCCATGGTCTGCTCTGGTTAAAATATCGGTAAGTTCAGGGCAGGAGAGTCTGTCAGCTTTGGTAAGAAAGCTTAAAAAGAGCGTGCCCGAACGTATACCCGATTCGTTAAGTTCTGTGGTTCCTTCAAGAAGAGCTTCTTTATACCACTCAACAAGCCTTGGAGAGAACACGGGTTTTGCAGTATTGCCCGTGGGAAACTCTTCCAGTATTTTTGACAATGCCGATTTCATCTCTTCATGGGTTATTCCGTAATATTTTGCTATAAGAGAAAAATCTGAAGCAGGGTTTTCTATCATCTGCCAGATCACGTGTTCTACGGTTATCTCATAGTGGGACCTTGATACACATAAACCCGCAGCTGATTCCAATATTGTTGTGCAATAATTGTTTAACTGACTTATCAGTGATTTTATGTTGATTGATGCCATGTTATACCTTATTAAAATCTATGTTATTGTTATAGCTGACCTTGTATTGTTCAGGCCCTTCATCGGAAAAGAGCCATGTATCAAGGCCAAGACCTGACCAGACACCATTGCCGGGCTGTGCTGTTTCTGGATTTTCTTTTTTATCGAGTATCACCTCAAGATCATAATCCAGAGGCTGGGACAGGTACAATTGTGTAAGCAGAACAAGTTTTTTGTTATGCTTACCTCCGGGGAAAAATTTTCTATAATCGTCCAGGGACACAGGACCTGCTTCTATTCTGAAACCGCCTGCTGTATCAATATTGTATTGACCGAGCAGTGTGTTGGCACCAAGTTCTATGTTACACCCGAGTAATGCCCGCTGATCCTCTGGTATCACAGCTTTTCTCTCTGTACACTGGACTATCTTTATTTTTATACCGTCAAATGCATCCTTTAACATTGATTTAAGACCCGATGCTGACCTTGAGTTTGCAATAAAAAGGCCTGTATAACGCAAAAGCTCATGGGGCTTGTCAATGTGTTCCCTTAAACTTTCTTCACCCATACCGATAAGGGAAAAGAACCTGTTGGAATCAACCATACTTGCCTGTTCAACAATTTTCAGCATGGTTTTATATTTTGCCCATCCGTCAAACAGAAGCTTATATAAATGGTGGTTGATCACATCAAGAAAGTCTTTTGAATTATAATTATTATTGGCTATCTCCTCAATCAACTCTTCTGTATAAAAGGTGGGCAGGGGAGATAAAGCTCCATAGATGCCAAGTATGTTGGAAATAAGGTCATACCTGTAATCCTGACGTTTTATTCTTGCAACTCCTGCAACAGGAAAGGACAGGGAAGGATTTGCTGTTACCCTTACATCCATGTTCTTTTTTTCTGCTATGGATTTTAAAAGACGATACGCCTGAAAAAATGAAAAAGTATGCCCGTTTTCTATGAGCTCTTTTTCTATATCAGTTGTCTGCTGCCCAGTCGCGGATTCCATGAAAAAGTCTCTCCAGTGTCAATTTCTTTTATAATAAGTTTTGTAAAAGTGTTTATGGTGGAATATAGTCCAAAAAACATATCTAAAATCATGCCAAACAGATAAAAGTCACCAGGACCTGCAAAATGGCTCTGGCTGATTTTTAATCTGATCTCCAGCCCCTTTGTTATTGAACCGTTAATCAGCTGCTCAATATTTTTTGTTTTTATCTGCTTTATTGAATCGATTCTTTTTTCATTTGCAAGAATTCTTTTTTTATCTCTGTTGCCCTGCTTCATGAGGTGAAGATTTAAAATGGCTTTTAAACTCTTCAGATTGGCAAGGGAGGCAGAGTTGATGGTCAGCTGGGAAATAAGGGACCACAATATATTGGAGCCCAGGGGCGGCAGTATTGCCGTTGTAGGCTTTATAAGATTTTTACATTTAACAACGTTGGAATAGGAAATTGGCGGCAATGATATTCCTTCATTGTCTATCATCTCAGGCAGGTTGCCATTTGTGCAGAGTAAATCAAAGGACAAGGTTTTTAAATCATGCCTGGTAAACTTTTCTGTGTATGCAAGGTTTATGGTATAATCAATTCTGTCATACACAGGTGATTTTTGAATTGTCTCATTATAGACAAGGTTTTCCTCGTGGGATTGAAAACTATGAAATGGTTTAAATTCAGGTGATGCACCGACTTTTTTAAAAACACCTGTAACTTTTTCAATGGAATATATCTGATATTTTGTTTTATCTTTACCTGCAGGGCTTATTCTGTACTCTGTTTTTCTATGGTCAACAGTTACCGGAGCTGCTGGATGGGAAAAAACATTAACAGCAGGAGTACTGTAAAGAATAAAACTCTCTTTGGTAAGTTTAAAAAAATCCAGGGGCGGTGTTGTAAGCTCAAGGTCAATATAGAACTCAGTAACCTTTTTTCTGTCAGTCCATTGTTTAAGCCCTGACAACTCCCAGAATAAAAATTTCTCTGGCATATGAAAATACTCCTGAAGGAGTCTGTAGCCGTCAAATGCGTTGGAAGGAAAGGGCAGCAGGGCCTCTGGTTCTGTAAAACCCATGGGGTGCAGAAAGGATTTATCAAGCAGGGTTTCATTTTTATTGGTTTTGTTTCTTATGACGATCCTGTCTAAATAGTTCATTAGAACAAAGTATAAATCAGCAGCTTTTTCCATACCCCTGCCAAGATAAAAAATCATTTTATCACTGTTCAACTGATTTGCTGTTACACCGCCGTTTGTATTGAATGTTATGCGTATAACAGGATTGGAACTTGCCGGCTCATAATATGCTGTATCCATGATTTTAACAGGATAAATATCAACATCAAAACATGTCCTGTATTTACAGCTTACACCCTCAATGGGTCTGGATTTTACATAAGTACCCGCAGGAATTGACACTGTTGTTGTGCTGCCCATTGGTTTGAAATCAATTATTGTACAGGACGGGACAGGTCTTAAATAGTGGGGCCATATCTGCCTTATAAAATTATGTATAATCTCGGGTAGTCCATCCTCAATTTTCTCCCTTACACCGCCTGTGAGAAATGCCACACTCTCAAGCAGGCGTTCAATGTCAGGATTTAAGGAAGACTCTCCGAGCATTGGTGCAATGGCAGGATTTTCCTTTGCAAAACTTCTTGCAGTATCCTTTAAATTTGACAGCTCTTGCTGGTAGTAATTATTTAGCATATCTATTCTTTTCTGCTTTATCCTTTTATAATTGTTTTTCCACCTGAATCAATTGTGCTTTGAAGATGTATGGGTGAATCCTTGTCATCTGTCCGCATCATTGCCTGAATGTGAAAACCAATTGAAAGATTATAGTCATCCTGAAAATCAAAACTTACTTTGATATCAGAAAGGCGCGGCTCATACCGCTGTATTATTTTTGCAATATATCTTTCAATATCTCTGACCGAATCAGGGAACATGATTGCCAAATCGGTAAAATCAACCATCCCGAACTCTTTATCCATCAGGCAGGTACCCTGCCTGGAATTTAAAAGTTTTTGAAGGTTTAAAACAACAGACCTTATACTTTTCTGATAGTCTTTGTTTTTGTCCCTGATCCGATCAAAAAGAGATATTTTCTGCATTATATGTCTGCTTTACTTAAACAGGTGCTTTCCATGAATCTTCCGATTCTATTGTATCAATTTCATGTTTCCATTTAATCT
>CAZQJS010000098.1:0-5079 GCA_964593725.1 uncultured Desulfobacterales bacterium
TGATTTATTGAATAGAAATCAAATTTTAACATTAGAATTTTATAAACCTATAATTCTACAACAACGTGTTGACAATCAATCTTTTATCATAAATATAAAAACACAGATTTTATTCTAACTTTACTTAAAACACATCGGTTGCCACTAAAAAGTTGCATAATTAACTTTAAATTAAGACATTTGTGGTTGAAAAACTCAAAAACAAAGAAGATGAGAACAAAGTTTAAAGTAATCCTAACGCTTATGCTAGCGTTACTAGTGCAAATAACTTTTGCACAAGACAAGGTAGTCAAAGGTGTGATTACCGATGGCGCTTCAGGCGATCCTTTGCCCGGAGCTAATGTTAAAGTTAAAGGAACCAATACCGGTGCCGCCAGTGATTTTGACGGTAATTATGTCATCAAGGCAAATACCGGTGATATTCTTATTTTTTCTTATGTCGGTTATGAAACTGTCACAAGAAAAGTCGGATCATCAAGTATTTTAAATGTAACTTTAAAAGAGGGAAATCAGTTGAATGAAGTAGTTGTCACCGCATTAGGTGCTAAAAGAAACAAAAGGTCTTTAGGATACGCCCAGCAAACTGTTGCTTCGGACGAATTAGCAACCACCAAACAATCTGATATTGTTAATGCTATGTCCGGAAAAATTTCAGGAATACAAATTATGGCCGCTCCAAAGTCAGGCTTCAATAGATCTCAAATTAGGCTTAGAGGAGATACTAGCGTTCTCTATGTAGTTGATGGAATTCGACTACATGATTCTGATGATGTAAATCCCGAAGATGTAAAAAACATGTCCGTACTGAAAGGGGCTGCTGCAACGGCTTTGTATGGACCTGAAGGACGAAACGGCGTTGTTATTATCACTACCACAAAAGCTAAAAAAGGAGATGGCTCAATAGAATACAATAGCTCTGTTGAAATCGGAAAAGCAGATTATATTCATGAATTGCAAAATGAATATGGAGGAGGTTATAAGCAAACCTTCCCAAAATTTCATTATGATGCATCAAGAGACCCTGCTTCATGGGCTAGCTTTGACGGACAAGATATTGTGCAATATTATGCAGATGAGTCTTGGGGTCCAAAATTAGATGGCAGACCTGTTAGACAATGGTACAGTTGGGTTCCCAGCAATCCCGAGTTCGGAAAACAAACTCCTTGGAAATCCAACGGAGGATCAGGAGATTTCTTCAAAACCAGTTTGAACACAAAACAAAGTCTAACTTTTGTAAAAGGAGGAGAAGGATATAATCTGAAATTCAATATTCTAAGAAATGATCGAACCCTAAATATCGAAAACTCTGAGAGAGCCAACACTAGAATCTCTTTTGCTGGAGACTATGATGTTAGCAGTAAAATCAACATTTCTTCTAGCATTGGATATCAAGATAGAACTACTCTAAATAATCCTAGAGAAGGATATAATAGTCTTGGTTCTAATTTCTTTCAATGGTGGCAAGCTCAGTTAGATATCAGTAAACTGCGAGACTACAGACAAGGAGGTAAAATTGTTTCATGGAATATAAAGGGTCCAAGAAGTGCAACTCCAAAATATTGGGATTCTCCTTACTTCGAGTTATACGAGAACCTAAAACATTCTAGCAGAAAAGCTATTATCGGTAATATTGCCCTGAACTATGATATTAACAAACTTTTCAAGGCTAAATTGACACTAAACAAAACCTATGATATCAGAGAATTTGATAGCAGAACAGCTTGGGAGGGATTAGATACGCCTGCGTATCGAGAAAGTAACTACACAAGAGATCGTAACTTGCTGACCGGACAATTCTTATACGACCAAGAGTTTGATTCATTTAATCTTTCATCCATTGTTGGATTTGAAATTGATCGCTACATGATTGAATCAAACACTGCCGCTACAAAAAACGGATTAACAGTGCCCGGATTTTACAGCATTAGCACATCCAAAGAAAGACCCACCTATACACATTATGTTGGGATCGAAAAAGGCAGAGCCCTATATGGAACAGCAACAATAGGCTATAAAAATATGCTTTTCCTAGATGGTAGTCTTAGACAAGATTGGAGCTCTACCGCTAAGGTTGGAGATAATGGTGTATTGACTAAAGGAGCTTCACTTAGTTTCATTTTTTCAGAATTAATTCCTGAAAACAACTTTTTTAGCTATGGAAAGTTGAGAGGAGGAATTGCACAGGGTCCAAAATTCCCTGATCGTTATGCATTATCTGAAACCTATAGAATTTTACCAAGCTATGGATCCCACCCCGTACTTTCAGTTAATAATGCCATATTTAATAAAAATCTACGTGGGGGAATTCGCCAAGAAATAGAGTTAGGAACAGAACTCAGATTTTTCAATAATAGGTTAGGAATTGATGTGACGTATTTTGACAAAAAAGACAGTGAGCTCCCAACTGAATTATCATTAGACCCAACCACGGGATATACGTCTGTTTTCGTAAACTCAGGAGAACAAACTTACAAAGGATTTGAAGTCAACTTATCCGGAACTCCAATAAGATCTGATAATTTCACCTGGAAAACAAGTTTTAATTTTGCCACTTTAGAAAGAAGAGTCGTTAAGCTCGCTGAAGGAATAAATCAAACCGATTTGCGTTTCCTAAGTTCTCGCTGGGGCGGTTTAGTTCTTAGAGATAAAGTCGGTGAACGCTGGGGCGATGTTTATGGTAGAAAAGTAAAAACCATCAATGGTAAAAAAATACTTAGAAACGACGGCAGCTATGTTACTGAAGACGATCAATTTTTAGGAAATTATTTACCGGACTTTACCGGAGGTTTTATCAATAGTTTCAAGTATAAAAACTTCAGCCTAAATGTAGATATGGATTATCAAGTGGGAGGTAAATATTTTTCAATCACACAAATGTTTATCAACTCATCAGGATTAGGCAAGGCTACTGTAGGAAACAATAAACTAGGAAACCCTATCAGAAATGCCGTAGTTGATGGTTCAGGAAATTTAATAGGAACCGACCTTAATGGAGATGGCACTATTTCCATTCAAGAAACATTTGGACCCGCCGATACTGTTGGTTCAAACTCAGGAGGACATTATGTTGAAGGTGTAGATAGCAATGGAAATGATGTTGCCTATTATGTGAGCCCAAAAATATTTTGGGGAAATCAGTTTGGAAACATCAGTGAGTTTACACATGATGCAACGTATCTGTCAATTCGCAATATCAGACTTGGATATTCTATTCCTAAAAAACTCATCAATAGTGTTGGATTAAATAAATTTGATGTTGCTGTCTATGTAAATAATGCTTTTCTGTTATTTTCATCTATTCCTAGCGTTGATCCTTCACAATTGGAACAAAGATACAGACAAATCAACTTTATGGAAGGAGGACAATTGCCTGGAGTTAGAACTTATGGGTTAAACTTAAAAATAAACTTTTAAACTTATTAAAATGAAAAAATCAATTTTATATATACTCTTACTGGTACTGGTTGCATCTGGTTGCAAACAAGTAAATTTTGGAGATACTAACATCAATCCAAACAATCCCAGTAAGCCGTTGGCATCTGCTCTTTTGACAAGAGCTCAGACAAGAATGAGTTTTACATATAGTGATACCAGACCTTCACTCTATGTTCAGTATCTCTCAAACGAACAATATGAGGACGAATCTTTATACAGAACTCAACGCTTTAATTACTCCATGTATTATTCAGCCATAACAAACCTGAATAAAATTATCTCTTTAAACACTGACCCTGTCACTGCCGCACAAGTTATTGGACAAGGTTCAAACGCCAATCAAATTGCCGTTGCAAGGTTAGTGAAAGCTTACTTTTTTCACTTTATGACTGACCGCTGGGGGATGATTCCATATAGCACTGCCAACCAAGGGCTAGATAGCAAATTCAATGTCTTTGATTCACAAGAAAGCATTTATGGTGCCCTATTCACGGAAATTGAGGAAGCTCTTGCACAAATTGATGCCGGAGATGGACCTACCGGAGATATCTTTTTCAACGGAGATATGAATAAATGGAAAATTTTTGGAAATACCCTAATGATGAATATGGCAATGAGGTTATCAAAGAAAAAACCTGTTCTGGCAAAAAGATACTTCTTACAAGCAATGGCTGGAGGTGTTATCAGTAACAATGATGAAAACATCTACTTTCCTTATATCGAATCTGAAGATTATGATAACCCTTGGGAAGATAGATTTACAACCCGTTCTGATTACCTAATGAGTAAGCCTTTTGTCGATGCATTGATTGGTAACGGAACAAACACTGCCCCACAAGATCCAAGATTAACCAAGTATGCCGATAAAGCCGTTGACACCCACGTATACAACGGTGCCCCCTATGGCAGCAGCAATTCAGCTACTGCAACATTTTCTCTTATTACAAAAGATGTTATAAAAAATCAATCTGCAAAAGGGTATCTATATACTTACGCACAAGTCTTACTCCATATGGCTGAGGCTGCTCAACTGGGATGGATTAGTAGTGATACCGCAGAAAATTACATGAAAAGAGGGATTAGAGCATCTATGGAACAGTGGGGAGTTGAAACGGCAGCCATTGACACATACATCGGGGGATTAGCCGCTTTTAATGGGCAAACAGATATAGCATACCAAAAATGGGTTGCTTTATTTTTGCAAGGATATGAAGCATGGTTCGAATGGAGAAAACAAGGGACAGATCAGGTTCCATTAATAAAACCTGCCGGTGCAACTACCGCTGGTATTCCTAATAGGCACGCTTATCCTCTCAGTGCTTTAAGTACTAATGAGGAAAATTATAATGCCGCAATAGCTGTTCAAGGCGCAGACAATCTAGATACGAAAGTTTGGTGGGCTAAATAAAAAATTACTATTTTTTTACTAGAAAAAGACCAACATGAACTGTTGGTCTTTTTCATGTATAACTATATAAACTCTTAAAAAATAATTAAAACGATTGAAATGACTACGTTATTGGTAAGCCATATTAAAAATTTGATACCTATATTCCTACAAGTAGTCGCAGCCATTTTACTCAACACAAAAAAATCCGCTCAAAAAAGTTGTATAATTAACTTTTAATTAAGATATTTGTGGTT
>CAZQJS010000099.1:0-4995 GCA_964593725.1 uncultured Desulfobacterales bacterium
GGCATTACAGATTATAGCCGGATCCATTGCCTATTATGGTGGTATGAAAATAGCAGCAATCACTTTTCCTTTTATTAGTCATTTAAATACTGGTCTTTTATCTTATCCAATTACCATTTTCTGGTTTCTTTTTATCATTAATGCTGTAAATCTTATTGATGGACTGGATGGTCTTGCAGCTGGGGTGAGTCTGCTTGTATGTCTGATTTTAACCTTATCTGGATGTTTAGCAGATAACTTTGTTGTTGCAGCAGCTTTTGCATGCCTTAGTGGTTCGATATTAGGGTTTTTACGATATAATTTTAATCCTGCAACCATCTTTATGGGAGATTCCGGCAGCTACTTTATTGGATATATGATTGCAGGCTTAAGCCTTTATGGATCAATCAAGAGCCATACAGCAGTGACACTGTTGGTTACAATGCTTGCCCTTGGCATTCCATTGACTGATACCATTATTGCAACTCTAAGACGATATATGCTTGGGAAAAAAATATTCAGCCCAGACAAGGAACATTTTCATCATAAATTATTAAAACGTGGTTTTTCCCATAGAAATGCTGTGCTTTTTTTATATTTATTAACGTTTTTATTATGCATTGCTGCTATTGCAATTGTCTATTTAAATGATCAAAAATCTGCTATAGTCCTGTTGGTCATAGCTCTAAGTCTAATTGTCGGAATAAGAAAATTAGGATATTTAAGTCATCTTGATTTTGGAAGATTCATACGGTGGACATCTGATGTTCAGGATGGTATCGGTCTTACACGGGACAGAAGGCAATTTTTGGCTCATCAGCTTTCTATTCATGAATCAAAGGATATGGATGAGTTAATGGTCAGGCTTACAGAAGCATTACAATTAATTGATATTGACTATTTCAAACTTGAGCTTGGCGGCAGAGGCTGCAATTTTAAAAAGTTTGATGATTATATATGGAATAATGATGAGCAGGCTCCTGGATCAATCAATAAAGATTTCAGCGAAAAATTATTTATTTCATTTCCCATTGAGTATAATTTTTTTCATTTTGGTCGTTTGACAGCATCCCGTAAAAATTTTGGATCATCCCCAGGCTCACCGATTGTATTAAGACGTATTGAAATTCTTCGAAGAACTATCTCAAGAACACTATATGATAAAAAGAACAATGCTGGATTTAATCTTTGTGACAGAAGGAAAAAAAGCGATGGCAATAGTATTGACAACGACCGGCGCAGGATTAATAAGAGGAAGGGGGAACGAAGGATACAGAAGCGGCGGGCCGAAGATAGAAATAACCTTTAATATGACAAAACAGAAACAATGAAAAATCGGATACATCCGGCTGTTATTGCATATCTATACAAAAAACTCTTGCTTTTTTTGCATAAGCATGCAATAAACTCTTATGGAGCGTATACATACACAATATCTGTTTGATCCTGAAATCAATGCTAACAAAATGATTTTTCTTGCTGGGCCAAGGCAAATTGGCAAAACTACTTTTGTCCGCCGCCAGCTTAAAAAAACAAATCAGGATGATCTCTATTTTAACTGGGATGACCCGCTTGTCCGGCGAGAATATAATCAGAACCCACACTTTTTAAAAGGGAAAATTGCTCGGCATAACCTGTCAGTTCCTCTGATTGCTTTTGATGAAATACATAAACATAAAAACTGGAAAGATATTTTAAAAGGCCTTTATGATTTTCACCAAAATGAAGCCCGGTTTATTATCACAGGCAGTGCCAGGCTTGATTATTTCAGAAAATCAGGTGACAGCCTGGTTGGCAGATATTTTTCCTATGGCATGCTGCCTCTTGGTTTAGCAGAGGTAATGAATTCTCCTGAATTCATTATCAATGATGACAGTTTATTCTCTGGTACAAAAGAAAATCTACTTTTGGAAAAGCTTCATAGTATGCCATTTAAACAGGCTCAGGATGCATTACAACACCTTATGCTGTTCGGCGGCTTCCCAGAACCTTTTTTAAAAGCAAGTAAGCGCTTTTCAACAAAATGGAAACGCGAGTATAAATCACTTTTAATTTACGAGGATTTACGTGATCTTTCACGAATCCAAGACATGAAAGGAGTGGAACAGCTTGTCTTACTCCTTCCCGAACGAATTGCATCACCGTTGAGTATCAATTCATTAAGAGAAGATCTGAATGTAAACCACAGGACAATAAGTGGCTGGATAGAAGGATTAAAAAAAATATTTTTAATTTTTTCAATTATGCCATGGAGTAAAAATATTGCTAAAGCAATAAAAAAAGAAACTAAAGTATATTTTTATGATTGGACTTTGGTAACTGACCCTGGAGCGTGCTTCGAAAATATGGTGGCGGTGTCGCTTTTGCGCATGGTTTTTCGATGGAATGAGTTTGGGCTGGGAGATTTTGATCTCCGATACGTCAGAAACCATCAGGGAAAAGAAGTTGATTTTCTAATCATTAAAGACCATAAACCCTTTGCTCTGATAGAAGCCAAAACAACAAACACTGCACTTTCAAAGTTTGGTCTCTACTTTAAAAAATACTTAAATGTACCATTCTATCAAATTGTTAAAAACTATCAAAATGTGGATGTTTACCATGATAATTGTTATATCATTTCTGCACCAAGATTCTTAAGTCTGATCGGCTAAATGATACACTCTCAAAAAACAACAAAAGAAAAAATTAAAACTTCGCTTAGGCTTCACCGCACTTTGTCGTTTGTATGGCAGGCTGCGCCAGGCTCTGCTGTTTTCTCTTCCCTTCTTGTTATTATTCAGGGAGTTCTTCCCTTAGCATCACTTTATCTTATTAAACTGATTATTGATGCTGCTGCCAAAGCTGTATCTCTTCCTGACAGCAGTGACATTCCATATATTTTTGTTTTAACTGGTATTGCAGCAGGTATAGGAATTTTAAATGCTGTATGCCAGCAGACCAGTAACTATTTAAAAGAAAAACTTTCCATAAAAGTGTCAGACCATGTATTGGAACTTCTCCACAAAAAATCTGTTTTGGCTGATCTTGAATTTTATGAAAATCCTGCCTATTTTGATACTCTGCACCGGGCACAGATGGAAGGCCCTTTCCGTCCCACAAGTGTTGTAAACGGCCTTATAAATCTGATTCAAAACTCGGTTTCCCTTATTGCAATAACTGCTCTTTTGATATCTTTTCACTGGAGTGTTCCAATAGTTCTTCTTTGCGCTGTTATTCCCGGAGTTATCATAAAAATCAAGTATTCCGGTAAAATGTTTTACTGGCAACGGGACAGGACACAGACAGAAAGGGAAAGCAATTATTTAAACTGGCTTATTACTGGAGCCATACACGCAAAAGAACTGAGGTTGTTCGGACTTGGAAATCTGTTTGCAAAAAGATTCTCAAAAATCAGGCAAATATTACGGGAAGAAAAACTTGAATTAATCAAACACAGGTCAATTGCAGATGTTTTTGCCCAAATTTGTTCCATTGCTGCCATGTTTGGTGCATTTGGGTTTATAATATTCAGAGCAGTCAATGGCATGATTTCCCTTGGTGATCTTGTCATGTACTATCAAGCTTTTCAGCGGGGGCTGGATTTTTTCCGTAATCTGCTTACCGGATTAGCAGGACTGTATGATGACAATCTTTTTATATCCAATTTTTATGAATTTCTTGATCTGAAAGATAAAATAATCAGTCCTGAAAACCCTGAAAAACTGCCTGATCCTTTTAAACAGGGGATCTCTTTTAAAAATGTAAGTTTTAAATATCCAATGTCAGAAAAACCAGTGCTTACCAATATCAATTTTTCCATTAACCCTGGTGAAATCGTCGCATTGGTCGGGGCAAACGGTGCAGGAAAATCAACTATTACAAAACTTTTATGCAGGTTGTATGACCCGAAATCAGGGGCAATAAACATTGACAATATTAATATTAAAAATTTTAATGTGTCTGAGTTAAGAAACATTATTGGTGTATTATTTCAGGACTATGCACAATATCATTTTTCTGTAAGGGAAAATATATGGATAGGTGATATCAGGGCTGCTTTTAAAAGCGATAAAGTGAAAAAAGCTGCTCAAAATGCTGATGCTGAAAAAATCATTAAAAAACTTCCCAAAGGATTCGAAACAATTCTCGGCAAAATGTTTCAGGAAGGCGAGGAACTGAGCCAGGGGCAATGGCAGAAAATTGCTCTTGCAAGGGCATTTATGCGGGATGCCAAACTTATAATCCTTGATGAGCCTGCAAGCTCCCTTGATGCTGAGAGTGAATACGAAATTTTTAATAATTTTAAAAAACTTTTAAAAGGGAAAAGTGCTTTGCTGATAAGTCACAGGTTTTCAACTGTGAAAATGGCTGATAAAATAGTGGTTCTGAATAATGGAGAAATTGTTGAACAAGGCAGCCATGATGCACTAATGAGGCAATGCGGTCAATATGAAAAATGGTTTAATAAACAATCCTTTGTTGCAGGTATCAGATTATGAATTTGTTTCAACATTGCTCCTTATATGACAGAAAAGTTTGGCCGCAGGCTTAAATAAATATATGAAAAAAAAACATCTAAACTATGTTGTTCATGAAAAACTGAACGACTTTTTTCTAAAAAAAAACAATCCCTCCATGTCAAGTATGCCAAAAAGGCTTGATATGGAGCTTACTGAAAGATGCAATAATAATTGTATTCATTGTTATATAAACCAAAAATATGACAATAAAAAAATAATTGCAAAAGAACTTACCACTGACGAATTAAAAAATATCCTGGTCAAGGCTGCTGACATAGGTGTTATGTCTATTCGCTTTACAGGCGGAGAACCCCTTTTACGTACTGATTTTAAAAAAATCTACCTTTTTACCAAACAACTTGGAATTAAGGTCACACTTTTTACCAATGCCACTTTAATAAACAAAGAACTTGTTGAACTTTTTAAAAAATATCCTCCCAGAGAAAAAATCGAAATCACATTGTATGGTCTTTCCAGAAAAAAGTACGAAACAATCTCCAGAGTGGCAGGTTCA
>CAZQJS010000100.1:0-4953 GCA_964593725.1 uncultured Desulfobacterales bacterium
CATCATAATTGGGAACAAATTCAACAGTTTCTTTTTCAAGATCAGCCAGCATCTCGTGGGCAATCTTTTTCATCCTGACTTCTGTATATCGCATGGCAGCAGCAGAATCGCCATCCACAGACCCGAAGTTGCCCTGGCCGTCCACCAGGGGATAACGCAGGGAAAAGCCCTGGGCCATCCTGACTATTGTATTGTAAACAGCTGAATCACCATGGGGATGATACTTACCAATAACATCACCAACAATACGTGCTGATTTCTTATGGGGTTTATTATAATCATTTCTCAACTGCTGCATTGCAAAAAGAGCCCGCCTGTGAACAGGTTTTAAACCATCTCTGACATCAGGAAGCGCTCTGCCGATAATAACACTCATTGCATACTCGAGATAGGACTGCTGCATCTCTGTCTCAATACTTATATGACTCACTTCATTACTTGCCATTAACTACAAAGCTCCAATTCTCTATTCTTTCTTAGTATAAATTTTATCAGGTTCAATCAACACCTGATAATTTGCAAAATAAATTTCAGACAGTGTAAAAAACAGACTTATTATTAAAGGGCCATAGATAATCCCCAGCATACCATAAACCTTAAGTCCGCCGATTATTGCAAAAAAAACAATAAGAGGGTGTATTCTGACCCGGTCCCCCACAACCTTTGGCTTAAAAAAATATTCAATCCCCCAGGAAAGCAAACCGTAAAAAATAAATATAAATATACCTGCTGCAATACGTCCCTTAAGTAAAAGCAGAGCACCTGCGGGAACAAGGACCAGTCCAATCCCCACAATGGGGAGAAATGCAAGAAAGGCCATGATCACACCCCACAAAAACGGTGAATTGAGTTCAAGTGCAACAAAGGCACATCCGCCAAGGAAACCCTGAATCAGTCCTCCAAGTCCGTTGCCCAGAAGAACAGCTCCTGCCATGTCCATGAATTTCTCCAGCAGCTTCTCATTATCCTTATCCTGCAAAGGTGAAAGATCATTTATAAAATTGATCAATTTTTTATTGTCCAGCAGACAATAGAAAACTATTACAAGCATAAAACAGAAATAAAAAATAAATTTCACAAGATTGGAAGCTATAAACCTTGCCTTTTCAAACAGATAAAAACCAATTGTTTTACCAAGATCAGATACAGGATTAATAAGTTGATCAAAGGATAACTTCTGTTCAATTCCAGCATAGGCAAGCAGTCTGTTCAGTCTCTCCAGTAAATGTGTTTCCTTGATAAGGCCCTTAAGCTGATCGCTGAACACGGCATCCTTACCCATAAGATAAAGATCAAAGGCTTCCTTGGAGACAACACCAATAAAAAAGAGAACCGGCACACAGACTATGAAAAAAACAAATATACAGATAATCAGGGAGGCAATTGCAGGCTTTACTCTCCTGGACAGTAATTTATAAATCCTGTGAAAAATTCCGGCACAGACTATTCCAAGTATAATAATTGAAAAAAACGGCGCTATCAGCTTCCATGTAAAAAACAGAGAAACTGCAAAAAGCACCAGGAAAAAAATAAAAACATCTCTTTCGGAATTATTTTGCCCCAAATTGTCACCGATCAGTTCCTGATTAATTTCTAATTAATCCCAGAGCAGCAAAAACCAGAAGAATTTCAAAAATAATAACATGGGTATAGCTGCCAAAAAAATGATACACTATTCCGCCGCCAATTATTGCCGGTGCCATAGTATATATTAAAATACCCAGTTTTCTTGGAATATCCATAATAAAAACACTCCGTTATTAAAATTTATCAATAAAAAAACCTTTTGTTAAAAAACTCAACTATTATTACCATTTCTAATCCTTCAAGTAAAGGCAAATATAATCATTCAAGGGGTATGATTTCAGCATGCATACCACCTCCTGTGTTAATATGAAGCATGGCTGCTGTCGGGCTGTTTTGATGCTTTGGACAGGTTGCGCTTCCGGGGTTGAGGTATAATACGCCATCTTCTGTTTTAACAAGGGGAATATGGGTATGGCCGGTGATGACAACATTAAAACCCCTTTCATGGGGTATAATATCGAGCATGCCAGGGATATGGAGTACATAAATCAATGCAGGACCGATCTTTACAGACTCTGTTGCATTAAGTTTCAAACTGAGCTTTCCTGAATCCATATTGCCTTTCACTGCAGTCACCTGTGCAAGTTTTCCAAGCTCTTCAATGATATCGCTGCCGCACACATCACCTGCATGGATAATATGGTCAACATCCTTAAATATATTCATAACCCCGGGATGCAGCCTGCCATGGGTATCAGAGATCACGCCTATTTCATACTCTGTTTTGTTCATTTCATCTCATCTCAACTCAAGTATATGTACAAAATATAACAGCTGCCTGTAATTGTTCTGAACAGACAGCTGTATCAATAGAATCAAAATCCTTGACAGATCATCTATCTTTCAAGAACCATTGCCATGCCCATGCCGCCTCCTATGCACATGGTAATAAGCCCGGTTGAATATCCTTTTCTTTTCATCTGATGCACAGCTGTCACAACCTGCCTTGCACCGGTGCATCCTATGGGGTGGCCAAGAGAGATACCACTGCCAAGTTCATTGGGCTTTTCCACGTCAATATTAAGCTCCTTCATACATCCGATTGCCTGGGATGCAAAGGCTTCATTCAGTTCAAAAAGATCTATGTCATCAATGGTCATGGAAGTCTGTTTTAAGACTTTGTTCACTGCCGGGACAACTCCCATGCCCATATATGCAGGATCAAGTCCCCCGGATGCAAATCCTTTGACCTTTGCAAGTTTCTCAAGTCCAAGTTCATCTGCCTTTTCTTCAGACATTAAAAGCACAGCTGCTGCTGCATCGTTAATACCCGAAGCATTACCTGCTGTTACAGTCCCGTCTTTCTTGAATACAGGCCGCAGCCGGCCAAGCTTTTCCATGCTTGTCTCCATGGGTCGTTCATCCTTGTCCACTACAACCTCTTTTCTCCGTGAAATATATGATACCGGTACAATCTCTTTGGCAAAAGTGCCGTCATTGACTGCTCCAAAAGCCCGCTTGTGACTGAGGAGGGAGAGTTTATCCTGATCTTCCCGTGAGATACCATACTTCTCAGCAATATTCTCAGCAGTAAGACCCATGTGATACCCGTAAAAAATCTCATAAAGGCCGTCAAAAACCATGAGATCATAAATATCACCCTTGCCGGTTAACTCCATTCTATGGCCCCATCTTGCCTTTGGAAGAGCCATGGGTGCATTGCTCATGCTCTCCTGGCCGCCTGCCAGCACAATATCTGCCCCGCCAACCATGATGGACTGGGCACCAAGGGCAATGGCCTTAAGACCTGAAGCACAAACTTTATTCAAGGTAAAAGCAGGAGTCTCCCTGGGTATTCCGGCTCTTATCATGGTCTGCCGCCCTGGATTCTGGCCCTGGCCTGCCTGGAGCACATTACCTACAATAACTTCGTCTATGGCAATTGCCCGGGCAGAGTCATCATAGTCATACCCTTTTTTTTCAAGGTCAAGAACTCCCTGATCTTTAAGGGCATCAGGACCCAGGCTTTTCTGAAATTCATCTGCAACAGGCTTTAGACCTGCTTTTTTAATTGCGCCTTTCATTGCAAGGGTTCCAAGGTCAATGGCTGATACACTTTTCAAAGCACCGCCAAAAGACCCGATTGGAGTTCTGGCACCGCTCACGATAACAACATCTCTCATCTAAAATTCCTCCTGAAAATTTATTTATCTGCATAAATCAAATATCATAACTTGATTGTAAATTTCATACCATATAAACTGCATAAAAAACAAGCTATCCGAAATTGGTGGGTTATGAAAACAAACAATATAAAAAAAATTGAGCTCGGCCACAGACAGCTGGTATTTGGTTTTCAGGATGAAAATCAGGACCAGGATGACATCATAATGGCATGTATTTCAGAACACCTTGAGAAAAACGGCTTTGTAATTGTGGATGACCTTGTCCAGGCTATTATTGAAACCCATGGGTTTAACGAAACTGATATTCTCCAGAACATTTTCTGGCTTGCAAAGGAATTAAAAATTCACTTCCGGCATAATAAAAACATCATTGACCCGTTTGCAGCAAAAAAAATTCTTCTCCAACCCTGTGGAGAGATGGTGCAGATAATAACAAATAAACCTGTTAATGATCTGGTACTCAAGGAAGTAATATCTCTTTATAAAAAAATTGTTCCTGGAGAACAGTTTAATTATGACGACCAGTATGAACTTGCAGTCATGCTGCTTGAAAGCCTGCTGAACTACAAGGAGGAGCTTTTAAAAATAAAACCCATTGCTGAAAAACCTTTTTATCCAGGCAGCCATGAAACCAGTACATATCTTAAAACCCTTGAAAAATTACTTATGAAAAAAGACTCCTATAATCTGATCCTGAACTGCAATTTGCACAAAAAAGAGATCATTGAAATGGCAAGAGAGATTAAAATAATTACTGATTTTTACTCAAACCATATCAAATTCTGGAATAACCTTATAAAATCAATGGGTAAATTCAAAACAAACCTGCCAGATATAAGAAAAAATTCTGAAATATCCTCAAAATATGATGATTTATTACAGATAATCAGCTCCCGGACTCCGTATAACCTGGTCAGCCAGGCCATTGAACTGTTGGAACCTGTTGAAAAATATAATGATGTAATTAATAAAAAAAAGACCATGGAGCTTTGCAGGAGTTCTTTGGCAGAAATTGATCAAATGATCGAAAAATCACCCGGGTTATTCACCAGCCAAAGATCAGATATTGATAAGAAAAACCGGCTTTTATATAATTTGAGAGGCATTAAAAAAAAGATACGTCATGCCATGGATATGGAAAAAATAGAAACTCTATTGAACGATGCAGAAGATATGTTTGATAATTTTTAACACATGATAATTGTGTGTGTTGTACACAATAAAACCACTTTAAAAAAAA
>CAZQJS010000101.1:0-4930 GCA_964593725.1 uncultured Desulfobacterales bacterium
ATGAAAGAATTAAAAATTGATCAATCTGCAGAAAGCAGCGCTGGGCAATTTGTGCTCCTACCATGAGAGCAGCTAATGGAGAAATGATGATCGAAAAGCTCTTTGTTTACGGAACTTTAGGCCCAGGCCGTCCAAATGAGCATGTTTTGAAAGCAATTGGCGGCAGATGGGAACGCGCAACTGTGAGAGGAAAGCTGCGGCAGGAAGGCTGGGGTGCTGAAATGGGTTATCCTGGCATTGACCTTGATGAAAACGGGGAAGACATTGAAGGCTTTCTTTTCATTTCTGAAAACTTATTAAATCATTGGACAGTTCTTGATGATTTTGAAGGTGAAGGTTATGAGAGAGTGATTACTCAAGTGAAGCTCACTGATGGAAGCAAGGTTGATACATATATTTATATGCTGCGGGCTGAATAGTTAAACAGATTCTGGTTAACTGTTTCTGTAATGCTGTCACTCACAAACTTTTCCTTTACCTATGGAATAAAACCAACCATATTTTTGAAAATATATGGAAAAAGGCTTGACTTGATATCTATACTTGTATAGACAGGTATGTGCGTGTATATGGTAACAGAGCTATGTCATTGTGTCAGGGTGAGTTTTTTATGATCAATACAAGGAGGGAAAATGTTCAAAAAATTGATGGTTTCATTATTATTTGTGTTTTTATGCACTGGCAGTGCGTGGGCGGCAGACAATACAATTAAAATCGGTTTTAATGCACCACTTACAGGATTTGCAGCCTCAGACGGAAAATCTTCCACTTTTGGGGCAAAACTGGCTGTTAAGCAGATAAATGAACAGGGCGGCATAAACGGAAAAAAACTTGAACTGATTGTTTATGATGATCAGGCAAAAGCATCCCAGTCGATTCCCATTGCCAATAAAATGATCGGACAGGATAAAGTTGTTGTGGGTATTTCAGGAAGCTATTCCGGGCCAACAAGAGCTGCTGCAGGTATTTTCCAGGATGCAAAAATACCTTATATAGCAGCCTATGCCATACATCCGGATATCACAAAAGCTGGAAATTATGTTTTCAGAACCTCTTTTTTAGGAGAGATACAGGGGCGTGCTGGCGCAAAACTGGTTGGAGATATTCTCGGGAAAAAGAGAGTGGTTATTATTACATTAAAAAATGATTTTGGTAAATCACTTGCTGCAGGCTTTAAGGAGAAAGCAAAAGATTTTGGTATCACCATTATCAATGAATATGAATATTCCATTAAAGACAGACAATTCGGCGCGGTTGTAGCAAAAGTCAAATCTGATAAACCAGATGCTGTTTATGCATCCGGGTATTATTTTACTGCAGGTCCTCTGGTAAGCCAGCTTCGTGCTTCAGGCATTACTGTGCCGGTAATAGGCCAGGAGGGATATGATTCACAAAAATTTATAGAAATTGCCGGCAGAGCTGCTGAAGGTGTCATTATAACGACTTCTCTGGACCGGGATTCCAGCAATCACCATACAGCGGATTTTATCAAAAATTTTGAAGAACTTGCAGGATATAAAGCTGATATGGTTGCTGCGTCTGCTCATACAGCAGTAAAAGTTGCTGCTGCAGCTATTCAAAAAGCAAACAGTACAGATCCAGAAAAAATCAGAGAACAGATAGCTGCTATTTCTTTGGAAGCAGCTACTGGTACGATAAAATTTAACAGTCTTGGTGAAGTATTAAAAAATGTACAGAATCAGATAGTAAAAAATGGAAAGTGGCACCATCACTCAGTGATAAAAGACCCTGAACTTCTTGCGCCACCGGAAAAATAGCCCCAGGGACTGTGTGAAATGCTTTTTGTTGAACTGTTTATTCAAGGACTTATTCAAGGATCAACCTATGCCATTATTGCGGTTGGACTGACCCTTGTATATGGGTTGTTAAGAGTCCTGCATGTTGCCCATGCAGGACTCTTGACACTTGGGGCATATCTTGGCGTGATCATTACCAACCAGACCGGCAGTCTTTTTACCGGCATTATTCTGGCAGCACTTGCCTCAGGTATTTCCGGCATGGCGATTTACAGGCTGGTATATGAGCCCATGTTGAGCCGGCCGCCGTATGTCGCCCTGATTGCATCCATTGGGCTTTATATCGGGATGGAAGAAGTTTTTCGACTGGTTTTCGGCCCGTTTGGATTGAGTTTCTCTTCTCCTCCCTTGCAGGGTGTCATGGTTTTTTGGGGAATCCATTTAAGGACATGCCAGATCGTCACTGTTGTGACCAATATCCTGCTGCTGGGTATTCTTGCCTGGGTCTCCCAGAAAACCAGAATTGGTACCGGATGGCGGGCAACAGTTGATGAACCTGAGATTGCGGCAAGTTTTGGAATTAACCCGATTATGGTAAGGTATATGGTTTTTTTTATCGGCAGTGCATTGGCAGCTGTAGCTGGTGTACTTGTGGCTTTGTTAAGTAATTTTGTGGAACCGACCATGGGAGCGGTTCCATCCTATAAATCCCTGGCTATTATTGTGCTTGGAGGCCTTGGTAATGTTTTCGGAACATTGATTGCCTCATTGATATTGGGTATTATTGAAGCCTTTGGAACAATTTACATGGGCGATTTCCTTGACAGGGATGCCATTGCCTTTGCTTTTCTCATAATTGTATTAATGCTTAAACCAACAGGTCTTTTTTCTTCGAGGTAAATTATGGGATTATATGAATTAAGTCTTGCCATTGTTGTTGGTATCAATATTATCCTTGCCGTGAGTCTGAACCTGATTACCGGTTATTGCGGGCAGATCAGTCTGGGGCATGCTGCTTTTTTCGGTGTTGGTGCTTATACAACTGCACTGCTTGCCAAAATCGGCTGGCCAGTTTATCTGACTCTTAGCTCAGGTTTTATTATTACCGGAATTGCCGGTGCAGTTATCGGATTGACCAGTCTCAGGGTCAGAGAGGACTTTCTGGCAATTGTCACCATGGGAGTTGCCTTTCTTTTTGTCGGTATAGTCAGACAGCAGGAATTCCTCGGCGGTGAAATGGGTATTTCAGCAATCCCTTCCCATGGCATGACAAAATTTGCCTTTCTTGGCCTTGTACTATTTTTTGCATTAATATCCATTGTGTTTTCCTGGCATGTGAAACGTTCCTGGATGGGATTTGCTTTTGATGCGGTTGCTGATGATGAAAAAACCGCCAGAGTGCTGGGGCTGGATATAAAGGCTTATAAGTTGATTGCGTTTGCCATGGGAACGGCAATAGCCGGGCTTGCCGGCGGTCTTTATGCCTATTACACTCGATTTATCATTCCTGATACATTTGGATTTGTGGAGTCTGTTACAATTCTTTCCATGGTTGCTCTGGGTGGTATTGGTTCTATTTTTGGAGTGGTTGTCGCCACCATATTTCTGACTCTGATGCCGGAATTTTTCAGGTTTATCAATGATTATAAGCTGTTGATTTACGGTGTCCTGCTTTTCAGTGTGATGCGGTTTGCCCCAGACGGCCTTGCCGGTCTGTTCAAATTGATTGTCCGGAAAAAGGAGGTCTGACAATGTCCCGAATTCTTCTTGCCTGGTCAGTGACAGTTAAATTTGGTGGTATTACAGCACTTGATGATGTTCGTTTTGATGTTAAAAAAGGAGAATTATTAAGTTTGATTGGTCCTAATGGTGCCGGGAAAACAACTCTTTTAAATTATATTACAGGTACTGTTTCTGCTGAAAATGGTGATTTGACGCTAGGCGGCCGGAATATTTCCAGCCTTGCCACACATAAGAGAATATGGCTTGGTATAGCATTAACACATCAGATTGTCCGACCGTTTAAATCAATGACAGTTCTGGAAAATGTTACATTTGCAGCCGGGTTTAAAAAGGTCAGAAAACCAATCTCTTCAATCATGATGCTAAGCAGGTCAAAAGAGAAACAAAAAGCTGCTGAGTATCTTGAAATGGTGGATATCAGGCAATATATGGATAAAAAGGTATCAATGCTGCCGCTGGGTGTATTAAAACGTCTGGAAGTTGCCAGAGCTCTGGCAGTTGAACCTGAAGTACTGCTTCTGGATGAACCGCTTGCGGGTCTGAACAGCCATGAGGCAGGAAAACTTGCAGATACGATCCGCCTGATATCAGAACAGGGCATGACAATTGTAATGATTGAACATAATTTAAGCGAAGTGCTTCGGATCAGCGACAGACTTCATGTGCTTGACAATGGAAGAAATCTTGCCGATGGTAGCCCAAAAGATGTCATGAACCGACCTGAAGTAAGATCTGCATATCTTGGGGTATAGTATGTTGAAATTAACAAATTTTTCCTGTGGATATGGCAGTATGCAGGTGGTAAATCAGCTTGAAATGAAAATTGAAAAAGGTTCGGTCATGGCAGTCCTGGGCGCCAATGGTGCTGGAAAATCTTCTCTGATCATGGCTCTGGCAGGTCATGTGGATATTAAACAGGGAGATGTTGAATATGATGCTCAGAATATAACATCTGCACCACCAATGGAAAGAGTGAAAAAAGGAATTGCTCTGGTTCCGGAAGGCAGACGGCTTTTTAAAAGTCTTACAGTATATGAGAATCTTGTTGTGGGCGGCTACATAACAGACAGGAAAAAAAGCCAAAGTAATATCGAAAAGGTATTGTCAATTTTTCCACGGCTTGATGAGAGACTAAAGCAGAATGCAGGCTCCCTGTCAGGGGGCGAACAGCAGATGCTTGCAATTGCAAGGGCGTTGATGACTGAACCAAAGCTTTTATTGATTGATGAACTTTCTCTCGGGCTTATGCCTAAAGCCATTGATACCTGTTATGAGGTTATAAAAGAGCTCAATGACCAGGGGTTGACAATTCTGCTTGTGGAACAGAGCACCAGCAGAGCCCTTGAAGTTTCAGATTCTGTGATTGTGCTGGAGTCAGGAAATACTGTCTGGCAGGGATCGTCACGACAAGCTGAAAATTCTTCTGATTT
>CAZQJS010000102.1:0-4803 GCA_964593725.1 uncultured Desulfobacterales bacterium
CATCAGTACTTGATCTGTGAAGCTTCTTAGAATTACAACATCACTATATTTTTTTTTAATCTTCCGTTCTTCTGCAAGATCCCAGCAGTCAAATTTAAGATAATAACGTTTTGAAACTTTAATATAGATCTTTTCTCCTTTGTAACCGTCAATATGAGCATATTCCATATCCATTGGCATGGGGACCATGGGAGTTAAAAGTTTTCTTGGATTGTTTTTCTGACCATAAATATTATTATACACAGTTTCATTTTCTTTTATCCCCTGATCTGCTATTTTCATTGTTCTTTTTTTGCTGATATTTGCCATCTGTCTTATTTTGACAGCAGTTTGAAGCACAAACCCGCTGATACCTTTCTCCAGTGTTGTCCTATTAGGTTCTACTTTAGGTATAGGTATCTGAATCCACAACAAAGGCATGGGCGTACAATGCCCGGTCATAAAATGCATATGGCTGTCAAAATGTATTCTGTTTAAAGACTCGCTTTCTGCTTTGCAATCCCGGGCAAGGTTGTCATAATAGCAGCATCTGAACTCATGGTGGTATCTGAACACATCCCTTTTGGATTTTGCATTGTCATACTGGGCTGCCTGCTTTTTACATGGTGCAAGGTCTGTATTGGAGCATGGAAAATTAGGGATATTGTCCTTGTTAAATAAAAAGAAAGTAACCCGTCTGTTTTCTTCTTCTGATTGCTCAATATCAATTATGGGATTAAATGCTGCACAGCCCACATGCTTTAAAGGAACAAAATCATTTTCTGCAAGATCAATATCTTTTACTATTTTATCCATGTATTTTTGAAATATGTCCTTTAATGTTGAGTCAGAAATATCTCCGGTGTCACCAATACTTGATATTTTATTTATCTCTTTTCTTGTTCTTTTATCATATTGATTATTTATGTCCAGTTTTGCTTTTGGGTTCAGGTAGTTCAAGATGATCTGGATTGATTTTGCGCCCCAGTTTTCATTATCATCAGTTTTTCCATCTCTGTATAATTTTACCCAGTAATCAGGCTTTTTTAATAAAAAATTATATGTGCTTTTTGCTCGTCTTTCACTTATTTTTTTGTTTTCTTCATCTTTACGAACAAGATCTGTGTGACCGAATAACATTGCTTTAACTTCTGCTTTTGGATACTTATCCAGAATCTCTTTTAGTTTTTTCAAACTCTTTTGAACATTAGGGGCAATAAAGGATTGTCTGGAGTCAAAAGTTAAATACGGAATAGCTGAGCAGGCTTTAAACTGCTCTGGTTTGTTCAGCAACTTACATTTTACAATATGGTTTTTGTTTACCGGTTTTTTTCCTGTAATTTTTGTTGATAAGTTTATATGATTTCCTGATCCCAATATTACCTCCTTTCACTCTGCTCAGAGTCTTCTTTGTAGATCATATGATTTGTACGCCCGTCATAATCAGTACATCCAAACTCATCCCGCATGTTTTCATTCATGATTCGAATATCACGGCTTCTGGGCCCCCAGTTATTTACTGCAATATCTTTAGCTGTAATATTATTCCCGTTATCACGTTCACGCCGGGCTATCTTCTCAAGAGAATCTCCGTGTTTTAAGGTATACTTCTCTTTTGTCTTCATCATTACGCGCTTATCATACATAAGTTCTACGAGTTCACAATCACCATCCGAAAGATTGTGAAATTTAACTTTTCCATGGATATCTGTCTGTTTATTCCTTAACCTGCCCTCCGAATCTCTAATTTCAACCCTGACATTTTCAATGGGTTTACCTGTATCTTCATCAATAATTTTAAATCCTATCCAGTTGCCTTTTTCAATCAGATCAGGAGGTGTACCTCCTGTGGAGTCCTTGTTTGTCATGATTTACCCCATTGCATTTTTTTTGTTGTGGGTCATTAGATCACCATTGCGGCAGGCATTTTTACCCTCTATTTTTACATCAAAAGAGTAATTTACAAACTCTGCCTTGTCTGTGATTGTACCGGAGCTTATTCCTTTTCTGTCGCCGGGTTCATCCCCTGTACTTTTGCTGTAGCAGCATCCTTTTATTGCAGCAGAATTACCTTCGATAAATACAGTTGTACTGCCGTCTGCAAGGTCAGCTGATTCTGCCGTGTTGGTGTATGGTATTGGTATGACAGCTTTACCAATTGTAGTAAGGCATACATCAGGTGCAACTGTACTTTTGCCACCACTGCCAACATGTGATATCCCGTTGCCGTTTGCAAATACTGTTGATCCCATTGTTTTCTCCTTTCTTAACTTTCGTATAATTCTGATAGAACCACAGCACCACAAGCTCCATGGTCATCTGAACTGAATATCAATACGTTTTTGTCAAGCCATTTTTGTTTAAGCCCCTGTGCCACGATTGAAAGCAGCACACCTGCATTGGCAGCTCCTGTATCTCCCATGCAGTCCGCAGGATGCCAGATGCTGAACCTGCTTTTTTTATTGTCAAAACATCGTGTCCGGATAAACCCCCAGTCCTTTGCCCTGTGGAACTCCCCGTTGAGATCAAAAAATATGTTTGTAAGGGATTCAGGAGGGATCAGCTTATGGGAAAGAACACTCTTAACCGCTGTTGTAAGCCCTTGACCCTTTGATGGTGTGCCTTTTACATAATGGTTCGGCTCCTTGGATGTTTTTAAACTTGTGATTTGAGCAAGTATGGTTCTTTTGTTTTTCAGGGCTAATTTTTTTGATTCCACAACAATAAAACTGACAGCTTCAGAAGGTACAAATGCATTAACCCTTTCTGACCCTTCTGAATTTAACCGCTGATCCTTTTCAAACCAGTCAAGGGTCAAAGGATCAAGTAAGGAATCAACAGTTCCTATTATGCATAGTGCCTCTGGATTAGTTTTGATTATGGAATCGGCGCCTTCAAGGCCGTAAATTGCTGATGGGCTGCCCTGGGCAAATTCTTCGGCAACGACTTCAGTTTCAAGCAGTTTTAGTTGTTTGACCAGATTGGAAATATCAAATTTGATGCCCGGTCTTTTTAAAGCAGGATATCCCATTAAAAGATATACTTTAGACGGTATCTGTGTATCTTTTAATAACTCCTTTAAACATTGTTCTGAAACCCTGTTGAGAAAGTTATGTCGTGATTCGTTTTTATCAATACCTTTTATCTTGGATATTTTTAAAAGATTGCCTTCAGAATCTATTAATGACTCACTGAATTCAAGTTTTGAGACCCTGTTTTTTATTGAATCTGCTGTGTTCTTTCCATTATTACCCAGCGGGGTGATACAATTTGCATATGTTATTACAAGTTCCCTGTTTAACATTTCATATCTCCTTAGATTCAAGTTTTATATATTTAAGTTTTGAAGGTCGGTTCCCAAGCACAAGGCTGCATCCCCAGGTCATGTAAAAGCGTTCATGGTCCGGTTCTATCAATACTGTGCAGAGATCAGGTTTTTTAATAATTTTTTCTCCTGCAAGATCAAATATTATACTGAAACTGTAAACCGGGAGCTGAAATCCTATCTCTCCTTTTTTTGACAGGTTCTTTAATAAAACCTGTTCCCCTCCCTTTAAAAAACCCTTTGTTATCAGCTCTGGCCGGGCAGTGTTAAAAAACCGTGCATCAAGGTCTTCCGGGAAAAGGGGAAATTGTGTCTCTTTATAGTTTTTGTCATAGGTGCCGGCATATTTTCTTCTATGTTCGGCAGCCGGGCCTGCACAGCCAAAACTTGCAGGTGTGTATTGCTTTTTATATGAGGTAATTTTTTGTTTTGGGTTCTCAAAATTGGGCAGAGGCATGTTGTTAACCTGGTATTTATCCTTTACAAACCCTGTTCCATGGGGGTTTTCTGCAAAGCCCGGCCCGCCGTAAAGACGATTACAGGTAATGGGCATTTCTAAAAATGGTTCAGGTTCTGTTATTTTAAACCCAATGGTTGACAATCTTCTCTTGTAAATCCTGTTGCCCACAGCTTCTATGATTTTATAATAATTATCAACACGTACAAGGGCAGGGATACGTTTTACAGGTTTGGGGCTGTATACGGTTCCGTTGAGAATAATATCTGTGTTCTCTTTTTTTAATACTGTATCAGCAGGGTATCTTATATTGGAGTTGGAAGTTTTGTCAAAGGGTTGATCTGAAATAAAAACCTCTGTCTGGTTTTGGGCAGCCTTGGCTGGTTTGTCATTGTCAGGGATTACAAAGCTTGCCTTTACAGCAAATGATATAATATTTTCTCCTGTGTGATCAAACATCATGCCGGCATCTGCTTTAAAAGGTGTTTTATTTATAATATGCAATGGCTCCTCCTTTTAGTTAAGGTGGATGGTTCCGCCTCTGATAATATTGTCTTTTCTTGCTCTTGAAATAAGTTCTCTTCCGCTGATTACAATATCTCCGTTCTCCTTTAAGCGTATAGATGCTTTGCCGCACCTGATAACAAGTTCTTTTTCTGCTGTTATGGCTTCTGCCTGCCCCCGGGTGTGCATCAGGCCCATTATTACAGGTTTGTCTGCCCTGTTTTGTTCAAACATCAAAGCAGCTTTGCGCCCTGCATGGATTTTATCAATCGGAACAAGGGATGCTGCAGACAATGGCCTTTTATAAACATTACAATCAAAATCCACCATGGGGCTGTTCTGTTCATCAAGACCTGTGATTATCCCCACAACAACACCGTTGATTTTAAAGCTCTGCTCAGTATGTTCTGCAAGGGCTGCAAGGATATCTTTTCCATGGTCTTCAGTAATGGTCAGCTCAACATTGTTCTGTTTTTTTTGTTCCAAGTCTGACTCCTAATTCTGGTTGATATTTGATCCTTTCATGTTAATATCGCCT
>CAZQJS010000103.1:0-4792 GCA_964593725.1 uncultured Desulfobacterales bacterium
GTAAACGTACTTCACTGCAGTTATGATTTACATCAAGAGGTAGATCCAACAGGGAGACCATCATCAGTAACAAGAGGGGGTCGAATTCATTTGGTTATTGAATCCACGGGAGAAACAGATTTCTTTGAATGGATGACCAATAGTTTTGAACGCAAAGACGGTAGTATTGTCTTCATTAAAAGAGACACTGACGCCACTTTGAAAGAATTAAAATTCAAAGAAGGATACTTGGTAAAATATAAGGAAGTATTTGATGCCGTTGGCGAAAATCCTCTAAGAGAATCTTTTACTATCTCTGCAAGAGAAATTGAGATGGGAAACGGAATTTTTGGAAATGCATGGGCCAAATAACGCCTTTAATACTATTTGCAATTTCAATCTAAGAAACGAGGTGTTTTGACATCTCGTTTTTTTTCTTATTAAATATTCTGATATTATTTGTAAAATTTTGTAAATACACATAATATTATTATCTTGCCCCCAAAGAAATCAAAAAAAACAATACTATGAACTCAAATTTTGGTATAGGTGGTAATGAGGTTAAAGGAGATGCCAACGAGGCAATAACCGAAATACCCAAAAACCGGACACTGATTGCATGCAAACTAACCCCCGACACTCCCGTTAAACCTGAAGTTGTGGAAGGGCTAAAAACTGTTGAAGATGTTTTTGAACATTTCTCTCCTCAGATAAAAATAGAATTTGAGGATAAAGATGGTGGTGCAGTCAATGAAAATCTGAAATTTAGAAATTTAGGTGATTTTGGAAAAAAAGGACTTATCAACAACAGTGCTTTCTTAAAAGATTTGGAAATTGAAAGTGACCAATATAAAAAGATAATGAAACAGTTGAAAACCAATAAGATTCTGAAAAAAGCACTACAAGACCCGGAAGCCAAACAATCAATTCTAGAAACCATAGATTCTCTAATTGACGAACTAAAAAACACACAAAAATAATCTATAAAAAGCAAAAAAATGGAAGGATCTTCAATGAAAAAAGATGCAGGATTAACAAGTAAATCCCTATCTCAAAATATAAAAGAAAAATCCGAATCCTTTGCAAAATATGGAGGATTTGATTTGTTGGAATCAACAATAGAAGGTGTTCAAAATTTGAACCCTGACAGAAAAGCGCGTCGTAATATATTTTTGACCGAAAAAAATAAAAAAAATGAACGTGCCGAATTATTAAAAGTACTTGAACTTTGGAAAAACCTATTGAAAAACAAAGGAGATGTAATTGACTTGGTGAATATAGCCAATGAAAAATCCATAGAAGCAGAAAAAGTACTTAAAAAAAATCTTAAAAAAGCTTTGGACGAAACCCGAGAATTGGAAAAGTCATACAGAGCCGTAGCACTATTTTTCAAGAACACCGATCTTCCGGCAGTCAAAAACGTATCTATTGTCAATGCAGAACTGGAACAACTTTCAGATCTGGACAACACCCGATTCTTTGACCATATCAGAGACGAAATTTTGGCCAAATATGACAGATTAGATCTCAGAGAAAACTACTCTCTGATGATTGTACCCGGATATTTAGGCTCAAAAGCCGTGGTTGATAAATGGGCAAAACTGGCATACGACAATAAAATCATGATGGTTACCGATTTCTTACATCTTGACGAACCGGACGATGTAATGGAAATGTTTGAATCTTCAAATCTGGCAAGTGGAGACATGCATCTCTCCAATACACTGATGACCTGCAATTGGCTGGTTGGAAGAAACAAATATGATGAATTAGGAGAAGAAGACAACCTATATGTTCCACCCTCAGGAGCTTTGGCAGGAAGAATATATACCACACTGATGTCTCAGGTAACCGCAGGAAAAAAACACGGAGGACTCAATGAAGTCAGTGGCGTAAAATTTGACTTGAAAAAAAGTGAAATTGCCAATCTTGAAAACCTAGGCTTGGTGCCCATGGTCAATGAATATGGAAAAGTGATGGCTTTCTCCGCCAAAACACTGTTCAATGGTGATAATTTAGGACTACAGACCTACTCTGTTGTTCGTGTGTTTGACTATGTGACCAAAGTCTTGATGGACTTTTTGAACCGTCGCGCATTTGAAAATTTCAATGCAAAAACCAGAAAAGAAATACAACAACAAATCGTCAAATTTCTTGACGGCATCACAGGACCTGACAAACTGATAGAAAATTTTGAAATCAGACGTTTTGAGCAAGACTATAATCAAAAAGACCGAATACACCTTGATATCAGACTGAAACCCTATTTTCCCGCCAAAAACTTTTTGATCAGAATGGATGGACAAAAAGGTGATGACGGCACGGAATGGGATTCTGAATATGAACAACAATAAAACGGATTTTTTAAACACAAATAACTATGTCATTTTTAGCAAAATTCTATTTAGACGACAAAGAATATAACGTCTTGGAGTGTTCTTATGCCCTTCACCAACCCAGAGACGGCGAAGGCAGACCCACCGGAAGACCAAAAGGAGGGCAAATTAAGCTTGTGTTGGAGTCTGATAGTGACACCAATCTGTTTCATTGGATGAGAGAACCCGCCATGACCAAAAGCGGATCTGTTGTTTTCTTTAAAAACGATGCCATGGCGCATCAAAAAGTTTTGGAATTTGAAAACGCCTTTTGTTTGGATCTGATTGAAAGGTTTATTTCAGACAATCGTGAACCCATGAAAACAACAGTGGTTATCTCTGCCCAAAGCATCAAGATGAACGGGGTTGATTTTAATAATCTCTGGGGGACAAACTAACCAAAAACATAAATAAAAATGATTGCTGTTTTTGAAGATTCTGTTTGGGATGGTCCCAACAACCGCTGGATACTCCGCGACCATATTGAAGAATATATTCTCCAACATTCTCCATACAGCCCTTTTAGCCTTATGGAAACCCATTCCGGTAAAAAACCGCCTAAAACACACCGGGTGGAACAGGGAGATACTTACTGGTCTATTGCTCGTAAATATAATGTGACGGTTCACCAATTGGAACAATGGAATCCTTACGAACCTGAAAAAATACCCATAGGAGCAAATATAATTGTTTCGGACCCCAATAATTCAAAACCGGATTATGAAATTTGTATGTTTTGTCACCCGATAGAAAATGAAGTTCATAAAAATAATTCTTTTCCAAATCACCAATCGGAACATATCAACCCGAATGACGGGAACATGACAGGACAGTATGTTGATGGGATTGGAGGAGCTTTTATAGCAGCTGAAGAGATTTCTGGAAATTCTAGAATTGGATATTATAAAACAAAGGGGCTAAAAGTATACACCAAAACCCCAAAAGGAAAAGTTTTTTTAGGTAATCAATTTGGGAAGACACGATCTCTAGGAAAAGGATTTAATAAATTAGGAAAAACTGCTACCGGTGTTTCTGTTGTTATATACAGTGTCTATATTTATAACGGAGTTAAACAAGATGGTGGCAGATTTGGAGAACATGCAGAAATAGCAACTGTTAGAGCCGGTGGTGGACTTGCCGGAGCATGGGCGGGAGCTAGTGCTGGATCAGAGCTTGGAATAGGCATAGGAATGGCTCTTGGGCCAGAGGGAGGAGCCGTTTTAGGCGTTGTGTTCGGTATTGTCGGAGGAATAGCCGGTGGAATATTAGGAGAAGATGCAGCTGAATATATACATGAAATTACACCCAAATCAAATATAGAACCTGAACGAAATATTATTTTTCATAAACCCATGTTATGATAATAAAAGATAACATCACAGATGTAACAATAATTAAGCTTAATAAAACAAAATTGACAATATTTATTTTGTTCTCCGTAATCATGTTATCACTTTCTATTTATATGTCTATAAATCCTTACAGATTTGTTTCTGTATTATTCAAAAATTCTATTTTTATTAGGCTTATAGGCATCATTGGCTCTTTGTTAATCATCTTTTTTATTCCTTTCTTAGCTTATAAATTATTCAGCATTGATAATGGATTAGTGCTAGATAATGAAGGTTTGACTAATAATTATTATCTAATAAATTTTGGAAAGATTTATTGGAAAGATATAATTGGCATAAAAACTTTCCAATTAGGGTCTTCAAAGCTCTTTTTAATTCAAGTATCTAATAATGACTACTACCTGAATAAATTAAAATCAAATTACTGGCTTCGTAATGCATATATATATCCCTTATTTCTCATAGAAAAAATAAACATAAATAAATATGGCGCAATAAGCTCAATATATCCAAAACTTCTCAAAATCAATTTTGAAGAATTGGAGAAATTGATATTTGAGTATTATAAGCGTTATGGAAAAGATAAATAGGTCAACAAATTGAAATATTCCTCAAACCAAGATGATTTGTTTGAGATAAAATAACAAATGCCCTATGAAACCAATTTTAAAATGAACTATATTGCCCCTATGGAACAACTTCGTTTACAAGAAGCCTTGAACAGGCAAGTGAAAATTGACAAAACCTATGTAGCACCCAAAGTGTTGTTTAAAACCAATAGATAAAAAACATAATAAATCAAGTAATGATGAATGGGATGATTGGTTTGTAAACCAGAAAACCGGTGAAGTTATACATAATCCAAATGAAGGTAAAGGCTGGGAAAAAACTTTAGGAAAAGACTGGGCTTATTTAGCAAAAGAAGACGAAATTATTGATATTAATGAAAGAAATATAGGTGAACCAATTGATATATGGTATACTTATTACGTCCCGGCACATGCACAAAACCTAATGGAACAAAATAACAGTGTTTTAGCCCCCTAAAAACTCGGACAAAATTATAGTTAAATAAATGTAATAATT
>CAZQJS010000104.1:0-3394 GCA_964593725.1 uncultured Desulfobacterales bacterium
TGGTTGTAATTTGGGTCGGGCTGTTTGTTCCTGGTCTGATGATGGGAATAATTTTTGAATGTGAACCAGGGTTTTTAAATTGTGAATACTGAAATATTATTTAACTGAAAATTTTTGGAAATAGCCATACAATACTGGATAAAAAAAATATTTGTGATATATATTTTCTTATGAACTGAACTTAATACAACAGGTCTGGATTTATGGGTTTAAGCGATAACGGAAAACTTGTAAGCTTTGACAGAATAAAATCTGTGATTAAAGAGAGAAAAGGTGAGAAAAAGAAAATTGTTTTCACCAATGGCTGTTTTGATATCCTACATGCAGGCCATGTCAGCTATTTACAGCGTGCCCGCTCTTTTGGTGATTTTCTCGTACTTGGCCTGAATTCTGATGAATCCATTAAAATTATCAAAGGTCCTGACAGACCGATTATATTCCAGGATCAACGTGTGATCGTGCTGTCAGCTCTGACATGTGTTGATTGTATAGTCCTTTTCAATGAAACAGAACCCAGGATATTAATAGAAGAGGTTGTGCCTGATGTTCTTGTCAAAGGTGCTGACTGGCAGGAAAAAGATATTATTGGTGCTGATTTTGTAAAAATGAATAATGGTGTTGTTAAAAGGATCGAATTTGACCATAATATTTCCACAACCGGAATCATTAAAAGAATTGGCAAACTTTTTTATGGTGAAAAAGCATACTGTAAAACATCCGGAAAAGCTTGAATTTACAAATTTAAAAGCTTTCCCCGGCATAGTGCATTCTGTCTTTACAAGGAGAGGCGGAGTCAGCAAATCTCCTTTTAATTCATTAAATGTAAGTTATGCAAATGGTGATAAAAAGGAGCGTGTAACAGAGAATAGAAACAGAATCAAAAATATTCTTGATAAGAACAGCGAAGTTGTTTTTATAGAACAGGTTCATGGGGATGATATTCTGGTTCTGAAGAACAATGAACATACGAACACTTCTTTAAAAGCAGATGGTATCATAACAGATATTAAAAAAAAGCTGTTATTTATACAGGTTGCAGATTGTCAGTCTGTTATGATGTATGATCCTGTTAACAAGGTTATTGCAAATATCCATTCAGGATGGAGGGGAAGCATAAAAAATATTATTGGTAAATGTCTTGATCTTATGGAAAGTGTGTTTGGATGTAATGCCCAATATATTATTGCCGGTATAGGACCGTCCCTTGGCCCCTGTTGTGCAGAGTTTGTCAGGTATAGAGAAGAATTACCTGAACACATATGGAAGTATAAAGCAGATGATAGTTTTAATTTTGATTTTTGGGAGTTGAGTTTTCACCAGCTTTTACAAAAAGGTGTTAAAGCAGAAAATATTGAAAACATGAATATCTGTACAAAGTGTTTCTCAAAGACCTTTTTTTCCTATCGAAAAGAGAAAAGAACAGGCAGGTTTGCATGTGTGATCGGACTTGTTTAAAAAAATGGATATGATTTGAAAATTATGAAAAAAAGAGTGTTATTAACTGAAAAAGTCAGAGCCTCGGGCTGAGCTGCAAAACTTGATCCAGTGGCACTGGATCGTATTGTTGGCAAGCTTGATATTAAGAGTCATCCTGATCTTATATTGGGGATCGACACATCTGATGATGCAGGTGTGTTCAGAATATCTCCTGATAAGGCATTGGTGCAGACCCTGGATTTTTTAACTCCTGTTACAAATTCTCCCTATGAATTCGGCCAGATTGCGGCTGCCAATTCATTGAGTGATGTCTATGCCATGGGGGGGACACCCTTGACAGCCATGAATATAGTCTGCTTTTCCTGTGATGAACTGGATGATGATATCCTTTTGGAAACCCTCCGGGGAGGGTTGGATAAAATCAATGAGTCAGGAGCAGTGCTGCTGGGGGGACACAGTATTGATGATAAGGAATTTAAATATGGGCTTTCAGTCACAGGGATGGTGCATCCGGAAAAAATCTGGGCAAATAAAGGAGCATGCAGCAATGATTCCGTAATTTTAACAAAACCCCTTGGCACAGGCATTATTGCAACAGCAATTAAGGCAAAGCTTGCAGATGATAATATTTCTAAAAAAGCTGTGGATGTGATGTCACAATTAAATAAATGTGCAAAGGAGATTATGGAAAATTTTTCTGTTAATGCCTGCACAGATATAACAGGATTTGGTCTTGCAGGACATATCCTGGAGATGGCAAAGGCATGCAACAAGAGTATATTTATTTTTTCAGATAAAATACCGGTTATTGAAGGTGTGAAAGAGTTTGCAATGATGGGTCTGATCCCGGCAGGCGCTCATAAAAACAGAGAATTTTGCCTGAATAATATTGAAATCAGCCCGGATGTTAAACAGGTTGATCAGGATGTCCTTTTTGACCCCCAGACTTCCGGAGGCCTTGTTGTCAGTATGGATCCATCTGAAGCTGAAGCATGTCTTGACCAGCTTCTTAATGCTGGTATTGATGCATCTGTAATAGGAAAAGTTGATAAAGACAGCCAGGGCGGAATTCTTAAAATAATATAATCATTTTTATTGACTAAAAGAAAACCGTATGATATTTGCTTTTGAGGTGGAATAAAAAGGCTGGTATATGAAAAATGATAAAAATGAGAAATATAAGAGCATAAGGGAATTAGGCTATTACAGCAGCCTTGGCCTCTCAGTTTCACTGGCAATTTTTATTGGCCTTTTTTTAGGTGTGTGGCTTGATAAGAAGTTTGATACAAATCCGGTTTTAACCTTAATTGGTTTAGGCATGGGTATTGTGGCAGGATTCAGGAATCTTATCAGAGCAATGAACAAAAGTAAGAAACTCTAAGGGTATTAATTGATGGAGATCACAAAAAGATTAATTGATTTTATAAGTAAATCAAACTGGTTCTTTTTTGTTTTTCTTACTTTGTTAAGTATTGTCAATACCTCCTGGAAGTTTACCATGGGAGTTGTTCTGGGTTCAGCCATTGCAATTATAAGTTTTTATTTGCTTAAACGCACTGTTAACAAGGCATTCGAGCACCCGGAAGAGGTTGCCCGAAACGGGCGTGGGATTCTGACCATTGTCCTTATCAAGTATTATATAAGGTTTGCAATCAGTGGTTTGATAATTTTTCTGTTGATTGCCGGACACATTGTAAACCCACTGGGGTTGCTTGCAGGACTCTCAGTTGTAGTGATGAGTATATTAATTGGAACGATGTTTGAACTAACAAGACTTATTTTCAAGGAGGCAGTGTAAAGTGGAACATCCATATCTGTTTTTGGTAAAATTTTTTGAGATGCTTAAGCTCGATCATTGGGCACACAATAATCCCCATGTGATTTATATGTGGTTTGCAATGATAATCATGATATTTTTTGGCTGGCTTGCAGGACGAAATGTACAGCTTGTTCCAAA
>CAZQJS010000105.1:0-3351 GCA_964593725.1 uncultured Desulfobacterales bacterium
CTATTTAAATAATGCCCGCTTACATCTTTCTGGTCAGTCGGCTTAATAATTGTAATATTCCCCATAGCATCACTTAACTTAACCGGCTTATCACTGGGATGCTCCAGTTCATGGGCCACTCTGATGCCCAGCATCCCCTCTTTATTGTCATTAAAGGCAACCTGTTCATTCAGAGCTGTAAGTGTTGTAATGCGATCAATGCAGCGCATATTTTCTGAAGCACGAAAAACAAATTTGGTTTTACCTTTTAAAATGACCCTATTGTCATTATTTAACCAGTCCGTAGTAACTTCCAGAATGCCATGACCGCTGCCGCTTTTAACTCTTGTGATAAAGGTAGTTTTGATATGGCCCATTTTAGGTGCTCTTTTTGGGGATACAGCGTTTGAATTATTCCAAAAATCCAAACCGTTAATATCACCGTAATTAAACCAGTACCCTACATGATGCGGATGATCCTGACGCTCACCGCCTCTGGGCTTAAGAGGAAAACCACGTGTTATCTCCGTACCCTTAGCTGTCAGCACCGGATAGAGAATCGGCTTTTTCAAAACGTCTATCTTATCAGAGTATATATAAGATGTAAAAGGTCGGCCATTTACAGTTATATCCACACGCTGGTCAGTTTTATTGTCCACCACTTTAACTTTACAGGATTCTGAATGGCCAGATATTTTCTGTGTTCCAGTACAACCTGCCAATAAGATCATTAAGAAAATCAGCATTGATAGCTTTTTCATGTTATTTCCTTATTCAATATGAACGTACAAATCATCCCAGAACAATATCCTGTTTCTTCTCGTCAAATGTTACTTTCTTACCAAGCCGCAAAGAAGCAGATGTCATTATATTTGCGATAGAATGATTATAACCTGCTTCCACTGAGGCGCGAGGCTGTTTGCGGGTGCGAACACATTCCATCCAGTTCCTCATGTGATTTGTCGTCAAGCCGTCATTTCCTGTATTTGCACTTGTTACTACCTTGGCAGCTGCTTTTGCCAATGAAAATTCAGGCAGCATATTTTTATGGAGACCGAATTCAGGAAACTTTTCTGCATGGCCTTTAGTTAATCCGCCTGCAGGTGTCACCATATTCGTTCGTAAATTCAATTCACCTCCATTGGAAAAATATACTTCTTTTATCCCGCCTGATGAATTTGAAAATCTCGACGAATAAACTACCTGAAATCTCTTAGTAGGATCTGGATCATCCTGAGGTCCGTATTCAAAAACAGCAGTCATTGTGTCAGCATTTTTCCGTCCGTCATTCCACATATAAACACCGCCGTTAGCTGTAACACTGAGAGGATGGTTCAGGCCGCTGAACCAGTGAACCGTATCAATTTGATGGGACATCCACTGACCAGGAATCCCTGAAGAATAGGGCCAGAAAAGACGATACTCAATATAAATACGCGGATCAAAGGGAATCTTCGGCTTATTAATAAGAAACCTATTCCAATCAACATCACTCTCTTTTAAACGACCAACCAAATCAGGATGACGCCAGCGATCCGGCTGATTAACATTCCAGGTCATATCAACCATCTTAATAGGGCCGAATTTTCCTGACTGAATAAACTCTGCCGCTGCAATATAATTTCTCCCGCTCCTTCTCTGTGATCCTATCTGGACAATCTTTTTTGTTTCTTTCACTGCCTTTAAAATCATACGCGCATCTTCCATTGACTCAGCCAAAGGCTTTTCAACATACGCATCTCTGCCTGAATAAACAGCCTCTGCTGCATGATAAGCATGAGCAAAATCAGGTGTACTGATTATAACAGCATCTGTCTTTATTTTTTCATACAACTCTTCATTATTACGATATGGAACAACATCTCTGCCCTGTAATTTTGTTAAATATTGGGCCCCTTTATGCCTTCTTTCATTCCATATATCAGAAACAGCAACAAATTCCATATTCAATTTTTTAGAATATTTGATAAAAGCATGACTTAATGAGCTGCGAAACCGGTTACTGAAGCCTATAACACCTACAGAAACCCGATCATTTGCACCTATAATCCTGTCATAATGCATAGCGTCAGTAGCAATAACACCATGAACATTCTTTATTTTTGAAGTTGATTTGCAACCAGCCAGGCAACTAACACCAGTAGCAGCAATAGCAGCGACAGAACCTGTTTTTTTGAGAAAATTTCTTCTTGTAGTGTCCATTGCATCTCCTTTTTTTGAGATATTAAGCGATTAAGCCATTATTGCCCTATATAACTTAAAATTATATTTACAAAAATAACCTTAAAAATAATATTTGGTTTTGTCAAGAAATAATAAATGTGATAAACTGCGCTTTATATTGATGCTCCTTTCGGACACCTTTTAAAATTTTCCTATGGTTGTAAAAACCTTTATAATTTTTTACAGGAATCACAATGAAACAATTAGCAACTGCATTAATGCTTGTATTATCTTCAGCACTTGTCAGCTGCACTGCTATGCACAGTGCAAATAACACAACACAAATTAAAAATCCAACCAACAGCACAAACACCAGGCAAGCAGATATTAAAACCCAGGCACCTAAAACTGCCAATCCCGCAGCAAAACCTGCCCAGTCAGTCAAAATTGCATGCGTGGGCGACAGTATCACATTTGGTACACGCCTGAAACACAGACAAACAGAGTGTTTCCCTTTTTTACTGGGCAAATTGCTTGGACCAAAGTATAAGGTAAAAAACTTCGGCTTAGGTGGGCACATGGTGCGCATAGGAGTGCGCACATCATATAACAAACCAACCATTATCAAAAGGGTTAATGATTTTCAGCCTGATATTATCATCATTATGCTGGGCACCAATGATGCCTGCCAGAACAACCACCAATGGGTCAGCAGGCAGCGTTTTGTACACGATTACAAAGACTTAATCAGTAAGTTCAGACCTGCCGGCGCTCATCCCCAAATATACCTTTGCCTGCCGGTGCCGGCTTATCCGGGCGATATAGGCCGACGCGAAAAAGTACACCCGTCAATTCTGGTACCCGCTGTAAAGCAGGTTGCCCGCGAAACAAAATGCAAAATAATTGACCTTTACAACCCGCTGAACCACAAGAGACGACTTTTTCCCGACAGGATACATCCCAACACCATCGGCCATCAGTTGATAGCTGTTGAGCTGTACAAGGTCATAGCGAACAGAGGAGCGTCACTAACCGGCGACTGGGCTATCCCCAGGGACAAAAGCAAATTCCATATTTTTGTACTTATGGGCCAGTCCAACATGGCGGGCTTCAGAGATGGCACAGTCACATTACACGATCGCCTGCCCGTTCCGCATGTACTGTATCTGCCCACCATAAACAACACCAAGCCATTGCAGTGGAAACCAG
>CAZQJS010000106.1:0-3131 GCA_964593725.1 uncultured Desulfobacterales bacterium
TCAGTTATGGCAGGAGCTAATCCTGAATATTTTCCAGTTATCTTGGCACTGGCATTCCTATGGACCGCCTTTCAGCATTGGGAACATGGGGGAATAATTTACAATATAATTGCCTGACATTTGCAGAAAATCAACATGAACAAATTCCTTCAGGCTGGTCAAGTTTCCATGTAGAAAAAGGGTTTAAAAAAAAAGACAATGTCATTAGTATATGGTCAGGAAGAGGATTTCGTCAACGGGTTGGCCATGATATTCCATCCCTGACTCTGAAAACAAATGATGAGGACATAGTAAAACGTTTTTACTCACCCTCTCAAAGTTGGCAGCGGGGCAGTTTTTTTTACTCAGGGTGGAGATTTCGAATTAAAAAAAATGGTGGATATTGATGCGTGGGATTAAATGAAGTACTGTAATCAAGAGATATTATCAACTGAACTTTAAAACGACTATTACTTTTTGATAAAATATAATTTAGAGGTTAATTTATGAAAATTCTTATCACAGGTTCGGCAGGTTTTATTGGATTCCATTTAAGTACACGGCTGCTAAAGGAAGGATATGACGTTGTTGGCATTGATAATCTTAATGATTATTATGATGTAAATATAAAAAAAACCCGTCTTAAAATGTTAGAAGAGAACCAGAATTTTAAATTCATTTTAACAAGCATTGAGGATAGAGAAGCAATGCGCAGTCTTTTTAAAAGCCATTCATTTGATTATGTTGTTAATCTTGCTGCCCAGGCAGGTGTTCGTTACAGCATAGAAAACCCTGAAGCATATGTTGATTCAAATCTTGTGGGTTTTGCAAATATTCTTGAAGGCTGCAGAAACAGCAAGGTAAAACATTTAGTTTTTGCTTCAAGCAGCTCTGTATATGGATTGAACACTGATATGCCATTTTCTGTCACCCATAATGTTGATCATCCAATAAGCCTTTATGCTGCTTCAAAAAAAGCCAATGAACTGATGGCACACACGTATAGCTATTTATACAAACTTCCTGTAACAGGATTAAGATTTTTCACAGTGTATGGTCCCTGGGGAAGACCTGACATGGCATTATTCCTGTTCACCAAAGCTATCATTGCTGGTAAGCCAATCACAATTTTTAATCAGGGTAATATGCAAAGAGACTTTACTTATATTGATGACATTATAGAAGGTGTATTCAGGGTCATCAACAATATTCCTGCTCCTGACAAGAATTTTTCCTTTGACACTCCAAATCCTTCGGCATCAGGAGCTGCCCCATACCGTCTTTACAATATTGGAAACAACAACCCTGTGCCTTTATTGGATTTTATTAAAGCCATTGAAAAAGCTCTTGGTAAGACAGCAATAAAAGATTTTCAACCATTGCAGGCAGGTGATGTTCCTGCTACATGGGCAAACGTTGACACACTGATAAAAGATACTGGTTTCCTGCCCGCAACTCCTGTGGAAGAAGGAATTAAACAATTTATCAAATGGTATAAATGGTATTACAAAATTTAAAGGAACTATAAAACCTCAAAATTGATATTATGAAAAATATATAATTTTCACACACCATTAAATAACAGCCCTGCACCAGATATGATGCAGGATAATTAAGCACAAAAATAATGAAAACACACCTGATAGCAGCAGCCAGGCCAAACTTTATGGAAATTACTCCTCTCTATCATGAGCTTGATAAAAGAGAATATTTTGATCCAGTAATTGTTCATACAGGGTAGCACTATGACCTCAAATGGGCTGGTATATTGCTTTTTTAAAGATCAGCATAAACATTTCAAACAATGTGAATATTATGAAACCAAACTTCCAGATCTCTATGATTTACTGACAGATAATACAGTAAAACCAAATGACTTTATACAACTTAACGCCTCACAAAACCTGAGCCAGACAATGCATGTATGGTTTAAAGGTGGTTTTCCGGAACCACTTATTGAAAGTGAAAACAATATGGATTTTCTGCCTTCATTGGATGGAAAACTACATAATGAACTATGTTGGAAGAGACATAAGAGTGCTCTTCCCACGCCTTCATATCCATAATTTCAGAAGGTTCCTCACTCTACTTGCACAGTTTTCAGGTCATCAGCTCAATATGAGCAATATGGCAAGATCACTTGAAGTAAGTGTTTCAACAATCAAAGATTACCTTGATATTATTCATCAGACATTTTTATGGAGAAATATTGAACCCTATACAAAGAACTCATTAAAAAAAGTGCAAAAAGCCAGAAAAGGATTTTTCCGGGATCAGGGCCTGTTGCACTACTTTTTAAAAATTAATACTCTTGATTCTCTTCTTATTCATCCGGTAGCTGGATTTTCCTTTGAAAGCTTTGTGATTGAAGAAATCATAAGAGGGTTGCAAGCTTCAATGGCAACTCAGCTGGAATTTACTTATTACCGGACAATAGATAAATCTGAGATTGACCTTATTATTGAGGGGAGTTTTAATCCTGTTCCCATGGAAATCAAGCTTAATTCCACAGTAAGTCGTACAGAATTGCGAAGCCTGAATAACTTTCTGGCAGATACAAAAACAAACTATGCAATTTTAATCAACAGAGGAAAAAGAATAGAACTCCTCACTGATAAAATTATCCAAATACCAGTAAACTATATTTAAACTTGATATTTGTCAGTTAAAGTGATAAATTTCCATATTATGTCTATGTATAAAAAAAGATTGCTTGAAAAAAAACTTACAGAATTATTTGCTTATTATCCTGTAGTAGCTGTTCTTGGAGCTCGACAGGTTGGCAAGTCAACCCTTGTAGAAAATTTATTTTCTGATGTGATAAATACCACTGTTTTTGATCCGGTTGTTGATATTGGCAATGCCAGACAGGACCCTGATTTTTTTATACAAAACATTAATACCCCTGCTTTTCTCGATGAAATTCAATATGCACCTGAATTGCTCGGATCAATCAAACGAAAAGTAGACAGAAAAAAGCAAAATGGTTTGTTTCTTTTGAGTGGATCACAAAATCTTATGGTGCTGAAAGATATTTCCGAATCTCTTGCAGGGCGTGTTGCAATATTAAATCTATGGCCTATGAGCCGCAATGAAGTAACAAGTGAGCCTGCAACAGGTTTTTTACAAAATTGGTTATCAGGTGCAGAGCA
>CAZQJS010000107.1:0-3130 GCA_964593725.1 uncultured Desulfobacterales bacterium
AGGCCCAGGGATTCCACCAGCAGAGTATTATTCTGGTATGTAGAATTTTTTATTTTTTCCATGGCAAGGTTATGTATGGCATCTGAATGGTCGCCCAGAAGAAGTATTGTTGTCCTGTAAGAATGGTCATCATCTATGGTATAAGCATCAAGGGCTGCCATTCTGACCTCTGCTTTAACATGGAAGAGGCAGGGGTGGATGATGTTATTGAGTCGTTCCGGCCTCAGGCGGGCAAGAGCCTGGATAGTGTCAGGCAGTATAAAGCCCATGTTATCTTTTTTAAGTATTTTAAGGAGGGTGCTTATGTATTTTTTTTCCCTGGTGAGCCCTGCAGCAATGATACCTGCCTGTCTTGCTTTCATATCCCCTGCACCAAGGAGTGCTTCCATGGTTTTTTTATATTTACTGCGGTCTCTGGAATATAGATAGGCAAGAGTAAAACCCTTGATAACCGGGTTAGTGCTGTTGAAGTAGGGTGTAAGGTCCATATCTTTAACCATGTCAAGTTTCTTTTCCTGCATGATCTTAATAATGGCAATGGTAACCTCAGGCTTTTTAAGGTCAAGCAGGGGCATGAGCTTTTTTATGGATGTTTCCATGGACTTAAGCGAGAGCATGTTAATCAGGGTAACCTTTGTCTCATCATCCTGGAGATGTAATGTCTTTAAAATATTTTCATCAGCTCTTCCATGGGAAATATTTTTTAATAGTGTTGCAAACCAAACAGCATCCCTGCCCCGGGATGCAAGAAAGGATTGTTCAAGTTCTTCTGTAAGTCTGCCTTCCTTAAAGATATGTTCCAGTTCCCGGGAATCCATGCTTTTTACATCCAGCATATTTCTTGAGATCAGATCCATAAGAATTTTTGCATATTTTGATTTTAATACAATTGGTGCAGCCATCCATGCCATTACAAAGGGCAGGGCAACAAAGGTCAGGTACTTTGGGTGGAAAAGGCTTTCGGAAATAAGGATAAGGCCTGATCCGGTAAACAGGGCAATCCTTACAACCGTACCCCTTAAAAAAGGGCGGATCATTCCCCGGTATGATTCTGGGAAAAGGCCGATCAGTATTGAATTTGCAGGCACATTAATGGTTGTACGGAGTATGTTTGTGGACATGCGTGCATAGATTGCTGAAAACATATCAAAACGGAATAAAAATGCAAAAAATGCAATCATATAATTAAAGGGGTGGAACATTAATGCAACGGGCAGGCCCCATCTGCCGTAAATCCTTCCGACAAAAAGCAGAATAAACAGGCTGACCATGTAAAGCACACCCCGGAAATAGCCGAAAAACTGAATCATACTTGCTTCACTTGCAAACTGATCATTGACTGCAAAATTAAATTGATAGTTCATGATGGGTATGACAACATTGGGCATAAAGGTTAAAACAAGAACGATTTTTATCAATGTCGAATCTTTGATAAGGGGCAGGAGTTCCTTGAATTCTTTAATCATGGAGTTTTTTTTCTTCTTTTTTGTACCCTTTTTATCAGGGAAAATCAGAGTTGGAAAGTAGTGCCCCATGGCTTCGACAATTACTGCACCCATGAGGGTTGTGCATAGATATAAGTATAAAAGGTTGTCAAGTTGGAAAGCTTTTGCAAACCAGGGAGTGCCAAAACTTCCAAGGATAAGCCCCACAACACCTCCGGCAGTGAGAAGAGGAAAAATTCTTTTTGATTGACGGGTATTAAAAAGATCATTGCACAGGTTCCAGAAGAGTAGAGCCTGGAGAAGTTCAAACTGGCTTTTAAGCATGAAGAGAAGAGGGTATAAAAGATCAATGCCCACAGGAATAAGTACACGTATAAGAGTTATGCTGATGCCGCAGAATATAAATAGATATGATAAAAGTCTTGCCCCGGGTATTCTACCCATGAATGCAGTTAAAAAACCCGTTACAAGAAATGTTGCCACGGCATTGGCCATATTGACCATGGGTAAAAACTCGACACCATAGCGTTTTAAAAATGCAGTTTCAGCATAATTGTTCAGGATAACCCCGGAAGAGCGGATGATAAACAGCAGAGCCGCTGTCCACAGTACAATACTGATCTCTTCTTCATATACCTTTAAAAGGTTTGAAAGTCCTGCCTGCATTAATCTGCCTTAAGTACCAGCCTGAACCCCATTGTCCGGAACCGCGCTCCGGGATGGGCATATGCCCTGTTGGCGCTCCTGAGGTAGTATCCATACTTATACCAGCTTCCCCCCCGTTTGATCCTGAACCCTGTGTCCATGACATCATAACCCTGGTTTCCAATATTGATGTTATATTTACGATATACGTCTGAACACCATTCCCAGACATTTCCATGCATGTCATAAAATCCCCAGGCATTAGGTTTAAAACTTTTAACAGGGGCAGGCTGATTGGGTTTAAGGCCCAGGGATATATAGTAATCAATACAGTCTGGACATTTTTTGCTGTTATTCCCATGCATGGCCCTGGAGCATTGGATTTTGTCACCCCAGCTATAGGCTGTATTAGTGCCTGCCCTGCAGGCATATTCCCATTCCTCTTCCCTGGGCAGCCGGTAGACTCCCCTGTTCTGCCTGTTGAGTTTTCTGATAAACCTTCCAACATCATAAAATGAAACCTTTGTAACGGGAAAATTGTCCCCGCCCTTTTTTTTAAGGAACAACTTTCGCCCCATGACTTTTCTCCACTGTTTTAAAGTCACCTCCGCTGCCATTAGATAAAAAGGATGCACAATAACAACCCTGTGCATGGATTCGTTTTTATCACGATGGGGCTCATTTTCCGGACTTCCCATCATGAATGTTCCCGGCTGTACAAGTATGAACTCCATACCAAGGTGGTTTGTAAAACGGTCTTTCATGGATTGACCCATAGCAGGAGAAAGAGGCAGCAGAATAAAACTTAAAAGAAAAATAAACCAGTATCTGTTTTTTTTTATTAAAACAGTTAAGGATTTCATGGCGATTTTGAACCCCTCTTATTTTATAATATCATGAAAAAATCAATACATGGGAAAGTATTATTTTTGTTAATGATTACAGCAACTTTACCCTTTTATGATAATTTTATCATAAAAGAGAAGAAAAGTATGCTGCTGTTTTTTTGTTCCTTACTTTATTAAATCGGTGGTGCATAT
>CAZQJS010000108.1:0-3068 GCA_964593725.1 uncultured Desulfobacterales bacterium
TGTTTAAATTTTGCCGATTCAGGAAATATGGTCAATGATCAGCAATAAAATATCGAAACATTAAATTTATTGTAGTATAATCAAAAGATGAATAAACAAAAGGAGGCTAAATATGCCGGAAATGATTCTTAATATACCAATTCCAGATATAGCTGGCATGATAAACAGTATGAACAAACAGGAACTTGAAACTTTATATATGTTCTTGACAGAACAGGGATCAGATCTTCTCGAACGTAACCAAGATTTAAAGTTAAAAAAAGTAACTTATCTAACTGAAGATGAAGTGTTTGATGTATAAAGCTGAATATCACCCCAGGGTTAAAAAGGATTTAAAGAAAATTGATCCTCAGATATGCAAAAAAATCAGGGCTACGCATATACCTAAACTCTTGAACAATCCTGAAATTGGACAAGAACTTACTGGAGATTTGCATGGAACTTTATCTTATCATTTTATAATCTCAAAGCAGCAATTCAGGGTTGCCTATATTGTTGATAATTCTAAAAAGATATGCTTTATCCAGATGATCGCTAAAAGAGAAAACTTTTATAATTTATTAAAAAAAAGGATATAAATAAGCCAACAACAAGCGGAGCAATATTTGAATATACTTATCACAACCATGGGAGCATCTTGGCAGATTCTGCCTGAGCTTCTGGGATACACCAACCCGGAACTGGTTGACCTTTTTGCAAATCATCCAGATAAAAAGGCAATAAAAAAGGTCCGGGAAAAACTGGTCATTGTTCCGGCAGATGAAATCTGGGCTGTGGCAAGCTGTGGCAAACAAAGCAATCACAGTATTAAAATATTATTAAAGTGGTATGACCGAATTAAGAGCCTGACTTCCCCAATTTTGAGAATATGGCAGGTTAACAGAACTGACAACCTTGCAACTGAACAAGAATGCCGTACAATGTCCGAAGCCATTCATAATATTGTTTATCACGGAGTTAACCAAACCAAAAAAGAACAAGACAGACTCATGCTTTCATTGACCGGAGGCAGAAAAACCATGAGTACTGATCTGCAGCATGCTGCAGCATGGTTTGGTTGTGATGCTCTAATTCATGTGGTGGACAATCCTGACAAATCAAAAAAGGCTGACGTCAGAAATTGGGATATTGATCAATTTTTAAAGCCTTTTTCTGATGAATTTGCTGATATTTTTACCCCTTTCTGCCTTGGAAGTTTTCCAAAATACCCGTTTGCAGATCAAGTAAATTACCTGGTCCATGATCTTTGTTTTACTGCTGGTCATCAACCCGTAATATATACTCCCTCTGAAAACAGCCCATTAATAACACAAATTGAAAAGCATAAGGCAAAAGCTGGATTCCTCTTATCAAACTATACAAATAAAATGCTCAGGCAGGAAAGTATTAATAACTTTCTTGCGCTTTATACTTTACCTGAGCAGGATATATTAAAATTAAAAACCTTAAAATTTGGCATTGACCCGTCAAAGGAATCCTATGAGCTGGAAATTTTAAAAAAACTGCCTAAAGCAGAGCTGCATTGCCATCTTGGCGGTATTGCAAATGCAAAAGAACTTATCAGTATAGCTGAAAAAGCAAAGCCGGATATTAAGAAGCATCACCAATCTTTGAAACAAAAGATTGAAAAATGGGAAACACTTATTAAAACAAACAACCCGAATTTAATTTTAAAGGACATCATTTCTTTAAAAAATGTTAGGAAAGCTGTAAAAAATGTGCCGGAAGCAATATGCACTGCCGCATTTATTTTATTATTTCGCAACAAAGAAAAACTTTTGAATAAACTTATGTTTGGAAAATATGTTTCCAAAGAAAAGTTTTGTAATATAACATTCAAACCCTATGAACAGATTGGCGATCTTCAGGGTTCTGCCATCTTATCACACCCAAGGTGCCTTGAGCAGGCCTGTATTGTACTTGCTGAAAAAGCTGTTGAGCATAATGTCCAATATATTGAGGTACGATGTTCCCCTGTAAAATATGCAGACCCGTGGATGGATAAACACGAAGTGTGCAAAGTTATGGCAGACACTTTTTCTAAATATAATGACAGGTTAAAAGTTGCACTGATTTTTACTGCCAGCCGCCATGGGGAGCCGGAACAGATAAAACAACACATTGAACTTGCAAAAGATATTATAAGGCATGAAAATAAAGAAACATTAGTTCCCCTACTAGGTTTTGACCTTGCAGGTGATGAAAAATCATGTAATGCTGAAAATATGCAGGAATCTTTTCTGCCATTAATGAAAGAGTGTATGCATTTTACTATTCATGCAGGAGAAGACAATTCAGCAGACAGTATATGGCAGGCAGTTTATTATCTTAATGCAGAGCGTATTGGTCATGGGCTGAGTTTAAAAGATTATCCGGCGCTTGTAAAAAAAATATTAGACCGCAATATTGCCCTTGAGATGTGCCCTTCAAGTAATTTTCAGATTGTTGGATTTAAGGATAATTACATTCCTTCAAGTAAAAACACCAATGGTGTTTATCCTTTAAAAGAATATCTTGATCAAGGGATAAAAGTGACTGTGAATACAGATAACCCTGGTATTTCAGATACTGACTTCAGCTCAGAGCTTCACAGGGCATGCCGACTTACTCCGGATGGACTGAGTCTTTGGGAAATATTGTCCATTGTCAGAAATAGTTTTAAAGCTTCTTTTGCTTCAAGACATCTGAAACATGAACTTTTAAAAAAAGCTGAAGGAAAAATAGTTGATTTGCTGCCAGAATTAGAAACCTAACAGGGTAAACATCTATTTTATCAAAAATTTTTCATAGAATAGATATATTCTGCAAATGACATATATGCAGAGCAGTAGATATAATGAATATTATTAATACTGATTTCAAATAATTAATAAGGAACTCTCTGCCATGGCAAAATTATACATATCTTTTCTTGGGACAAGTGATTATCTTACATGCTCATATCAATATCAGGACAAGCTTATAAAAGATGTGCGGTTTGTTCAGGAAGCAACTATCAGGCTGCACTGCAAGAACTGGTCAAAAAATGATAAAATACTGATTTTTACTACTCAAGATGCTTTAAAGAA
>CAZQJS010000109.1:0-2774 GCA_964593725.1 uncultured Desulfobacterales bacterium
ATTTTGATTCTGTAGATACTCTATGTTTGTTATATAATGCATTAAAAGTGCAAGAAGTGTGTAACCTGTGGCATTCAGAGTGTATGTGCGTTTCCAGCTATTAACAGCTATAGTTGTAATCCCTGTATACTCAGAAATAAAATTATTAAATGGATAAAAATAATCTCTGATCAGTCTGGCCTCCTCATGAAAATTATTATACTCAACGGCTGATATCAGATATGGTCCATAATCATTATCACTCGTTATATAAGGTATTTGCCAGTCTGTCTCCATTTTATAAACCCTGCCCTCTTCAAGGGGCATGCTCAACTGATCCAGCAACGTCTGAATTTTATCTCCCTTAACAGGATTATTTTTGTTCACGGGCACAAGCTCTTCATCACAGAGCCACTCTAAAAATGTTTTATAATGACTGACTGGTTCTTCACTATCTTCTTCTTTGATTGCATTTGTTATAAATCCACGGAGCAGTTCCCATCTGCCATGGGGCTCTTCTGCTGCCATGTTTCTTGAAAGGTTGTCAAACTCAGAACGGTAAATAAACTTCTCGCCTTTCATTCTTTTAAGAAGTGCATCCCACTCCTTTCTCATATCATCAATATAGTTCCTTATTATATCTTTCTGGGCCTGCTCTATTTCTTCCGGTGTTTTGCAATTTTCAGGTACAGGTATGCTGACAAGATACATATCATCCCAAACCCCGCCATGTTTTTCATCTTGCACAGGTTCATTTGATGCTTTAAACTTTTCCTGAAATATTTTATTCTCGTTTTGTGTTGTATCAGATACAGCGTTTTTTATATCCATGTATGGTTGATCAGATATACCTGATAACCGCTTATCACCATCTTCCACATCTACAAGGATACCAAAAGAAGTATTTGTAAAGGCTGTGTGACCGTTTGCTTCAGATTCATCATCATATGCATACCTGCCATCATACCAGTCGTGGACACGTACAATAACATCTGATAAGTTATATCCGGCATATTGATATAGCTTTTCACCATACATTGCTCCGGTCTTTATCTGAAATCTTTTGTTGAAATGATATTTTTTTATTGGTTGTGCCATAGTGTCTCCAGATTTTAAAAAGTTGTATATTAATCCTCTTCAATTTGGAAGCTTTTTCCTATAAATCTATCTTTTAACAGCAAAATCATCCTGCCTGAACCTTCTGCCTTTGCAGCATTTTCAAAATGCATAGTGCATGTATAGTTTTTACCTGACGGTACTTCATGGAATATTACATGATACATTCCATTCTCTTTTTCAACAACCTGATCTCCTCCGGTTTTTAGGGATACCTGCTGATTATATGTGCCACCCTCATCATCGGATGAAATAAGTTTTAATTTACAGTCAGTAAATTCTCTTGAACTGTCAGGATTGTTAACTTCAAAATAGATAGAAATTGGCTCACTGTCGCCTTCAAAATCTTCATATTCAGATTCCAATATTTCCCCTCTTGTTACAGGAGGGATTACAATGCCTCCCATGCATGCAGAGTTCTCTTTATTCATCAGCATTTTATCAGACAGTCTGGCTACGGGTTGCCCCTCAACAGTTACATCAGGAGAAAATGAGATGAATTTTGCTTCATCAAGCTGTGTACCGGAGCTAACCCCTTTATCTGTACCAGGTTCATCTCCAATGCTCTTTGAGAATTTACAACCCTTTATGGCTATAGAATTACCCCCATCTGCATCCACGGTTGTACTTCCATCAACAAGATCCTTATCCTTTACAAGATTAATCAAATTGGGTGCTGTTGCAGCACCAATATCACCCCAGTGTCTTGCAGGAGCAATAAAATCATCTGGGTTAGTAATAACTGTGTGTAAATTCGGCCTATGTTCTATATCTGTTTTATCAATGACAGTTAAACAATTAATCCGGAGTTTTGGTAATTTAAAAGTTAAATCACCATCAGGGTGAAGATTCTTTAAATTTACCTGTTCTCCACCTTTGAGATAACCCTTGATTTGCTGATCCTCAGGTGCATGCTGATAATATTTTATATCAAAATCCTTTGGTAAAAACGGGTTCTGAGTTTTCTCCCATTTTTCATCATAGGTGCCGCCATAAGATGCTCGTGGCTGCCAATGGCAGGATATAACTCCAAAACCAGCAGGATTTAGCTGTTTTTTAAATTTTTTATATTTAATATTGGGGACACTCTGGTTCCTTAAATGTGATGGTTCTGATTGTTTTTCAGAATCTTTTACTGCCCCATCAGGCAGTATATCAAAGCTTGCTTTTATTATTACAATCCATACTTCTGCGCCGGTTAAGTCACGTTTGAATGTTCCTGATGCTGCAAATGGTGTTCTATTTTCTATTTCCCACATAAATTTTATTTTATTATCTGTTTACACATTTCTATGGCTTTTTCCTGCTTTTCTACCGGCCAGTCCGGTTCAAAAGCCATTATTTGTTTTGACTGGATTCTTCTGATTCTTCCATAGCAGGAATATTCTTTATTGGATCAAGTTGTTCTTTGTACTTAACTAACTGCTCAGGAGTATAATCATCTCTGTATTTTATGATTTCAAAACAGGCTTTGAAAGTTCTCCCAAAAGAACATTAAGCGCTTGGTGATTTAATATAAACAGCGGTATTCCGGGCAAAGTATATCTAACTGCTGGTAACACAGGAGAGCGCCCCTTTGTCAGCCTGATTCTCTCGAAAGGTCAAACCGGTGTAATGGATCGAGGGTATCAATCACATAATGAATTATTTTATGACCGGGACAGCAACGAAGCAGCTAT
>CAZQJS010000110.1:0-2710 GCA_964593725.1 uncultured Desulfobacterales bacterium
AACTTAACCCTTGGGTGCCAGTTGATGTTAATGGGCCCGTAGCATGCAGGCAGGGGCCTGTCGTACCAGTTTTTTATCTCGTTTTTTCTGTTTTCAAGATTGGCAAGTCTTAAAGCATTAATGTTTTGTTTGGTTTTATTGACTACAAAACCTGTGCCCACAGGGTTTGCAGGGTAAACCTCATGTTTTTTTTCTTTTTTATGGGTAAAATCTTTACCTCCAAAGGCACGCTCATATAAAAGGGGCATTTTTAAAAAGGGCTTTGGTCTTGTTTTTGTGATACTGATGAGTGACCATTTCCAGAACCGGTCTCCTGTGACATGGACAATTTTGTGGTTATTGCCTGCCTGTAATGCTGTTGCAAGTTTTGATACAGGGGTTTTATCTGGTGCATAGGCATGACCGATCAGGGAAATATCAGTTGATGACTTTTCAGGTACTGCATCTGAAGCGTATTTGATGCTTGATTTGCCGGGATCACCTGCATATACATCACCAAAAAGTACAGGCTTTTGATCTGGTGCAATCCCAACCCTGCCATCAGGGCTGAATGTGCAGGTTACCTTGACAATGGCAGCAACACTTTTATCCGGGGCAATAATGGACTCTGCTGCATAGGGGCTTGTGTTATTTATTATATATTGCATATCAGTTCAATTGTATATTACTGCCTTTAATTTTGTTGGTTCCTGATGCACGGGATATTAGTTCAGCACCTTTTATGACTATTTTTCCATGTTTGTTCAGTGTAATGCTTGCATTGCCGCATTTAAGGGTTATTTCTTCTTCTGCTTCAATCAGGTGCTTTTTCTTGTCAATTGTAACCTGCACAGGTTCCCGGGGTTTTTCCATTTCCAGGATGTTTTCAACAAGGCTTTCCATAAGTCCGATGATTACAGGCAGATCTGGATCTCCATTTTCAAAAATCACCAATACCTGCCTGCCTTGACTTTGCTCCTGCATCAGGGTGAACCTGTCCATGGAAGAAATAAGCCTTGCAGGCTTTGGCTCGTCATTATTGTGCTGTATCATGATTTTATCCGGGCTGTCTGACTTTACAATATTTGCAATAACAGGCATACCAGGGTTCAGTGTATGCAGGGAAGAGTTTTTCTGGGTCTGGGTTTTATTCATTTGTTATATACCATTTACCGGGTTTAAAATTATCTTTTCTGCTCTCAATTATTAATTCTAACTGATTAAATGCTTTGTGCTGATCTTTAACCAGCATTGATGTTAAAAAAGGAACATTAATATTGTAATTTAATATAAGCTCCTGATGCACAAGCTGTCTTATAAAATTTGGAAATATTTTTGATTTTAAATTGTCAAGAAGGCACAAAGGTGTGTATGGCATGCCGTTTCTGTATCTTAATTCAGGATTAAACCGGGCTTTATTCTCATTCCACCATGACTGCCAGGTTTCTGGATTTTGACAAAGGCGGGTTATGTTTATGCCGTGGTGCTGTAATACAGAATATACAGGCTCACCCTTATCAAGCTTTTCTGCCTCATGGTCAAACAATATATCTTTATCAATGTTCTCTTGTATAAAAACATCTTCAAAAAGGTTTGCACCTGTTATTAAATTTAAACCAATGGCTGCCTTATCTGCCAGATTCTTTTGTGATAAACGGCTGATAAGGTTCTCAACATCATTTATATCACCGTATAGCCCGATATCTATAATTTTATCAGGATTTATTATCCGGTTATTTTGTAAAAGCTCTTTTTGTTTTTCAGTGCAGGTAAGCCCATGATATTGGACTATTTTATTGATAACAGATAAAAGCTCTTTTTTTTGTTCAAAAAGTTCAAACAGCCATGAGATATCCCACGCTTTCACCCAGTAATGGCACAGAGCTTCTGTGGCAGCATCAAGTTCTTTTTTCTTATCATAATCAAGCAGAGCTTTTTTTATAAGCTTTGTTTTATTTTGAATACAAAAAAGACTTATGCCTGCATATAATTGACCTGCATCATCCGGGCGGGTGCACATATCAAGGGCTTGTACTCCGCCTATAATAAGGGCATCAAGGTGAGCTTCAAGGCGCAGTTCCACATCCTCTGCATTTGCAAAATCCGTTCTGCTGTCTGATGTGAGAAATGCTCTCTGGTCATACAAAGCAGACATCTCTTCCAGGTGCTCTTTATATAATGTCTGGTTGAAATCCATTTAGTTCCCGGAAATCTTTTCTCCCCTGGTCACAAGTTTACCGCTGGCATTGATTTTTACATCAACTCCCTTAAGTTGTATTGTACCGTTTTTTTTCATGATAATGCTTGCGTCACCACATACAAATGTTATTTCATCTTCACTTGTAAAAACGGTTTTATCGCTCACAATAACATCCAGATTTTTATTTATGGAAACCTTTGCATTATCTCCAATATCTGCTGTAAGCTTTTCCCCTGTGGTATGGGTCAGATTCTTTTCAATGGAAATCCTGCTGTCATCACCAACACTGTAAAAGCTTTTTTTGCTGATATTAATTTTTGATTCTCCGCCAATGGTCTCTTCCCGGTTCTTGCCAATGTCAATGGTTTTGTTTTCTCCCACACGCTCATCCGAGTTTTTACCAATGGAGTGGGTACTGTTCTCACCAATATCTTCTGTGTGGTTTTTAGTGACTTTTATATCTTTGTTATTGCCGATTGATTCCTGCTGGTCATGTTTGACCTCTTTTTCCCTGTCATTGTCCACAGTGAG
>CAZQJS010000111.1:0-2705 GCA_964593725.1 uncultured Desulfobacterales bacterium
CCATATCCTATGGGCAGGTTTGCAATGCCACGTTCAAATTTGTTAAAGCGTCCATTTTTACCTTTATAAAAATCAAGCCTGGCACCTTTTTCATCATTTAACTCCCAGAACATTACATAACGGTTTCTCAACGGCTCCTGGGTATCATCATCATACACACATCTTACCGCTTTTGTACCATGGTAAATTCTGTGGATTGCAACCTGGCCCCTTAGTGCTTTTCTCAAAGGGAGATAAAACATTGTGTCTTTTTCAAAACCGTTTTCCTTATCCTTTGCTCTGCAGGCATCAGGTTTTGCATTTATTCCGTGATAATAATATTTTAAGGATTCATACTCCAGGTATCCTTTAATCGCGCCAAGATGTGCTGGTGTATCTCCTTTTTTAATTTTTATTTTATAATAATGCTTGTACAATTTATCTTTGCCTGAGTTGTTTAATTCAAGGTCTGGATATCTTGCATAATAAATTGTTGTATGTTCACCCTTTGGCAAGGTAATCAGAACTATGCCGTCTTTATCAACTCTGTCAACATTGATGGCAACCTTTCTGCCCCTATGGTCAAAAAGCTCTATTCTCTCATTGGGAATGGGGTTTTGTGTATCATCAACAAGATATATTTTTATTTGATTTTTTTCAAGTTTCTCCTCACCTTTAATTGGTGTTACTTTAACAGTGTTTGCCTGGTATCCGCCCAGGCAGGCAGAATTACCCTTGTTCATCAGCATCTTATCAGTCTTTCTGCACACTGGTTTGCCCTCTATCATTACATCCGGAGACCAGGAGATAAATTCTGCTTCATCAAGCTGGGTCCCGGATGATACTCCTTTATATGTACCAGGCTCATCCCCTGTGCTTTTTGAAAAGGTGCATCCTTTGATTGCAATTGAGTTGCCTCCGTCAGCTTCCACTGTGGTGCTGCCGTCAACCAGGTCTTCATCCTTTGCAACATTGACATAGTTGATGGGAACTACAGGTTTGCCTACTTTTGTAAGACAGATATCAGGCAGGGTTGATACAGCCTTGCCCTTGCTCCCTTTATGACACATTGTAAGTCCGTTGACTGTTACAGTTGGTCCGCTCATATTATCCTCCTGTTGTTTTAATTAATACAGCACCACGGGTGCCTGTGTCAGAGCTGCTCCATATAAGTTTGTATGAATCCTTTGCCCCTGATCTTATTGCAAGGTTTATAAGGTTGGGGCTTGATGCAGCTCCTATGTCTCCCCAATGGCCTGAAGGTGCTGTCAGACAGTCTGGTTTATCAAAATATTGTTTGTTTTTTAAATATGCAAAACCATATTCATCTGTTCTATAGCGCTCTCCATTCAGATCACAGAATATTTGATCTGCTTTTGTGCCAGAGGGAAGATGCTTGAGTACATCGTGCATGGCTTTAGAAAGCGCTTTTCCTGTACATACTGTATCTTTATCCATTGTGTGCTCTTCATCTGCTGTTGCAATGGCAGTGATCTCTGCAAGAATGGGCAGATTATACTGTCTGGCCTTTGACGTGGTTGTAATAAGCAATGCTCCTGCTGCCTCACCCGGCACAAAACCAAAACTGTTTTGAGAGGTTTTCAGTCTTTCATTTATGTCAAGCCAGGCAAGTGTGGAGCGGCAGCAATAAGATTCCACACCGCCTGCAATGCAGAACTCTGCATCTGATGCAAGAAGCCTGCAGGCCTGTTCAATTGCAACAATGGAAGAGGCATGCCCCTTTAAAATCAGGTCAGGGTTTAACTCTTTAAAACTTTTCTGCAGCTGAGCTGACTCTTTTTCAGTAAACCCGGGTCTTTTTTCCGGGGCTCCGATTATGACTGGTATTTTGCTTTTATCCATATCCTGGAATATTTCATCCAGGCAGGCTCTTAAAAGGGCTGTCATGCGCTCTGTTCCCATTAATGACTCATCAAGATAGGATGCAAGCCCCATGATAATGGGTTTGCCGTCACCATTGGTGCATCGGGGATGTGATAAAAAGCGTACAATACCAGCTTTTATTATTTTAGCAGACATTTTGGCTGATGTGCCCACAGGTGTGTGACTGCCGCATTTTACTATACATATATTGTCTGTTTTCATGTTTTTATCTGACGTATTATTGTTTTTTCAAGCAGGTGTTCTTTTTTATGGCATTGTACAGCTGTATGCCAGACCATGATTACCTTGTTATCATCCGGTTCAAAAATAACCGTGTGCAGGTTTGGTTTATGCTCAATTTCTTTGCTGTCAAGTTCTGTGATGCATTCAAATCCGGTCTTTGGAAGATTAAAACTTAAATCCCCCCTGGGATGAAGATTTTTTAAGATTACTGGTTCACCGCCTTTAAGATAACCCTTGATCTGCTGATCCTCAGGAGCGTGCTGAAAATATTTCATATTAAAGTCTTTGGGCAGCAAGGGCTTTTGTTCCTGTTCCCACTTTTCATCATAGGTACCTCCATATGATGCCCTTGGCTGCCAATGACAGGATATTGCTCCAAAACCTGCAGGGTTTTTTTTGTTTGCAAATATGCCTGATTTATATTTAATATTTGGAACTTTTTTGTTTTGCATACAGGATGACTTTATGGAAAATCCTGTACCTGCCGGATTTGCCGGGTAGGGCACGTGCTTTTTTTCATCTTTACAGGTTATATCAATCCCGCCGTATGCTCTTTCATACACCAGGGGCATGCTTTTAAAGGGCATTGCCAGGGATTT
>CAZQJS010000112.1:0-2442 GCA_964593725.1 uncultured Desulfobacterales bacterium
ACCGTTTCATCCGACGATGTTTGTCCATTTTCGGAAACGGATAAGCAAAGAGATGTTTGAAAAGATAAATGAATCAATTCACAAAAAGGCAGCATCCAAAAAGTCAAAAGGCTTCGAGAAAGACGATAATGATTCACCTGAGAATAAGGGTAAACTGCTGGTTGATGCAACCTGTTCCCCAGCTGATATAACTTTTTTGACAGATCTGAAATTGCTGAATAAAGCACGGAAGAAAAGTGAGAAAACAATTGATATCCTGCATAAACCCCATAAAGGGAAAAAGCTGGAACCCCGTACTTATTGCCGAATAGCTCGTAAAGATTTTCTATCTGTAGCAAAAGCCAAAAGCCTGTCCAAAAACAAACGGAGAAAAGTTATTCGCAAACAACTCGGATATGTTGAAAGGGATCTAAAAACAATAAACAAATTGACCAAAGAAAACCCTCTTTCTCTATTGACCGGGAGCAGTATAAAGATTTGCTTGTTGTCAGCGAATTGACATGTCAACAAGGAGATGCATAATCAGCATGAAAATAGAATCGATGACCGGATCGCGAGCATTTCTCAACCCCATATCAGACCGATTAAAAGAGGTAAAGCCCATGCATCCACAGAATTTGGTGCCAAGATATCAGCCAGCCTTGTGGATGGTTATTGTTTTTTAGACCACCTGAGCTGGGATAACTATAATGAGTCCGGAGATCTAAAAGATCAAATAAAAACCTATCAAAAAAGATTTGGTGTTTACCCTGCTTCAGTTCATGCAGATAAGATCTACCGGAATCGAGACAATATTAAGTTTTGTAAAAAGCACGGGATTCGGATATCCGGACCAAGACTTGGAGGACCGCCCAAAGATGTATCAAAGCAACAGGCGCTTAAAAAGCAATACCGGCAGGATAAAATTGACCGTATTCCCATAGAAGGAAGATTCGGTCAGGTGAAACGACGGTTTGAACTATCCGGAATCATGTGCAAATCAGTACAAACATCAGAAACAGCCATTGTAATGACTTTTCTGGTAGTGCATCTTGAAAAATGGCTCAAGACCTTTCTTTTTGTTTTTTTAAAGTACTCTGTAGTACCATTTTTTGCCTCCGTTTACAGAAAAACAAGGGTAAACTGGGGCATAAAAGATAATTGGCAGTTGCAGACGGGTGCAGCAGGGTAGTTGTAGTCACTCGAATGGAAAAAGGAATCCTGATTTGTTCAGGAAATTCTATTTGGGAAAGAAGAATAAGGCGGGGGAAAAATTATCATTGGATGCTGAAACGTTAATATTAAGATTATTGAGTTTTTTACTGATACTGTTGACATTGAATTTATCAAACGGTGTCATCTCTCAACAGTCTTTTAAAATTTTTATTAAGGGGATAAAGGTAAACATCTTTGATTCTGTCATGCTTCAAATGCTTATGACCTTTCTTGGACATACCTTTTGTCTTTCCAACACGAATCCAGTTAGAAGCTTTGCAACACGTACCTTTGAAACGATCCTGCTCAACAAAAGTCTCCAGCATATACAGAGGATAATTATAAAGCTTAAGCCAATCAGAAGAGATTCTTTTTATATTCAAAGCCATAACCTTACTGGCCAGACACTTAACAGTCACCCAGGGCAGCACAAGATACCTGGTATTATTTGCAACTGTCCAGCCCACAAATTCTTCTCTGGACTGAACAGCCCATGCAGCAGAGCCTTCCGATACATGCAACAGGGACATCGCCAGAAAAAGCTATATACTTAAGATGATTGCCAACAATCTGAACATATCCAAGACAATGATATTGATCCACAAGAGAATCATAAAGAAGCTCCAACTCAGTATGTCTGACCATTTTGATCTGAACAGGTTCAAAATCTTTAACATGACATTTAATTGGATTTTCACTAGATATTGATTTTTCTCGGAGCGGGTCTGTTGGTATTATATGTTTTTTGAAAAGGAAGAGGATAGTCAAGCAGGTTTTTCCTATGCAGAGTCAAAAGCAGTTCCCTGCATGCCATGTCTTTAAGCCGGCCACTGGGCTGAACCCAGTTCCATTTTGTGCAAAGGATTTTTGAAATTTGAGTTCTGCCTTTATCCCAGTGCTTATGAACAACAGCTTGAATAAATTTCAAATCTTTGGCAGTAACTTTTCTGTTTCTGATGGTTAAAGGTTCCATAAATGATTCTATATCATATAAAAACAGGGGACGCCGTCCCTAAATGAAAAAAGTTAAAAAAATATTTTTACAGCCGATTTTATGGTTGCTTTGGAGGATAAAATGAAGAATTTATGGGTTGAACAGAAAAAAACAGGGCTTGAAAATAGTTGGTTTTATGCCAATCTTGAAGTGCTAAGTACCCTCATGCAACAAAAAAAACTGGCCTTGCTGGAGCAGAAAATAAAGAGAAAAAAAAGCTTAAAAGCAAAGTGATTCTTGTTACCATGTACGCG
>CAZQJS010000113.1:0-2425 GCA_964593725.1 uncultured Desulfobacterales bacterium
AAAAAATATCTACCCGGATGAACAAAAATATACTGGATAGCCCATTATGGAGACACGCATGAACCCCATTGTTCCCAATGAAATTATTTTAAAGAAAATTTATATGATCAGAAATGAAAAGGTCATGCTGGACAAAGATCTTGCAGAGCTGTATAGCGTTCAAACAAAAGTTTTAAAACAGGCGGTCAAGAGGAATATCAGCCGTTTCCCAAAAGACTTCATGTTTGAATTAACAAAAAATGAGTTTGATAACTTGAGGTCACAAATTGTGACCTCAAGCCATGGCGGCTCCCGATATCTGCCCATGGTCTTCACAGAACAGGGTATTGCCATGCTTTCCAGTGTCTTGAAAAGTGACAAAGCCATCCAGATGAATATCCAGATTATCCGGATCTTTACAAAGATCAGAAAACTGGTACTGGAAAATGTGGATGTAAAAAAAGAATTGGAAGATTTCAAAGATCAAACAGAGGAACGCTTCAACATTATATTTCAGACCCTGGATCAATTGATTGCCATTGATGAAAAACCAAAGAAAAAGATTGGGTTCTAATCATTTTTGCAGGTGAAGGATCAACGATTCTTTCGAATACTGAAAAAAGATGATTAAACCATCGATATCTGATAAAGCTATGTCTCGATTTATTTACTTAAGTTTCGCACCCTAAAAACGGTATTTTAGGAGACAAAATGCCCTTAATTTAACTACTTTTTATGGAAAAAGGCTCCAAATTGTGGTATATGTAAGCTGCTGAATTCAAACAATAACCACGCAAAGGAGCCCTTAATTATGTTTAGCAGAAATTGCCAAAAATTCAAAGGAGAAATCGACGTCTACCTGAAAAATGGCCGGAATGTTTTTGATTCGAAAATAGATAGTGCTTTTCAGTCCCTGAAAATCAAATCCTGGCTTTGTTATGCTAACATCAAAAAACAAGAAGGATATCACGCTGGACAGCTCTTGTTCATATTGTTTATGTTACCGCTATTTCAGCTCAAGACTGTCCATTCCTTTTGCCGGAAGCAATGGCTTCAGTGGTCCAGTTGCAAAAAGGACTCTTATTATCGTTTCAAAAAGAATCCCAGATATCGATGGCGGACTTTTATGAATTTTGTTAATCGTGAAATTTTCAACAAAATTGAACTCCACAAGAAGTCTCAAAAGGATTTGTGTTTTGTCATTGATGACACCATTCTTCAAAAAACGGGTAAAAAAATTGAAAATGCCACCTATATCTATGATCATATGCTTGGCCGATCGGTGATGGGATTCTGCATTGTTACTATAGGCCTTTTTACAGGCAATGCTTTTTATCACCTTGATCATGCCTATTTTTTCAGCAGAAAAAGGAATGCCAAGACCCCTGAGAAAATCGGAGATCCAAGAGCCAGCAGTGGTCTGCGAAGTTATGAGGCAAAGCATTGTACCAAACTGGATTTGGCATTGTCCATGATTCAACGAGCCGTTAAAAACGGCATTATCCCTGGCTATGTACTGTTCGACAGCTGGTATTCCTGGCCAGGGTTCATCAAATCAATCAGAAAGATCCATCAAGGAATACATGTTGTTTGTCGACTTAAAAACAACAATGTTCACTATGAGTATAACGGGCGAAGATACCGGCTTTCCAAGCTTTATCAGAAAATTCGAAATGACTTTAGAAAGGATGTTCGTACAGGTTTATTGTTAAAAAGGGTCAAAGTGAAATTGCCTGATGTTGAAAAACCTGTTGTTATCGTTTTTTCAAAGGGTTACCATGAGCCTGAATTAGGATCGACAAACGGCACGAAGAAGAAAAAAGAATCATCCTGGGCCGCGTTCCTTTGTACAAATCCTAAACTGCATTCATCTTCGATCATTCGGAAGTATATCGAACGCTGGTCGGTTGAAGTATGTTTCAAGGAGTGTAAGCAGATGCTTGGCCTTGGCAAAGATCAGTCCAACGATTTCAACGGACAAGTATGTGCGAGTTCCCTGAGCTTTTTGAGATACAACATTTTGAATTACCTTAATGTTGCTGAAAATTTTTCAACTATGGGTGGGCTCTTTGAAATATTAGCCGATGACACCGCCATAAAAACCTATTCAGTACGATTGTGGGAATTTTTTCGAGCTCTTTTTCGCGTCAGCTTTTCAAAGATCTTTGACCTCTTTGAAATTGAAGAAGATTTTCATGATTATATTGAAGCTTTAGAGCACACCCTGAGTGGGTTTACACCATTTCAGGGGTGCGAAACTTAAGTTCATTACTCTCTACCTCGTGAGCAGTGAAATTAATTTTTGCAAAGAGGTCATATTTTTGGGCTTCATCTCCCTGAATAGCCTCTACTTCCTTTTTTAACTGATCGCTTGTCTTTATCGGCTTTTCACCTGGCTTATTGATGCTTGCCAAATGGTTAAACAATGTGCTTTTATTCCCCTTTA
>CAZQJS010000114.1:0-2365 GCA_964593725.1 uncultured Desulfobacterales bacterium
AATCTGTCAGCTTTGCGTTCTTCGAATCCTTTCGCATTATTCCATCCTTAAATTTTTTGTATCCTTGCAATAAGCCTGCATGAAGAAACATAAAAAATAAGATAAGCTTGGTTCGTCAATCAATTGACACCTGAAGATCAGGTATAAAAGGAGGATGAATCAATGCAGCAAAACAATTTTACAGGCCAGTCATTTGATCTGAAAAACGTCAGGCAGCAGTTCAGTGGAGGAAAAACAAAACCTATAGACATACACCATAAAAACTGTGACAGGCAGCAATAAACCTTCACAGAATTGAAGAACTCTCAATTCACAGAGTTTCCAAAGAATTGCGCCTTCAATTATAGTGATCTCAAAAAACAAATATCCGGCAATAATGTTCCTGTTATAAAGGATGCTAAAACTCCTGACTTTATTGAATTCAAATATAGTCAGGAAGTTTCTTCAGAGTGTCTAATTGAGATGGAAAACAAAACTGGATCAAAAATGCGGATGAGCTTTAAAGGTAAAACTGATTTTGATTTTCTGGAACTTGGCAAAGTATTCTGGCGGCAGTCATGATACAGGTTACTCCTCATATGAAAATCCTTCTTTGCAGCAGAACCGGTTGGCTTCAGGAAAGGTTATTGACGGCCTTGCAATGTTGTGCAGAACTGTGCTGCAATCTGATCCTTTTTCCGGCTGTGTTTTTGTTTTTTAAAATAAAGGCAGAACCTGCATTAAAATTTTAATGTATGACGGTCAAGGATACTGGATGTGCCAAAAAAGATTGTCCCAGGGAAGATTTCGATCCTGGGTTGATAACAAACATGGCAAACAAAAAGCATTAGATGCCCATGAGATTTAGATGCTGTTATGGAATGGCAGTTCAAATGTGGCTCCCATGTAGAAAAAAATTGCAATTCAGTCTTACGTTCGGCAAACAGATGCGTTATGCACCGCTGCCATGGAAAAACATATTATCAAATACCGGGGCAAGAGCGCACATCATCTGATGTTGAATTTATTAATAATTATGATGCAGAACAGTCCCAATGCCAGTCGTTATGCATTGTCCAAACTATTATGTAAAGAGTGGAACTGGATACAACCCAATGGTGCTTTGCGGGATATGGCGGCAAGAGGGTTCATGCTTAAACTTCACAAAGAAGGCTATATAAGACTGCCCGATAAAAAGAACAACCCGAACAATCCATTTATAAACCAAAAAAAACCTACAAAAATCAAAGCAGGGATGGCACAGATAAAACCCATTGAGATTAAACAGGTGAGAAACACACCCCATGAAAAACTCTTTAACTCTCTTATTGAATATCATCATTATCTAGGGTTTTACCACCCGGTTGAAGAGCAGTTAAAGTATATGGTATTTGCAAACAAGAGACCCATTGCATGTTTTTTATGGTCTTTAGTTCCCCGTCATATTGGTGCCAGGGACAGATATATTGGATGGACAAAAAAAAGACCGGGATAAGAATCTTTCATTAATGGCCTATAACAGCAGATTTTTAATTTCACCCTGGGTTCAAGTTGATCATCTGGCATCACATCTGCTTGGTATCATGGCAAGAGATATCTCAAAAGACTGGGAAGCTATTTATAATCACCCCGTATTTTTTCTTGAAACATTTGTAGATACGCAGCGTTTTCTGGGAACCTGCTATAAAGCTGCCAACTGGCAGTATCTTGGTGATACCACAGGCAGGGGATATCCTTTATCCAAAAAACTTCCGTTCATATATGAGAGCATGAAAAAGCCTGAACATATTAAATTAAAAATCGAAGAGATTGAAGCCCTGTTGGAAGGAGTTGAAAAAGGCCACAGCCAGGACGGAGATTACGAGATCATCAAATCCACGGCTGATACTGTTATCTTCTTGAATCAGGCTGTAAACAGTAAAAATCTCCATTAAACGGCTGTTAAAAATGTTGTTCGGTATAAAAACAGAGAAGAAAAACAATTAAAAACAGTGATTCTGATAACAAGGATGATCCACCGGATAATCAGTCAGGCACAGGCAGACCCTCAAACAAAAAGCCTGATAAAAAAACCAAAGGGTCACGGCAAAAATGGCGCAGATAAATATAAATTGGTGCAAATAGAGAGTTCATAAATCATCAGGAATTGAAACATGGAGACTCCTGCCCTTGTGCCTACCCCAATCTTAGACCACGAAACGGAATTTCTTAAGCGGAAACTGCGCTTTCTTGTTTCGTGATTTAGACGACCTTCTAGCCACCCATTTTGGGTATTTTATACCACAATGGTATCCTCATTGTCACCGGTTTTGATAAGGCAATGCCGGGAAGCAACCTGAGCGCCATAGCTGGTGACGGAGACATGGGGCGGTATACGGTCAAATGC
>CAZQJS010000115.1:0-2343 GCA_964593725.1 uncultured Desulfobacterales bacterium
GCTGTATTTTGCCAGGCATTTTAATTTTTATCTATGCAATTTCTTTGTTTTATATTGAGGGCGCAGGAACAGAAGATCATAAGCGGGACAAAGTAGTTGGACTGGTAACAGGAACCGGCAGGACTGGAGTGAAAGCCAAAGTGAAATTTATAGAACTATATGATACTGTAGCTTCATATGGCATAGACATTACCAACGATACCAGGCAATTACACCTTAACTCCATACAACAAGCTGACAAAGTTGTTCAATTGGCAGCATCTGATGAACATAGAATAAAATTATATCCTGCGCTTGGTAATCCTGCCATTATAAAATACAAGGACTCAGAGGCAACCCTTGAACTTCTGATATTATGTGAAAAAGGTGATCTTCAAAGAGGCGAAGCAGCATTCCATTTAAGATATTCATTCTGGAATGAAAAAAATTATGCCAATGTAATTTATAAGGATTATATCTGGAGAGCCTATATAAAAGACAAAGAGAGTGTTGCTATTTCAAAAGCTTATACTATTGACAATAAAACATTTGGGGAAGGAGATCACAGCCCTGATGCAGATGACGGTTTTACTCTCCGTCTTGGTTTTTTAAATATTTTCCCCTGGGTGCTTAAAGGCTTGAACAAGTATCCATATCTTTATAAAGTCTCAATAAGATTAAAAGGCATACAGAATAAAAGCATGTATAATATCTGGTGGGTAAACAAACAGGACTATGATAACCTGCAATATAGAGATTCGTGGAACTGGACTCCTCTGAAACATAATAAAGATGTAAACGGCAAAGCCTATAAAACATGGCCGTTTAAATATGAATTAAAAGAATATGGTAAGTGTACTACAGGGGAGCATAATATCAGAGCATCAATATACCATCCATTTTATACAACAAATAAATCAAAACTTGATATAGGTCATATAACAGATATTCATCTTGACTCAAGAATGGATGTTTACGGGCAATCAGAAGCAAGCGTAATAGAAGTTGAGGAGAATTGCCATGCTAAAGAAGAGAACGGTGAACGCAAAATTAAAAACAAAGAATATTTTAACCCCATTAAAAGCAAGATTGCAAATTTTAACAACCTGTTTACAGAACTATGTCAGGAACTGTTTTCAAATAAAGCAGATGCCGTAGTTATAACCGGAGATTTAATAGATTATAACAAAGGTCTGCACTCAGAACAAACCCAAAAAGAGTGCCCGGTAAAAATTTCTGAACAATGGAAAGCACTTGGATCAAACGTTTTAAGCGATGATTATTACAAAGGCGATCGAAACTGGTTTACATTTTATAAAAGGCTGCTTGACTTGTATGACTCAGAAACAAAACCTCTTTTTACAATTCTTGGTAATCATGATTATGTTAATTATGGAATGTCACCATGGCCATTATCCGGTGTAGCATGGAATGGAGTTTTTGATCAGAACCTCACATTGTATGAGTCTGCTCTTATGTTTGGAAAAGGATATAACGGCTCCGAAGAATTTATTGCAGACGGGATAATTGAAAACATTGATTATGTAGAATGGTATACAATGTTTATTAATCCCTTTGCAGACTTTGTTGTGGACTATGGAGATCAAAGCATGTTGATGGTTGACTGGGGAGTAGAGAGTGATCTGCCAACCCTGCGTACCTTTGGACTATCAGATAAAGGCAACTTACACAATGCAGAACATTTGTTTGAGAATTCATCGGGTATCAGCTTACATTGTCTCGGTATTGGTCAGCCATACCCCATAAAAAACCTTTCCATATTTCGATCCTGGGTCAGTAAGTACAACGAAACCAAAAAAACAAAAATGCTGTTCATGCATGCAACAGCAGTATGTCCAAGAGATGATGTGTCAGAAGGGCAGGTTAATAATGATTTAAGACGTGATGATGATAAATTAGCTTATGGATCATTTAGCAAAAACAAATTTGAGATTTTACAAAGTTTAGTAGAAAGTAAGAATCTTAATATGATTATAAGTGGTCACAGTCACAGGAACATGGCTATGGAACTAAATGATGACTATAAGCCTGCAAAAGTCCTTGGAGCAGGAGAGAGTTTTGGAACCATAAAATGCAAAGCAGAAAAACTTGTAATGGTAACATCCAGTGCAGGACCATTACCAAAATATCTTCCGGGCGGTCCCAAAATATGTGCGTGCAAATCCCATTTTAACGATGGCTGGGATTTTAAAAGACAAAGCCTGTCAGATAAAATCAATCAATATCCCGATATAATCTACAGATATGACAATAAAGTAAAAAAGCTTGTAAAAACCACCTCTACAATAAATGAATATGAATGTCCGATTTGCCATATGCCCCTGTCCCGCATGAAAGACAAAA
>CAZQJS010000116.1:0-2274 GCA_964593725.1 uncultured Desulfobacterales bacterium
TATAAAATTCAAAATAACGACTAAGATAGTAATTGGCTTCGGATACTGTATCATAATCGCGTATATAAACTTCTTCAACTTTAACACTACGCCATAAACGTTCAATAAAAATATTGTCTGCATAACGACCACGACCATCCATACTAACGGAAATACCTGATGAAAGTAAGATATTTGTAAAATCTTTACATGTAAATTGACTGCCTTGATCTGTGTTAAAAATCTGGGGTGTACCTTGAGATAAGGCACTATGTAAGGCATTAATACAAAAATCAGCCTCCAAAGTTACAGATACTTCCCAGCTTAAAACATAACGACTGTACCAGTCAATAACAGCAGCCAAATAAACCCAGCCTTGATGCATACGGATATAGGTAATATCTATAGACCAAACATGGTCAACATGATCAATTGTAACGCCTCTAAGCAGGTAAGGGAAGATCTTATGATCATTGTCTGGCTGGCTTAAACTACGCTTAGAACGAGGATATATAGCTTCTATGCCCATTAGACGCAATAAACGACGAATACGCTTAGGATTGACATGATGGCCTTGACGGCATAACCAGGCAGTCATCTTATCTACACCATAAAAAGGGGTAATTGTATATTGTTCATCAATTAGCTGCATCAAATACTCATTATAACTTGTATCTCGGCAAGGGCTATAATATAAGCTGCTTCTGGCCAAACCGAGTAGTTCACATTGACGGGTAACTGAAATTTGACTGTGATCAGGATCAATAGATGATCGCTTTTGATTAATTGTCATATCCAGATTTTTTTTTAACCCAGTCTAATTCAACTTTTAACTGGCCTATTTGTTGGTATAATTCACAGGTAAGTAATTCCTGATCTTGCTGCTTTTTCTTGTGTTTAACTGAAAATATATCTGGCAATGAATCCATAAGCTGCTTTTTCCATTGTAAAATCTGAGTAGGATGAACCTGATACTCTTTGGATAATTCTGCCATTGTTTTATGGCCCTTGGCTGCTGCAAAGGCCACTTTTGCTTTAAATTGAGCACTGTGATTTCTTCGTTTGTTTTTCATTGTTTTGTCTCCTGGATTAACTATTTATATTATCGGTCCAGATGACAAATACATCTTAAAAATGATTATTGCGCGCCCAGTTTTTGGGGAGTATTATAAAAAACACAATCTTCTGTCATTTATGCATGTCGTTAGCAGGAATCTATAAAACTCTAACGGTTCTGCTTTTGCTCTTTTAACGCTTAACATATACCAAACCATCTTTCATAATAACTTTTATTGATGTGGTATTATTACTCTCATCAATTTCAGAAATTTGATTATCATAATCTAAAACAACATAAAATGCATATTCACCATTAGGCAAATGAAAATAACGTGTACTTTCATTCCATTGCTTACCAGGCTCTATAGGACCTGCGCAATGCCAACCGCTATGTTTATTATGTTTATGGCCTGTCTCATCAAGCTTTTCATCTAATGGACCTCTGTAATACCTGAGCTTAAATTCTGGAATAGTGATACTGTTATTATCTGTAATTGAAACCACAAGATTACATACACCCCGTTGAGCATTAACTTCAAGCTGAAAGTCATCAGGTTTAATATCAATTATATTCTTACTGTTTTGTTTTTGAGTACCCCTGTTTTCCGATTGCTTGATACTTAGCTCAACAAACTTTGTTTTTTCAAGGTTCTTTATTTTACTTATATCAATTTCGATTATCTCTTTATAATTAACTGCTGTACCTTGTCTAATACCAGGGTTTTCATAGTTCGTAAAAACATAATCAAGCCGTTCCATCTTTGCATCAAAAAATGCAATCTCAATATCCCATCTTGTTTTCGGATATGAAGTTATTTTACCTCGCAGAACAGCTTTGTCTTTTAAAAACTCTATTGTACTCAAATACACCAAAGGACTGTCTTCAGCAGATGGCAAATTAAGATTGATTTCCTTGCCAAACTCCATAGGACGAACAAGATAATTGCGCGTTTTGCCTGAAACTGCACCTAATTTATGCTTACCAACAAAGCTTAAATAGTCAAAACCAAATTTCCTGCAAAGGAGTGCTGCTTTGTGCCATGCAGCTTGTTTGCTCAGCCATTTGCTTACTGGAATACCTGGTCCTCTTTCATGAAATTCAGTAAACCCAACTTCAAAAACCGTAGTACCCCTGTAGTCAACCTGCTCAAGCAAATTTGGAAGTTGATCCCAATTTGTTTCCCTGCCCTGAAAAGTTATTTTATTCTTACCAGCAACTAATCGAACAAATTTCCG
>CAZQJS010000117.1:0-2180 GCA_964593725.1 uncultured Desulfobacterales bacterium
GCCCGGCTCTCTTGTGGTGGCAATGGCATTATCTGCAGGAAAATCAAAAATGTTCATGATCTGGTATTTACCTGTAGGATAAATCACAGGCTCAAGTTTTGGCATTAAAGCCTTGTTCCATATATATAACGGTTCCACTATTGTATCTCCATAAAGATTTGAGGTTAAACATATAAAAACAGATAATAATATGAGTGCTGTTTGTTTAATCATTTATACTTATCCTTGTTTTAATAGATATCAGAGTTTTCTATTATCTCTAATTTAGCTTTTATTGAGGATTTGTCTTTGACTAAGAGTTCACCTATTTCATCTTCTTCTATATCATGATCTTCCTGCAAATCATCAGCATAGTTCTTCTTAGCCTCCTGCAACCCTGTCTCATAATTCTTTGCAATAGATCGAATATTAAAAAACTTCATTGGATTTGTTCTGGTAAAGGTTGTCCAGAGATCTTCCCGTATACCTGTTTTTTCTGTCAGTTTTTCACTGATCTTATCAAATGCAGGTTTTGCTTCTTCAAGAAAGTCCTCTATAGAAGACTCATCAAGTTCTGTCATATACCAGTCACTGCCGAATAATACACGTTCTTTTACAATGGGGTGTTTTGTCATTAGCCATAAGAATTCGTTTATGTAATTTTTCATAAAAACATATGAAAGATCAACGTAAAAATTTGGATATTTATATTCATCACCATTCTTGAGTTCCATTATATCAACACTCTGTTTTATCCAGGAAAATTTATTGTGGATCTTTATTCCAAAAGCACGGCCAATAGAGAGCTCTATCTCGCTATAGGAGGTATTATGTGCAAAGTTCTCTCTCCGTTGTCCCTTCCACAAGCTCCAGGCTTCATCCCCGCCAAAATGAGCAAGGCAGAGTTTTAGTTTGGGATATTGTTTTAATACAGGTTTCCAGGCATCAGGGCTTACAAACTTGTCAAAGTACCAGTCGTCTTTTCTGGCAAAGCTGAATGACTGCTTATATTCATGTTTTGATGATTTATCCATATCATAATAAATCTTTCGATCAGCAGAGCAAACACCGCCCGGTGTGTTGTGGCATAAAACTGGTATATTCTCATCAGTACATTTTTTGTAAAATTCAGTTTGTGTATTTTTAAGTTCAGGATCAAGGGGTTTATAACCAAGCTTTGTATATAATTTAAATCCGATAAATATACCGGGTTTGTCTGCTGTGGCAACCTCTGCAAAGGGCTCATACCATTTCCCACTCAGATTGCCTTTTTGTTTTGATTTGCCGTGATCAGTCTCTCCCCATCTTCGTGGATCATAATGGTACATGGGAAGATAATCAAAGGGGTTTTTCAAAACTGCTCCAACTGTACTAGATATCTGGGCTGCCCAGGGTACAAAAATACTCATTTCTTCATCGTCCAGCCATTTTGGTTCAAGATCTTCTTTGCCTGTATCTGTTCGCTCATAATAATAGTAAAAACCTTGTTTTACCTTTTTACCGCTCTTTTTTAATTTTTCCTGATCCAACTTTGAACCTATGGTCTCTGATTTAATATCAAACAGTTTACGGCCATGATTCTGTCCGCGCTCTTTAGCTTTAAGTTTAGCTCTTGTGGATGTTATGGCTGCTAATCTTTCTCCAACTTCATCCGGCCACAAAATAACTTTAAGCTGTGTTGTCATCAGTACTTGATCTGTGTAAATTTTTTGAATTGTAGCATCACTATATTTTTTTCTAATCTTCAATCTTTCTGTAAGATCCCAGCAATTAAATTCAAGATAATAACGTTTTGAAACTTTAATATAGATCTTTTCTCCTTTGTAACCGTCAATATGGGCATATTCCATATCCATGGGTAAGGAAATCATTGGTGTCCAGCGTGGTCTCAAATCGTTTGCATCTTTTTTACCATAAAGCCTGTTATAAACATTTTTATTGCCTTCAATACTTTTCTCGGCAATTTCTAAGGTGGTCAACCCACCGATTTTATTGATTTTCCTGAGGCCTGTTGTATACGCTGCTGATGCTATTGAACTCAATGTATCTCTTTCAAAATCAACCACTGGTATTTGATCCCACAATACCGGCATGGGAGTACAATCGCCGGACATAAAATGCATATGGCTGTCAAAATGTATCCTGGCAGGAAGTGTTATTTCCGAGGTGCAGTCCCTTGCAAGGCCATCATAATAACAGCA
>CAZQJS010000118.1:0-2036 GCA_964593725.1 uncultured Desulfobacterales bacterium
AAGGGCATCATGGCTTAGTTCTTGAAAAGTTGGTATTGCACAAATAACAAGACCCCTATGAATATTTTCATTTGGGAAACAATCTCTGAATCTTTTTTTATATACAGGCATAATATGGATATTTGTCATTCCAACTGACAAATATCGAGTTTAAATATAGTTTACCGATATTTGGATGATTTTATCAGTGAGTAGTTCTATCCTTTTCCCTCTGTTAATTAAAATGGCATAGTTTGTTTTTGTATCATTAAGAAAATTGTTCAGGCCACGCAATGCTGTACGACTTACTGTGGAATTAAGCTTGATTTTTATGGGAACAGGATTAAAGCTACCCTCAATAATAAGGTCAATTTCAGATTTATCTATTGTTCGGTAATAAGTAAATTCCAGCTACCGGATGAATAAGAAGAGAATCAAGAGTATTAATTTTTAAAAAGTAGTGCAACAGACCCTGATCCCGGAAAAATCCTTTTCTGGCTTTTTGTACTTTTTTTAATAATTCTATTATACGAGGTCTCTTATCTTAACATATTGTCCTGTTTTGGGGTCCACTATAGTCAAGGGTTTATATTGTACTATTGCGCAAAGTTTATGGAAAATGGCGGTATATATCTTTGCGATGCAACGCCTTTTCTAAGATAATTACATCATCTTGTATTCTCATACCTATTCTGTATGATCCAAATCTAACTTTAAAATAGAAAGGGTAGCCCTTCATTTGTTCAATTTTGCCTATTTGATGTATTGACTTTGCTTCAGGAAGCTGTTCAAAAACAAAACTTTCAATTTTGAGTCTTATATCGAATGGAATTTTGGAAAGCTCTTTTAAGAATTTTTTCCTATATTTTATTTTCACGCTTCTTTAGCCAATTGATCATAGTATTTGCGTGCATCGTTGAATTCCAATAGGTCTTCATCATTATTATCCTTCATCAAGTGGAAAAGTGCATGATTTTCAAGAATTTCTTCGATTTTAATAAAAGTCTCAATGGGCATTTGAACGGCTATTTTTTTATTATTTTCATCAACAATATATTGTTTATTAATAAGTTTCATTTTATTCCCTCTTCCTTTATGCTGTTTTTTATCAATATATTTTAATTTTATTTTACTGCATCAAGATTGTTTTGTCAAAAAGCAATAGTTATGATTTCGACTCAGGAATTTAGTTTGTCTGTCACATTGACAATGTTTGTATATTGTCAACTATGCGTGATGCAGTTTTACCATCCCAAAATTTAGGTATGGTGCCTTTTGGAAATTGTCCTGAAAGTATCTTATCAGTTAATTCGGGAATCTCCTCCGGAGTACAAAGGCGATTAGTCCCTTGTGTTATTGTAATTGGTCTTTCTGTATTTGGTCTTAATGTGAGGCATGGTATTCCAAGATATGTTGTTTCTTCCTGAATACCGCCGGAATCGGTTATTGCAAATTTTGAATTAAATACAAGGTTCATAAAATCTATGTAGCCAAGAGGCGTTGATAGATGAATGGATGTTTTGTCCTCAAGAATTTTATTTAAGTTGTATTTATTCAAGTTTGCAAGAGTCCTTGGATGAATCGGGAAAATCAGAGGGATCTTTTTTGAGATGTCTGCTATTTTTTTGCATAGGTTTTCAAGGATTTCAGGGTTGTCAACATTGGACGGGCGGTGCAAGGTTACAAGACCATATTGTCCTTTTGAGCGATCAAATTTTTTATATATTGATTTGCTTTCAATTTTGCCTCTTGTCATTTCAAGAGAATCTATCATTATGTTGCCTACAAATTTAATTTTTGATTCAGGAATGCCTTCTTTTTTGAGATTCTCATTTCCGTCTAAAGAAGGAGTCCAGAGAATATCAGCTATGGAATCTGTAATCAGTCGGTTTATCTCTTCGGGCATTGTTCTGTCAAAGGAGCGTAGCCCTGCTTCAAGGTGTGCTGTTTTTATTCCTGATTTAACAGCTACCATGGTTGCAGCCACTGTTGAATTTACATCTTTTTTTTGTAATCTTTTGTGCCCTGATGTACCTGGTAAAAATCAGGTATCTGTG
>CAZQJS010000119.1:0-1693 GCA_964593725.1 uncultured Desulfobacterales bacterium
GTTATTTTTGTACCCATGTAAATTTTTATTATTTTTATTATTTTTAGTTGATTTACTGATATTAGTTAGTATACTGGTGTGCATGTATGTAGAAAAGATACCAAATAGAAATTCGCCGCCGTGTGCATTGATCAGGGAATCTTTCCGTGAAGGTGGAAAAATACACAAACGAACACTGGCAAATATCAGTCATCTGCCAGATGAAACAGTCGAGCAAATACGTAAGCTATTAAAAGGCGGCAGTGTTGTTGAGAAAGCCGAAAATAACTTTAAAATCATCCGCTCATTGCCTTATGCCAATATCAAGGCTGTCGTATCGACTCTCAAGCAAACTGGGCTTAATAGAATAATATCATCTTCACCCCAGAGCAAAAACCATAAGCTGGTAATGGCTATGATTGTCGCCAGGATCATAAATCCATGTTCCAAGTTAGCTACTGTACGTTCGATAAATCAAGAAACCTGCTCATCTGTTTTAAGTGATTTACTAAACTTACCTGATGTTAATGAGAATGACTTGTATCACGCCATGGATTGGCTGTTGACCCGTCAGGGTAAAATAGAATCAAAATTAGCAGATAAACATCTAAAAAATGGCTCTCTGGTTCTTTATGATGCCAGCTCATCTTATTTTGAAGGTACATCTTGCCCTTTAGCCAAGCGAGGCCATGACAAAGACCACAAGAAAAGCAAGCTTATTATCGTTTATGGCTTACTATGTAACAAAGAAGGATGTCCATTTGCCATAGAAGTATTTCAAGGCAATACAGCCGATCCTATGACTGTAAAAACTCAAATAGAAAAGCTAACTACTCGTTTTGGTTTAGAAAGAATAATCATTGTAGGCGATCGTGGAATGCTCACCAGTGCTCGTATAAAAAAAGATCTCAGTCCAATTGAAGGTATTGACTGGATATCTGCATTAAAGGGGCCTCAAATACGTAAAATAATGGCAGATAATCATATTGAAAAATCATTATTTGACAAGCAGGATATAGCAGAAATAACCCATCCTGACTTTCCAGGTGAAAGACTTATGGTCTGTTATAATCCATTGCTTGAAGTCAAGCGTGAGAAAACACGGCAATCACTATTAGAAGCCACAGAAAAAGAATTGGAAAAGATTGTAAAAGCTATATCTCGTAAAAGAAAACCATTACAAACAGTCAAAGACATAGGTATTGCTGTAGGTAAAATTATCAATAAATATAAAGTTGGTAAACACATTAAGATTGATATAAAAAAAGGCTTTTTGGCTTTTCATAGAAACCAGAAAACTATTGATACTGAATCTAAACTTGATGGTATATATATTATTCGTACAAGTGTGCCAAAGGAACATCTTAGTGCCACTGAGACGGTTAAATCATATAAGCAATTATCTGTTGTTGAGCAGGCATTTAGAAGTCTAAAAACAGTGGACCTTAAGGTTCGTCCAATTTATCATTATCTTGAAGGACGTGTTAAAGCACATGTTTTTTTATGTATGTTGTCATATTATGTTGAATGGCATATGCGTCAGCAGTTAGCTCCTATGCTGTATGATGATGATAACAAACAAGCAGCCGAGCAATTGCGTTCATCTCCTGTCCAGGATGCACAGGTTTCGCCTCAGGCACGATATAAAGCCACAACCAAAAAGTGTAAAGATGACAACTTACCTGTTCATAGCTTCCAGACGCTACTAGCTGAT
>CAZQJS010000120.1:0-1663 GCA_964593725.1 uncultured Desulfobacterales bacterium
TTAAAACACTGAAGCAATACAATTCCAGAATGTTCGCCGGATATAAAGACCGCCTGATGGCAATCACCCTGAAGCAGGATAACGTGATAATTCCGGAGAAAGCTAAAAAAGTACTTTCCGGCAACAGGGTAGAGGAGATCGATTTCAACTATAAGTATCTGCATGAAAACCCTTTCCCCGTAAGCACCGTTCCTGCAATTAAAGATATGGTAAATGATGCTTTTAACGGCTTTATAAACAAAGCCGCATCATTTTTGATTTGACACCACAATAAAATTTCTTAAATTTATAATGAACAATTACTACTGATGCGTTAAAAATTATTCACTAAATAAATTTAATTGTTCTTTGACATCTTGATTGATTTGATATTCTGTAAGTAGTTCTTGTATTGGAGTTTTATCAAACACGGAAATGCCTAAAATTTGTATTATCTCATAAATTGAAAGGTTACTTTTTAATGAATGCTTAACTTTAGCAACAATGAGATAAGTGCAAATTGCTATCCAAATATGGATATTGACAGCATTCTCAGAGTGTCCCCATAGTTTTTTAATGGTTAGGTTCTGTTTTATCCATTTAAAAAAGATCTCTATCTGCCAACGGTTCCGGTACAAACGAGCAATTTCAAGAGCTGAAGTAGATGTGTTGTTTGTTAAAAAAGTTAAGACGATATCTTTTTCATTATCATAGAACTCGACCAATCTTAATGTTTCTGGATACAACTTATGGGATTTGCACCCATTGAGTATGATTGTTTTATCGCTTCTTAATCCTGTAGCCTCATCAATATTATAATTGGTCTCGGTGACAGAAAAATCCAATGTTGTTTTTGCTCTGGATACAAAAAATGCTCCTGATTCGTTCATACGATATAATGCTTTAAAATCTATATAAGCCTTATCCATGACATAAATTGCATTTGCTTTGAGAGGAATGACATCAAGTACATTGCTGTCATGGTATTTGCCATCGGTAATAAGGATATATGAGGGTATGCTTCCTCTTAAATCCAGCATTGTATGGATCTTTATTGCTCCTCTAGAGTATTTACCCGGCGCCCAATTGAATAGCTTTAAGCTAAGCGAAACCGTTGTTGAGTCCAAAGCAAACACTTCATTTTTGATATTTATATCGGAAATAGAAGAATCTGCATACAATGGCCTTACTTGCTGAATCATGTAATTGCCAAAATCAGCAAAGATTCTTGCGTCTCTGTTTTCGTTGGCTCTTGATAATGTGGATTGATTAACATACTGCTTTATCCCAAGATGATAAAGTTTATTTCTATGAGCTTTTAAACATGTACAGATATCTCGCAGAGAGTTCCTTGCTGTAAGTTGGCCAAAAAACAATTGAACAAACTGATTCCAGCAGTTGAAATCCCTTGTTCTATAATCACCATTGTACTTTTTTACAAGTTTATCAAACTCATATCCGTTAATATACTGTAACAACTGAGAAAAAACGTATTTACCTGAATTCATAACTTCGCATTAAAAATGCAAAGCTAAAAATCAAATCAAATCAAAAAATCAAAGAACGTTTGTATGTTGTTGTAATATAGTTTAGTATAAGTTTAAAAAAAAGTTTAACGCATCACCAGTAATTCAAAGGTATGCATATTTTTGTTTGTTTATTCCTTAAAAAACCCAATTTCATT